>NZ_JAJCXE010000054.1:212100-345309 GCF_021056325.1 Lentzea sp. CC55 | reverse complement strand
CGCCAAAACCGCCTTGATCACATCACCGTGCGAGCACAACACCCACACAGCACCAGGACCGTGCTCCTCGGAAACACGGGCATCATGCGCCCGCACCGCCGCCACCGCACGAGCCTGCACATGCGCCAAACCCTCCCCATCGGGGAACACAGCAGCGGAAGGATGCTGCTGCACGACCTTCCACAACGGCTCGTCGTACAGGTCCTTCAACGCCTTGCCGGTCCACGCCCCGTAGTCCACTTCGGACAGGTCCGGCTCCGCCACCGCCTCCAAAGAACGATCGGCCAGCAACGGCGCCAACGTCTCCTCACACCGCTGCAGAGGAGACGACACCACCGCGCTGACCGGAATGTCCTTCAAACGCCCCACCAGAGCCGCCGCCTGCGCCCGCCCCCGCTCGTCCAACCCCACACCCAACGATCTCCCGGCGAGCACACCGGAACCGTTGGCAGTCGAACGAGCATGTCGGAGCAGGATCACCGTGGCCACGCCACCCACCTTAGATCGGCTGCAACAACCCCATCGACAGCAGCCCCATCACCACGATGCCCAGCATGATCCGGTACCACACGAACGCCGAATACGAATGCTTCGACACGTACTTCAACAACCACGCGATCGTCGCGTACCCCACCACGAACGAGATCAGCGTCGCCACCACCATCTGCGGAATCGACGCCTGAACACCCTCACCCGACCGCTCCAGGACATCCGGGATGGAGAACAACCCCGCCCCGAACACCGCCGGAATCGCCAGGAGGAACGAATACCGCGCCGCCGCCTCCCGCGTCAGCCCCAGGAACAACCCCGCCGTCAACGTCCCACCCGAACGGGACACACCCGGAATGAGCGCCAGCGCCTGCGCCAACCCCATCCCGACCGCGTCCTTCATCCGCAACTCGTCACGCTGCTGCTTCGCCAGGTGATCCGCCAAACCCAGCAGCACACCGAACACGATCAGCATCGTGGCCGTGATCCACAGGTTCCGCGCCGACGTCCGGATCTCGTCCTTCAGCAGATACCCCAGAACCGAGATCGGCACCGAACCGATGATCACGTACCAGGCGAGCCGGTAGTCCTTCTCCTTGCGCGCCTCGGCGCTGAACAAGCCGCGGAACCAGGCGCTGATGAAGCGCCCGATGTCCTTGGCGAAGTAGATCAGCACCGCCACCTCGGTACCCAACTGGATCACCGCGGTGAACGAAGCGCCCGCGTCGTTGCCGAAGAACAGCGTCGACGTGATGCGCAGGTGCGCACTGCTGGAAATCGGCAGGAATTCCGTTAATCCTTGGACCAGTCCGAGGACCAGAGCCTGCAACCAGCTCAACTACCCACTCCTGCCAGATCCAGAGCCTCGGCCGCGGTGCGAAGGCCCGCGATCCCCTGCTCCAGATCTTGCAGCATCGGCGAAACGGACAACGTGGTGACCCCCGCCGCCGCAAGAGCCCTCATCTTGTCTGCTATGCGCTCCTTCGACCCCAGCAACGCCGTCGCGTCCAGGAACTCCAACGGGATCGCCGCCATCGCACCCGCGTAGTCCCGCGACAGGTACTTCTCCTGGATCTCCTCCGCCTGAGCCGGAAAACCCATCCGCACCATCAGGTTGTTGTAGAAGTTCTGCTTGCGCGACCCCATACCGCCTACGTACAACGCCGTGTACGCCCGAACCGGATCAGCGCACGCCCTCCAGTCCTCCCCCACGACCAGCGGCATCGTCGGAACGACGTCGAAACCCTCCATCGACCTGCCGGCCTTCTCCCGGCCCGCCCTCACCGACGCCAGCGACTCCGCCGAGAACTCCGGCGAGAAGAAGATCGCCAGCCACCCGTCCGCGATCTCGCCCGCCAGCTCCAGGTTCTTCGGACCCACCGCCGCCAGGTAGACCGGGATCCGCTCCCGCACCGGGTGCACCGTCAACTGCAGCGCCTTGCCAGGACCATCCGGCAACGGCAACGTGTAGTGCTCACCCTCGAAACGCAGCTTCTCCCGCGTCAAAGCACGCTTCACGATCTCCACGTACTCACGCGTGCGCGCCAGCGGCTTGTCGAACCGCACACCGTGCCAGCCCTCCGACACCTGCGGACCCGACACACCCAGGCCCATCCGGAACCGGCCGCCCGACAACGTGTCCAAAGTAGCCGCCGTCATCGCCGCCATCGCGGGCGTCCGCGCCGGGATCTGGAAGATCGCGCTACCGACGTCGATGCGTTCGGTCTGCGCGGCCACCCACGCGAGCACCGTCGGCGCGTCGGAACCGTAGGCCTCCGCGGCCCACACCACCGAAAAGCCGAGCCGGTCGGCCTCTTTGGCCAGCTCAAGGTTCGCGGCGTCGTTGCCGGCGCCCCAGTATCCGAGGTTCAATCCGAGCTTCACGCAGCAAGACCCTACCGGTCAGTAACACCGATTGCCAGGCTCACACGATGATCACCCCTTAGCATCGCGCACGTGGAACAGCGATACCTCGGCCGCAGCGGCCTCCGCGTCTCCAGGACGGCGCTGGGCACGATGACGTGGGGCCGCGACACCGACGCGGACGAGGCAGCAACCCAGCTCATGGCCTTCGCCGACGCCGGCGGCACCCTCGTCGACACCGCCGACGTCTACTCGGAAGGCGAAGCCGAACGCATCCTCGGCGCCCTCCTCGGCGAAATCGTCCCCCGCGACGAACTCGTCCTCGCCACCAAAGCCGTCGCCCGCCGCACCGAAGGCCCCTTCGGCGGCGGCGCCTCCCGCGGCGCCCTGCTGTCCGCACTGGACGGATCCCTGCGCCGCATCGGCGTCGACCACGTCGACCTGTGGCAACTGCACGCCTGGGACGCCAACGTCCCCGTCGAGGAAACCCTCTCCGCCGTCGACCACGCCATCACCTCCGGCAAAGTCCGCTACGCCGGCATCTCCAACTACAGCGGCTGGCAACTCGCCACCGCCGCCATGACCCCCTCGACCCACCCCCTCATCTCCACCCAGGTCGAGTACTCCCTGCTCGAACGCGGCATCGAACGCGAAGTCGCCCCCGCCGCCCGGCACCACGGCCTCGGACTGCTCCCGTGGGCACCCCTCGGCCGCGGCGTGCTCACCGCCAAGTACCGCAACGGCACCCCCGCCGACTCCCGCGGCGCCTCCGCCCACTTCGCCGGCTACGTCGAACAGCACCGCAACGACCGCGCCGCCCGCATCGTCCAAGCCGTCGCCACCGCCGCCGAAGGACTCGGCACCTCCGCGCTGTGCGTCGCCCTCGCCTGGGTCCGCGACCGCCCCGGCGTCGTCGCCCCCGTCGTCGGCGCCCGCGACACCAACCAGCTCCTCGCCTCGCTCGAGACCGAGCAGCTCACCCTGCCCCCGGCGATCCGGGCCGCCCTCGACGACGTCAGCGCCATCGAACTCGGCTACCCCGAACGACCGATGCCCTGACTTTTTGCTCTTGGCGCTTGTTCGGGTTGTTGCTCGTTCGACTGCCGCGTCGAGTGTTTGATTTTAGTCAACACTGAAATAATAGAGATAAATGAGTGGTTCCGCGACGAGTTTCACCCCACCCCTTGCGTGACCTCCGACCGAACGTCGTGGATCCTGGAAGTCCACGACGTGCTCCAGGAGGACCCGATCTTGCGCCGGCTCGCTGCTCTGATCCTGACCACCGCCACGCTGACAGCGTGCGGCCAGAGCGAGGGGACGCAGGACCCGCTGCAGGTGGCCGAAGTCCTCGAAGCCGCCAAGCCCGCCCTCTCCCCCGCCCAGAACGGCACCCCGCCCGGCGAGATCACGCCCGGCGGCACGTTCACCGAGGGCGGCACCACGCTCGAGTTCCAGGTCAACGGCCGCAAGGTCGAACTGGACAGGCTGCGCAGCGCGGTCTTCGAGATGACCACCGACGACAAGGGCGCGCCGACCCGCGGCGCCGGCCTGCGCGCGGGTGACGGCGCCACCAACGGCGTCCCCGACCGCTACGGCCGCCTGCTCGTCGTCGACACCCGCGGCGGCGAGTTCATCGCGTTCTCGGTCAACCCGCTGATCATGCGGCAGCGCTACCCCCTGCCCGGCACGCCCTACGGCATCGCCTACGACGGCAAGCGCGACATCGCGTGGGTCACGCTCACCGAGCGCAACGAGGTCGTCGGACTGGACGTCGCCGGTGGCGAACCGACCGAGAAGCACCGGTTCCCCACCGTGCGCCAGCCCAACACCGTCAGCGTCGACCAGGAATCCGGACGGGTCACGGTCACGTCCGGCGACAACGGAGGGGTACAGGTGATCTCGCCATGAACGAAGGGGTGATCGACGGAGACTGGGAGTACCGGCCGCTGCGTCTGCCGCCCGGCATCTCCCGCCGCACCGCGGCCACGCAGCTGGCCATCCACGCCGAGTTCGCGGGCTGGGAACTCTCCCGCACGCTGCTCTACGGCGACGGCTCCCGCAAGGTCTGGCTCCGCCGCAAGCGCCAGCCCTCCCTGGTGCCCGGCCTCATCACCTGACGACGACCACGTCACCGAACGCGGAGGGCTCGCACTCCGCGATGAAGTCCGCCGGAAAGCCCCGCTCGAACGGGGCCGCCGCCTCCAGGCGCGCGACCGCTTCCGGCGGCAGCACCACCTCGCCCAGGCAGTCCCGCACCTGCTCCGGCGTCCGCGCCCCCACCAGCGGCGACACCCCGCGTGCGCGCACCCACGCCAGAGCCACCCGAGCCGGCGTCGTCCCCAGCTCGTCCGCGACCTCCCGCACGGCCCGCGCCGCGCGCTCCTCCCCCTCGGTCAGCTGCCCCGACCGCTGCGTACCACCCGAGAGCTTCCCCGCCGCCAACGGCGCCCACGCCGCCACCGTCAGCCCCAGAGCCGACGCCATCGGCAGCAGCTCGCGCTCCACGTCGCGCCGCAGCAGGTTGTACGGCACCTGCAGCCCCGAGAACGCCGTCCAGTCCCGCCACTCCGCCAGCGTGTTCGCCCGCGCCACGAACCACGCCGGCGCGTCCGACACGCCGACGTAGAGCACCTTCCCCGCCCGCACCAGGTCGTCCAGCGCCCGCATGGTCTCCTCGACCGGCGTGTGCCGGTCCCACAGGTGCACCCACAGCACGTCCACGTAGTCCGTCCGCAACCGCCGCAGCGACCGCTCCAGCGACGCCACCAGGTTCTTGCGGTGGTTGCCGCCCGCGTTCGGGTCCCCGGCGTCACGCGACAACGCGTACTTCGTCGCCAGCACGAACCGGTCCCGCCGCCCCAGCACGGCTCCGAGCACCTCCTCGCTCTCGCCGTAGGCAGAGGCGGTGTCGAGGAAGTTGCCACCGGCCTCGGCGTAGGCGTCGACCACGCGGCGGGCGAGGTCCTCCGAACGCAACGTCATGGTGCCCAGCAGCACCTCGGACACGCGCAGGCCGGTCCGGCCGAACAGTCGGTATCGCATGATCCACAGCATCACCGCGCGGGCCGGACGCAACCAGGCCCGTTCAGGGTCCCTCTAGACTCGCCGATCATGGCCGACAACGCACTGGGCCGGTTCCTGCGCGCCCGCCGCGAAGCCACCGCACCTCCCACCACCGAACGCCGCCGCCGCACCCCCGGCCTGCGCCGCGGCGAGCTCGCCGACCGCGCCGGCATCAGCGTCGAGTACCTCACCCGACTCGAGCGCGGCACCGACCGCTCCCCCTCCGGCCAGGTCCTCGCCGCCCTGGCCGACGCGCTCGGGATGACCGCGGACGAACGGATCCACCTGTACCGCCTCGTCAAGGCCGGCAGCACCTGCTCCCCTCCCCCGCCGCCACCGCTGCGGCCCACCGTCCAGGCACTGCTCGACGCCCTCGCACCCACCGCGGCCGCCGTGCTCGACCCGGCGGGTGACGTCCTCGCGTGCACTGAGACGTTCCGCACGATCTCCGGCCTCGGCGACGAGCGCAACGTCGTCCGCTTCGCCTTCAGCCCCGCCGGGAAGGCCCACTACCCCGACTGGGAGCAGGTCGCGCACGACCGTGCCGCCTCTCTCCGGGCGGCGGCCGACCTCGGCGACCACGCGGCGAGCACACTCGCGTTCGAGCTCTCCATCACCGCCGGCGCGGCCTTCACCAGCCGTTATGATGCCGTCGCCGCCCTGCCGCCCGCCACCGGTACCGAACGCTGGGGTTCTCTCCTCGTTGCCTTTGAGACCTTGTATCTCTCTGGTGAAGGTGAGAACCGGATTTTGGTTTGTTTTAGTCAACACTGAAACTATAGAGACTGTCGCAGAACAGGCGGGTGGAAGACTCGCCGCCATGCCCCGCCCGGAAAAACCGCTCGACCCGTTCGCCGGTCCGGTCCAGCAGTTCGCGTTCGACCTGCGCAAGCTCCGCGAGAAGGCCGGCTCCCCCGGCTACCGCGAACTCGGCAGGCTCAGCCACTACTCCGCCAGCACCCTCGCCGACGCCGCCCGCGGCGAGCGGCTGCCGAGCCTCGCCGTCACGCTCGCGTTCGTCCGGGCCTGCGGCGGCGACGAGGAGTCCTGGGAGCAGCGCTGGCGCGGGATCGACAGGACGGACGCGCCGGCGCGGGGCGACGACTCCCCCTACGTGGGCCTCAAAGCCTTCACCGAGGCCGACGCCGACCGCTTCTTCGGCCGCGAACGGCTCGTCGGCAAGCTACTGGGCAAGCTCGAGCACCACGACACCGTGCTCGTCGTCGGCGCGTCGGGATCCGGCAAGTCCTCGCTGCTCAGGGCCGGTCTGCTCGCCCGCGTGCCCGGGGAGCTGATCACACCCGGCACCCACCGGACGCTCCCGGCCACCGACGGCCTGCTCGTCGTCGACCAGTTCGAGGGGGTCTTCTCCCTCCCCCACCGCGACGAGTTCATCGCGGAGCTCACGAGCCGCGAGCACCGGACCGTCCTCGGCCTGCGAGCCGACTTCTACGGTCACTGCGCCCGCTACCCCGGCCTGGCGAGGGCCGTCGAGGACGCCCAGGTCCTGGTCGGGCCGATGACCACCGACGAGCTGCGCAAGGCCATCACCCAGCCCGCCGTCGAGGTCGGCTGCGCGCTCGAGACCGGGCTCGTCGCCCGCCTCGTCGCCGACGCCACCGGCGAACCCGGCGTGCTCCCCCACGTCAGCCACGCGCTGCTCGAGACGTGGCAGCGCAAGCGGGGCAACACCCTCACCCTCGCCAGCTACCACGAGAGCGGCGGCATCCCCCGCGCCATCGCCAACACCGCCGAGACCGCCTTCACGAGCCTCGACGGGCGTGGGCAGGCCCGCGCCCGGCAGGTGTTGCTGCGACTGGTCACCCCCGGCGAAGGCACCGAGGACACCAAACGCCACGCCAGGCGGTCCGAACTCGCGGCCGACGACGTCGTCGAGCACTTCGCCGCCGCGCGCATCCTCACCGTCGACGACGACAGCGTCGAGATCAGCCACGAAGCCGTCATCCGCGGCTGGCCGCGCCTCAGGGACTGGCTCGCCGAGGCACGCGACGACCTGCGTGTGCACCGCCGGCTCACCGCCGCGGCCGCGGACTGGGAGGCGCACGGCCGCGATCCCGGCTCGCTCTACCGGGGCGCACCGCTCACCCAGGCCACCGACTGGGCCGAACGCGACCCGGACGCGCTCAACGCCGAGGAGAAGGCGTTCCTGGAGGCCAGCAAGGCCGCCACCGACCACGAACTGGCCACCGAGAAACGCCGCACCACCACCCTGCGCCGCGTGGTCGCGCTTCTCGCCGTACTTCTGCTTGTGGCGACCACCGCAACGGTGTTCGCCGTGCGCGCGCAGCGCCAGACCACTGAGCAGCGCACTATCGCACTGGCCCAGAAGGCCATTTCCGACGCCGCCGCGCTGCAGCAGCGCGACCCCGGCCTGGCGAGCCGGCTGAGGCTGGCCGCCTACCGCCTCACCGGCCTGCCCGCGGCCCGCGACAGCCTGCTCAGCACGTTCTCCGCACCGCAGGTCACCATCGTCAGCGGCCACGACGAGCCGGCGTCGTTCGCCGTGTTCAGCCCGGACACCAAGCTCCTCGCCACCGCCGCTGACGACCGGATGCTCATCCTCTGGGACTTCACCGACCCGAACCACCCCGCCGAGCTGGGCCGCGTCCGCGCCGGCGAGCACGCCACCCACGGCATGGCGTTCAGCCCGGACGGCCGAACCATCGCCACGGCCGGCTGGGACGGCGTCATCCGCCTCGTCGACGTCACCGAGCCGCGCAGGCCGGTCGAGAAGGTGCGCGTGACCGGCCACGACGGCCAGGTGCAGGCCGTGGAGTTCACCCCGGACGGCAAGTCGCTGGTCAGCGGCGGCGAGGACGGGACGATCAGGGTGTGGGACGTGTCCGGCAGCCCGGTCCGCACCATCCAGGCCCACACCGGCAACGTGCACGGCATCTCGATCGACCCCACCGGTACCCGCGTCGGCTCCGCCTCGTGGGACGGCACCGTCAAGTTCTCGGACCTCGCGACGGGCGCGCTGCTCTCCACGATCGACCCGGTCCCCGGTGACGTCCACGTCGACGGCGTCGCCTTCTCCCCCAACGGCCGCACCGCCGCCACGGGCGCGGACAACGGCGAGGTGCGGTTGTGGGACGTCACCGACCCGCGCGCCCCCGCACCGCTGGGCTTCGCCGCCGGACACACCTTCTCCGTCCACGCGGTGACCTTCTCCCCCGACGGCAGGTTCCTCGCCAGTGGCGGCGGTGACCGCAGCACCCGCCTGTGGGACGTGAGCGATCCGCGCGACGTCCGGCTCGCCGCCGTGCTCGGCGGACACGACGACGCCCTGGTCTCGGCGACGTTCAGCTCCGACTCGCGCCACATGGTCATGGCGGCCAGCGAAACCGACGTCCGGGTGCTCGACCTGCACAACCTCACCTACCCGCGGCACGAGCAGACGGCGTGGAAGCTCGACTACGACCGGCAGGGGCGCTACTTCGCGACCGTCTCCTCCGACGGCGCCATCAAGCTGTGGCGGCCCGAGGACCGGCACGCCGAGGAGCTCTCCACCCTTCCCGAGGCCGTCCCGGACGACGAGGGGCAGACGGTCGACGTCAGCCCCGCCGGGGACGTCCTGTTCTCCTCGACCACGGCCCGCGCGGCCCTGTGGGACGTCAGCGACCCCGCCCGGCCGCGCGAGCTCAGCCGGGCGATCACCTTCGCCGCCCCGATCGTCTCCGCCTCCTTCAGCCACGACGGCACGCTGCTCGTCGCCGCCGAGGAGACCGGCGAGGTGGGGCTGTGGAACGTCACCGACCCGCGCAACCCCGTCAAAGCGGGCAGGTTCGCCCTTCCTCGGGCGGCCACCGTGTGGCAGGTCGAGCTCTCCCAGGACGACCGCACGGCCGTGATCGCGAACGGCAGTCGCGAGCTGCACCTGTGGGACGTCAGCGATCCGGCCAGGCCGCGGGCCCACCCGGTGCTGAAGACCGACGACAACCCGAGCCCCATCCGCCGCGGCGGGCAGGCCGGGCAGGAAGAGGTCTTCACGGTCGTGATCCACGGCACCGTGATGGCGTTCGCGAACCAGGGAGCGAGCGGCGCGCTGTACGACATCAGCGATCCCGCACAGCCGCGCAAGCTCGGCTCCCTGCCCAACGACGGCGGAGCGCTGCAGCGCCTCGCCTTCTCCCCCGACGGCACCCTCGTCGCGGCCGGCACGACCGACGACGTGGTCCGCGTGTGGGACGTGCGCACTGCCCGGAACCCCCAGCTCCGGGCAGTGCTGCACGGTCACACGGAACGGGTGTGGGGCTTGGCCTTCGCGCCGGACAACCGCACGCTGGCGACCACCGGCGCGGACCGCACCGTCCGCGTCTGGGACCTCGACGTGGAAGCCACGGCGACCCGCGTGTGCGCCACTACGACGGCGCACCTGTCCACTCGTCACTGGGAGCACTACTTTCCCGGCGTCGAGCCGAGGCCACTCTGCTGAACAACACCCCTCACCTTTTCCCTTCCGCTGCCTTTGTAGTGCGGAAACGTTGTGAGGTGTCGGTGTCCGGGAGCCTTACAACAACGTTCGCGCAACGGCGGGGGCCTCGTCCGAGGCGGATGACTTATCAGTCAACACTGAAGTAATAAAATTCGTCTAACTTGTTGCAGATGTGATCAGATTCGGGGTCATGGAGCTCGTGCCGCACGAAGTCGGGGTCGCTCACAGCGCACTGCCGCACGACGAAACGTCCACCAGGGCCCTGCTCGCGCAAGCCGCGGCGCAGGGGCTGCACACAGTCGTGGTCACGGCTGACGAAGGAGACGAACGCGCCATAGCCGTTCTGCGCGAGCTGCGCGCGGAATGGCACACCGAGGACGGCAAGGTCACCGCCCAGCTCGACACGGACGCCGAAGGTCAGCTCGAGCACCTCTGGGGGCTGCCGGTGGCGGACAGGGCCGCGTGGCTCGCCGCGTTCCCCCGCCACGACGACCCGAACTGGTGGATGCACCGGTTGCTGGTCCTCAACCACCACCCGGAGTGGGCGCCGCTCAAGGACTGGCTGGTCGACGAGCACGTGCGGCTCTTCGGCCGCCCGCCGGGACGGCGCCGGTCTACCGCGGCAGGCCGCTGAAGTCGGGCTGGCGCAGCCGCTGGATCCACGGGATCGGGTCTTCCTCCGGGACGTCCCGATCCGGCTGGACCGCGGCGAACGTCAGTACCGGCACCCTCGGCACCCCCACCGCGATCACGTCGCCGTGCGTGCCGGCGATCCACATGACACCCGTGTCGGCGATGTTCGCCACGACGTGCAGGTCCGGGATGACGAACTGCACCAGCGCGAGTCCGCCGGGCATCTCCGCGAGCCCGGCGACGTGCTGGTTGGGCTGCCACGGGAACAGCGTGATCGGCACCGGCGTCCACTGCGCCGAGTTCTCCACCGCCCTCACCGCGTCCCGGTACCAGCGGCTGATCTCGACCGCCGTCGGAACGCCCAGCAGCCCCACCGCCAGGACGAGGCCGCCGACCACCAGTCCGGCCGGCGCCAGCGGGAACAGGCTCAGCGCCACCACCAGGCCGCCGAGCCCCGCGGGCACCGCCGACCACAGCCACGACCGCACTCCCCACCGCAGACCTCCGCAGGCCTTCGCGGTCGCGGGGTCGTCCAGCGGCCGGCCGAGCGGCCGCTCCTCGGGTTCGCGCGCCGGGTACTCCCCCGTGTCGACCTCGGCGTTGGCCATCTTGGCGAACCCGGCGACCCGGACGACCGCCCTGCCGCCGGCGTCGGGCCCGCAGACGAAGACCTCGCGCCGGTGCAGCACCATGTCCGGCAGGTCCTCGAACCAGCCCTTGAGCACCAGCCCGTCGAGCAGCAGGCGGTCGGTCGCGTCCTGCTGGTCCTCCGCCACCCCCGCCGGGACGCGTCGCCACGGCCGCTCCAGCAGTCCCCGCCGCTCGGCCTTCGTCTCCGACCGGTACATCAACGGCCCGAGCGCGCACAGCAGCGCGACCAACGCCAGCACCACCAGCGCACCGGTGTTGCCCGGCGACGACGGCAGGAACCAGCACGTCACCGCCCCGCCCGCCGCCACGAGCGCGATGCCGCCGAGGGCCTTCGCACCCCAGCGCAGGTCCTGCAGGATCAAGCCGGTGGACCAGTCGTCCTTCGCGGGCACGTCCGTCCGCGGTTCCAGGTACTGCACCGGTCCTCCACGATCAGTGCGGCGGGGCGCTGAGGTCGCGCCGGCTGATCCTCCACCACCACGGCATCGGGTCGCTCGTCCGTTCGGACCGATCGTCCCCGCTTCCGGGCACCGCGGCACCGGCTACGCCTTGGCGGCGACCTCCCGGATGAGGTCGGCGAGTTCGGACGGCCGCTCCAGGGGCAGCATGTGGCCCGCGTCCGGCAGGATCACCGACGTTCCGCCGAACTTGGCCGCGTCCGACTCGGCCACCAGCCGGTCCTCGTCCCCGACCACCGCGACGACGGCTTTCTCCCCCGCCACGGTCAGCCCGGCCTCGCGGTCGTAGCGGTCCACGGCGGGACGGAACAGCGCGATCGTCTCCGGCCAGTGCCCCCACACCATGTCCGCGGTGAGCTCCACGTCCTCGTCCGCCGGCTCGTCGCCGAAGAGCCACCACCGCAGACCGGCGGTCTTGGTCGGCTCGATCTTCTCCCGCACCGCCCGCACGATCGGCCCGAACGCCCGTTCCAGCTCCCGCACGAGCTTGCCGAGCGCCTTGGGCCAGGCGAGCGACGTCTCGGACATCTCGCTCGCCGCCGTGGACACGAACACGTTGCCCAGCACCCGTTGCCGGAACAGCCGCGGCCGGCGCTCGGCCATCGCGAGCGCCGCCATGCCGCCCATCGAGTGCCCGGCGATCACGATCTGCCCCTGCGGCACGGCCCGTTCGATCAACTCGCCCAGGTCGTCGCCGAGCTGCTCGATCGTGGCCGTCTCCCTGGTGGCGGCGCCGGATCCGCCGTGGCCGCGGTGGTCGTAGGCGATGACCTGGAAGTCGGTGGCCAGCTGCTCGACGACCTTGTGCCAGGAGCGGTGGTCGAGCGCGTAACCGTGGGCCAGCACAACCGTCACCGGTGCCTCGGGGTCGCCCGCGCGCACCACGTTCAGCTCGGTCCCGTCCTCCAGTCGCACCATGCGCAGTCCTTTCGCCGTGTCGTCTGTTCGTCCTAACGAGACAACACGGTTCCGGACACGCCCTAAACGCGGCCGAGCACGACATCGGGCGGCAGCTGTCCGCCACCGACGCCCGGAACACCGCGGAAGCGGTACGCCGAGGCCCCGCCACCGGGCTGGATGGTCCAGGCCTCCCCAGGCTGCCCCCCGGCCAGCACGGACTGCAGCGCCTCGGCGACGTCCGACGGCGTCAGCAGCGGGAACTCCACGGCGTCGAACTCCTCCTTCGCCGCGCCCAGCAGCAACGTGTCGACGAAGCCGGGACACAGCGCGCAGACCGTGATGCCCTCCCCGCCAGCGCGGCGCCCGCCGCCCGCGCGTACCCGACGACGGCGTGCTTGGTCAGCGTGTAGAGCGGGTCGGAGGACATCGCGGTGAGACCGGCGAGCGACGCGGTGATCACGATCTTCCCGCCGCCTTGCCGCCGCAGCGCCGGAACGGCCGCGCACACCCCGTACACGACGTGGTCGACGTTCACGCCGACCAGCCTGCGGTAGCGGTCGACGTCCAGGGCGTCCACCCCGGTCTGGCCGCCGCCGATCCCGGCGTTGAGCAGGACGACGTCGAGCCGGCCGAGCTCGGACTCGACCCGCGCGACGACCGCGGGCATGGTCGCGGGGTCGGCGACGTCACCGGCGACGGCGATGCCGCCGACCGCGGACGCGACCCGCTGCGCGCCCGCGGCGTCGAGGTCGAGCACCGCCACGCGGGCGCCGAGCTCGGCCAGACGCCGCGCCACCGCGGCCCCGATCCCGCCCGCGCCGCCGGTGACGAGCGCGACCTGACCGGTCAGGTCCACAGCGGACACGGCGTCCTCCTCAGCTGTTGCGCAGGAAACGGTCCAGCACGCGGACACCGAACTTAAGCGCGTCGACCGGCACGCGCTCGTCCACGCCGTGGAAGAGCCCGGAGAAGTCGAGGTCGGCCGGCAGCCTCAACGGCGCGAAGCCGAAGTTGCGGATGCCGAGCTGCTGGAACGACTTGGCGTCCGTGCCGCCGGAGAGCATGTACGGCAGCACGCGGGCACCGGGGTCCTCGGCGGTGATCGACGCCGTCATGGCGTCCACGAGGGCGCCGTCGAAGGTCGTCTCGACCGGCGGCAGGCCGACCCACTCGCGTTCGACGTCCGGGCCGAGCAGCTCGGCCAGCTCGCGGTCGAACGCCTCCTCGCGGCCCGGCAGGATGCGGCAGTCCACAGTGGCCTCGGCCGTGGACGGGATGACGTTGGCCTTGTAGCCGGCGGAGAGCATCGTCGGGTTGGCCGTGTCGCGCAGGGTCGCGCCGATCATCCGCGACAGCGCGCCGAGCTTGCCGATCGAGCCCTCGACGTCGTCGTCGGGGAACTCGAGGCCGGTGATCTCGGTGACGCCGTCGAGGAACTCGCGGACGGACGGCCGGATGATGATCGGCCACCGGTGCTGGTCGAGCTTGGTGACGGCGGCGGCGAGCTTCGCCACGGCGTTGTCGCGGTGGATCATGCTGCCGTGGCCCGCGGTGCCCTTGACCCGCAGCTTGAGCCAGCGGATGCCCTTCTCGGCGGTCTCGACGAGGTACGCGCGGACGTCGTCCTTGAGGGTGATCGAGAACCCGCCGACCTCGCTGATCGCCTCGGTGACGCCCTCGAACAGCTCCGGCCGGTTCTCCACCAGCCACTTCGCGCCGTACAGGCCGCCCGCCTCCTCGTCGGCGAGGAACGCGAACACGATGTCGCGCGGCGGGACGATGTTCTCGCGCTTGAAGTGGCGGGCCAGGGCCAGCGTCATGCCGACCATGTCCTTCATGTCGACGGCGCCGCGGCCCCACACGTAGCCGTCCTGCACGGCACCGGAGAACGGGTGCACCGACCACTCGGAGGCGTCGGCGGGCACGACGTCGAGGTGGCCGTGGACCAGCAGCGCCCCGCGGCTGGGATCGGCTCCCGCCAGGCGGGCGATGACGTTGCCCCGGCCCTTCGCTCCCGACTCGACGTACGTGGTCTCGTAGCCGACCTCGGACAGCTTCTCCGCCACCCACTCGGCGGCCTCGCGCTCGCCCACGACCGTCGCCGGATCACCCGTGTTCGTGGTGTCGATCCTGATCAGCTCGCTGACCAGCGTCACGGCCTCGTCCTGCGCCAGTGCCAATGCGTTCCCCGTTGTGCTCACCCCGCCTTCCTACCACCCGTCAGAACACGGACCAGCCTGTGAGAGTGGTGAAACGGTCCAGAGCGTCGACACCGGCGACGGAGTTGCCGCGTGCGTCCAGCGCCGGGCTCCACACGCAGATCGCGCACCTGCCGGGGACGACGGCGATGATGCCGCCGCCGACGCCGCTCTTGCCGGGCAGGCCGACGCGGTAGGCGAATTGGCCGGCGGCGTCGTAGGTGCCGCAGGTGAGCATCACGGCGTTGACGCGCTTGGCACCGCTGACGCCGAGGAGCCGCGTGCCGTCGTTGCGGACGCCGTGCCGTGCGAGGAAGAGGGTCGCCTTGGCCAGGTCGGTGCAGCTCATCGCGATCGAGCACTGCCGGACGTACTCGCGCAGCACGACGTCGACGGGGTTGCGCATGTTGCCGTAGGACGCCATGAAGTGGGCGAGCGCGCGGTTGCGGTCGCTGTGGTCCAGTTCGGACTCGGCGACCTCGGGGTCGACGTCGATGCCCGGGTTGCCGCTCTCCCGGCGCAGGAACTCGAGCAACCGGTCGGAGGCGCCGGGCCCGAGGTGGTCGGTGACGACGACGGCGCCGGCGTTGATGAACGGGTTGCGCGGGATGCCCTGCTCGGTCTCGAGCTGGACCAGCGAGTTGAACGGCGACCCGGACGGTTCGCGGCCGACGCGCGTCCACACGTCGTCGTCCTCGGCGAGGGCCAGAGCCAGCGTGAACACCTTGGAGATGCTCTGGATCGAGAACGGCCGCTCGTGCCGGCCCGCGCCGAAGACCTCGCCGTCGAGGGTGGCGACGGCGAGGCCGAAGGCGTGCGGGTCGACCCTGGCGAGTGCGGGGATGTAGTCGGCTACGGCGCCACCTGGCGTGACCTCGGAGGCGATGCGGTCCACCAGCTGTTGCAGCTCCATGGCCGCCATCCCATCACGGGACGGCTGCTACGCCACCTGGAACTCGTGGAACTTGGTGGGCTGGCCCGCCTTGACGGTGCAGGGGACGTGCACGACGCCGATCCACGTCGGGTCGCCGTTCGCCTGGCGCGGGGTCAGGGCGAGGTCCGCGTTGCCGAGGTTGATCGAGGTCGTGCCGGCGTTGGGCAGCGTCAGCGCCGGGAACGTGCCGGTGGCGACGACCTGGAACGTGCCGGAGGAGGGCACCGGCGTGTTCGGGATGGTCAGCGTCGACGTCTGCGTCTGGACGCTGCCCGCGTTGTCCACGGCGATGGTCGTGGTGAGCGTGCCGTCGACCGACCGGCCGCCGATCCACCACAGCGTGTTGCGGACGGAGTCGGACACGGTGGACGTGACCGACGCCGAGGCGGGCTCCGTCGGAACGCCGACGGCGGCGGAGTCCGGCATGTTCGGCGAGCTGATCACGGAGGGGACGTCGTGCGTGCCGGCGACGGAGAACTGGCACGAGTAGGTGAGGCTGAGCTCGGCGGGCGCGGCGGAACCCGTGCCGGCCGTGGCCACGCCCAGCGCTCCGGCAACCAGAACCACCGCGGCGGCGCGCGTGAAAAGTCCGGTCTTCATCTGCAGGGACCTCCTGAGTACGACAGTGAACTGCAAGAAGGCGGCGTTGCTTTACCCGTCAGTAAAGTAACCGCGCCGCATTCCGGGAGGCAAGCGAAAACGTGCTTTTGTCATCTGCATGCGAAATGACTTCCCGCTTTTTATCAGCCGCGCAGCAACAAATAGTGCGCGCGCAGCGCCAGTTCGAGGGTGAACCGCTGTTCGGCGTCGTGCATCCGATCGCCGAACAGTTCGTCCAGCTGGTTCACGCGGTAGCGCACGGTCTGCGGGTGCACCTGCAGCCGGGCGGCGACCTCGGGCGCGCCACCGCGGGCCGAGAGCCACACCAGCAGCGTCTCGGCGAGCTTCGTGCGCTGCCGTTCGGTGAGCGGGGCCAGCGGCGCCAGCGCGCGTTCGGCCAGCTGCCGGGCGAGGAACTCGTCGGCGAGCACGGTGAGTTCGACGAGGTGGTCGGCGCAGTCCAGCACCGGCCGGTCCGGCAGCACCCCCTCACCCGACAGCGCGAGCACCCGGCGTGCGCAGGCCAGCGACGCACGTGCCTGCTCCGGCGGTACCGGCGGCCCGACCGCGGCCCGCCACCCCGGCAGGGCCCCGCGGACCCAGCGCGCCACCGCGACCGGGTTCGGCACCAGCAGGTACGGGGCGGCGTCCTCGAAGTCGACCAGCACGTCGGCCGGCAGGTCGTCAGCGGGCGCGGCGGACGGTTCGAGCGCCACGGCGGCGAGGCGGTCCGGCAACGGCCACGCCGCCGCGTGCGCCGCCTCCAGCACGGCCTGCCGGCCGGCCGCCGGATCGCCGACCAGCAGTTCCACCAGCTTGCGCCGCTTGCGTTCGAGCGTGCCCGCCGCGCTCGCCTGGGCGGCCGCATACCCCTCGACCGACAGGCTGACGAGCTCGTCGACGTGGGCGATCATCGCCTCGCCCAGCGCCGACATGAGGCGCAGCGACAGCTCACGCCGTTCGGCGAACGCGCAGACGTGCCGCCACGCGATCCGCGCACCGATCCGGTAGGCGGCCTGCAGGCTGTCGAGGCTGCGCCCGGACTGGAACTCCCACGCGCCGAGCTTGCGGTGGATGTCGTCGTGCGGATCGGGTTCGGACTCCGGCGAGGCGATGCGGTCGACGAACTTCACCAACGCCTGCCGGATTCCGTCGACCACGTTCTCCCGGAACGGCGTGTATTCCGGAATGGATTCCTCGATCGCCTCGAAAATGCTCACCGCGACCGGCGTGACTTCCATCCGGAGCAACGGCGCCAGCTCACGCGGGACAGACCTGCGCGGATCGCCCGGCTGAGTCATCCTCTCGAGTGTAGGAGGAAAACGAAACCGGGTCGTTCAGCCAACCGGACCAAGTGGTTCACAGGAAGAACAGCCGCGCGACGGCGTCGCGCGCGACCAGGAACCCGGCGATACCGAGAATCCACCCCGTCGCACTCGCGCCCTTCTCGGCGAACCAGGTGCTGATCTTCGTCAGGAACGGGTCGACCCGGTGCCGCAGCGCCAGCCGCCCGCCGAGCAGCAGCAGCGCGGGCACGATCATGACCAGGCAGTACCCGGCGAGCAGCAGCCCGATCTGCGCCGGGCGCAGGTCCGCGGAGCTCATCATCCCGATCGCGCCCAGGTAGGGCAGCATCGTCGCGAGCTCGACGACACCCGCCAGCACCGCGACCCCCGCGAGCGCCGGTGTCGGCCCGTTCGCGCGGTTCTGCCACTTCGCGGTGTCCAGCTTCTTCTTGCTGTCGAAGCGGAAGCTGATCACGAAGAGGAACACGCCGATCACCAGTTGGATCCACAGCGCGACCGGCCCGTCGAGGTGGTCGACGACCTTCGAGGCGCCGAGCACGAGCAGGATCCCGACGGCGAAGTAGAACACCGTGATCGTGCCGAGGTACACGGCAAACCGGCCGAGGCGCAGCCGTCCCGGCGTGAGCATGAGCCAGATCGGGATGAACAGCGTCCCGATGCTCGTCGAATCCAGCAGCGCCAGCCCCGCCAGCGCCGCCACCAACCCCAGTGTCACTCGTTCCCCCACAGTCGTTCGAGGTGGCGGCCGATCACCCGCTCCGCCACGTCCTCCGTCATCACCTCTGGCTCCAGGGCGCGCTGAGCCGTCACCCCGTCCACCAGCGCGGCGAGCCCGACGGCCTCCCCGCCGTCCAGCCCCTCCGCTTCGAGCATCCGCCGGCACAGGTCCCTGATGACCCATGCGCCTTCCACGTGCCGTTGCAGCAACACGGGATTGGCAGCCGCCCGCGCCGCGAACGCCAGCCACACCCGTGCGCGCGCCGCGTCGTCCACGAGCGCGATGACGCACAACGCCTTGTGCAGGCGGTCCTTCAGGCTCCCCTCCTGCGCCAGGACGGCCTGCACGCTCGTGGTGAGCTCCTCCACGAGCTGGTCCTGCGCGAACAGGAGCAGCTCGTCCTTGCTGCGGAAGTACTTCTGCAGCAAGCCCGTCGTGGCGTTCAGCTCGCGGGCGATCCGCGGCAGGCTCGCCGCGTCCAGCCCTTCGGCGTCGACCACCCGGTAGAGGGCGGCGACCACCTGCTGACGCCGTTCGACCGGGTCCGCGCGTTTTGGCACGACCGTTAGATTACGACCTTAATCCAACGCTCGCAAGTTCCGGGGCGAGCTGGCCCGCATGACATCTGTCATGGGGAACTGATGTGTCGTGGCACTGCCGCGCGCCGGTGCCCGCCGAGATCGTTGAGGCATGACAGCGATCGAGGTGCGTGGGCTGACGCGCCGGTACAGCGGAGGGTTCGAGGCCGTGCGGGGCGTGTCCTTCGACGTCGAGCGGGGCGAGATGTTCGCGCTGCTCGGCACGAACGGAGCGGGGAAGACCTCGACGGTGGAGGTCGTGGAAGGGCTGTCGCGTCCGGCGGAGGGGACCGTGCGCGTGCTCGGGCACGACCCGTTCACCGAACGCGCGGTCGTCCGGCCGCGCGTGGGGGTGATGCTGCAGGAAGGCGGTTTCCCGCCGGACCTCACGGTGTCCGAGGCGACGAGGATGTGGGCGGGGACGCTGACGTCGCCGCGTCCGGTGGCGGAGGCGTTGGCGCTGGTCGACCTGGAGCACCGCGCGTCGGTGCGGGTGAAGCAGCTGTCCGGCGGTGAACGGCGGCGGCTGGACCTGGCGCTCGCGTTGCTGGGCAAGCCGGAGGTGCTGTTCCTCGACGAGCCGACGACCGGGCTGGACCCGGAGAGCCGGCGCAACACGTGGGAGCTGATCCGGACGCTGCTGCGCGAGGGCGTGACCGTGCTGCTGACGACGCACTACCTCGAGGAGGCGCAGGAGCTGGCCGACCGTCTCGCGATCATGCACCGCGGCCGGATCGTGGCGCAGGGAACGGTGTCCGAGGTCGTCGACGCCTACCCGTCGCGCATCTCGTTCGTGCCGCCTTCCGGGGTCCCGTTGCCCGTCGTGGCCGACGCGGACTCGTCGGGGCGCGTGACCGTGCGGACCAACGACCTGCAGTCGACGCTGCACGAGCTGCTGACCTGGGCACACTCGAACGACGTCGCACTGTCCGGTCTGGACGCCCGTTCGGCGTCGCTGGAGGAGGCGTTCCTGGCGATCGCGGAGGAGGCGGCATGAGGGCCGTGGCCATCGGGCAGGCGGAGCTGAAGTTGTTCTGGCGCAACCGGACCGCGCTGTTCAACTCGCTGCTGATGCCGTTGTTGCTGGTGCCGGTGCTGATCTCGGTGAACGCGAGCGGCGTGCCGCTGATCGCGGGCCTGATCGGGTTCTCGCTGCTCATGGCGGTGTACTACAACCTCGTCACGACGTTCGTGGCGCGGCGGGAGGAGCTGGTGCTCAAGCGGCTGCGCGTCGGCGAGCTGACCGACCCGGAGATCCTGTTCGGCGCGTCGCTGCCCTCGCTCGTGGTGGCGCTGGGGCAGATGCTGCTGTTCTCGGTCGTCGTCGCCGTGGTCGTCGGCGTCCCGCTGCCGCAGCGGCCGTGGTTCATCCTGCTGGGTGTGCTGGGCGGCATCGCGTCGTTCACGCTGCTCGCGGCGGCCTCCTCGGCGTTCACGCGGACCGTGGAGATGGCGCAGGTGACGTCGTTGCCGGTGCTGACGGCGTGCTTCTTCGGCTCGGGGATGATGTTCCCGCTGGACGTGCTGCCCGAGCCCCTCGCGAAGGTGCTGGCGTACCTGCCGCTCACGCCGGTCCTCGACCTGCTGCGCGCCGGCTGGGCCGACGGCCCGGTGCTGCGGCCGTTGATCGTCCTGGCGGTGTGGATCGGCCTGGGGACCTACGCTGTGCAGCGGTATTTCCGGTGGGACCCTCGGAGGTGAGCTTGCTCGGCTGGTGGCGGTCGCGTGGCAACGCGGCGCGGTTCGACTTCTTCGTCCGCGCCACGTTCTACCTCGCCTACTTCTTCCTGCCGCCACTGCTGATCATCGGCATCGCCGAGGAGATCAGCACCGCCGCGGTGGTCGCGACCTCCGCGGCGGTGCTGCTCCACCTCGCGCTGAGCCTGCGCCTGGCCCACCTCGGCATCGAGCACTACCTGGGCAGGACCACGTTCCCCGGCCGCCTGCTGGTGCTGTACGTGGCGTACACGAGCGCCGTCCTGCTGGTCGCCGAACTGACCTACCCGCACCCGTCGCCCGGCAGGATCGACAGCCCGGCCAACGGCATCGCGGTGATGTTCCTGGTGCTGACGATCACCACCCTGTCCGCCCTGCGCCCCACCCGCCCGCTCGCGGTGGTGTCCGCGGCCGCGATCGGGTTCCTGTTCCTCACCGCACCCATGGGTCACGCGGTCGCCAGCAGCGTCATGGTGCTGTTCCTGGCCTTCGCCTTCCGCACCACCCTGTGGATGCTCGGCCTGGTCTGGGAGCTCGACCGCTCCCGCGAGGTCCGCGCGAACCTCGCCGTGGCCGAGGAACGCCTCCGCTTCGCCCGCGACCTGCACGACGTGGTGGGCCGCAACCTCTCCGTCGTAGCCCTGAAAGCCGACCTCGCCGCCCAACTGGCGCGCCGCGGCCGTGACACGGCGATCGACGAGATGCTCGAGGTCCGCCGCATAGCCCAGGACTCCCTCGACGAGCTCCGCGCCGTCGTGAGCGGCTACCGCACCGCCGACCTCTCCGTGGAACTGGCCGGCGCCCGCTCCCTGCTGGGCTCCGCGGGCATCGACTGCCGGGTGATCGGCGACGTCACCTTCGGCGGCGAACCGGCAGGCGCCCTGGGCTGGGCGGTCCGCGAAGGCGTCACCAACGTCCTGCGCCACAGCGAAGCCAGGACGTGCACGATCACGTTGCGCGGCAAGGTCCTCACCATGTCCAACGACGGCGCCCGCCCCGGACCGTTCCGCTTCGGCAGCGGCCTGACCGGCCTGCGCGAACGCGTAGCGGCCCTCGGCGGCACCGTGACCGCGGCCCCGGAAGCCCCCAACCGCTTCGTCCTCACCGTGGAGCTCCCGTGATCCGCATCCTCCTGGCAGACGACGAGCACCTCATCCGAGGCGCCATGGCGGCACTCCTGTCACTGGAGGACGACCTCGAGGTCGTGGCCCAAGCCGCCACCGGAGCCGAAGCCCTCGCCACCGCCCGAGTGGTCCGCCCGGACGTGGCCGTCATCGACCTGCAGATGCCCGACCTCGACGGCGTCTCGGTGGCCCAGTCCCTGGCCACCGACCTCCCGACCTGCTCCACGATGATCGTCACCAGCCACGGCCGCCCGGGCCACCTGAAACGAGCACTGGCAGCAGGCGTCCGGGGCTTCCTCCCGAAAACCGTCTCCTCGGACGTCCTCGCCACAGTCGTCCGCACCGTCCACAGAGGCGGCCGCTACGTGGACCCGGCCCTCGCCGCCGAAGCCATCAGCGCCGGCGACAGCCCCCTGACCCCACGCGAAGCAGACGTCCTCGAACTCGCCCTGGAAGGCGCCCCCATCGAGGAAATAGCCCGCCGCGCCTCCCTCTCACCGGGCACCGTCCGCAACTACCTCTCCTCGGCAGTGGGCAAAACCGGCGCCTCCAACCGCCACGAGGCAGCCCGCTTCGCCCGAGCACGAGGCTGGATCTAGCTCTCCCACCACTTCAACACCCGCAGGGCGTAGAACGTGAGCCACTTCGACGGCTCCCCACGAGGCACGTCGACCTCGAACCACACCCGCCCCGCGTGCCGCCCGGCCTGCAACCACGTCCCATCGACCTGCCGAGCGTCGCGGATCATCCCGACGGCCTCCTCCATCCGCGGATCCTTCACCCCCGCGGCCCGGAAGTAGTCCATGGCGTTGAGCACGCTGTACCCCCACCGAAACGGCGACCGGAACTCGGCCACCCACTCCCCCACGACCTCCCCGGTGGACAACCGCCGGCACAGCCGCCGCGCGAGCAGGTACTCATCCCCCCGCCGACGAGCCTCCCGCGTAGCCGCCGTGCCACCAGTCGCCAACTCGTGAAACAACAACCCCTTCAACGAGTTGAGCGTGGAGTGGAACGACGACCTCACCGACCCCTCGACCCACTCGCAGTTCCACCCACCGTCCTCAAGCTGGTGCTCGACGAACCACTCCGCGATCCCCTCGACAGGCGCCCCGAGCCACACCCCGTTGGCCAAGGTCCACGAGTTGATGCAGCAGTCCACCTCCCCACCCCAGTAGGGCAGGTCCCGGTACTCCCACCGACACCCTTGGTCCAGCAACTCGACGGTCCGCCGCTTCCGCAACACGGCAGGATCAAGCCCCCACTCCCGCAACGAACTCAAGGACCAGGTCGTAGCCGTCCAAGGCTGTCCACCCTCCCCGGCCCCGTCGAACCCGGCAGGGAAGAACGCCCCACCCGCCCACATGCCATCGCTTCCCTGAGCGGCAAGCAGCCGAGCCCCGAACCCCTCCACAGCCACCCGCTCCCGCGTGGCACGCCACACAGCCTCAGGCTCCCCCACCAGATCCCGCTGCACCTGCCACCGCAACGCAGGGTCCGAGTCCATCAACCAGGCCATCACCTCAGGCATCCGACGACCCTAGCCCTCGTCCCCGTCCACATGTCCCCACCAGCGCAAACCCGTCCATGACACCCCGATTTTGGCGGGCGGCGACGATCATGTAATCTATGGACACACCACGGCGCGAGCCGAGGCAGAACTGAATACGTCCGGGTGGCGGAATGGCAGACGCGCTAGCTTGAGGTGCTAGTCCCCGAAAGGGGGTGGGGGTTCAAGTCCCCCCTCGGACACCAAAATGTCGCAAATTTGCGACGTCTACGTGGCAGGTGCTCAAGTCCACTTGAGCACCTGTTTTGCGTTTCCGTGCCACCTGCAGGTGGCGTTCGATGACGATTTCCTACATCCGCCCGATCGTCCCGGACACGACGTCGGAAAAGGCGTCCGACGCCCTGACCCGCGCCATTGCCCAGCCTCTCCCGCTGATCGCCGTCCCGGCGTCCCGGCCGCCCAGGCTGACGAACGTCCTATACCGGATGGCCACCGTGGACCAGCGCGGCCGCCTCGCCGACCGGCACACCACGGCCGCGCTGGACTGGAACGCGGGCACGAGGCTGAACATCCGCGAGCACGACGGCCTGCTGGTCATCACCGCCGACCCGCACGGCGTCTTCCACCCCACCAAGCAGGGCTACCTCCGCCTACCAGCAGACGCCCGCCGCGCCGCGGGCGTGAGCTGCGGCGACGGGGTGCTCCTTCTGACCCACCTCGACCGCCAGACCGTGACGGTGTTCCCACCCGTCGCGCTGGACGACCTGCTGCTGCGCGTCCTGCCAGGTGGTGAGGAGGCGTGACCGGCGCACCGACGCAAGCCGAACTCGACGCCGCACGCCTGGTCCTCGACCGCATGGGCGTGACCGCCGAGGACCTGCTCAACTCCATGAGGCCACCGGCACCCACGTTCGGCGAGTACATCCCGGTCGTCTCCGCCGCGGTCAGCGACGGCACCCGCCGCGCGTACACCCCGTACTGGAACCGCGTGCTGGACCAATGGGCGAACATTTCGCTGAGCGACCGCAGCCCCACCGACATCCAGCGGCTCGTCCAGCACATCAGGGCCAATCTGACCGTGCGGCGCAACACCCGCAACGGCAACTCCGCCGCCGAACACCTCATCGCCGCACCGCGCTGCCTCTACCGGCACGCCGTCAACGACGAACTGATCGACGAGCGGTCCAACCCTGCCGCCAAGGTCGCCAAACCGCGACGCCAGCCCTGTGCGTGCCGAAAACCGCATCCATGCAGATTAAGCAGCATGGCGGTACTCGTGGATGACTCCGCCGAAACGGACCTGTCGGTCTATCGTGAGGCGTTCAATCTGGTCGGGTTCAAGGGGCTGGGGCCGTGCCCGCAGAGGTGCTGCGGCGGCGAGGGATCGGTGGGTGCGGTGCTCGTTGTAATGCCGCTCGTACGCACGCAGCGCGTGCCGCAGATGGGCCTGATTCCAGATCAGAGTGCGGTCCAGCAGTTCGACGCGAAGGGTCTTCACCCAGCGTTCCATGATCGCGTTCATGCGGGGCATCCGGACACCGGTCGGCACCGAAGCGATTCCTGCGGTGCCGAGGATTTTGGGGGTCAACGCGGGGTATTTGGCGTCGCGGTCACGAATGAGGAACTTGATCTGCGCGAGGTGTCCTGTGTCCTCGAGGTCCATGAGCAGGTTGCGAATGACCTGGATGACCCATGCGTGGGTGGGGTGTGCGGTGGTGCCGACTATCCATGCACACCGGTTGGCGTGGTGGATGGCGGCGAGAATGTACTGATGCTGCCCGGTCAGCGTGACCGTCTCGATGAAGTCCATCGCCAGGATCGCCTCGGCCTGCGAACGCAAGAAGTCAGCCCAGGTAACGGTCGTCCGGCGCGGGGCCGGATCGATGCTGGCAGTCTTGAGGATCTCCACACCGTCGACGCGGCGGTGGCGACACCGAGCAGCGCGAGTTCACCGTGGATACGTCGATACCCCCACGAGGGGTTCTCGGTTGCCAGGCGCAGGACGAGCCGGCGAATCGAAGCGACAGTGCGCGGACGTCCGGACGCACGGTTCACGCTCAAGCGGACATGGCGGCGCTTATTCAAGTCGCGATGCCACCTCACTACCGTGTCCGGGCTGACCAACAGCCGGAGCCGGCGCAACGTCGCGCCGGTCGAGGGTACGAGCAAGGCGGCGAGCAACGCCCTGTCCTCTGGCTGCAGTCGTGGGCGCTGATCGCCGAGTTGCCGGTGCAGGACCGCGAGTTGGTGGCGTAGCGCGAGGATCTCGACGTCCTTCTCACGCTCGGTCATGCGCAGAAGCCACAGCGCGGCGAAGGCGTGGGAGACGGCGACGTAGGCGAAACGGACCAGCACGACCGCGATCATGCCGGATGATGAGAGCCACCCATCGATACCCGTTGACCTGTACGGACGTATTTCTCGGCACGTACAGGGTGCGCGCAGCGCTCAGGACCCGCACCCCAACAAGCTGTCAGCTGTGGTTCAACCGGACGGCGTGAACCTGGCCGTTCCGGTGAGAAGCCAGAACGGCGCACGGCCCGCGAAAAGCGAGCCGTGCGCCGTTCAGCGAGACGTCAGTCCTTGCCTCCCCTGGTTCCTCTGTACGGGAAGCATGCGGCCACCAGGCCCATGATGTACGTCATGACACCCGTGACGACACCCCACAGTGCGGGCAGACTCCACGGAATCGTCGTCGCGCTCGCCCAGATGACGAGAATGAACGAGATCAGGGCCAGTACGCCCGCGATGCAGAGGAAGATCTTCTGAGGGTCGACGCGGTTCGGGTTGATCTTGCGCAGCGCCTTGCCCGCCCTCTTGAGCGCCTTCTGCAGCCGGCTCTTGTACTTCCTGGACACCTTCTTGACCCGCTTCTGGGCCTTCTTGAGGACGCTCTTCGCCTTTTTCAGCTTGCTCCTGAGCGTCTTCTTGCTGCCGCAGCCGCACCCGCCGCCGCGTTCCTCCTTGTTGATCCTGCCGTCCAGGTCCACCCGGTTGACCGGGTCGGCCGGGTAGTTGTAGGCGTTGGTGTTGCCGCCGCGCACCGGATCGACGGACAGGAACAGTCCGGTCGCGGGGTTGTAGAGACGCGCACCCATGAGCGTGAGGCCCGCACCGGAGACCGCACGCTGCTTGGCGCCGAGCCAGCCGTACTGCACCTGACCGGTCCGGTTCGTGTTGCCCGGCGCCGGGTTGCCGTACTCGTCGTAGTCGTTCCAGTTGCTCAACGAGCTCGCGGTCGTCGCAGGTGTCGCGACGTCCACAGTGGACACCACGTCGCCGTGCGGGTTGGCGATCGCCAGGGATCCCGCGCCGTTCTGATCGACCATCAGCGAGAGGTCATCGCTCATCAGCTCGACGTACCGGCGGCTCGACTCTCCCGCGCTCACCCAGGTCGGATTGTCCGAGCTGTCGGTGTAGTGACGGGTCGTCGTGCTGAACTCGCTGCCTTCCACGACGGACTCCGCGAGTCGCCGGTCGGCGGCGTCCAGCGTGTACGACGTGGTGACACCGCCCTGGGTGATCGACTTGGCCTGGTCGTCGTCGTAGTAGCCGATCTCCACGGCACCGTCGACAGCTCGTGGAGCGTCGGCGGACGGCAGCGTCGTGGTGCGGCCGAGTCCGTCGTAGGTGTAGCCGGTGACCGGACGGTCAGCGGTGTCGAACGAGCGCGTCACCGTGGTTCCGCCGGTGGTGGCGCACGAGCCGTCCGCCTCCGCGTTCCTTACCGTCTTGCTGAGCCTGTTGTCGTTGCGGTCGAAGGAATAGGTACGGGTGACGCACGGCGCCGTGGACGGGTCGTCGACGCCGGTCGTGGCCGCCGTCCGGTCCCGGACCTCGACCAGCCTGCCCGCCCCGTCGTAGGAGTAGCCGCGGTTGTAGGGAACCGCATCGCCCACGTCGGACGGGTCGCCCTCCGCGGGTGGGCCCGTGAACGCCTCGCCGTCGGGGGTCCACTCGCGGACCACGCGCCCGGTCACGTCGACGTCCTGCGACCAGGACAGCCAGCCGCCTCCGGATCCGGCGTAGCTCAGGCCGGTCCGCGTGCCCGTGTGGTCCACCTCGTTCTGCTGGGTGATGCCGCCGGGCAGCTGGTGCACGATCAGTGCGCCGTCCGCGTCGTAGGCTCCCGCCGAGGTCCAGGTCGATCCCGCGGTGGTGACCTCGACCTTCGTCGGCAGGCCACGCCGTTCGGTCTTGCCTGTCGCGTCGGTCCCGTCGTAGGTGTAGCGGGTGGAACCGTTCGCGTCGGTCACCGTGGCGATCGAGCCGGAGGCGTCGTAGACCGTCGTGGTCGTCGAGTCGCCGGACGGCTGGTAGCCGACCTGCCTGCCCCATCCGTCGTACGTGGTCGTCAGGGTCGAGGCGACACTGCCGTCCGCCCGCAACGCTCTGACGCCGGTCTCGACACCGGTCGCCGGGTCGTAAGTGGTCTCCTTCTTGGTGTTCGGGGTGGAACCGCTCAATCCGGTCGTGCTGGTTGCGACCGACGACACCCGCCCGTCGGCGAGGTAGGTGGTCGTCCTCGTGCGGGTCACCTCGCCCGAGGTCTCGGTCACCACCGTCGGCTCCAGCAGGTAGCTGAACCCGGTGTTGGTCGTCGACGGCAGCGCCGGACCCGACGACGGTGCGGCCGCAGGGAACCTCTTGCACACCAGGCCCGCCCACTGCGGTTTGCCGCCGCACTCGGTTCCGTTCACCGCCGCTGTGTAGTAGACGGTTTTGGTCGTGCCGGCGTCCGCACCATTCGACGCGGGCTGGCGCGTCTCCACGACGCGGTTCTCGTTGTCGTAACGCGTGACCCGCACGGTGTCCGCAGCGGACACGGCGCCGTCGAGGTCGGTGTCGTTGATCGTCCGGCTGGGCAGTCCGGACGCCCAGCCGTCGGGATCGCCTGCCGCCACGGCGTTGTAGTCGGTCAGCGTCCGGCTGACCGCTTCCACGTCCACGCCGGTGCCGGGATCGTGGGCGAAGGTGGTCTCGGTCGTGGCCAGCCGGTACGGCATGCCGCTGGCGGGGTTGACCCCGCCGTTAGGCGCACCCTGGTCGAACTCGATCTTGCGATGGGCACGCATCGGCTGGGAGGTGCCGTTCCGCAGTGTCGCGGTCACCACCGGGCCGTAGGTGTCGGTGATCAGCGTCTCGTCCTGGTTGTAGACGGTGATCGACGCCAGCTGGTCGGCGGCGGAGTGCTGACCGTCGATGATCAGCCGCAGCGCCCGCTGGTCCAGCTCGCGCACCTCGTTGCCCTTGGCGTTGTAGTCGGTGGCGGTGTATTGCCAGGCGCCCGCGCCGAACTCCGCGGTGTTCACCGTGTAGCCCTGGCCGTCGGTGTACTGCAGCTGCGCGAACTCCCAATCCCCCGCGGACGTACCGGCCGGGTGCTCGGGGCCGAACACCGCGAAGCCCTTCACCGGGGCGGACTCCTGCCCCCAGTTGTCCACAAAGGACTGCGACAGGTCGGGCAGGCCGGAACCAGTGAGAGGTACGTCATAGACGAAGCTCGCCAGCGTGGCGGTGCCGCCGGCGGGGTCACCGGCTGGCCGATCGCGCTTCACGTCGGCCAGCTTCACGTTCGGCGCGGCGGTGTAGCTCAACCGCACCGGAACCTGGCCCGGCGGCGTCACCGAGGTGAGCCGGTTGGCCGAGTCGTAGCCGTAGCCGGTGGTCAGGTTGCTGCGCGGGTCGGTCACGCCGGCGAGCCGTCCCGATGAGTCGTAGGCGTAGGACGCGACCTTGATCGTGTCCATGCCTGCATTGTCCGGGTTGAAGATCTCCAGCCAGGCGGCAACCATCCTGCCGTTGGACACCCCGGACGTCCCGTAGTCGAAACGCAGTGATCGGCAGCCGGCCACGTGCTGGTAGGCACCCTGAGCGTCCACACAGGCCACTCCTGGGGCGGAGGGCGCCAGGATCCGGAGTACTCGGCCGGCATCGTCGTAGCTGTAGGAGGTCTTGCCGGGCACGCCCTGTTCGGCGATGCTCGCCGGCCGGAACCTGCCCGCCGCCGTCGCGGTCGGCGCGGTGGCCGCGGTGGTGGCGAACGTGGTGACCGTGCCATCCTCCTCGGTGAAGGCGATGGTGGTCGCCGCGCCGCTACCGCTCACCGTGAGCTTCGTCCTGGCCTGCGCGGCGTCCTCCTCTGCGGCCACCCAGGTTCCGGCCTCCAGCGTCGCGGTGGTCCGTCGCTTGCCGCTCGGCGACTCGAAGACCAGCGTCGAGTCACCGCCGTCGACCAGGGCGATGGTGCCGTCGAGCCGCGTGTTGTCGATGACCTGCAGGCCGCCGGCACCCGCGTCGGCGCCCTCGAACCGGGCGGTCCATCCGGGCCCGAACACGCCGCTGACCGCGTCGGTCGGGCCGGCGAACGTCGAGTGCGACCGGGACACCGAAAGCTCACCGGTGTAGCCGGGCACCTCGATGTCGGTCTCCTCCGTGCGGAACTCACCGGTCCACAGCGCGACCTCGCCCGGTCCCGCGTCGGCGGTGGGATAACCGTTGCCGAACGCGTGCGGCACACGCAGGACCGTGCTCTTGGCCTGGGACCAGGTGCATTGCGTGGTGCTGGTGTAGACCAGGCACACCTGGACGTCCAGCAGCGCGGGCACCCGGTCGTTCAACGGCGTCGGCTGAACGCCCGCCGCGCCGGGATCGGCGTCGAGCTGACCGTCCTGCGTCTCCGCGGCGGTGTTCCAGGTGCCGGAAACCGTCACGCCCGCGGCGCCGTTGTCGGTCACCGTCAGCGGGGCGTTCGCGGAGGTGTTCCAGCCGGTCGACTCACTGCTGCCGCCGTAGCCGGACAGCCGCCAGCGCAGTGAGGCGGTCGGTGTGGCGGAACTGCCCTTGGGCGGTCCCGACGCGGAGATCCGCACGCCACCTGTGGTGGTGGTCCGCGGGTTCGCGGCCGGGCTGTTCAACGTGGTGCCGCCGTAGCCGAACGCGTAGTTCGACGCGGCGGACAGCTTCCCCGCTGGGGACTCGGCCTGGGCCTTGATGGTGTGCAGACCCTGGGTGTTCGGCATGGTGATCGTCGCTTTGGCCACGTTCGGGTCGGCTGACGGCGTGATCTTGAGTTGACCCGGTGCGCCGCCGGTGAAGTTCGTCGGTCGCACCACGCCGTCCGCGGTCACTCTGACGTAGCCGGGTGCGTTGAACCCGTTGCCCGGCGCGGAGATCGTGCAGGTGATGTTGGCAGCCGGTGGCGTGTCGGTCCACGAACCGTTGGAGTACGGGCAGGTGATGGTCAGCGCGGCCGGCGTGGCGGCGGCGATGCGCACCAGTGTCCACGGGGACCAGGCCGAGGTCAGCGACCCGTCGTTCGTCCTGGCTCGCACGACGATGGCGGTGTTGTCCGGCAGATCGACGTTGGGCTGGCAACCGGCCGTGGTGCCGGACGGATAGGTGGAGCTCGAGCAGGTGGCCTTCAGCGTCGCGGCCGTGCCCGCGGTCGAGGTGTGGAACTCGAAGTCGTACTTCACCGTGTTGCCGTCGGGGTCGGTACCTTTCGATGACACCCACGTGCGCCGGTTGGAGGTGTAGCGGTAGCTCGCGCCACCCGGTGCCGCGTAGGAGACGGCGTTGACGATCGTGGGCGCAACCGCCGTCGCCGGAACGCGGTTGTAGGTGTAGGAAATGTACGGATCGGCCGAGCCCTCGGTGGAGTGGAACCTCTTCCACGAGTTGGAGTCCGACTCGTTGGCCGCCATCAGCGCGATGCCGCCGGTGGCATAGCTCGCTCCCGACCACGCCTTCGCCAGAGTCGTGATCGGCACCGACACCCGGCCCGCCGGGCAGTTGGCGTCGTGGCCGCGGGCCGCCGTCGCCGAACCGTACTGGCTGCCGATCGTCGGCTGTGACGTCCAGCGCGTCGCCGTCGACGCGAGCTGCGCGCTCTTCACGACGTACGCGGACGGCGTGCAGGAGTACGACCACGTCTCGAAGAGGAAGAGGTTCGCGCTCAGGATCTGCTTGTTCTTGAACGGCGCGGTGGCGAAGTGCAGGAACGACCGCGCCTTGACCGCACCGCCGTTGTACGTGCCGAGCTTGAGCTCCGGCGAGGCCGACTGGTCGGTCGAGTAGTCCGTCTGGACCCACGTGTCGAAGCTCGCCCAGTTCGTGCCCACCGCGTACGTCGGGTCGACGGTGATCGGGAAAGTCCGCTTGGTGTCGTTGAACCACGCCGGATCCGGCTTCACCACGAGCGTCGTGGCACCGTGCGCGGTCTCGACCGCGATGCCGACCTGGGCGCGGTTAACGTGTTCACCGCTGCGTTCGTCGACGGTCGCGTCCCACATCAGCGGGACAGGGATGCTGGAGTGCACCTGGTTCTTCGCGTTGACGAAGTCGATCGATCCGTCCGGCTGCGGTTTGACGGTCAAGCCCTTGACCTGCAACGGGATCCGCCACACAGGGGTGGTGGCCGGTCTGCGTTTGACCACGAAGTCGTACTCAAAACCGGAGCGACGGTTGTGCACCACCAGGTCCACGCCCGGCTCGATCTCGGTGTAGGTGGCCTTCGTGCCGTCCAGCTTCGGCTCAGGCAGCGTCCACGGCGCCACCCACTCCACCTGCCGGTCCGAGCCGGTGCCCGCTGCGGCGAACGCGGTGCCGGTCTTCGCGGTCTTCGCACCGAGCTTCAAGCCCAGCGGGTGACCGCCCGGGGTGACCGCGCCGTCGCGATCCTTGCGCCAGTTCAGATCGATCGTGGTCCAGGCGCCCTGCTGGTCCTTGAACCGGATCGGCGCCGCATGCTCGTCGGTGGTCATCGTCCCGTCCGGGTTCGACCAGGTCGTCGAGGTCTCGGTGCGCAGCTCCTCCACCTCGACGCGGGAGCCCTGTGCGCGGGCCGACACGGCCGCGGACACCACGTCCGGTCTGGACGTCACGGTCGGGGCTTTGGCCGAAGCCGGCGGTGCGGCCTGCGCGGGTTCCGGATACGCCACCTCGACCGAGGTAGCGGTGAGCGCCATCAAGGCGGTTAGCAGAATCCCTTTGCGCAGCGCGGATAGTCGTGTGGTCACAGGGCCCCCCTCGCGAATCGACTCAAGTACCGCCACTCTGGCGGCGTGCCGTCCGATCAGCCCAGCGACAACCTCTACAGTTCGCCTACACAGTTGTCGTCGCTCTGCAGCAGCTCCACGACTCTCTTCTCCCTCACCGGGTCACCCAAGCGGCGCAGCAGGGCGAGCGCCCGCTCCAGCACCTCCCGAGCGGCGTCGGGCTCACCTGCGGCGAGAAGGGTCTCGCCGAGGTCCGCCAGTGTGTTCGCCTCTCCGGGCGCGTCGGCGATCCGGCGCCACTGCTCGGCGCTGCGCCGCAGGGCCTCGACGGCTTCCGGGAAACGGCGATCCGCACGGTGAACCAGGCCCTGCACGACGAGCGCGTACGCCATGCCGTGGGCGTCGTCCAGCGGCTTGAGATGGGCGATGGCGTCCGCGAGGTAGCGGTGCTGGGTCACCCGGTCGCCGGCCAACGCGTACAGCTCGGCGAGGTTCACCATCGTGATGCCACAACGACGCATCGCGAGACCGCGTTCGCCGAACTCGATGGCTTCGCCGATCGCGCCACTGAGCCGGTACACATAACACGCGTTGTTGAGGGCCCTCGCGGTGATGTCGTCGTCGCCGTGCTCCTCCAGCAGTGCGATGTTGTCCCGAATACATTGCTGCGCAACGGAGAAATCACCGGTGCCGCGGTGCGCGAGTTCCGCTTCCGCCAGGGCGAGGTCACTCAGCAGGGACGCGTGCGTCAGCCGGTCGCCCGGCTCCTTCAGCGCCGCCTCGCAGACTTGCCGCCAGTCCCGCCACAGCCCTCGGGAGCGGTAGAACTCGAACAGTCCCAGAGCGAGACCGGCGATCAGCGCCCTGTCCACATCGGAGTCCGCCACCGCCTGACGCACCACCGCAACCAGGTGAGTCTGCTCTCCGTCCAACCAACCGAACGCGTCCGCGATCTCCGGAGCGGCTGTCATGCACGGTGCTCTCATCAGCCGTGGCGAACCGGCCGCACTGGACAGGGCGAGCCCGCGCCAGGCGACCGCGCTGTACAAGTCCAGCAGGCGGTTCAGCACTGCGGTGCGTGCCGGTGCGACCGCCAGCCCAGCGCCATACGCGCGCAACAGGTCGTGCATCCGATAACGACCGGGGGCGGGTACCTCCAGCAGACAGGCCGCAGCCAGTCGTTCGAGCAGCCGGTCGACCTCGTCCTCGCCGAGGCCGAGCACAGCGGACGCGACCAGTACGGACAGGTCCGGCACTGCGGGCCAGGCCAGCAACGGGTATGCGGCCGCAGCGTCCCGGTCTACCGAGTCCTCGCTGGCCGCCAAGCCGTCGATTGACAGCGCGAAGCAGGCCCGCACGCCGGCCTCGTGCTGGTCAAGCTCTTCCAACCGGCGGCTGTCGTCGGCCAGACGTTCCGCCAGGTACGACAACGGCCAGGCAGTCCTGAACGCAAGACGTGTGCCCGCGAGGCGGACCGCGAGCGGCAACCTGCCGCAGCGGCGCACGACCTCCACGGCCGCGTCCGGTTCGGCGGCCACCCGTTCCCGGCCGGCTGTCGCCGCCAGCAGCGCAATCGCGTCCGGCTCGGAGAGAACGTCGAGGTGCACCTGCCGCGCGTGCCGTACGGCAAGCAGTGCCCGACGGCTAGTGATGATCGCGGCGGCACCCGCGGTGCCCGGCAGCAGAGGAATGACCTGCTCCGAGTTCGCGGCGTTGTCGAGCACCAGCAGGACGCGCCGGCCAGCGAGCTCGGTTCGCAGCCTCGCCGCGGCCTCGTCCACGGTGCCGGGAACGCTCGTACCCGCCACTCCGAGGGCACGTAGAAGCAGGCCCAGCGCTTCCAGCGGCGACACCGGCTCGTGGGCGCCCTGCAGATCAACGTAGAGCTGGCCATCCGGGAAGTCGGCGGCGAGCCGGTGACCTACATGCACAGCCAGCGACGTCTTGCCCACCCCACCCATGCCGGTGATCGACGCGACCGCCGCCGCGGCCGGGTCGCGCACGATGTCCGCGACGATCTCGACCTGGTCGGCGCGACCTGTGAAGTGCGTGGTGTCCGCAGGCAGTTGGCGCGGCGTGGAGCCGACGGCACGCCGGGGCGTGCCCTTGCGTGCTGCAGCCCGCGCGAATTCCTCACGCCGCAGCCCCGTCAAGCCCAGCACACCGACCAGCCGGTCCACCGTCACGGCCTGCGGATACCGGCGGTCCCCGCGTTCCAGCGCACCGATCGCCTGCTCGCTGAGACGGGCTTTCTCAGCGAGCGCCTGTTGCGTCAGCCCTGCTTCGACCCGGTAGTAGCGCAGCAACTCACCGAACGTCTCGAGCACGTCCTCAAGTCTGCCCCTCCGCAGCTGTGTGCTGGGCTGGTTCAGCACATTCGGTTGTTGGGTCCAGCCGTCCGCGCCCATCAAGGGGCACCAACGGCGGTATACGCCACCGATCACTACCGCACCGCCCTCGACCAGCGGCACCCCGACCGAAGGCCGATGTTCACCGCGCTGGAGGCTCCAAGGTCATCTGGCCGGACGAGCAGCGCGAACAGGTCGACGCGATCATCCTCGCCACAGGATATCGGCCCGACCTGCCGTAACCTGAGCACGCTGGGCATCGAGCACGACCGCGGCGTCTCACGTCACCACCGCGGTCTCGGTTTCGTCGGGCTCGAATGGCAGCGCAGCCTCTCGTCCGCGACCTTGCGCGGCGTCGGCCGCGATGCCTTCCACGTGGTGCGCCGCCTGTTCCGATGAGGCCGACCACAGCCCGACGCCTGCTGGCCGACCGCACCGGTACGGATGGCGGCAGCGGCGGTGAGGCTCGCCGCTCCGTCTCGGAGAACCGCAACACTGCTGCCAACAGGCGGCACTACGTGAGGTGAATAGTGTGCGACTTCGTCCTCGGACACAAAAATGTGGCAGATTTGCCACATCCATGTGGCAGGTGCTCAAGTTCATTTGAGCACCTGTTTTGCGTCTCAGTGCCACTTTCAGGTGGTGTCCGATGACGTTCGCCTATATCCGCCCGATCGTTCCTGACACCGCGTCAAAAAATGCCGCGGGCGTTTCGGCTCGCGTGGTTGGCCAGCCGCTTCCGCTTATAGCCGTGTGCATGCCGAAAACTACGTCGATGCAGGTTAAGCGGCATGGCCATACTCGTGGATGACTCCGCCGAGCCGGTCTTGCCGATCTACGGTGAGGAGTTCGATCTGATCGAGTTCGAGAGGCTGGGGCCGCACCCGCAAGGGTGGTGCGGCGGCGAGTGATCGGTGGGTGCGGTGCTCGTTGTAGTGCCTCTCGTACTCCCGCAGCACACGCCGTAGGTGGGCCTCATTCCAGACCAGCGTGCGGTCCAGCAGTTCGGCCCGAAGCGTCTTCACCCAGCGTTCGATGATGGAGTTCATGCGGGGCATCCGGACGCCGGTCAGCACCGTTGCGATCCCCGCGGAACCGAGGATATCGTCGATCAACGCAGGGTATTTAGCATCGCGGTCACGAATGAGGAACTTGATCTGCGCGACTTATCCGGTGTCCTCCAGGTCCATGAGCAGGTTGCGGATCGCCTGGGTAACCCAGGCATGGGTGGGGTGTGCGGTGGTGCCGACGATGCCTACACGCCGACTGGCGTGGTGGATGGCGGCGAGAATGTACTGGCGCTGTCCGGTTAGCGTGACGGTCTCGATGAAGTCCATCGCCAGGATCGCCTCCGCCTGCGAGCGCAAGAAGTCGGCCCAGGTAACAGTTGTCCGGCGCGGGGCCGGATCGACGCCGGCGGTCTTGAGGATCTCCCACACCGTCGATGCGGCGACCGCGACACCGAGAAGCGCCAGTTCGCCGTGGATGCGTCGATACCCCAACGACGGGTTCTCGGCTGCCAGGCGCAGAACGAGCCGGCGGATCGAAGCGACAGTACGCGGACGTCCAGGCCCTCGGTTCACGCTCATGCGGGCATGACGGCGCTTGATCACGTCGCGGTGCCACCTCAGCACTGTATCCGGGCTCACCAGGAGCCGGCACAGCGTCGCGCGGGCCAAGGGCGCGAGTAAAGCGGCGAGCAACGCCCTGTCCCTCAGGTAGCAATCGTGGGCGCTGAGCGCCGAGTTGCCGGTGCAGGACCGCGAGTTGGTGGCGTAGCGCGAGGATCTCGACGTCCTTCTCCCGATCAGTCATACGCAGCAGCCACAGCGCGGCGAAGGCGTGAGAGACAGCGAGGTAGGCGAAGCGGACCAGCACGGCCGCGATCATGCCGGATGACGAACGGCAACTTGCCAATACCGCTGACCTGCACGGACGTACTTCTCGGCACGCACAGCCTGGGTCAGCATGCTGACGGTGAACTCGTTGGTGTCGAAGTGCCACGGGTGCGCGCGGCCGGGCGGGATCACGTTCAGCACCAGGCCGGACAGTGGGTCGGCCAGCTCCGGCAGCTCGAAGCACGCGGCGACGAACCGCTGGAACACCTCGCTGGTGTAGAGCTGGTGGATGATCGCGTCGCGCGGGACGACGTCGCGGGCCACGAACGCGTTGCCGCGCTCCATCGTCGTGCCGCCGGGGTGGTCCGGCGGCAGCGGGCTGTCGACGTCGATGTTGTAGGCGTTGACGGTCTCGACGTCGTAGTAGGCGTGCGGGGTGATCTCGGCGCCCTCTCGCCGCAGATCCTCGTGCAGCGCGGGTCTGATGAAGTCGGGCAGGACGCTGCACCCGACGGTGTGCAGGTCGCGCGGTGGGTGCATTCGACAACATCCCGCCACGCCGCGCCGTCCGGTTCGGCCAACGGATAGTCCGCGGTGTTCACGACCTGTTCGAGCAGTCCCGCTTCCATCCGGTCACCGCCCGCCATCAGGTCACCGAGCACGGCGTGCGCAGGCTGCTGCTCGTCTCGCGGCGCGGGCCGGCCGCGCGGGGTGCCGCGGAACTGGTCGCCGAACTGACCGCGCTGGGCGCCGTCGTCCGCGTCGCCGCGTGCGATGTCAGCGATCGCGCGGAAGTCGCGGCGCTGCTGCTGTCCGAGCCGGTGACCGCTGTCGTGCACACCGCGGGTGTGGTCGACGACGGCACCATCGACACCTTGACCGCCGAGCAGGTGGATCGAGTGCTCGCACCGAAGGTGGACGCCGCCTGGCATCTGCACGACCTCACCCGCGAGATGGACCTGTCGGCGTTCGTGCTGTTCTCCTCCGCCGGGCCGCTGCTCGGCGGGCAGGGCCAGGGGAACTACGCGGCCGCCAACGCCGCGCTGGACGCGCTCGCCCAGGCACGCCGCGCCGCCGGTCTGCCCGCGCACTCGCTGGCCTGGGGGCTGTGGAAGCTCGGCATGGCCGAAGGGCTGAACGAACCTGGCGGCGACCACCTGGTGCGTCAGATCCGCACGCGTCTCGGCTTGTCCCCGATCGAGCCGGACGTCGGCATGCGGATGTTCGACAACGCGTTGGCCACCGGCGAACCGATGCTGATGACCGCGTTGCTCGACACCCCCTCCCTCACCGCGGCGGGCCGGCTGGGCACGCTGCCCGCGATGCTGCGCGGCCTGATCCACGTGCCGTCACGCGCTCAGGCCGCCGACAGTCCGTTGCGCCGGCGTTTGCTCGACGCCCCCGCCGACCGGTGGGAGGCGTTGATCCGCGACGAGGTCCGCGCGATCGCCGCAGCGGTCCTCGGCCACGAGTCGGCGGACGCCGTCGACCCCGGAACACCGTTCAAGGACCTGGGCTTCGACTCGCTCGGCGGAGTCGAGTTCCGCAACCGGGTGACCGCGGCCACCGGTGTCCCGCTGCCGGCCACGCTGGTGTTCGACCACCCCACCGCCGCCGCCGTCGCGAGCTTCCTGCGCACCCAGGTCGACGGGTCGGAGCCGGCGGGACCGCGGCCTGTCGTCAGGGCGAGGGCCGACGAGCCGATCGCGATCGTCGGCATGAGCTGCCGGTACCCCGGCGGTGTCGAGAATCCCGACCAGCTCTGGGAACTGATCACCGGGCGCGTCGACGCGATCACCCCGATCCCCGGCGACCGCGGCTGGGACGTCGATCGCCTGTACGACGCCGAACCCGGCAAACCCGGCAGGATCTACACCAGGGAAGGCGGGTTCCTCGATGCCGCGGGTGACTTCGACGCCGCCTTCTTCGGAATCGGGCCCCGCGAGGCAGCCGCCATGGACCCGCAACAGCGGTTGATGCTCGAAGCGTCCTGGGAAGCGCTCGAAGACGCCGGTATCGACCCGGCTTCACTGCGCGGCAGCGACACCGGTGTGTACGCGGGCGTCATGTACCAGGACTACGGCTACACGGCACGCGAGGCCGCCGACGGTGCCGCGGAGGGCTATCTGGCGACCGGATCGGCCGGCAGCGTCGTCTCCGGCCGGGTGTCCTACGCACTCGGGCTGGAAGGACCGGCGGTCACGGTCGACACGGCGTGTTCGTCGTCGCTGGTGGCCCTGCACGTGGCGGCGCAGGCCCTGCGCGCGGGCGACACGTCGCTGGTCTTGGTCGGCGGGGTGACCGTCATGTCGACCCCGTTGCTGTTTCTGGAGTTCTCCCGGCAGCGGGCGCTGTCACCGGACGGACGCTGCAAGGCGTTCTCGTCATCGGCGAACGGTGTCTCGTGGGCGGAGGGCGTCGGTGTGCTCGCCCTCGAGCGGTTGTCCGACGCGCAACGCAACGGGCGCGCGGTTCTGGCCGTGATCCGCGGCAGCGCGATCAACCAGGACGGTGCGAGCAACGGCCTGACCGCGCCGAACGGCCCGTCGCAGGAGCGGGTGATCGCGCAGGCACTGGCCAACGCGGGGGTGACCGCGGCCGAGGTCGACGCGGTGGAGGCGCACGGCACCGGCACCACGCTGGGCGATCCGATCGAGGCACGAGCGTTGCTCAACGCCTACGGGCAGGAACGCGCCGAGCCGCTGCGGATCGGCTCGTTGAAGTCGAACATCGGGCACGCGCAGGCGGCCGCCGGCGTCGGCGGTGTGATCAAGATGGTGCAGGCGCTGCGGCACGAGACGTTGCCGCCGACCCTGCACGTCGACGCGCCCTCACCACACGTGGACTGGTCGGCCGGGGAGGTGCGAATCCTGACCGAGGCCGAACCGTGGCCGGTCGGACAGCGCCCGCGCAGGGCGGGCGTGTCGTCGTTCGGGATCAGCGGAACCAACGCGCACGTGATCCTCGAGGAGGCCCCCGCGGTCTCGTCGCGGCCGGTCGATCCGCCGCGCCCGGCGACCGTGCCGTTGCTGCTGTCCGCACGGACGACCGCCGCGCTGCGGAGCCAGGCGCGACGGCTGCACGACGCGCTGCTCGCACATCCGGAGCTCGACCTGACCGACGTCGCGGTGACGCTGGCGCACCACCGCACGCGGTTCGAGCAGAGCGCCGCCGTCGTGGGCTCCGGCCGGGAGACGCTGCTGCCGGCGCTGATGCGCCTGGCGGCGGGAGAACCGGGACCGGGCGTCGTCGACGGTGTCGGCCAAACGGGCACGACCGCGTTCCTGTTCACCGGCCAGGGCGCGCAGCGGATCGGGATGGGCGCCGGGCTCTACCGGGAGTTCCCGGTCTTCGCGGCCGCGCTCGACGAGGTGTGCGCGGAGTTCGACGCGCACCTGGGGCATTCGCTGCGGGAAGTGATGTTCGGCTCGGTGGACGAGACCCTGCTGGACCGCACCGAGTACACCCAGCCCGCCTTGTTCGCGTTCGAGGTGGCGATGTACCGCCTGGTCGAATCGTTCGGCGTGACGCCGGACGCCGTGGCCGGGCACTCGATCGGCGAACTGGCCGCGGCGCACGTGGCCGGGGTGTGGTCGCTGCCTGACGCGTGCAGGCTCGTCGCGGCGCGTGGCCGGTTGATGGGGGCGCTGCCCGCGGGTGGAGCGATGCTCGCCGCCGCGGTGCCGGAGGAACGGGCGCGGGAGTTGGTCGCCGGGACGATCTCGCTGGCGGCGGTGAACGCTCCTGACGCGGTGGTCTTCTCCGGGGAAACCGAGGCGGTGTCGGCGCTCGAGTCGAGGTTGGTGGCCGAGGGTGTCAGGACCACGAGGCTGAAGGTGAGCCACGCGTTCCACTCCGCCCTGATGGATCCGATGCTGACCAAGTTCGCCGAAGTCGCCGCGAGCCTCACGTACCACGAGCCGCGAATCCCCTTGTGTTCGACGGTTTCCGGGGCGTTCGACCCGGTCGGCACGCCCGAGTACTGGGTGCGGCAGGTGCGCGAGGCGGTGCGGTTCGCCCCAGCGGTGCGGACCCTGCTCGACTCGGGTGCGGGCCTGTTCGTCGAGCTGGGCCCGGACGCGGTGCTGACGACCATGGCCCGCGCCACCCTGGCGGACGCCGACGCGTCGGTGGTCGCGGGATCCCGTCGCGCGATCGCCGAACCCGAGCAGCTGGTCGTCGCGCTGGCCACCGCGCACTGTGCGGGCCGGCCGGTCCGATGGGCGGCTCGCCTCGGCGAACGGACGCGGCAGCGGACCACGTTGCCCACCTACCCCTTCCAGCACGCACGGTTCTGGCTGCAGCCCGCGGAGAACACCGCGCCGCTCGGCGCCGGCTCCGCCGGCCACCCGCTGCTGCACGCCCAGGTGCAGCTCGCCGGCAAGGACGAGTGGCTCTTCACCGGCAGGCTCTCGCCGCGCACGCAGCCATGGCTCGCCGACCACGTCGTCTTCGACACGGTTCTGATGCCCGGCAGCGGACTCGTCGAAATGGCGCTGGCGGCCGGTGCCCGGCTCGGCGTGCCGCGACTGGCGGAGCTCGTGCTCGCGGCGCCGCTGGTCCTCACCGCCGACGGTGCCGCGGACCTCCAGCTCGCCGTGGGCGAACCCGGCGCCGATGGGCACCGCACCGTGGCCGTCCACGCCCGCGCCGGCGATGCCTGGGTGCTGCACGCCCGTGGCGTGCTCACGCCGGCCACGCCTGCCATCGCACCTGACTGGCCCCGCGGGTGGCCTCCGGCAGCAGCCGATCCGGTCGGCGGACAGCAGGTGTACCGCGCGCTCGGCGACCTCGGCCTCGGATATGGCCCGGTGTTCCGCGGTGTGCGCGCCGCCTGGTCGCACGGGGAGGAGGTGTTCGCCGAGCTGGAGCTCGACACCTCAGCGCGTGCCACCGATTTCGGGCTGCATCCGGCACTGCTGGACGCGGTGTTCCACGCGGCGGCCGGCCCTCTCACCGAGGGCGGGGTACAGCTGCCCTTCGCGTTCGACGGTGTCCAGCTGGAGCAGTCCGGCGTGGGTGCCCTCCGCGCCCGGATCGTGCGCGTCGCACCGGACACGGTCCGCGTGGAGGCGGTCGACGCGACCGGTGCCCTCGTGCTGAGCGCGGAGTCGGTGCGGGTCCGCCCGGTCGAGCGGCAGGCACTGGCCCGGCTGCGCGGCGCGGCACCGTGATGGGCCGGATGAATCGACGGCGGAACTGCGCCTTGTGCCCGAAGAGCTGCGGTGCGACCAGGTTCAGCAACGCCCAGAGTTCCTCAAGACGATTCTCGACGGGCGTTCCGGTCAGCGCGATCTTCGCGTCGGCCTCGATGGTGCGCGCGGCCTTCGACACCTGTGCGTACGGGTTCTTCAACACCTGCGCCTCGTCGAAGACCGCGGTCGTCCACTCGTGTTCCGCGAGAACTGGGCCGTGCATGCGCAGCGTTGGATAGCCGGTGAGCACCACGGTCCTGTCGCCCGTCGGCTCCAACGGCCCGCCACGCCAGATCCTCGTCCGCAGATCCGGCGCGAACCGCGCGATCTCGTGCGCCCAGTTGCCCACCAGCGACGTGGGGCACACCACCACCTGCGGCCCCTCGTCGGCAGCGTCTTGCCGAGCCCCATCTCATCGGCGAGCACCGCACCGCCGTGCGCGTTGACGGCTTCGCGCAGCCAGCTCACCCCGCGGACCTGGTACGGCCGCAGGTCGGCGGTCAGCGTGGTGCGCAGTTCGGCCGCGACCGCGGTGGTGCGCAGGAAGACGGCCACGGCGTGCTCAGCCGACGTGACGGCGGCACCGGTGGCGTCGGGAACGGCGTGCCCGGCGATCGGCAGGACCGAGTCGCCGCCCGCGATCCGCGCCCGCCAGGCGTCCACCGACCGGCCGGGCGAGTCGAGCACCGCGTCGGCGAGCCGGTCCGGCTCGACCAGGGCGCAGTCGACCTGGGACACCTCGAGCCCGGCGAGGTCCCAGGTCGGAACGGCCAGGGTGATCGGCTGCACGTCACCGACGGACGGCGCGGCCCCCACCGCGCTGCTGGACCGGGTCCACAGCGCGAACATGTGCCGGTCGAGGAGGTACGTGGCTTGACTGTCGCCCGTGGCCGGGGCCGGCGTTTCGGTCTTCATCACACTCGTGGCGCCTCGGTGACCTTGCCCTCGACACCCGCGGTCTCCACCTCGGCGGGTTCCTTCCTCTTCGCGGTGGCGGGCAGGGTGAGGACCAGCACGACCGCTCCGAGGAGCGCGATGACCGTGATCCAGCCCGCCCCGACGTGCATGGCTTCGATGAACGCGTTGTCAGCCGCCCTGGCGAGAGCCGGCCGCTCGATGACGTCGGCGACGTGGCGCGCCTGCTCGGCGGAGATCCGCGCCTGGTCCTGCTCCGGACCGGCCACACCCACCAGCGAAGGCTCGATCTCCCGCCGGTACACGATCGACAGAATCGTGCCACCGATCGCGATGCCGATCACGCTGCCGGTCTGCCGGATGGTGTTGGTGACGGCCGATCCGGCACCGGCCCGGTCGAGCGGCAGGTTGCCGATCAACGCGGCCGTGACGGGCCCGATCACCAGGCCGATCGCGAGACCCTGCACCAGCAACAGGGTCTCGATCCAGGCGAGCGGGGTCTCCAGACCGAGGAACGCGTACCCCGCCATCGTCAACGCGGCCGACGTGAACGCCGGCACCGCGACGACGCGCAGCGAAAACCGCCGGACCAGGCGCGTGGCGAGCGGCGCCCCCACGAGCGCGCCGACCGCGGTCGGAATGTTGGCCAGACCTGCCTGCATCGGCGAATACCCGAGCGCACCCTGCAGGTAGAAGGCGTTGTAGAAGGTGATGGCCGCGACCGCGAACAGCAGCAGCCCGAGCGCCGCGTTGCCTCCCCCGAACACGCGTTGTGCGAGCAGTCGCGGATCAAAGCTGGGCATCTCGGCTCGGAGTTCGACGAGCACGAAGAGGCCCAGCAACACCAGACCCAGCAAGATCGGCGCCCAGACGTCGGCGCGGCTCCACTCAGCCACCTGCCCGGCCCGGATCAGCCCGTAGGCGAGCGCCACGAGCCCGCTGATCGACAACACCATTCCGGCGGGGTCGAGCGGCCGTACGGCGGGGCTGCGGAAATTGGGCACCAGCAGCGCGAGCCCGGCCAGCGCCACCACCGCTACCGGAACGTTGATCAAGAAGACCGAGCCCCACCAGAAGTGATCCAGCAGGAACCCTGCCAGCACGGGACCGGCGGCCATGCCGACACCGGCCGACGTGGAGAAAACACCGATCGCGGCCGCCCGTGCGGGCCCGGTGAACGTCCACATGAGAATGGCCATCATGGCGGGCGTGATCAGCGCGCTGCCGACGCCCATGACCGCCCTCGCCGCGATCAGCTGCCCCGCATCGCTCGCATAGGCCGCCCACACCGACGACCCGGCGAAGACCACCAGCCCGCCGCAGAACACGGTCCGGTGCCCGAACCGGTCGCCTAGAGCGCCCGCGGTGAACATCAACGTGGCGAAGGTCAGCGTGTACGCGCCCGTGGCCCACTGCAGCTCACCGGGATCGGCGCCCAGCCCGCGAACAGGGTCGGCGAGAGTCTCCAGCGCAGTGCTCAGGACGGTGTTGTCCAGCCAGATCAGCACCGAACACAGCATGAGGACGGCAAGAATCAACTGCTGCCTGAGCTTCGGCAGCGTCGGAGGCGTGGTCATGACCACCTTCGGATATCGATCGGCGAAAGCCTGAACGACTGGAAGACAAGCAAATGCACACAACAATGTCAAGCCGAAAGTTTCTCGTCAATACCGTTGCGGCAAACCTGTTCTCATGCCCACCGGGGAGATTTGCTTCCCGAGCAGTTTTGTGCCCTCGGGGGATTTGCAATCCGCAGAATTTCATACCTTCCGGAGGGTTGCGATCGTACCGGTTTCATGCCCTCGGACAGCTGCCGTGCGCCGGATCGTGGGTGGTCGCCTCTGGTCGCGGTGCGCGGGCGGCGAGTCCCCGAAGCACCGGAACCCCTGAGCCAGGCCCCCTCCGGGGACACAAAACAACGCCGAACGCAAATTCATCCGGAGGCACACAATTTCGCCGACCGCAAATACGTCCGTGGGCATGCCGCCAGCTTCACCGCAATAGCAGCGGCAATGATCCCTGACATTGACAATGCGTCGCGCGCCTGATCAGCTGTCAGGGATCAAGATGTCCGGACCTCAGGGACAACTCCAGTGGTCGGTGAGACCGAGGTGACCGACAAGGCCACCGCTGAGTTGACCGACCGGATCAGCATCGACGAACCCAAGGTGCCAAGGACGAAGTCCGCTGCCCTGGCTGGGCATCCAGGCGCCTGCCCTGGGGACGAAGCCAAGTGACACTCCGCCAATCCCGCGCTCGGGACTTCCCATCGCTGCAGCTCAGCGAGCGAGTGCAGAGATGTGGCACTCGACAGGGCACGCGAGGCACGCGAAGACATTTCAGCCGAAGCCGATAGTTATCATCCGGGGCAGTCAACCAAGTGTCCCCACCGTGGGAACTGCATGATCCCCAACCCCGGCTTGATGTCGGAAGTACCGCGACTGAAAGCGATGAGCCCCGTGTCGGGTTGGCAGAACGTGAGGCCGCCTTGACCTCCGATGCCGGGTTTTTCGAGCACGCGTGCGGCGGCCCGGAGCTTGACGCCTGCAGGGTCCTCTTGCCGCCATTGCTTGACGATGTCGGCAGCTGTCCAGCCGGCAGAAGGTGCGTCGGGAACAAACGGGATCAAGGCGTCGTAGTCACCGGCACACGCCGCCGCGTGAACTGCGGCGACTTCACGTGCTGTCTCGTCGGTGAAGCTCGTACCGCCTGCATAGGCGGTGGCGGGTTCACCGCAGCTCGCTTGTACGGCTTGCGTGTTCTCGGGTCTGAGCTGAAGAAGCCCTAGCGAGAGGAATACCCCGGCCACGAGAACAGTGAGCGCTATGTTGAGTCTGCGGTGCTGGTGCGGCTTCACCGGCATTCCAGCCCGATCAGGATGTCACAGCGCGCGGCGCTGGCGCCGCTGACGACACGAAACGAGCCGCCACCGTCCGGCACGGTCAACTTGCCTGTCCGTCCGCCCGACGACCAGGCGAAGTGGACGATCCAACTGCAGTCGCACGAGGTCGTGCTGGCGTCGAGCAGGAACGTCTCGGCGTCTGTCGACGTGACTTCGTAAGGAAAGGCTATCGGGTCAGTGCGCCAGCCGTTCCTCTGTGCTTCCTGGACCGCGTTGAGGTCGACAGGCCGGCCGGTGACTCTGGGCTGGGAGTCGTCCAGGTTGACGTCGACGTATCGGTAGCTCGGTGCGTCGCCGCAGCGGGCATGCAGAACAGTGCCCGCCGGCGGCGGATTGCGGCTTACCACCTCGACTTCGATACCGGTGACGGTCACGCTACGGTCGGCGTGCGTGCCTTGCAGGGTCACCAGCAGCTTGCCGTTGTCGGCGAAACCACCGTCAGCGAGATGGTCCAGATCCGACCAGGAGTTCGGTTTTCCGTTGAGCACTCCGCGGATCTGGTCAGGAGGCTTCGGCGTGAACCAATCTGCGCCGCAGGCGTTGACAAGCGGTTCAACCGCCGCGACCACAGGCATCACGTCGCCGTCAGACGGTGGTTGTCCCAGCTGCTCGTCACCGAGCGTGCGGACGAGCAGTGGTACGCCCGTGGCGAGCAGCACGGCCGCGGTCGCGGTCCAGCCCCACCTCGCCCACTTACCCCGCTTGTCACCGATGTGATAGTTCTGCGTGACATTGCCGCTGATATACCCGGCTTGGAAGACGGAGGAGGCCGACCCGCTCATCGAGTTCCGCGTTGTCGGCGAGTCCTGCCCTTCTTCTATCGGGTCGGTGCCACCAGCATTGTCAGGAGATGTCGGCTCACTCACAACCGGAAACCTATCAACATCGAACGACACGAAACCTCAGTTTCGACAGCCGGTCTCAATGCAGCAAAAATACCACCTCAGATGTACTGAACAGCTAGATGACCGCAGACTGAATGTGAACTACGCTCACTTACGCGTTGTCGTCGATGACTCGCGATCCTGGCCAGTTCGTCCCACACGATCTAGTAGCCGCGGATTTGTTGCCGTCGCTCTTTCTGCAGAGCGGCGGCATGGTCTCTGGTGAAGATGTCCAAGCCGGCCCGGCCGACAGCGACCACCTACGAGTCAGCTGAGTCGGCCAGGCTCTCGAACTGCTCGACCAAAGCCGCCAGGCGATCCGACTCCTCTCCACGGTGGACGCCGAAAAGCGCTTGGTACGCAACCACCTCTGCGGACACACCACGCGGCACCAGTAACTTCGCCAGGTCCACGATGGTCGGCTCCGGCCCACCGAGGCCGTCTTTGCTCTTCAGCGCCTCTTCCGGCGTCATCAGCCCCTCACGGAGAACGACGTCCAGCCACGTGACGTCGTTGCCAGGCAGGTTTCGGAGCAGTACCCAGCGCGCGGACGAGTCACCGTGTTCCCTGAGCATCTGCGTCTTCAGCTCTGCGGGCAACACGTGCAGCCAGCCCAGCAAACCATGCCGAGCCCAACTCTCGACGCCTTGCGCCAACAGGCTCAGCTCACGCTCGAAGAGCCGATACAGCATCTCCGGTCGCTTTGCCGTCAACAGTTCCGCGAGGTCGTGCAGCACGCCATCGGCGACCGGCTCGATCTCGGTGAAGTCGATCTCCTCGATCGCGGCGAGCCAACAACTTTCGAGATGTCCGGCGAGTCAGTCAGACTCGGACAGGTTCGACTCGAACATCGCCAACGCCGCGGTACCGCGCACGTTCGCGTCCGAAGAGGTCAGAACGGCGCATCGACGCTGCTCTGGCATGACGTCGTCGAACAGGACCATCTGCAAGATCCGGTAGTCGCTGACTCCGAGGGCATTGGTCACGTGAACCACGAGCTCTGCAGCGGCGTCCGCGCAGGTGAGAACCGCATGGGCAGCGCTCCACCGCGCAGTTGGCGCGGACAGGCAACGCTGGAGTGCCTCGATCGAAAGGACGTCGTTCGCGACCGCGTGATCGAGCAACATGGAGGCTTCGGGGAAAAGTCCGTGACCAAGCGCGGCGTGCACCCAGTCGGGCAGCTGCTGTACTTCGAGGTGCTGCGCGAGCGCGTTGAAGGCCAGTCTCACGCGATCCGGCCACCTGGCACCGGCGAGGGCGCATTGCTCCTTGAGCCAGTTGAGCCGCTCCAGCACGACATCCACCGGCTCGACGGTCCAGGTCACGACGAGTTGATCGATCTCCTCGCGTCGCTTCTCCACTGCTTCGCGTCGGCGCCCTTCCCTGGACATTTCTACGAGGAAGAAGTCGCGCAGCTGGTCAGGAGGTAGCGGTACCTCGATATTTTGCCAGCGCAATACGTTCATCAGTGCGGCCTGCAAACCTGGCTGCCCGGATGTGAGCAGCACGAGATCGTCGAGAAGAGCTCGCGTGAGGTCGGCGGCTTTCGCGATCGAGTCCTCGTCATGCTCCCGGCCGAACGGCTGATCCAGCCCACGGCCTATCCGCAACCACGACGACAGCACGTCGACGAGTGCTCTTCGTGCCGTCGTCGGTGCGTCTCGGAGACGTTCGAGGATCGGCGGCCAGACCTCGTCGTAGACGGCCTGCATCTCGGCAGGCTCAAGCACTGTCTCTATCAGGACGAGCTCGCGCCCACTCGTAGGACTCATGTGGCTGCCGTCCCGTTTGAAGCTTAGCAGCTCGCCGCAGACCGCGGAGTACGCCACCCACGCCGCAGAGTCCGCTGTACGGGAATCAATCCATCTGTTCGCCTCGGCAGCAATCACGCGCCTAGCGCTCTCGTTGGGCTCAAGCGCGGGGTGGAACTTCCGCACCAGATCCTGAATCTGCCGCAGTGGGTGCCTCTGGCGATGGGGTGAGCGATCATCGATCAGCATTGCGTCCAGGAGAAGACGAGCAGCCGGGGCCATGGCGTGCCGTCGAACGAGATAGCCCGCCAGACCAACGATGACCTCCAACCTTACCAGTCGACATCGTCGTGGGCGCACAACGTCTTGAACTCGTCGTCCACCCAACCGAAAGCGATTCCGCCGGCGGCCGCCCCGATGTCGGCGTATTCCCGCACCAGGTCACGCCGCTCCTCGACAGACGCCTGGTCGGCCTCCAGAACGGACAGCAGGAGCTGGGTGGCCACCGGCTCCGCGTGAACAACACCAAGCTGAGCGGCTCGGATCGCTCCGCTAGCGAGTTGGACCGACCGTTCCGGCCACTCCGCGCCAAGATCCTGCAGCCTCACCGCCGGCACGTCCGAGCGGAACGCGTGTTCGGCGACAAGCACGTCCGCGAGCATCGGCGGCCTGACGGTGTATGTACGCTGCGCGCCTGCTGACGTCGCTCCGTGCGCAACGTCCACGATGCCGCTCCGCGCCACGCTGAACAGCATGGGACCCAATCTCGACGTGGGGATGTCCAGTGACCTCGCCAGCCTCGCGATCTGATCGTCGGTCACGAATCGCAGAGCCGCCAGGGCGGTCAGCACGCCGATCGACTCCGACGAGATCCCCGCCCTCCTCAGGTACCTGTGCGTGCCGAGAACTATGTTCATGCAGTTCAAGGCGCATGGCAATAGTCGCGAATGACTCGGCCGAGAAGATCATGTCGGTCTATGGTGAGGCCTTCGATGTGAGCGGTTCGTCAGGCTAGGCCGGTCCCGCAAGGGGCGCGCCGACGAGCCATCGGCGCGCTCGGTGCTCGCTGTAGTGCCGCTCATCTCGCGCAGCGTGTGGCGCAGATGGGCCTGATTCCAGATCAGCGCGGTCGAACAGGTCGCCGCGAAAGTTTTGCTTCACCCGATACAAATCAGCTCGAAAGATTGATTAGTGCCGACTGGCCCTCTATACTAGGTTCGAGCTATTCAATAGCGCATGAACACACGAACCGCGCAAGCTTGCTACATACGGGAACTCAAGTCCCCCCTCGGACACAATCGCTAAGTACACGCGGAGAGGTCGTCGCATAGACGGCCTCTTTCGCTTTGTCGTACTTCACCTGGATCCCGAGTTCCCCGTAGAGCTTCGCCAGCTTCTCCGGCTTGCCCTCTTTGATGATCACCGTCACGTCCGCCAGGGAGTCGACTGCGGCCTGCAGCTCGGCAGCCGAAGCCAGGTGCGGAGCGGGCAGGCCGTCCAGTTCGGCTTTCGCCGCGGCCCGCTGCTCCTCCGTCTCGTTGATCGCGTCCACCAGCGCGACCGGATCAACGCCGGCCGCGATCGCGGCCTGAAAACGCCGCAGCTTCGCTTCCGCGTCGGCGAGTCGTTTCTTCACGATCCCCCTGCTCGACCTCGCGCTGGGATCGTCCTGAGAAGCGACCATCGCCGCAATTGTCCGGTCAAGGCTGGTCCGGTCGAAGATCTGGCACAGCCATTTGTTGAGCGGTTCGAGAATGACGTCCTCGGCGAGGTTCACCGTACGTGGGTGCTCGGCGAGCACCTGAGATCTCGGCGCCAACGTGCGAGCGTGGCACCGGTAGTAGGTGTGGTGCTTGCGGATCGTCGCCGCCTGCATCTTCCGGGAGCAGACTCCGCACCTAACCAGTCCGCGAAGGATGTACGGCGCGTGCCCGCCACGCGGGTGCGCTCCAGCTTCGCCCGTCCCCTCATCCCTCCCGCTGCCCGGGAGCGACGCAGCAACTGTGCCTGCGTGAAGTCCTCTACCGTAACCAGCGCGGGATGCGCGGGCAGCCTCGACCGCACCACGCGATCGGGCGTCGAACGCCGGAACTTCACGACATGACCAGCAGCAACGTCGTCGAAGTCAATCAACGTCTCGAACTTCCGCCAACGCCCGAACACGGCGTAACCGGTGTACCGGGGATTGTCGAGAATTGCCCGCACGGTGCTACCCTGCCAGCCATCACCCGTGTGCGTGCCGAAACCTCATCCACGCAGGTCAAGCGGCATAGCGATACTCATGGACGACTCCGCCGAGACGGTCCTGTCGATCTATAGTGAGGCGTTCGATCTGAGCGGGCTCAAGTGGCTGGGGCCGTGCACGCAGGGGTGCTGCGGCGGCGAGTGGTCGGTGGGTTCGGTGCTCGTTGTAGTGCCCCTCGTACTCGCGCAGCGCGTGCGTTAGGTGGGCCTGATCCCAGATCAGTGTGCGGTCCAGCAGTTCGACGCGAAGTGACTTGACCCAACGTTCGATGATGGAATTCATGCGGGGCATCCGGACACCGGTTAGCACCGTAGCAATTCCCGCGGAACCGAGCACATCCTCGATCAACGCGGGATATTTGGCGTCTCGATTACGGATGAGGAACCTGATCCGCGCGACGTATCCGGTGTCCTCGAGGTCCATGAGCAGGTTGCGGATGGTCTGGGTGACCCAGGCATGGGTGGGGTGCGCAGTGATGCCGAGTATGCGTATCCGCCGGCTGGCGTGGTGGATGGCGGCCAGAATGTACTGGCGCCGACCTGTCAGCGTGACCGTCTCGACGAAGTCCATCGCCAGGATCGCCTCCGCCTGCGAACGCAGGAAGTCAGCCCAGGTAACGGTCGTCCGGCGCGGAGCAGGATCAACGCCGGCAATCTTGAGGATCTCCCACACCGTGGAGGCGGCAAGCGCGACACCGAGAAGGGCGAGTTCGCCGTGGATGCGTCGATATCCCCACGAGGGGTTCTCGGTTGCCAGGCGCAGGACGAGACGGCGGATCGAAGCGACAGTGCGCGGACGCCCAGGCCTACGGTTCACGCTCATGCGGGCATGGCGGCGCTTCATCACGTCGCGATGCCACCTCAGCACCGTATCCGGGCTGACCAAGAGCCGGAGCCGACGCAACGTCGTGCGAGCCAAAGGCGCCAGCAGGGCTGCGAGCAACGTCCTGTCCTCTGGCCGCAATCGTGGACGCTGACCGCCGAACTGTCGGTGCAGAACCGCGAGTTGATGGCGTAACGCGAGGATCTCGACATCCTTCTCGCTCTCGGTCCTGCGCAGGAGCCACAGCGCGGCGAATGCGTGGGAGACGGCGAGGTGGGCGAAGCGGACCAGCACGGCCGCGATCATGCCGGACGATGACCGCTACCCGACCAACGCCCCTTGACCTGCAGGGACGTATTTCTCGGCACGCACAGCATCGAGTGCGGGGAGAGCGATCCGACGCGGATCATCACCCACACCCTCCGGCTCGATGAGGCGGCACGCGGCTTCGAGATGTTCAAGAACAAGGAGGACGACTGCGAGAAGGTCGTTCTCAAACCTTGACAGGGCAAGGGTGTCCGGCCGCCGCGGCAAGCGCGGTGGCCGGACGCGGCGCCAGCACGTCACGCGTGCAGCGAAATGTCCTGGTGCGGCTCGATCGAGCGGACCGCGAGGTCCACTGTGGACGCATCGATCTCCACTCGCACGGACTCTGATCACCCTGCGGCGAGAGAACCAAGATCGGAACCATCTGCGTGGGCGGTTCGCACCCTCGGACGTGTCACCGCCAAGCGGCGATGACCTTCCGGACATCAGCCGTCCAGTCCGTCGAGCCCCCGCTGGAACCACTCGGGCGTGTTCTCCGGCGTGCGCGGGAACCGTTCCTGGTCCAGGGCGAACTACTCGCGGGCGGGCGGTGCCGGGAACGGCGGCTGGTCGTTCCAGTTGTACTGGATGGTGAACCGGTCCTGCGGCTGCACGATCAGTCGGAACGAGTACCAGGCCCCGCCGTCCGGTGTGTACATGCCCTGCCGCAGCGCGGAGAGCATCGGCGCGAGCTCTCGCGGCGCCGGGAACCGTTGCGTGCTGCCGTTCGCAACCTGGCGATCGCGCCGACGTTGATCTTCCTGCCCACCACCATGTAGTCCATGATGATCCGGTCCCAGCCGGAGGGCGCCTGCCCGAGCAGGGTCTTGGTCGCCTCGCCCACCAGGTGGTGCTGCTCGTCCGGGGGCATATCGCCCACTGTGCGGTCAGATGCGCGGTGACACCGGTGGTGTGGAGCGTGCGGGTGTGATGCTCGAGGAACGGCAATGCGTACAACCGTCTGCCGGTGATCGTGTCCACATGAAAGAAGTCCGCAGCGATGATCCCCTCGGCCTGGGCGGTGAGGAACTCGCGCCAGCTTGGCCGGTGCAGCGCGGAGCGGGGTCGACGCCAGCCGTGTGCAGGATCTTCCAGACCGTGGACGGTGCGATCCGATGCCCCAGCCGGACCAGCTCACCCTGGATTCTGCGGTGACCCCACCGCGGGTTTCCCGCGCCAAGCCAGCGTCAACTTCTTGAGCCCGGCCACAGTAGGTGGGCGCCCTGTTCGCCGGCGTCGAGTCGTGCAGTCCCACTTTCCGGCGACCAGTCTGCGATGCCAGGCCAGCAGAGTCCCAGGGACGACAGGGAAGACACTGCGCCAGCGGTGGCGCGGTAGCAGCGACGATAACGCCGCCCGCCAGAACCGATCCGCAGGCTCGTAGCGGATCGGACCGTTGAGCTGTCGGCGCAGCACCGCGTTCTCGTGCCGCAGCACGAGCAGCTCGGCCTTGACGGCAATATCCCGGCGCAGCAGGACCGCCGGCGTGGACAGCAGCGCACGCGTCGCTCGACACAGCAGCGAAACGATCATCCGGGCAGCATCTCAGCCGCCGCCGGAGGGCTGTGCACGCGGGATTCCACTGGCAACGATAGCTTTACGAGCCCCACAGGCCATGCGCGTAGCGGTCGCCGAAGACCGGAGCGGTCCAGATACGCACATCTGCGGTGACTTTGACGGTTGAAAGCCTCGACAATGTGCGAGCACCCTTTGGTACGCCGCGATCAACCTCGGTGGTGGGTGACTGATCCCGAATGGATCTTCGTCGACAGGTCGGCCCGCGGGACGTGGGAGGAGGATGTCGAAGATCAGGTTGCACGACCGACCTTTGACACCCTCCTGACCGCACCCTACGTCTTCTGCGTGACCGCGAGACCCGCGTCTGCAACCACAGAGGCGCGAATACCACCGTCACGGCCAGTTGTTGCGGGCCCAGTGCAACAGGTTGGTCAGCGCGTTGCCGCCCGCGGCGACATTCTGCCGGGGCTCGCCGAAGTTGTCCTCGCCGCCCGAGTGGGTCCCGACGACGTCGGGTGATCCGTTGAACCAGGCGAACACGGGTGCACCGCTCTGGCCGCCCTCGGTGTCGGCTCGGTACTCCAGCTCGACGCCCGCGCCGTCGTTGTCGTCGTCGATGATCGGGAAGTTCAGGTGCAGCCACGGCCGGTTGCCGGAGTCCTTGTCCCATGGGTAGCCCGGCAGCGTCCAGACGTTCTGGTCCTGCCAGGCCGAGTTGTAGGTCCGGAATCCGAACCAGCCGAGGCTGTTGCCGAGGGGAACGTCCAGGCGCATGACCGCCATGTCGTCACCTTGGGCGTGATTGCGGTAGCCCTGGGCGTTGGTCACCCAGGAAGCGGCCCACGCGCCGTGGATCGACGCCCCGTCGTAGAAAGCGGGCACGAACAGCGCCTTCCAGTTCGACGAACCCCACGGCACGACGTGGCTGGCGGTCAGGATCGTGCGGACGCCGAGCAAGGAGGCGGTGCCCCACCACGACCAGTTCGGGTGGGCCGCGTCCTGCCACACGAAGAGCCTGCCGACGAGCGAGAACGGGTACGAGTTGGGGTAGTACGCCGACCGCGCGTCGGGGTCGATCACCCACTCGGGACGTACCCGGGCTCCGCTGCGGCGCACCAGCCTCGGGTGCTCGACGGCGGGCGCTAGGGACGGCGTGACGGACACGGCGGTCCAGTCCGGGATGTACGCCGAGCTGTCCCCGTCGCCCGCCTGCTCGTCGAGTTCAGCCTTGACCGCTTCCGGGGTCACCGGCTCCACGGCGCCCACGACGACGCCGAGCACGGTGCCCGGATCGCTGACGGCCAGGCGCCCATCCCGGCCGGTGGTGAACACGGCGTCGTCGGCCGGGCGCGCGGACGGCAACCGGTCGAAGACCAGGAAGTTGCGCGGATCGTTGACCTCCGCGGGCGCGTCTGCCTGCTGTGGACGCGATTGCGCGATGATGCGGTCCAACGGATCGGGGCGATCTTTCGGCATGGTGGCTCCTCCACTCCTGTGCGGTTTCCAAGCAACCGCTGCCGAGTAGATGCCGGCCGGTGCGGCCGTGATACATCAGGAGGCGCCACTGCTTTCATGTGTAGTCGAGAGCTTTGATCACCTCGCCATCGGCGTCGTGGATCGTGCGTGCGGTACCCAGCACCGCCTGGGCCGCCTGACGAGGGTCCTGCTCGGGTTTGCTGGACATGTAGTCGGCGATGACGCCTGCGACCAGCGGGGTGGCGAAGGAGGTCCCGCTCCACCGCGCCATTCCGCGGAAGGCCACGACCGCGCCCTGGGGCGGCATCGTCACACAGCTGCACGCGCTGTACAGCCGCGACTTCGGATAGAACCGGCAGGTGAGGTCATCGCGCTGCGGGTCGACGTAGGAATAGAGACCGACCGGGAACGCATTGACGTGGCGCTCCCCCATCGCATACACGTCGACCCAGTCGCCGTGATTACTGAAGCAGGCTCGGCCCTCGCCGTCGTAGCGCAGGGCGCCGACCGACACCACGGCCTCACCCGCGTCGGCGCTATACGCCGCGGGATAGAAGCGGTGGTCGCTGCCGTCGTTGCCCGCCGCGGCGACCAGGAGCGTCCGGATCTCGGGTCGGGTCAGCTCGGTGAAGAACGGTTCGAGGGCGATGTGCGGCAGGCCGTTCGCCGTGCTTCCGCCCGCCGACAGGCTGATGATGTCCGGCTTGCGGTTCAGCGCGGCGAGCAGGGCCCGGCCGAGCTGGTACTCGGTGGTGGCGCCCGCGTACTGGAAGATGCTCAGCGAGCGAACCGACGTGCCGGGCGCCGCGCACCGCAGGACGCCGGTCACAAACGTGCCGTGCCCCGCGTACTCCTTGATGGCGCCAGTGGGCCCGAAGGACACGCACGTGTGCCACTCCTCGATACCGGCCATCCACCCGTGCACCTCGTACCCCGGTGAGAGGCCGGTGTCCAGCACGTCGACCTGGACACCCTGCCCGCCGGTGCCGTCGCGCTTCGGCGGGTATGGGACCTGACTCGCGGTGACCGGCAACGGCGCTGGCTCGTCGGCTGGGCACAGCTGCACAGGACAGATCGACACGAGGTGGTTCGGCGTCACCGCTCCCGCTCTGAACTCGCGGTTCACCCGCTCGACCGCGTCGGGAACCAGCTCATCCCCACCGATGCGATAGCGGTGAATTCCGGGAAGTTCATCGTCGTCGACGCGCTCCCAGCTGCGGTTGCGCAGGGTGACCTCCCCGGCGTCGGCCCCCCGAACCAGCACGTGATCGCGCTCGTAGACGTAGAGCGGAGTGGTCCGATTCCCGCTCAACTCCGCCGAGAAGGCCAGGTCGATGCCTGCGTCCAGAGCGGCGATGCGCACGGCGTCCCATTGGGACTGAAACTTGGCGTCGATCCGCGGGTCGAATGCCGTCATGATTACTCCCTGTCCGGGATAGAGCTGGCGAAAAGGAGATCGCGCGTGCTGGTCGTCTGATACGCATCGCCGACTAGAATCGCTTGTGTGGGTGATGCCCTCGCGCTACTTGAGCTGGTGTTCGCCCGCCCGACGGAGGCGGTCGCCGAGGCCCGCGCCCTGTTGGACGGCGCCCCGACGGCGCTGGAGGCCTCCGTCGCCCACCACGTCATCGGACTGGCCCAGCGCGAGTACGGCGATCTCAACGCGGCTATCGCCGAACTCCGCACGGCCCGGGCGCTGGCTCGCAAGTCCGGCTCGAACCAGCGGCTGGCCGACGTGCTCGCCACGCTGGGAATCGCGACCGTGCACGCGGGCCGGACCAGCCGGGGACTGGCCATCCTGGACGAAGCGGTGGACCTGGGCTCCGGGGCGCCAGCGGCGCGAGTGCGGTTCCGGCGCGCGGGCGCGCTGTGGATCGTCGGCAGGCACCAGGACGCGCTCGCCGACCTGCGGGTCGCCGTGCCGGCGCTGCGCCGGGCAGGCGATGTGCTCTGGACCGCCCGCGCGCTCACGCTGCGCGGCCTGATCAACCTGGCGTTCGGGCTGGTGGGACGGGCCGACTCCGACCTGCTGGCCGCCGAACGCATGTTCACCGACATCGATGAACGGCACGCTTCCGCGTTCGCGCTGCACAACCGGGGCCTGGTGGCGTTCCGGTCGGGCGATCTGCCCGCCGCGCTGTCCTGTCTCGATGAGGTCGAGCGACGCTACCGGGAACTCGGGACATCGACCCCGGAGCTGGCCATCGACCGGTGCGCGATCCTGCTTTGCGCCGGACTGGTGCGGGACGCGGTGGCCGTGGCCGACTCCGCGCTCACCGCACACCGGCGGGGACAGGCGACCCGGCGTGCCGAGCTGCTGCTGGTCGCGGCCCGCGTCGCGCTGGCCGCGGGCGATCAACCGGCGGCGCAGGACCGCGCCGCCGCGGCAGCAGCCCTGTTCGCCGCCCAGCGTCGCCAGTGGTGGTACGCCCATGCCCGGCTGTTGCTGCTGCAGGCGCGGTTCGCTGCGGGCGCGACCGGCAGGCTGCTCGGCCAAGCCGAACGCGTGGCCCGGCAGCTCGACGCGCTCGGCTCGCCGGACGTGGTCCAGGCTCACCTGCTGGCGGGGCGGGTGGCGCTGGCGCGAGGCAGCTCGCCGACGGCGCACCTGGGTCAGGCGGCGCTGGCCCGTCGGCGCGGTCGGGCGATAGGCCGGGTCGACGGCTGGCTGGCCCAGGCGTTGCTGGCCCATGCCCTCGGTGATCGCCGCCGGATGCTCGCCGCGTGCAGACGCGGTCTCGACTTGCTGGACGAGCACCGGCTGACCCTCGGCGCGTCCGAGTTGCGCGCACACGCCACCGCGCGGGGCACGCAGTTGGCCGAGCTGGCCATCCGGGACAGTGTCGCCAACCCGCGCGGGCTGCTCCGGTGGAGTGAGCGCTGGCGCGCGACGGCGTGTGCGATGCCCCCGATCCGGCCGCCGGACGATCCGGTCATCCGCGGCGACTTCGCCGCGCTGCGGGAGGTCACCCACCGGCTCCGGCTCGCCCGCGGTCAGCGCGCCCCGACGCACGCGTTGGAGTCCGAACGGTCGCGCCTGGAACGCCTGGTCCGAGCCCGGACACTGCACACCGCGGGCGGCACGTCCCCGTCGCGCGCGTTCGACCCCGCCGTCCTGCTCGATTCGCTGGGCGGGGGCCGGCTTCTCGAACTGGTCGACATCAACGGCGACCTGCATCTCCTGGTCTGCGGCTCGGGACGGGTGCGTCGAGTGCGGGCGGGCCGGACGGGCGCGGCCAAGGACGCGGTGGAGGCCGCCCGAACGGTTCTCCGCAGGCTCAGCTACGCCCCGCCGGAGGGGGACCGGCTACTTGTCCGCCTGACCGACCTCGGCAAGCGGCTGGAGGAGATCCTCCTCGGGCCCGCCGTCCGGTTGCTGGGCGACGGGCCCGTGGTGATCGTGCCGCCGGGTCGGCTGCACGGCGTCCCGTGGTCGCTGCTGCCCGCCCTGGATGACCGCGTGCACGCCGTCGCCCCGTCCGCGGCCACCTGGCTCAACTCGCGGACGGCGAAACCGGTATCCAACGGCGTGGTCCTGGTGCGAGGGCCGAGCCTGGGCACCGCGGGCGCCGAGGTGCCCGCGCTGAGCCGGATGTACCCGGACGCGCGAGTGCTGGCCGATGGTTCGGCCACCGCCGCGGACGTGCTCGACTCGCTCGGCGGCGCGGCACTGGCCCACGTCGCGGCGCACGGCACGTTCCGGGCCGACAACGCGCTGTTCTCCGCACTCCATCTCGACGACGGGCCGCTCACGGTCTACGACTTCGAGCGGCTTCCCCGGGCGCCGCACCGAATCGTGCTGCCCAGCTGCGGCTCGGGCAGACTGCTTCCGTTGGGCGCCGACGAACTGCTCGGTCTGACCGCGGCGCTGCTGCCGCTCGGCACGGCCGGGATCGTCGCGAGCCTCGTCACGGTCAACGACGCCGCGACCGTGCCGCTGATGGTGGCCCTGCACAAGTCGCTGCGCACCGGTGAAGACTGCGCGAAAGCGCTGTGGCAGGCCCGACGCGCGGCGTCCGACGAGCCGGTGCATCGGGCCACCGCGGCGTCTTTCATCGCACTGGGCGCGGGCTGAGGCCTCAGATCAGCACCCAGCTCGTCACGATCGGCGTCCCGTCGTCACCGCGAAGCCGAAACCGCGCGCTGCCATCCACCAGCCCGACGACGGTGAACCAACCACCCGCGTCGATCGGAGCCGAACGGAGCCCGGACGCGGCCTCGATGACGACCGAACCGCTCGCCCCGGCCACCAGCCCGCGCAGGACGAGCTGCCCGCCGTCGGGTTCGACGTGCACCTCCAGCGTCACCCCAGCCGTCTCGAACACCAGCAGCCGGGGTTCGTCACCAGCGCCGTCGCGAACCACTCCGGCAGGCACGAGGTCGGAGTCGGCGATCAGCGCAGCGAGTTCCTCGTCGATCCGTCGCGTCGACAGCGCCGCCCGGCCTACTTCGACGACCGTGGAGGGAGGCGGATCGATGCGCTCGGCGGCCGCGCGCAGCAGGTCCAGCAACTCGTCGTCATCGTCGGTCATGGCGGGTCGCCTCCCGGGCGTCCGGTGCGAGAACCTCGTCGGCCAGCACGACCCTCCGCAGCTGGCCGAGACAGCGCTGCCGGGTCGGGCCGATGCTGCCGATCGGGATGCCGAGCGCCGCGGACACTTCGGCGTACGCGGGCGGCGGCGTGGCCATGAGGACCCGCAGGAGACGCCTGCACCGCTCGGACAACGTGGCCAATCCCCGCCACAGCGCCAGGTCCCGCTCCCCGCGCAACAGGTCGTCGTCCACCGGCGGAGCCGGGTCAGCGGGCTCGGCGATGGTCGCGAGTTCGCTCGGCGCCTCGCGACGGGTGCGGCGGAACAGCTGCAGGCACTCGCGGCGAGCGGTGGTGGACAGCCAGGCGGGTAGCCGCTCCGGGTCGGCCACGCTGTCGAGGTTCTCCACCAGCCGCAACCACGTCATCTGCACCACGTCGGAGGCGTCAGCGGTGTTGAGCCCGTACCCGCGCGCGATCGACCACAGCAGGCCGGTATGCCGCTCGACCAGGGTGCTCCAGGCGACTTGGTCTCCGCTGGCCGCCGAAGCCAGCAGCTCGCGAACGTCCATCGTCACCTCCAGGCGTCAAGGGTACTGACGGACACAGTCCCATCCTGATGCGAAACGGGTGTATCAGCTTCTGGATCGGGTGCATCTCGAGGTCATGCGGTACACACTCACACCTCAGCACCCTGACCACTGCGGCGCGCAGAACGCGTGCCAGGTCCCGCTGTCACCGCTCGCGATGACCCGGCTCCACGCCAGGTACGTCGAGCTGACGACATCGGGGCGTCTGCCCAAGACGATCTCGTTCGAGCAGTACTACACCGTGTGGCGATCGGCCCGGCGCGGCCGGAACACAGTCGGCATGGACGACGGCGCGCTCAACCCGGCGCCACACGCGGACAAGCAGCTGATCACTCGGCCGACCGCGCGGCTCAAGGGCGAGGTGCGCACGATCGTGCTGCTGGTCGACTTCCCCGACCAGCCGCACGACCCCGACCACACCCCGGGCTACTTCGACACCATGCTGTTCAGCGCGGGCACCTTCCCGACCGGCAGCATGCGCGACTACTACCGCGCCCTCAGCGCCTTCGACCCGGAGTCCGACAACGGCATCGACGTGCGCGGCGAGGTGCACGGCTGGTTCCGCATGCCGCGGCCGCTGTCCTTCTACGCCGACGGCAACTCCGGGATGAACGAGAACTTCCCGCGCAACTCACAGGGCATGGCCCGCGACGCCGTGAAGGCGGCCTTGGCCGAAGGCGTCGACTTCACGCCCTACGACGTCCTCGACGAAGGCATGGTGACCGCGCTTTTCATCGTGCACGCCGGTCGAGGCGCCGAGGAAACCCTGTCCGGCGCCGACCTGTGGAGCGTCAAGTGGGGAATCCCACCGAACGGGGTCGAGGTCGCCCCCGACCTCGTCGCGCTGACGTTCCTGACCGTGCCGGAAGACTGCGCGGTCGGCGTCTGCGCCCACGAGTGGGGCCATCTCGCCGCCCGTTGGGCCGACTACTACGACACCGGCACCGCACAGCTCACGCGGTCCAACGGTCTGGGCAACTACTGCCTGATGGCCTCCGGCTCGTGGGGCAACGCAGGCGTGACGCCTACGTTCGCCAGCGGCATGCTGCGCATGTTCCACGGCTGGATCACGCCCCGGCTCGTCACCAAGTCGACCAGCGGCATCTGCCTGAAGCCCGCCGCCGACGGTGGCGACGTCGTGCTGATCCAGAACCGCGCGACAATGACCGACTCGCAGTACATCATCGTCGAGTACCGGCGCAGACGCGGCCAGGACGCGTTCCTGCCGGACGAGGGCGTCGCGGTCTACGTCGTGGACGAGAAGATCAAGAACGTCAACGACGAGGATCGACTCGCCATCGAACTGCTGCAGGCTGACGGCAGACGCGACCTGGCGACCGTCTTCGGTAAAGGCAACCGGGGCGACGCCGACGACCTCTACCCCTTCGGCGAACGCGACACCGTCGGCGAGACCACCGTGCCCGCGCTCAACCTCCCGGGCGGCGCTTGGTCCGGGGTCACCATCAAGGTCACGGGCACGCCTGGCGCCGACGAGATGTCGATCGATGTCACGCTGAACTGAGATCCGCGTGTGTCTGAACACCGCAAGAGTCCCGCGCCGGGATACCGGCGCGGGACTCAGCGGTCCGCTCAAGTAGGTGTGGCAGTGCCTTGAGCAGGTGGTCTTCCCGGACGTAAAGGTTCCGCGGTTCGCCGTCGGAACGTCGCTTGACGCTCGTGAAGCCATGCCGGCATCAATAGCCAGCTCGCCCGTGAACCCAGTGCCCGTCCATCCGTCGGCCACCCTGGCGAAAGTGCGCCCTCATCCGCGGCGGCGGATGAGCGTCGAGGATCCCGCCGGCGCCGACACCGAACACCCCGGCCGCCAAAGAGCAGGTCGAGGCTGGCGACCTCCTGGGTACGGGACCTCGGAGCTGACCGGGATGTGCGTGTGTTCCGCGAGTAACAGCGCGCTCAGGCCGCGCTTCTCAAGACCTGGTCCGAGGATCGTCGGTCCGATGCTTCCGTCAGTCAGAAAGGTCGGCACACCGAACTTCGCCGGGTTCTCCATCATTCACGAGGTGGCACGACTCATCTTGATCAGCTCGTCCAGCCGGTCAGCGGGCAATGCGGCGGGGAGGAAGCCGGCGAACTGGTGCAGGGTCATCCCGCGAGCCATCTTCATGCCGTCCTCGACGTGGTCGCTCTGCTCGGATGCCGGAGCGCCCATGACGGAGTGGAGCAGCTCGGTGAACTGCGCTCCGACGACCGGGTGGTCGAACCAGTCGCCGACGGTCGACTGCATCGAGAGTTCCGCGGCCAAGATTTCACCGGCGAGCGCCACGACCGTTTCGGCGACGATCTCGGTCACCGAATGTCCGATCTGGACGGTGTAGTCACCGGGTGCCACCACCCAGCGGCCCTCCAGCACGTCCCAGTAGGCGAAGGCACGGCGGTCGAGGTCCAGGGTGATGGTGCGGGTCTCGCCCGGTGACAGCTCGACCTTCTCGAACGCTCGCAGCTCGCGCGCGGGTCGCCGCACGGGGCCCGCCGTGGTGGCCACGTACACCTGTACGACGTGCTTGCCCGAGCGCGGGCCGGTGTTCGTGACGGTGACGTCGAGCCGTGCGGTGTCGGGGCCTGTGGGGGTGACGGTCAGGTCGGTGGTGGTGAAGGTGGTGTAGCTCAGTCCGTGCCCGAACGGGTAGCGCACATCGCGTTCGGCGGTGACGTAGTGGCGGTAGCCGACCATCACGCCTTCGCCGTAGCGCACGTGTCCCTGTTCGCCGGGGAAGTTGAGGTGCGCCGGGGTGTCCTGCAGCCGCAGGGGGATCGTTTCGGCGAGGTGACCGGACGGGGTGACCACACCGTAGAGCAGGTCGGCCAGCGCCGCGCCGCCCGCCTGGCCGAGCAGCCAGCCTTCCAGGATCGCGTCGGCCTCGTCGTGCCAGCCCTCCAGCGACACCACGCCGCCGTTGGACAGCACCACCGCGGTGCGCGGTGCCGCCGCGGCCACCGCCCGGATCAGCTCCACCTGGTCGGCGGGCAGGTCGACGTGCTCGCGGTCGAAGCCCTCCGACTCGCGCACGATGCCTGCGAACACCACGGCCACGTCGGCGGCGGCCGCGATCGATACGGCTTCCGCTCGCAGCTGTGCCGGGTCACCGCTGCCGTCGCGGTGGTAGCCGGGGGCGTAGTCGACCTGTCCCCGCGCATGCGAGCGGATGGTGTCCAACGCTGTGTCGAGCAGGGTCGGGTTGATGTGCGAGCTGCCGCCGCCCTGGTACGAGGGCAGGACGGCGAACTCGCCGATGACCGCGACATGTGAAGTCGGCGCCAGGGGAAGTACGGCGTTTTCGTTGCGCAGCAGCACCGCGCACTCGGCAGCGACCTGCCGCGCCAGGGCGTGCCCGGCTTCGACCTCCTGCCGGGTCAGCACCGGGTCCCGGTCCGAGGGGCGGGCGTACCGGCCGAGCGCGGCCACCCGGCGTGCGGCGGCGTCGACCACCGCTTCGGGCAGCCGTCCCGACCGCACCGCGTCGACCACCTCCCGGACGGACGACGGCGCCCCCGGCATCTCGAGGTCGGTGCCCGCGGCCAGGGCTGCCACCCGGTCGTTCACCGCGCCCCAGTCCGAGACCACGAGGCCGGTGAAGCCCCACTCCTCGCGCAGCACCTCGGTGAGCAGCCAGTGGTTCTCGGAGGCGTACACGCCGTTGATCTTGTTGTAGGAGCACATCACCGTGGCCGGGGACGCCTCGGTGACCACCCGTTCGAACGCGGACAGGTAGATCTCGCGCAGGGTCCGCTCGTCGACGTCCGCGCTGATCCGCATGCGCTCGGTCTCCTGGTTGTTGACCGCGAAGTGCTTGACCGACGCGCCGACGCCTTCGGCTTGCAGGGCACTGACGTAGGCAGAGCCCAGCACGCCGGACAGGTGCGGGTCTTCGGAGTAGTACTCGAAGTTGCGCCCGCACAGCGGCGTGCGCTTGATGTTCACGCCAGGACCGAGCACGACGTCGGCGCCCAGTGCACGGGCTTCGCGCGCGACGGCGGTCGCGACCTGCGCGGCGACCTGCCGGTCCCAGCTCGAGCCGACCGCGACCGCGGGCGGGAAGCACGTGGCGGGAAGGCTGGGGTTGATGCCCAGGTGGTCGCTGGTGTCGGCTTGCCGGCGGATGCCGTGCGGACCGTCGCTGAGCACGACGGGCTCCAGCCCGGCCTCCTCGTCGGCGGCGGTGGACCAGAAGTCGCCGCCCGTCAGCAGCGCGGCCTTGCGCTCCAGCGGCAGGTCGGCGGGATCGAGTCCGTTCATCGTGGTGCTCCTGGATGCGAAGGGATCAGGCGATCTTCTCAACGGTGACCAGCACTTCAGCTGTCAGACCGGGGTCTGCGGCGACGCTGATGCGGATGTCCCCCGGCCCCGTGGGGCGGATGACGGCGAGCGCACGGCCGCCGAACGTCGAATGGGCGGAGGCGGTGAACGGTTCGGTGTTCCGCGGGTTGCCGCTGCCGAGGCCCTGGAGGACGGCCGGACCGTCGATGGTCACCTCGATCCGGCGATCGGCCGCGGTGTGCAGCACGCCGTCGCGGTCGACGAGGGTGATCTCGACGAACGCGAGGTCGTCCACGCCGGCCGAGATGACCGGGCGGTCCGCAGTCGCGGTGAGAGCGACCTCGCCGATCGCTGTGCGCAGTTCGGCGCGACCGGTTTCCGCACCGCCGCGGTAGGCGATCGCGGTGACGACACCCTCGGCGTAGGGCACCTCGAACTCCGCGCGGTACCGGTGCACGGGCTCGCGTCCCGTTGACGCGCCGTTGACCAGCAACTCGATCTCGTCGGCATCGCTGTAGACCTCGACCTCCAAGGTCTCGTGGCCCGGCCAGGTCCAGGAGGCGATGCTGTCGCTCCAGGCCCACGGTGAGGACACGACCTCGCGGCCGCGGGACTCCGGCCTGCGGACCGCGAGGTAGGGCGCGGATCGCAGGCCGAAGACGATCTCGCGGTAGTAGGAGGCCGGGCGGCGCACACCGGTGATGTCGATGTCACCGACCCACGCGGTGAGCCAGGGGTAGCTCGCCATGAAACCACCTGGTTCGTCGCGGTACTGCGGCCTGCCGACGCCCACTTCGCCGAGGTAGTCCCATCCCGTCCAGGTGAAGTCGCCGATGACGTGCGGGTACTTCATGACCAGGCGCCACAGCTGGTCGATGCGCGTCGGGAAGGTCTCCGAGCCGACGATGACCCGGTTGGGGAACAGCTCCTGGTCGAGCTCGTAGCGGCCGTCGAGGTAGTTCAGGCCCGCGATGTCCAGGGTGGCGAAGACCTCGGCGGTGCGTTCGGTGACCAGGTCGGAGGTGCCGATCTGGTTCATCATCTCCCCCGCGTCCGACATGAACGTGTTGATCCCGGTGCCTTCTGCCCGGCGGGCAGCGGCCTGGGCTTTCAGCTCGTCCATGACGGTGAGCAGGGCGTTGACACCGCTGGTCACGTACCGGGTGCTGTCCAGCGAGCGCACCCGCTCCGCCAGCCGCCGCGCCCAGATCGCGCCGTGCGGGCGACCGGCCTCCGGGATCTCGTTGCCGATGGAGTAGGCGAAGACGCTAGGGTGGTTGCGGTCCTTGCGCACCATCGCCTCGATGTCGCGTTCCCACCAGTCGGCGAAGTCCAGGGCGTAGTCGAAGTCGCTCTTGTTCTGGGTCCACATGTCGAACGCCTCGTCCATGACCAGCACTCCGAGCCGGTCGCAGGCGTCGAGCATCGCGCGGCTCATCGGGTTGTGCGAGCTGCGGATGGCGTTGAACCCCGCCTGCTTGAGCAGTTCCACGCGCCGCTGCTCGGCCCTGGCGATCGCCGCGGCACCGAGGACGCCGTTGTCGTGGTGGACGCACGCTCCGCGCAGCTTGACGACTTCGCCGTTGATCCGGAAGCCGCGCACCGCGTCGAGCTCAAGCGTGCGGATGCCGAACGTGGTGTCCGCTTCGTCGATCACGTCCTCGCCCGCCCGAACAGTGACCGATGCGCGGTACAGCGACGGCGAGTCGACGCTCCACAACGCCGGCTGCGGCACCGTCATGCGTTGACGCAGCACGGCGTCCTCGCCCGGAAGCGCGCTCACCGGGGCGTGGTCCACCGCGACGACGTTGTCCTCGGCGTCGAACAGCGTGGTTTCGACCGTGACGGTGCTCAGCCTCCGGGCTTCGTTCTCGATCGTCGTGGCGACGTGCACCACGGCACGGTCGTGGCCGATGCCGGAGGTGGTGACGGCGATGCCGTCGAGCGCGACGTGCACCGGGTCGGCGACGATCAGGTGCACGGGACGGTGGATGCCGCCGCCGGAGTACCAGCGCGAGTCGCGGTGCGCCCGTGCCTCGACCCGCAGGACGTTCTCCTCCCCGTAGCGGAGGAAGTCGTCGGCCTTGACGGAGAAACCGGTGTACCCCGACGCCCAACGGCCGGCGAGGTCGTCGTTGAGGTACACCAGTGCTGACCGGTACACACCCTCGAACTCGATCCGGATCCGCTTCGCGGCCCACTCCTGCGGCACGAAGAACTTCTTGGTGTACTCCCAGACGCCGCCCGGGAAGAAGCCCGTCGCCGCCCCACCGTCCACACCGGCGTCGCGCCGGATGACGATGACGGCGTCGTGCGGCAGGGTCACCGGTTCAGCGGGAACCGATCGGCTGAGCTCGGCGAACTCGTTCACCTTCGCGCGGAACGCCCAGCCATCGGAGAACTGCTGACGGATCACTGGTGCTGCCTTTCGCAGGAACGTCTCGATGGTTGGTGGCGCGCGCAACCAAGCGGTGAGGCGTACCGTACGGGCCAGCGGTTGCCCGCGCAACCACCGGCGGCTGCTGCTAGCGTTTGCCGCGGTTGCGCGCACAAGCAGAACAGTGGAATGGACGCATGTCTGACCGTGTACTGAAGGATCGAAACGACCGGCGGGTCACCGCGGCAGACGTGGCGAATTCCGCCGGCGTGTCGCGTGCGACCGTGGGCTACGTCCTGAACAACACGCCGGGAACGCGCATCTCCCCGGAAACACGCCGGCGCGTCCTGGACGAGGCCACCCGCCTGGGCTACCGGCCGAGCACGGCCGCCCAGGCACTGGCCCGCGGCAGGTCGAAGATCGTGCTGGTCGTGCTGCCCGACTGGCCGCTGGAGATCACCCTCCGCACGCAGTTGGACGAGGCAGCCCGAGTGCTGGACGAGGCCGGTTACGCCGTCATCGTCCACACCGACCACGGATCCGAACACGCACAGCCGCTGTGGAAGCTCGTCGAACCGGAAGTGGTCGTCGGCCTCGTCCCGTTCACCCCGGCCCAGGTGCGTTCCATTCGCGCGGCGGGGATCTCACGCATCACCCCGGATCCGGAGCTGAGTCCGGACATCGGCGCCATACCGGCGGTGGTGGCGGGTGCCCAGCTCCAGGTCCGGCACCTCGCGTCACTGGGCCACCAAGCCCTGGCGTTCGCATCACCGGCTGATCCGCGTCTCGCCGACCTGGCGGCCGTCCGGCGCACAGCCGCGGAGCGGGAAGCCGCGGCACTGGGCGTGGAGGTGCGCGACGCCCGCGCGGTCGACCATCGCGACGACGCCCTGCCGTCGGTGCTGCACGCCTGGTTGTCGGCCGGCATCACCGGCGTGGTCGCGTTCAACGACGACGTGGCGGGCACGATCGCCGGCACGGCGGTGCGGGCGAACATCTCCGTGCCGGAGGACCTGGCGGTCGTGGGGCACGACAACACACCCATGGCGTCCTACTTCGTCCCCACCCTTTCCTCGGTGGGCATCGACAGCGTGGGTTTCGGGCGGTGGATGGCCCAGCAGGCCCTGAACCTGGCCGAAGGGCGGCCCGGCACCGACGAACTCCCGGCGCCCACCGCCTTCCTGATCGAACGCGAATCGACCAGCCCGGCGCGGTGAGCACCCCGCGCCAACCGTCGCGGATCTCCTGAGATCGACACACGCTCATAACACCGTGAACTCGTGGTTGCGCGCGCAACCTAGCCGACGTAACGTCTGCGAAACTTCGGTTGCGCGCGCCACCTCTCTCAGTCGAGACACTGGAGTCACCGCGATGACGAGCACCATGCACGACGTGGGACCGGTCGAGGAGAACCTGCGGCCGGTCAGCGGCTGGTTCATGACCGTCTACACGCTCACCAACTTCGGCCTGTCACTCGTGGTCCTGATGCCGATCCTCTTCAGCCTGGCCTACAAGGTCCAGGTCGTGGACCCGGCCTCGAAGGAGAGCAGCCTCGGGCTGGTCATCGGCGTCGCCGCGGTCGTGTCGATCGTCATCGGTCCGGTCATCGGTGCGCTGAGCGACCGGACCCGTCTGGCGTGGGGCCGCCGCCGGCCGTACCTGCTCGCGGGGATCGTCGTCAACGCCGCCGGCTCGCTGCTGATCGCCACCTCGTCGTCGATCCCGGCGATCCTGGTCGGTTGGGTGGTCGCGACCATCGGCCTGACCTTCGCGGCGACGGCGGTCAACCCCGTGATCGCGGAGTGGGTGCCCCAGGCGCAGCGCGGCAAGCTCGGGGCGTTCGCCGGTGTGGCCGCACAGCTGGCCGGGGTGGCGGCCACCCTGATCGGGAGCCTGCTGCTCGACCACCAGGTGTTGCTGTTCCTGCTCCCGGTGCTGGTCCTCGCGGTGATGTCGGTGTTCTTCCTGTTCACCGTTCCCGACCGCCCTGCGGAGTCCACCGCACAGGCGACGTCGGCAGTCCGCTTCGTCAAGGAGCTCGCGTTCAACCCGTTGGAGCACCGCGACTTCTCGTTGGTGCTCATCGGCAAGTTCCTGCTGACGCTGGGCACGAACTTCTTCACGACCTACCAGCTGTACTTCATGCTCGACCGGTTGAAGCTGGTGCCGGCGGAGGCAGGGCAGAAGCTCGCACTGCTCGGGGGGATCGGCGTTCTGGTCGGGACGATGTCCGCCATCGTCAGCGGCCTGGTCTCCGACCGGATCAAACGGCGGAAACCGTTCATCTACGGAGCCGCCGCGGCGATGTCCGGCGGCCTGGTCATCGCCGCCGTGGCGAATGATCTGGTGGTCTACAGCGCGGGCGCCATTCTGCTGACGGTCGGCGTGGGCATGTTCGGCACGGTCGACCTGGCGCTGGTCAGCGACGTCATGCCGGACCGCGGGAAGCGGGCCGGAAAGTACATGAGCATCTACTACAACATCGCCAGCAGTCCGGCCGGAGCGATCGCCCCGATCCTCGCGCCGCTCGTGCTGGCCATCGGTGGTGGCGCCAACTACGCCGCGTTGTTCCTCACCGCCGCCGTCCTGGCGGTGGGCGCGGGCGTGACGGCTTGGCGAATCCGCAGCGTCCGATGATCACGGAGAAGAGCGAGCAGGTGACAACGCCCATCATCGCCGGGTTCTACCCCGACCCGACCATCTGCCGGGCAGGGAACGCCTACTACCTGGCCAACTCCAGCTTCGAGTACGCACCCGGCGTGCCGATCCACCGCAGCACCGATCTGGTGACCTGGACACCGGTCGGCAACGCCCTGCACCGGCCGAGCCAGCTCGACGTCCGCATCGCCCCTGCGAGCACCGGCGTGTACGCGCCGACGCTGCGCCACCACGGGAACAAGTTCTGGTTGGTGACGACGAACGTGCTCGAGCACCACCGCGGCCAGCTGATCGTCACGGCCGACGACCCGGCGGGTCCGTGGTCGGACCCGGTTCACGTGGACGGCGCGATCGGGATCGACCCTGATCTGATGTGGGACGAGGACGGGGTCTGCCACCTGACGTGGGCTTCGAACCTGCCCGGAATCGCGAGCATGCCGATCGACCCCGCGACCGGCGCGGCCCTCGGCTCACCGCGATTGCTGTGGCAGGGCACGGGACTCGCTCACCCGGAGGGGCCTCACCTGTACCGGCGCGACGGCTGGTGGTACCTCGTGCTCGCGGAGGGCGGCACCGAGCGCGGGCACACCGTCACCGTCGCGCGGGCCACCTCCCTCGCCGGGCCGTGGGAGGCCGCACCGACGAACCCGGTCCTCACACATCGCAGCACCACCCATCCCGTGCACAACACCGGCCACGCCGACCTCGTCGAGCTGGCCGACGGCTCGTGGGCCGTGGTCCACCTCGGCGTGCGACCACGCGGCCGGACACCGATGTTCCACGTCAACGGCCGCGAGACGTTCATCGCGGGGGTGACGTGGATCGACGGGTGGCCGGTGGTCGACGAGGAGCGCTTCGCCCCGGCCCCACCGGACCACTCGTTCGTCGACAGGTTCGACTCCACCGAACTCGACCACCGCTGGGTCTCCCCCAACGTCTTCCCGGACAGCTTCTCGAGGCTGGAAGGCGGTCGCCTCGTGTTGAGCGCTCCAGCCGAGGGCGACCCGAAGCCGGTGCTGTCGGCACGGGCGCGTGATCCCGAGTGGACCGCCGAGGTCCGGCTCGACACGTCCGCGGGCGTCGGGCGGTTCCTCGTCCGGATCGACGAGTCGCACTGGTACGGACTCACTGCCGACGCGGAGACGGTCTCGGCCACCGTGGTGATCGGTCCTGCCCGCACCACCGTTGCCCGGGTGCCGTTGCGCGGACGGGCAACACTGCGCATCTCCGTCCGTGAACCCGTCGCGGTCCCGCCCATGCCGGTGCACGAGCCCGATCTCGTCGAGCTGGCCGTCGTGGCGGACGACGGAACACCGGAGGTGCTCGGGACCTTCGACGGTCGCTACCTGTCCACCGAGGTGGCAGGTGGGTTCACCGGTCGCACGTTCGGCGTCGAACCCGTCGCGGGCGAGGTCGCGGTCCACCACATCTCGTACAGATCACTTGGCCGACAAGGAATCCTGTGAATCACACCTGGCACGCCAGCTTCGTGGCGTCCGAGGCGGCGGGCGATGCGGCGCCGTACTTCCGGCGCGAGTTCACCTCCGGAAAACCGGTGCGGGCGACGCTGCACGTCACCGGACTCGGCATCGTCGAGCCCTACCTCAACGGCGTCCGCGTGGGAGACGAAGTGCTCGCGCCGGGCTGGAACTCCTACCGCCACCGCCTGCACGTGAGCCGGTACGACGTCACCGGCCTGGTCCGCGACGGCGCGAACGCGATCGGCGCGATCGTCGGTGACGGCTGGGCGGTGGGCCGGATCGGGTACGAGGGCAAGCGCAACCTCTACACCGACCGACCGGCGCTGTTCCTCCAGCTCGAACTCGACCACGGCGACCGCATCGAGATCGTGAGCACGGCGGAAGGTTTCCGCTGCGGGACCGGAGCGGTCCTCGCCAATGACCTGCTCGACGGCGAGACCTACGACGCCAGGCTCGAACCCGGAGGCTGGAGCGCGTCCGGATTCGACGACAGCGCGTGGACGCCGGCCGTTCCGTTCGACTGGAGTCTCGACGCGGTGGTCACCACCGACGCACCGCCGATCCGGCGGATCGAGGAGCTCACGCCGGTCTCGGTCACCACGAGCCCGTCCGGCAGGACGATCGCCGACTTCGGGCAGAACATCGCCGGCTGGGTGCGGATCACGACGTCCGGCCCTGCCGGCACCGTGATCACCCTGCGGCACGCGGAAGTCCTCACCGACGGCGAACTGGACACGACGAGCCTGCGGACCGCGACCGCGACCGACCGGTACACCTGCCGTGGCAGCGAGGAGACGTGGGAGCCCCGGTTCACCTTCCACGGTTTCCGCTACGCCGAGGTCGACGGACCGTTCGACGAGATCCGGGCCGTGGTCGTGCACAGCGACATGACCCGCACCGGCTGGTTCGACTCCTCGCACGAGCTGCTCAACCGGCTGCACGCCAACGTGGTCTGGTCGATGCGCGGAAACTTCGTCGGTGTGCCGACGGATTGCCCGCAGCGGGACGAGCGCCTGGGCTGGACCGGTGACCTCAACGCGTTCGGCCCGACTGCCGCGTTCCTGTACGACGTGCGCGGTGTGCTCGGCTCCTGGCTCGCGGACCTGGCCGCGGAGCAGCGGGACAAGGGGTACGTGCCGATGGTTGTCCCGGACGTGCTGTCCACGCCGGCACCACCGACCGCGTTGTGGAGCGACACCGCGGTGAGCCTGCCCTGGACGATCTACCAGGAGTACGGCGACGAAGAAGTCCTGCGCCGCCAGTACGACTCCATGTCCTCCTTCGTCCGGGACGTCGAGGCGCGGCTCGACGAAAACGACCTGTGGAGCACCGGGTTCCAGTTCGGCGACTGGCTCGACCCCGACGCCCCGGACCACAACGCGTCGGGCGGCAAGACCGACCGGCATCTCGTCGCCTCGGCGTTCCTGTGCCGGGTGACCGGGGAAATGGCCGACACCGCCGCACTGCTCGGCAAGCACGACGACGCCGTCCACTTCACCGCCCTGGCCGAACGCGTGCGGGCCGCCTTCCGCCGCGAGTACGTCACGGCGACAGGCCGGGTCACCGGCGAGACCGCCACGGCGTACGCGCTCGCGATCTGCTTCGGCATCCTCGACCCCGCGCAGGAAACCCATGCCGGCGACCAACTCGCGCGGCTGGTCGCCAAGGCCGGCTACCGCATCTCCACCGGGTTCGCCGGCACCCCCTACGTCTGCGAAGCGTTGAGTCGCACCGGGCACCTCGACGACGCCTACCGGGTCCTGTTGCACACCGAGTGCCCGTCGTTCCTCTACCCGGTCACCATGGGCGCCACCACCATCTGGGAACGCTGGGACGCCATCAATCCCGACGGCACACTGCACCTGACGGGGCTGGACTCGCAGAACCACTACGCACTCGGGGCAGTGGCGAACTGGCTGCACCGCGTCGTCGGCGGCCTCACGCCCGCAGAGCCCGGCTACCGCGCCATGCGCATCGCTCCCCAGCCGGGCGGTGGCCTCACCCGCACGACCCTCACGCACGACACGGTCCACGGCCGGGTCACCATCGCTTGGCGCACGGCCGACGACCGCCTGCGCGTGGAGGTCGGCATCCCGGAGGGCACCACGGCGACGGTCGTGCTGCCGCAGCACCCGGACGGGTTGGTGGAGGAAGTCGCCGAGGGCAACCACACGTGGGAGTACGACACACCGAAGCCACCGCAGCGGTCGTACACAATGGACACTCCTCTCCAGGCGCTGGCCAGCGATCCGGAGGTCTGGCGCGCGGTCACCGCGGTGTTCGACGAGCTCCTCCCCGGCATCCCGATCTACGGCAACACTCCGGAGAGCGCGGGCATCTCGCTCAACACCATGCTCGACTACCTGCCGCAGACGCCAGCCGGGCTGAAGGCCGGCCTCGTCGCGGCCATCGGCGCGGAGGCCGAGCGCTGAAGTGCCCGCACCAACTGGAAGGAAACCCGTTTTGCCTCCCGAACAGCGCTACCGCGATGCGTCGCTTCCTGTCGCCGACCGGGTCGCGGACCTGCTCAGCCGCATGACCCTGGAGGAGAAGGCCGCACAACTCACCGCACCCACCGCACCCGCGATCGACGTCCACAACCCGCCGTCCACCGGGTGGGGCGCCGTTCTTGCGGCGCTGGCGTGCATCGAGTCGTCGCCGCGCGAGATAGCCGCCGCGATTAACGAACTGCAGCGCAAGCACGTCGAGGACACGAGGCTGGGCATTCCCGTGCTCGTCGCCGAGGAAGCCCTGGTCGGGTTGAAGATCCAGGGCGCGACGATGTTCCCCGACGCGATCGCCCAGGCCGCCACGTGGGATCCGGAGCTGATCGGGCGGATGGGCGCCGCGATCGGGACCCAGATGGCGCGCACCGGTACCCGTCAGGCACTGGCGCCGCTCGCCGACACGGCCAGGGACCCGCGCTGGGGCCGGGTGGAGGAGACGTACGGCGAAGAGCCGTACCTCGTCGGGTCGATGGCCACCGCGTTCGTCCGCGGCCTGCAGGAGGCCGACCCCGAGGCGCCGCTCATCGCGACGGTGAAGCACTTCCTCGGCTACAGCGCCAGCGCCGGTGGCCGCAACACCGACTCGGCCTCGATCGGCCCGCGCGAGCTGCGCGAGGTCCACTCGGTGCCGTTCGAGATGGTGATCCGCGACGGCGGGGCGCGTGGCATCATGCCCGCGTACATCGACATCGACGGCGTTCCGGTGACTGGTTCGCGCGCGTATCTCACCGATCTGCTCCGTGACGAGCTGGGTTTCGACGGGCTGGTCATCTCCGACCTCGGCGCCGTCGGACAGCTCCACACCAAGCACGGCACCGCGGACAGCGAGGCGGACGCGTGCGCCCAGGCCGTGCGGGCCGGGGTGCACCTGGACCTCGTGCCCCGGCTGACGACGGGCCACCTGGTCGAGGCGGTCGAGTCCGGACTCCTCACGACGGCCGGCCTGGACCTGGCGGTGGGCACGGTCCTGCGGACGAAGTTCGAGCTGGGCCTGTTCGAGCGGCCGTACGTCGACCTGGACGGGGTGCCGGAGACGCTCGACCCCTCGGAGACACGTGCCCTCGCTCGCGAGATCGCCGAGCAGTCGATCGTGCTGCTCCGCAACGAGCCGGTCGACGGCGTTCCTCTCCTCCCTCTCGGCCCGGACGCCGGAACGATCGCGGTCATCGGCCCGAACGCCGACCGTCTGATGGGGCAGCTGGGCAACTACAGCTATCCGGTGCTCGAGAGCGTGGCGAAGCGGTTCGCGCTCGCCGCGGACCCGACGGCCCGCGCGGACGAGGCCGTCGAGTTCGGCGGAAGAACCGGAGCGGACCAGGCCCGCCTGATGGTGGACTCCGTCCCCGTGGTCACGTTCCTCGACGGGATCCGCGCCAGGGCCGGTGGTGCGACGGTGCTGTACGAGCCGGGATGCCCGGTGCAGGACGAAGACCGCTCGGGCATTCCCGCGGCCGTCGAAGCGGCGAGGTCCGCGGACGTCACCGTGCTCGTCGTCGGGGACCAGGCGGGCATCAACGCTTTCGGCACCGTCGGTGAGGGTCTGGACAGCTTCACGTGCGAACTGCCCGGCGTGCAGCGAGAGCTGGTCGAGGCGGTGCTGGCCACCGGCACGCCGACCGTCGTCGTGCTCAGCCACGGCCGGCCCTACTCGCTGAAGTGGATGGCCGACTCCGTTCCCGCGATCGTGACGAGCTGGTTCGGCGGTGAGGAAGCCGGCAGTGCCACCGCCGCGGTGCTCTTCGGTGACGTGAACCCCGCAGGGCGGCTCCCCGTCTCGTTCCTGGACTTCGGCGGAAGCGCGCCATTGCCCTACTGGCGAGCGGCGCAGACGCCCGCGTACGTCGAGGGACGCGCCGGGGCCACGTTCCCGTTCGGACATGGCCTGAGCTACACGACCTTCGTCTACCGCGACGTGGAGATCAGCCGGCCGGAGGTGCCGACCGACGGTGCGGTAGAGCTGTCGTTCACGGTGGTCAACGCCGGAGATCGTGCCGGTGACGAGGTCGTCCAGGTGTACGGGCAGGATGTGATCGCACGGACCGCGCGGCCGCGACGCAAGCTGGTCGCGTTCCGGCGGGTGTCGCTGGAGGCCGGCGCCGCTGTGCGGATCACGGCGACAGTGCCTGCGAGCATGTTCGCGCTGTGGGACAGCGACGAGGGCTGGCTCGTCGAGCCGGGAAAGGTCAAGTTCTTCATCGGTGGGTCGTCCGCGCAGATCCGCCTGCGCACGTCGGTCACGCTCACCGGCGACGTTCACCACGCGGGCCCGGACCGTGCTCTCACCAGTTCGGTGTCGACGATCCCGGTCGACCCCGAGGCCGAGGCCGAGCCTGTCACGCGCACCGCCGCACCCTTGGTCGCAGCCCCGCTCTCCGGCGACAACACGGTCCTGGAGTGGCTCGAGCACCCTGTCGGTGGCGATCTGCTGCGCGGCCTGCTCCAGGGAGCGGACGAGGAGACCCTCGCGCCGGCGTTCGGCATGTCCCTCAAGGAGATGGCGATGTACAGCGGCGGCCGGATCACTCCGGAGAGTGTCGATCGGCTCGCCGCCCAGGCGCACGAGCAGATGTCGGCTGAATAGCCAGAAGGCTCCGTACGTCGAGCAACGACGTACGGAGCCCTTCTCACCCAGCCAGGTACTTCTTCAACGGCGTGCCGGGCTCAGCCGCCACCTCGCAGGGCAGGGATGTGCCTTGTGTCAACGCCTTGCGCACGACCAGGAAATCCGCCGGGGCGTTGACGCATTCCACCGCCACCAGCCTCTCGCCCCGGTAGCGCAGCACGACGTGCTGCCCGGCGCGCGTGCCTTCGCGGACCACGACGTCGTCGTCAGGACCGGCAAGTCCGGCGATCTGGAGCTTCAACGCCCCCTGGTCGGACCAGAACCACGGCACGCTCCGATAGGGCCGCGGGTTTCCGGTCAGGGTGCTCGCGGCCGCCTTGGCCTGTTCGGTCGCGTTGTCGACGCTCTCCAGCCGCAGCCGCCTGCCGGGCTGCACGCCGGGGGTCGGATCGGGCAGGTTGGCGCAGTCCCCCACCGCCACGGTGCGGCCGTCCGAGGCGAGGGACAGCTCGTCGACGACCACACCGCCGTCGCAGTGCAGCCCAGCGCCACGCGCCAGGTCGTCGCGCGGGCGAGCCCCGACACCGACCAGCACGAGACCGGCGGGCAGTTCGGTGCCGTCGTCCAGTTCGACGGCACGGACCGCGTGGTCGCCGCGAAGACGCAGAGGACGGGCACCGGTGAGGATCCGGACCCCGGCGGCTCGGTGCGCCGCTTCGACCACGGCCGCGGTGTCCGGGCTGAGGACGCGGTTCATCAGCGACGCTCCGGCCTCCACCACGGTGGCCCGCACGCCGGAGGCGGCGGCGGTGGCGGCCACCTCCAGCCCGATGAAGCCGCCGCCGATCACGACCAGGTCGGCGACGGCGGTGAGCCGGCGGGTCAGGGCCTCGGCGTCGGTGACGTCCCGCAGGACCACGACGCCCTCGAGCTCGGAGCCCTCCAGTTCCAGGCGCCGCGGTTCCGCGCCGGTGGCCAGCGCCAGCCTGTCGAACGTCCACCGCCGTCCCGACTCGGCGACCGCTTCCCGGCCGGCGAGGTCCACCTGCGCGACGCGTTCGCCCACGACGAGATCAATGCGCTGCTGGGTGTAAAAAGCGTTGCTGCGCAGGGCCAAAGCCCCTGCGTCGATCTCTCCGCGCAGGTATGCCTTGGACAGCGGCGGGCGGCCGTACGGGGCGTGCGGCTCGTGCCCGACCAACGTGATGGGACCGGCCCAGCCCAGTTCGCGGGCGCTGCTCACCAGTTGGGCGCCCGCCTGGCCCGCGCCGATGACGAGCAGGTGCCCCGTGCTCACAGCTGGGTCTCCGGAATGGTGACGTGGACTTCCTGGCCTTCGGTGAGGACGAGCTGGCAGGACAGCCGGGAGTTGTCCTCGCGGTCGGTCGCCGCGACGTCGAGCATGTCGTCCTCGTCCTCGCTGACGGGTGGGAAGTCGTCGGCGTGGCGCTCGTCGAGGAAGACGTGGCAGGTCGCGCAGGACAACGATCCGCCGCACTGGGCGAGGATGCCGGGGACGCCGTTGCGGACCGCTGCCTGCATCACGGAGTCGCCGTCCTCGGCCTCGACGACGCGCTCGGTGCCGTCGGGCTGGGTGTAGAAGACCTTGGGCACGGCTGCGTTCTCCTTCGTCACCAGGTGACCGGCAGGCTGGTCATGGGCTGGGTCAGGACCGTGCGGTCGAACACCGGCTCACCCGCCAGCTTCAGGTCCGGGATCCGCTTGAACAGCTCCGCCAGGCCGACCTGCAGCTCCATCCGGGCCAGCGGCGCTCCGAGGCAGTGGTGCAGGCCGTGGCTCAGCGTCAGGTGGGCGTTGTCCGCCCTGGTGATGTCGAACCGGCCGGGATCGGTGACGGCGGCGGGGTCGTGCCCGGCAGTGACCATGTCGATGCTGACCGCCTCTCCGGCGGCGATGACCTGACCGTCGATCTCGACGTCCTCGATGGCCACGAACGGCACCAGCCCGCCTCCTCCACCCACCATCGGGGCGATCACGAACCCGCCGTGGCGCAGCACCTCCTCGGCAGTGGTGGGAGCGAGGCCGTCCGGATCGGTGAGGAACACGGCGCGCTGGTCGTCGGAGCGCAGCAGGGAGAGCACGCCGGTGGAGAGGAAAGTCGCGGTGTTGTCGAAGCCGCCCACGATCAGGATGAACGCGATCGGCAGGATCTCGGCGTCGGTCAGCGTCTCGTCGCGGTCGCGGGCGTGTGCCAACGAGCTGAGCAGGTCGTCTCGCGGTTCGGCGCGGCGCTGGGCGATCAGGTGGGACATGTAGCCGGCCAGTTCGGCCATGTCCGCCGCCACCTCGGCCTCGGTCTTGCCCGCCACGGCGAGCGTCGAGGAGCTCCACCGCTCGAACTTCTCCCGGTCTGACGAGGGCACGCCGAGCAGGGAGCTGAGCATCTCGATGGGCAGCGCCAGCGAGTACTCGGTCACCAGGTCGCGCACACCGCCGCGAGCGACCATGCCGTCGATCAGCTCATTGGCGAACGCCACCGCCGAGTCCCGCATCTCGCGGACCCGCTTGGGCGAGATCGCTTTCTTCACCAGCTTGCGCAGCTTGGTGTGCTGGGGCGGGTCCTCGAACTGGAGGGTGCCGCGCAGGAAGTCCGGGAACGGCACGAAGAACGGCACGGCGCGCTCGCCGGTGCGGAACGGTTCGCGCACGAAACGGCGGTCGCTGAGGACCTTGCGGGCGGCGGCGTTGCGGTGCACCAGCCACACGTCACCGCCGTGCGGCATGGTCATCTTCGTCATCGGCCGGTCCGCGACCAGGCGGCCGATGTGCGCGACTCCCTCGGACGGGGTGACGGGCCCGAAGGGGTACTCGGTGCCGGGAGTGGTGGTCATCGTGGTTCTCCGGTGTTGTTCAGGCGGTGTGCGGGACGGCGACCAGTTCGGGGCGCGCGTCGGGAGTGAGGGCCATGACCTCGTCGAACCGGGCGGCGACCGTCTCAGGGGTCAGGGCCGGGTCGTGGATGCCGGTGGTGGTGACCACGACGGCGCGGTTCACCGTGCCGCCGGCGGCGTTGAACAGCTCGCCGGTGACCGTGCACGAGGGGTGCACGAGGTAGGCGGCCAGCGGGGCGACGTGCTCGGGCAGCAGCTGGGTGCGCAGGTACTCCATCACCTCGGGCGCCAGCGACTCCGCCGAGTTCTCCGCCATGCGGGTGCCGGCGCCGGGAGCGATGGCGTTGACGAGGATGCCGTGCTCCGCTCCTTCGAGGGCGAGGTTGCGGGTGAGCGCGAACACAGCGCCTTTGGAGCTGCCGTAGTGCGTCATCAGCGGGTTGCCCAGCATGGCGGCGGACACGGTGTTGACCACCCGGCCGCGGCCCGAGGCGATCAGGTGCGGCCACGCTGCCTTGCAGATGTTCAGGGAACCGAAGAAGTGCACGTCGAGATACCGCTGGTACTCCTGCGTGCCGACCTCGTCGAAGCGGGCCGTGCGCACGATGCCGGCGTTGTTGATCACGGCGTCGAGCCGGCCGAACTCACGAATCGCGGCGTTGACCACCTCGGCAGCGCCGCTCTCGGTGGAGATGTCGGCACGGCAGGCGGTAGCTCTGCCTCCGGCGGCCTCGATCTCGGCCACGACATCGCCTGCCGGGTCGTCTCCGTTCACGCCGGCACCGTCGACCTTCGCGCCGAGGTCGGCGACGACGACAGCCGCGCCACGGGACGCGAGCAGCAGTGCGTGGGCACGCCCGATGCCGCGCCCGGCTCCGGTCACGATCACGGCGCGGTCGTCGAAGGAAAGGGTTTCCACGGGTGTTCTCCTCTGTCGGGGCGATCAGGGACGGTTGGCGCCGCCGCCGACCGGGACGTCGGCGATCCAGATCGACCCGCGGCGCAGGCGGCGGGACTCCTCCCAGTCCATGACGTCCAGCCCCGCGCAGACGAACAAGGTCCGCCGGTCCTCACCGCCCAGCACGCACGCCGGGGGCAACGCCTGCTGCGGGTCGAACCGCACCACGTCGGTCACGGTTCCGCCCTCGACGACGCGGGCGACAGCGGGAACCATCGGCATGCCCGCCCACACCCCACCCTCGTCGTCCAGGCAGATGCCGTCGGGAAGCGTGGAGGTGGTGGCGAACACGCGGCGGCCGCTCAAGCCGCCGTCGGTGTCGCGGTCGAGCACGGTGATGCGGTTGGCGAAGGCCTCGGCGGTCACCACACGCGTGCCGTCGGAGCTGACGGCGATGCCGTTGGCGCCGGCGAAACCACCCAGCTCGGTCAACGCTCGGGCGGACCCGTCCGGCTCGACCACGAGCAGTGCCGAGTCGCGCGGTTGCTCCCCCGCGAACAGCTCGAAGCCCAGCTGGGTGACGTAGGCGCGGCCGTCGGCGTCGACGACCATGTCGTTGATCGGTCCGGTGACCAGGTCACGCAGGTCGGCGTGCACGGTGACGTTCTCGCCGTCGTAGGCCAGGACCAGCCGCTCGTGCATCGAGGTGACGACCAGCCTGCCGTCCGGGAGCCAGCCGAAACCGCCGGGGACGACCTCGCTGCCGTTGACCGGGGTGCGGCCGGACAGGTCGAGGACGGTCTCCGGCTCACCGGCGGCGTCGAGGCGGACGAGCCGATGGGCGTACATGTCGCTGAACCACAACGCACCTTCGTGCCAGCGCGGGCACTCGGCCCAGGTGTAGCCGCGGGACAGCTCACGCGGGGCGATCTCGCGCGCGGTGGCGAGCAGATCGGCTTCGGTCACGGGTTCTCCAAGATCAGTTCGGTCAGAACGGGAGCGGGTGGGCGAACTTGGCTCGCAGCAGCGCGCCGGTTTCGGCGACCGCGAGCCGGCCGCGTGCCAGGTAGTCGGACTGGAGCGCGAAGCCGTGGAACAAGCCGGGATAGCGGGTGACGGTCGTCTGCACCCGTGCGTCGCGCAGACGCTCGGCGTAGCGCTCACCCCAGTCGCGGATCGGGTCGCACTCCGCGGTGACCACGATCGCCGGAGGCAGGCCGGACAGATCGGCCGCGTAGGCGGGGATCCGGTACGGGCCGTCTGGCACGCCCTGGCCGGCGTCAGCCAGTTCGTTGAGGTAGAGCACGTCATCCCGGCCGAGGATCGGAGCGCCGGCGTAGCGGGTGATCGAGGCTGCGGCCAGGTCGCGGTCCACCCCGGGGTAGATCAGGACCTGGCAGGCGAGGGCCGGTCCGCCGCGGTCGCGGGCGGCCAGCGCGACCGCCGCGGCCAGGGTGCCGCCGGCGCTGTCACCGACGACGGCCAGCCGTTGCGGGTCGACACGCAGCTGCTCGGCGTGCTCGGCGACCCACGTGGTGGCGGCCCAGGCGTCGTCGAACTGCGCGGGCGGCGGCGCTTCCGGCGCGAGGCGGTACTCCACTGCCACCACCACCGCTCCACTGTGGTCGGCGAGATGGCGGGCCAGCGGCTCGAACGAGTGGTTGGAGCCCATGCACATGCCGCCGCCGTGGAAGTACACGAGCACGGGCGCGCGGTCATCCGTGGTGGGGCGATGCACGCGCAGCGCGATGTCCCCCTGTGGCCGGGGAACCACGTGATCCTCGGTAGCCGCCATCACCGGCAGGGCAGGCGGGTGGGGTGCCGCCTCCAACGCCGCGCGCACGGCCTCGATGCCCCGCTCACGCAGGGACGGGGCGTCGATCACGGCAGCGGCGATCGCGGCGGCGTCCGGATCCAACGGGAATGCGGGCACGGCTGACTCCCTCACTCGACGGCGAACCCGCCCACCGGCAGGACCGGTGCGCGGCGGTGGGCCAGGGTGTCGGCACGGGCGGCCATGGCGTCGTGCACGAACGACTGCGAGGTCAGGTAGAACTCGCCCGCGGCCGCCTGGTCGAAGAAGATGCGAGCGGCCTCGAGCGGGGACATCGCCTGCGCCTTGATCCCGAGCATGGCCGCTCGCTGCCCTTCGGCCGCTGCGGTGTCGCCGTCCTCGACCCCGCCCGCGGACTCGAAGATGTCCGACGCGACCGCGCCGGGCAGCACCGCCTGCACGTGGACGTGGCCTGCGTGTCCGGCCAGTTCGACTTCCTGGTGCAGGCACTCGGTGATCGCGAGCACGGCGTGCTTGCTCATGATGTAGGCGGCCTGCAGCGGCGCGGCCGTCACGCCGCCGACCGAGGACAGGTTCCACACCCACGACCGGCCGGGCTCGGCGAGCATGCGCGGCAGGAAGGCACGGATGCCGTGGAAGACGCCGTTGACGTTGATCGAGACCAGCCGCTCCCAGTTGGCGACCGGGGTGTCCCACAGGTAGCCGAACTGCTCCACGCCCGCGTTGTTCACCAGCAGCCGGACCGGCCCGAGCTCGGTCACCGCGCGCTCGGCCAGGCGTTCGACGGCCTGCGGATCGCGCACGTCGCAGACCACGTCCACCGCACGGGCGCCGCACTCCTCCAGTTCCGCCCGCAACGCCGCCACGGCTGCCGCGTCGACGTCGGCCAGGACCACGGTCATGCCCAGTTCCGAAGCGGCGTAGCGGGCCAGCCCGGCACCGATGCCCGCGCCGGCACCGGTGATCACCGCGACCCCGCCGCCGAAGAGGTCCTCCGCGCCGGTCATCGCGTGCCCTCCGCGACGATCTCGCGAATCGCGCGGACGATCGGGGCGAACGTCCGCTCCGGCTCGAGAACCGCTGAGGCGTCCATGTTGTTGTGGCAGATCGCCACGGCGATCCGGTCGCGCAGGTCGGCCCAGGCCAGCGAACCACCGGCACCGGGGCTGTAGACGATCTCGCGGTGATCGCCCACCAGCGGGTCCGACGCGCCGTGCTCGCCGCCGAGCCAGTAGCCGGCGGCACCGAACCACACCGGGATGGGCAGCACCTGGTCCGGGTCGTGCGCACCCTCACGGGGACGGGTGAGGGAGGCGACGCGGTCGCGGGACAGCAGCCGCACGCCGTCCAGCTCGCCACCTTCGGCGAGCAGCGCGAAGATGCGGGCCACCGACGACGCCGTGGCGATCGCACCCGCGCCGGGATCGACGGCCTGGTGCACGACCCGCAGGTTGTGCGCGTCCGAGCCGGGGAAAACGGCACGCGGGCTGATCCCGTGCTCGTCGACGATGGAGAACTCGTTGCCGCCGTACAAAGTGGCCACGCGTGGCAGGTCGTCGTCCGGCACGCCGAGGTGGAAGTCGGCGACGCCGAGAGGCGCGCAGATCTCCTCGCGCACAAAGGCGTCGAACGGTCGTCGGGACGGATCGGTCCGGCGCACGACCTCACCGATGACCCAGCCCCACACCAGCACGTGGTACGCGTTGGCCTTGCCGGGCGGGAACACCGGGGTGAACGCGGCGATCCGCTCGGTCATCCAATCCCAGTCGGCCATCAGCTCCGGCGTGACGCCCGCGGGCATCTGCGGAATGCCCGCCCGGTGCGACAGCGCCTGCTCGACAGTGGTGGTGTGCTTGCCGTTCACACCGAACTCCGGCCAGTAGGTCGCGACCGGGGCCTCGAGGTCGAGCAGCCCGCGCTCGGCCTGGAGGTGGGCGGCGAGCGCGGTGACTCCCTTGGTCACGGAGAACACCGGGAACAGCGTGCGGTGGTCGGCCGGTGTGCCGTTTTCAGCGTCGGCGAGCCCCGCAACGGCGTCGACGACCAGTTCGCCCCGGTGGTAGGCGGCGACGGCGATGCCGGTCTCCCCCAGCTCCAGGGCTCGGTCGAGCGCCTTGCGAATGCGCGGGTCGTGCGGGACGGGCATCGGATCTCCTCGAGCGGCGGCCGGCCGAGGCTAGGAGGCCGGGGCTGCGGCGGGGCCGGGTTGTTCCGGTGAGTGGACGGTCAGGTGCTGATCTGGCGCCGGGCGAACAACCAGCGGCCATCGGCGGAACGCCGCAGTTCGTCGGTGTAGGAACCGACGGCGAGGATGCTCGCGGGCAGATCGCCGGACACCAGCTGGAAGTAGGCGTGTGCCGCGGCGCGGTCGCCGTCGACGTGGACCTCGTGGTTGGTGATGACGTGCCGGTTGCGGGACTCCGGGCTGGCGTACCCGAGTTCGCGCATCGAGCCGAGTCCGTTCAGGACCTCCTGGCGGCCTCGCCACGACACCTCGGGCATCCACCACTCGACGTCGTCGGTGCACAGCTCGCCGATGTCGGCCAGCGTGCCCTCGTCGGCCATGCGGCCGAACCGGTTGAGCAGGGTGATGATCGCTGCCGTGTCGGCGGCCGGGTTGTTCCCTTTGGCGCTCAACGGTTCTCCTGTGCGGTCGGGGGAAGGCGATGATGGCGTGGCGGTCGCCACAGCGGTGGCACTCCTCCCAGTCAGCGGAACAACGGGCTCGCGCACCGCTGTTGTGCGGCAGGTTCGGCGTGTGACAACTGGTTCCGAACTGTCGGTCTCGGTGCGGGAGGGCGTTGCGCTGCTGGAGATGCGCCGCCCGCCCGCCAACTACTTCGACGAGCCGCTGATCGGCGAGCTCGTGGACGCGGCTCTCGCCCTGGACGACGATCCGGACTGCCGGGCGATCGTTCTCGCCTCGCAGGGCAAGCACTTCTGCGCGGGTGCGGACTTCGGCGACGGCGGGGGCTTCGACCAGGACCGGGTGGCCGTGTCCGAACGCCTGTACCACCGGGCCGCCCAGTTGTTCGAGGTGCGGACGCCGATCATCGCCGCCGTGCAGGGTGCTGCGGTGGGCGGCGGGCTCGGCCTGGCCTGCGCGGCGGACTTCCGGGTCGCTGAACCGTCGTCGCGGTTCACCGCCAACTTCGCGTTGCTCGGCTTCCACCACGGCTTCGGCCTGAGCGTGACGCTGCCGGACCTGGTGGGCCGGCAGACGGCGGCCGATCTGCTGCTGACCGGCCGCAGGGTCTGCGGCGAGGACGCGGTCCGCATCGGACTGGCCGACCGGCTGGCCGGACCAGGTGAGGTGCGGGAAGCGGCAGTGGGGTGGGCCCAGGAGATCGCTGACGCGGCACCTCTCGCGGTGCGGTCGATCCGGGCCACGTTGCGCGCGGACCTGCCCGCGCGGGTGAGGGCGGCGCTGGATCACGAACTGGCGGAGCAGGCCCGGCTGTGGCAGACGCGCGACTGTGCCGAGGGCATCGCCGCGAGTCTGCAACGGCGGCCACCGGTCTTCATCGGCCGGTGACCTGCCGGGCACAGCTCACAGCGCGTTCGCGCGGGCGACGGATCCCAGCCACGCGAGGCTCGGCTTGGGGCGCCTTTCGAAGGTCTCGCGGTCGACGGCGACGAGGCCGAACGTCGGCCCCCACCGTCCCCATTCGACGTTGTCGAGCAGACTCCAGTGCAGGTATCCGCGGACGTCCGCGCCATCGTCGACGGCGTTCAGCACCCCTTGCAGAGCACTTGTCGTGTAAGCGATGCGGCGTTCGTCGTCCGGCGTGGCGATGCCGTTCTCCGTCACCACGACCGGGACCTCCCCGACGACCTCACGGGTGTGCCGGATCGCGATCTCGAGCGCGTCCGGGCGGTAGGCCCACCCCATGAGGGTGTTGTCCGGGTGCTCGGGGTGCGGCACGATCCCGTTCTCGTCGACGAGCTGGCTGGTGTAGGACTGGACTCCGACGAAATCGTCCTCACGTGCCGGTTCGAGGTACATGTCCTCCCAGATCCGTTGCACCTCGGCGTGCTTCGCCTCGGCACCGGCGGCAGGTACCAGCGCCTGGTTGGCGACGGTCCAGCCGACCTTCGCACCGGTGGCCTCGCGCAGCAGAGGTGCCACCGCCAGGTGTGCCTCGATCAGGCGGTCACCGATCTTGGTGTCGGGCAGCATCCCGAACGGGTAAGGCCGGCCGGCGGCGACCTCGGCGAGCGCGCCGTGGTTGACGGCGAGCACGTTCGGTTCGTTGATCGTGCACACCCAATCGACGCCGTCCAGGATGGACGCGGCTTCGCCGACGTACCGGGTGAACAGGTCGACGACGTCGTCCCGCAGCCAGGCTTCGTGAGCACCCAGCCACCTGGGGTGGGTGAAGTGGTGCAGCGTCACCACCGGGGTGAGCCCCAGCCGCAGCGCGGTGTCGATCATCCGCCGGTAGTGCGCGAGTTCGGCGCGGGAGAACTGCCCCGGCGCGGGTTCGATCCGTGCCCACTCGATGCTGAACCGGTAGGCGTTGAAGCCCGCGTCAGCCAGCAGGCGCATGTCCTCCTCGTACCGGTGGTAGCTGTCCACCGCGTCACCGCTGGCTTGGATGTGCTCCGCGGTGTCCTGTTCGAGCTTCCACCAGTCGTTGTTGAGGTTGTTGCCCTCGGTCTGGTGGGCCGACGTGGCGGCTCCCCAGAGGAATCCGTCAGGGAGTGCGCGGGTCACAGCAGATCTCCTTCGAGCGTCGGGGTGAACACGTGGTCCTCGGGCACCGGGGCGCGCAGCATGGTCCAGTAGTCGACGAGCCGCCACGGGCAGGTGACCCAGGCGCGTCCGTTCTTGTTGCGGTAGTAGCCGTTGGCGCTGCCGCCGTGCTGCCACACCGTCTTGTCCAGCGCCTCGTCCACCCGGCGGTTGTAGTCGTCGGTCGCCTCGCGAGTGGGCTCCATCGCCGTCAGATCTTCCTCCACCAGGTACTGCAGGCACTCCACGACGTAGTGGACGTGCTCCTCGCTGGTGATGTTGTGCCCACCGCCGTGGTTCGGCGCCGCGTTGGGACCCGCGGTGACGAAGAAGTTGGGAAAGCCCGGCACCGTGATGCCGAGGTAGGCGCGGGGATCCTGGTCGGCCCACGCGTCGGCGAGCTCGAGCCCGTCGCGGCCGGCGACGTCGAGGAAACTCAGGTACTCCAGCTTGAAGCCGGTGGCCCAGATGATGACGTCGGCCTCGATGAACTCACCGTCGGTCGTGACCACGCCGTCAGGCAGGATCTCGCGGAACGATGCCCTGTGAACGGTCACGTGGTCACGTTTGACCGCCTCGAAGAAGCCGGGATCCTTGACGATCCGCTTGGCGAACGGCGGGAAGTCCGGTGTCAGCTTCTGCTTCAGATCCGGGCGGTCGGCGAACGAGCGGTCCAGGTGGTCGGCACACACTCGCATCACCGCGTCGTTGGCCGGGGACGCCGAGACGTGCGTGGCGTACCACTCCTCGTCGATCCGCGCGACGGCCCAGTTCTTGTCCGCCGCCCACCAGTAGGACTTGAGCCGGAACCACTGGTGGAAGTACGGAATGTTCGCCAGCGCCCACGTCATGCCTTCCGGCACATCGGAGTGGACGGCGTTCTCCGGGATGACCCAGTGCGGCTGGCGCGCCACGACGTGCAGCGCGTCGACCTGGTCGACGATGCTCGCCACGACCTGCACCGAGGTGCAGCCCGCGCCGAGGACGACGACCTTCTTGCCGGTCAGGTCGACCTCGGGCCGCCATTGCGCGGTGTGCATCATCTCGCCGCGGAAGGTTTGTGCGCCCGGGACTTCGGGGATCGAGGCGGCGTTGAGGACACCGGTGGCGGTGACCACGGCGTTCGCCCGGTGGGAGCGGACCTCGCCGTCCTGGCCGCGCACGGTCAGCGTCCACGACTGGTCCTCCTCGTCCCACACGCAGCGGAGAACCTTGGTGGAGAAGGAGATGTGGCGGTGCAGGTCGTACTTGCGCGCCACGCCCCGCAGGTACTCCAGGTACTCCGGGCCGGTCGGGTAGTACTTCGACCACAACGGGTTCAGCTCGAAGGAGTACGAGTAGAAGTGGCTGGGCGTGTCGACCGCGGCACCGGGGTAGGTGTTGCGCGACCAGGTGCCGCCGAGATCGTCGCGCTCCTCGAACACGTGGTAGCGGAATCCGGCCGCGCCGAGCTTGATAGCGGCGTTCAGCCCGATCATTCCCGAACCGATGACGGCGACGGTGAAGTCCTCGGGTGGGCGGCGGGTCGCCGGCACCACGCGGCGCGCGGGCTCGAACCCGGCCTGCTCGCGCAGGTGTGGCACGAACTCCGGGTCGACGGTGTCGTTGACGCACACCTCGGCGATGCGCCGGAAGAGCTCGTCGTCGGGCACCTCGATCCTGGGCACGAGCGAGTCGCCGAGCAGCCGTCGGGCACGGGCGCGGACCTCGTCGGCGACGCTCTCCGGGTAGCCACCGGCCCACGCCGTGCGATGCGCGTCGAGTTTCGCCTTGAACTCGTCCACCAGCGTGGTGTCGCCGGTCAGGTGCACCAAGGCGGCGAGCAGCGCACCCGGTTCGGCGACGTCGACGGCTGCGGCCAGGGCGGCTCGGTCGACACCGGTGACGGGCGAGATGACGTAGGTGGGCTGGTCCGGGGTGATCACGGTCATCGGGTCACCGGATTTCTCGTGGTGGTCAGGGTGGAGGTCAGCCGTGGGCGAGAACGGCGGGCGCCGCGGCGTGGACGCGGCCGATCTGCCTGCCGTGCAAGCGAGTCACGCCCGAGGCCGCGTACCAGATGTCGGCCGCTGCCCGCCGCACCGCGGCCACGGCCCTGTCGACGGGCACCGACCCGGCCGGCCCGCACAGCGACAGCGCGGCGGACAACCCGCCCTCGCACGGACCGACCGGGGCGGCCACGGCCGTGACACCGGCCGAGCAGCCCTCTAGGTCGATGGCCACGCCGTCGCGCTCGCGGACCCGTTCGACCTCGGCTCGCAGGGGCTCGTGGCCGGACGGCCCCGGCCAGTCGGCCTCGTCGAGCTGGGCCAGCAGCGCGAGTCCGGCGGCCGAGCACATCGCCGGTTGCCGGGCGCCAAGACGCCAGCCCTCGCCCTTCTCCGGCCAGCCGCCGACTCGTTCCAGGTGCAGCACGTCGCCGGACACCAGCGCGCTCAGGTGCACGGTCAGCCCGGTCGAGCGGTGCAGGGCGTGCATGTACGGCAGGGCGGCCTGGTGCACGCCGTCGCGGCGCACCACCTGGGAGCCCAGCTCGAACATGCGGATGCCCAGCCCGTACTCGAAGCCCCTGCGCTCCACCCAGCCGAGCTCGACCAGGCGTTGCAGGATGCGGTGCGCCGAGGAGCGGGGCAAGCCGGCCCGGCGGGAGATCTGGGCGAGGGTGAGCCGGTCGTGCCCGTCGAAGACCTGCAACAGCGACGCCACCCGGTCGATCATCGCCACGGGCGGTTCGTGCTCTCGGGTCATCGCCCCTCCCGATCCCTGTTGCAGAATCTGCCGACATGTCAGAAACTGACAGGTGTGAGCGTAACCGCCTCCCTCGACCGTGTAAACGGATCGTGTCCAATTTCCGCATACAATCTTGCATCCAACTACATTGATGCAGGTGAGACGGCTGCGAAGAGGTGCCGGCATGCCCCGAGGTGAACGTCCGACGCTGACCGAGCGGCGGGCTGAGGAGCTGCGCGTCGCCATCGCGCACAAAGCCAAAGAGATCTTCGTGGCCGACGGCGACACGTCGGCGACGGTCGAGCGCATCGCCGAAGCCGCCGGTGTCTCGCCGCGCACCTTCCACCGCCACTTCCCGGTCAAGGAGGACGTGGTCCGGCCGCTGTTCCGCGCCACCTCCGAGTGGGTCGCGGACAGCCTGAAGAACGTCGCCGACACCGAAGACCTGGTCGAGGCCTTCGTCTCCGCCTGGACCTCCGCCCTGCCCGGCGGGCGGCTCAGCGAGGCCGACCAGCGCTTCCTCGAGCTGATGGTGACCACCCCGCAGTACCGCCTGCGCTGGCAGGAGGCCGACGAGGAACTGTGCGAGGTGGTCGCCGACTTCCTCGACCGGCGCTTGCCCGCGGGCGGGCACCCGCTGCACCGGACGCTGCCCGCCTACCTGGTCGTGCACGCCACCCGGCACGTCTTCGAGCACTGGATCACGTCCGGTTGCCACGAAGACCTGACCGGGCTGTTGCGGGATGCGTTGCGGATGGTCCTGGCCGGAGCCGCCGTGCGGTGAGCTCTCAGCCCAGCGCTCCGCTCTCGCGCAACGCGGCGAGGTCGTGGCCGCGGGCGGCCAGCACCCGTTCGGTGTCCGCGCCGTGGGCGACGGGTGCGCGGGGCGGCACCGAGCCAGAGCGGCTGAGCTTGATCGGCACGCCGACGCCCCGGTAGTCGCCGTCAGCGACCACCATCGCCCGGTGCCGGACCTGGGGCGCGGCCAGTGCGGAGGCCACGTCGTTCACGGGGCTCGCCGGCACTCCCCTCTCCCGCAGGGCCTCGGCCAGTTCGTCCGCCTTTCTCGCGCAGAACAGCGGTTCCAGCAAGGCCAGCAACTCCGTGCGGTGCTCGACGCGATCCCGGTTGCGCAGGAACCTGCTGTCACCCGCCAGCTCAGGCCGGCCGAGCACGTCCGCGAGCGCGGTGAAGTGGGCGTCACTGGCGGCGGCCACGAACAGGCTGCCGCCGTGCGCCGTGCGGAACACCTGGTACGGCGCAACGGTCGGGTGCGCGGCCCCTGTGCGCACCGGCAGCGTCCCCGAGGCCAGGTAGGCGGCCGAATGCGGGTGCATCAGCGACACCACCGCGTCCACCAGCGTGATGTCGACCAGCTGTCCACGGCCGCTCGCCGCCTTCTCGGTCAGGGCGAGCAGGACACCCGCGAACGCCTGATGTGCCGCGGTGATGTCGACGACCGGCACGCCGACGCGCAACGGGTCGTCGTCCGGCTCGCCGTTCACGCTCATCAAGCCGCCGTGGGCCTGCAGCACCGCGTCGTAGCCGGGCTCGCCACCCAGCGGACCGTCCACCCCGTAGCCGGTGATGCGGCAGTACACGAGACCGGGGAACTCGGCGGCCAGCCGCTCTTCGTAATCCAGTCCCCAGCGCCGCATGGTGCCGGCCTTGAAGTTCTCCACGACGACGTCCGCGCCGGCGATGAGGTCGTGCAGCACGTCGCGCGCGGCCTCGATACGCAGGTCCAGCACGACGTTGGCCTTGTTGCGGTTGAGGCCCTGGTAGTAGGCGCTGGTCGTCTGCTCCTCGTCGACGAACGGCGGGCCCCAGCGCCGGGTCTCGTCCCCCGCCGGCGCCTCGACCTTGATCACGTCCGCGCCGTGGTCGGCGAGCATCTGCGCGCACAGCGGCCCGGCGAGCACCCGGCTGAGGTCCAGCACCTTCAGTCCCCGCAACGCTCCCCCGCTCACCTGCCACCGCCCGTCACCGCGGACCACACCGAGCCGTCGGCGGCGGCCAGGCGGTCGTGCCAGTGGCTCTCGTTGCCGAACTCCTCGCGCCACGACCACAACCTGGTGGTCGCCGCGCCGAGAGCGTGCTCAGCCGAGTAGCCGAGGGCACCGTGCAACTGGTGCCCGACCGACGCGACGACGTGCGCACCGGCAGACGTGGTGGCCTTCGCCGCGGCAACAGCGATATCGGCCCGACGATCGGATGCCTCGACCGCGAGCACAGCCGCGTCGGCGCTCACCCGCATGGCGGTGACCTCCGCCGCGAGCGCCGCCAGGTGTTGTTGCACAGCCTGGAAACGGGCCAACGGGCGACCGAACTGCTCCCGTTGGGCGACGTGCCGCCGTGCCGACTCCAGCACGGCTCGCGCCGCGCCTGCCAGCTGCACAGCCCGGACGAGTGCCCCTCGGTGCAGCACCTCGTCCGGTTCGACATCGGCGGGTGCGGCGGCGGTGACCTCGACGTCGTCGAGGACGACGACGTCACGGGGTTCGCCTGCGAGGTTCTCGTGGCGTTCGACGGCGCTCACCGGGGCCACCGCGACGTTCCCGTCGTGGGCGATGGTCACCACGTGACCGGCATGCCGCGCCCACGGTGCCCGCACCCGGCCGGACAGCCGCAGCCCGTTGCGCCGGTGCACACGGGCCTGGTCGATCGACGCGACCACCAGGCCGTCCGGAATGGACAGACCGGCGCGAGCCAGCAGCCATCCCGCCAGGAACGCCGACTCCGCCACGGGCACGCGGGCACCGTGGAACGCCAGCAGGTCGACCACGACCGCGAGGTCGCGGAGCCCGCCACCGCTGCCGCCGATCTCCTCGGGGACACCCAGGAGGTGGAAACCGGTGTCGCACAGGTCTTCCCACAGGGAGCGGTCGAAATCGTCCTCGCTGTCGCGGCCCTTGAGGATGGCACCGACAGCGGCGCGGATCTCCTCGTGCAGCTCGTCGCTCACCGAACCCCCAGACCACGGGCCACCACGGACCGCAGAACCTCGTTGGTGCCCCCGCGCAAGGTGAACGCCGGGGAGTGCAGGACGCCGTCGGCGAGCAACCCCGCGAGCCCTTCAGCCCCGCGCCGGGGTTCGACGCCGGCGACACGCCGCACGGTCTCCACGACGTCTCCTTCGAACCGGGACCCGAGGTCCTTCACCAGTGCGGCGGCCACCTCCGGCGAACGACCGGCCGCCAAGTCGGCCGCGACCGCGAGCGAAAGCTGCCGCAACGTCCAGGCGCGGGCCATGAGCCGCCCGACCTCCCTGGCCGCCACCGGGTCGTCGCTCGTCTGCGCCGCCCACGCCTCCAGCAAGGGGAAGGTGCTCAGGAACCGCTCGGGTCCCGAACGCTCGTGGCCGAGTTCCGCGATCACCTGCCGCCAGCCGAAGCCGCGGTCGCCGAGCAGAGCGTCTGCGGGCACGACGGCGTGGTCGAAGACCACCTCGTTGAAGTGGTGCTCGCCGTCGATCGTCACGATCGGCCGGACCTCGACGTCCGGGTGCGGCAGGTCCACCACGAACTGCGACAGGCCGGTGTGCCGGTCTCCCGGTGTGCCATCGGTGCGAGCGAGCACCACGATGGCGTGCGCGAAATGCGCTCCGGTCGTCCACAGCTTGGTGCCGGTGATCTCCCAGCCGTGTGGTGTCTCGACCGCTCGGGTGCGCACGGCGGCGAGGTCGGAGCCGGCGTCCGGCTCACTCATTCCGATGGCGAAGAAGCACTCGCCCTTGGCGATCTCCGGCAGATACCGGTGCCGCTGCGCTTCGGTGCCGTTGCGCAGGATCGACGGAGCCATCTGACGGTCGGCGATCCAGTGCGCGGCCACCGGCGCACCGGCCGCCAGCAATTCCTCGACCACCACGAAGCGCTCCAGCGGAGTGCGGTCGTGGCCGCCGTGGTGTCGCGGCAACGTCATCCCCACCCAGCCGCGGCTGGCCAGCAGCCTGCTGAACGCCGGGTCGGCCGCGGTCATCCAGGCGTCGCAGCGGGGTCGGAAACCACCCGCCGCGCGCTGGTCGTCGAGGAACTGGCGCACCTCGTCCCGCAGTTCGTGCTCGACGGTGCTGTGGCGGTGCGCGACCAGGTCGATCGTCGGTGTCACCCGGACTCCTCTCTCGGGGTCCGGGCCACGCTAGGAAATCGGATCCAGTTCTGCGTCCGATGTTCCGGTCAGTGGACGCGTCACCCGGCGGACGGCCGCGCCGCCGCACCCGACCGCAGCATCACGTCGAGCTGGGCCTCCGAGCCGGAACGGTGCGCGTCCATGAGTTCCACCAGCCGCTCGAAGTCACCTTCGGCGAGCGCGGCGACCATCTCGCGGTGCTCTGCCAGCACCCGCGCCCGTCCGGCCTCGTCGTACAGGTAGACGGCGTGGTAGGGCAGCGCCCAGGTCCAGATCCTGCTGATTTCGGCTACGACCAGGTTCAGCGAGCTCAGGCCGAAGATCGCCTGGTGGAACTCGCTGTTGAGAGTGCGCATGCGCGCCAGGTCGAGATCCGCCGCCGCTTGCTCGACCGCCTGTGCCAGGGCTTCCACGTCTGCCAGCTGCTCAGCGGTCGGCTGGGCGAGGCCGCGGATGACCTCGGTCTCCAGCAACCGCCGCATCAGGTACACCTGGTCGAACTCCGCGCGGCTCAAGCGCGCGACGGCGAACCCGACGTTGTGCTCGTGCACCACCAGACCGTCGGAAGCCAGCTGCCGCAGGCCTTCCGCACCGGCAACCGGCTCACACCGAGCACGGCCGCCATCTGCTCCTGGCGGATCTGCTGCCCCGGCAGCAGATCCCCGGAGACGATCATCCGCTTGATCCCGCCGACCACGCGGGACACCGCCTGCTCGGCGCCGATCTTCCCGGCCGGGCCGGTCCTGCTGGGCGACATGGGCACTCCTCACGATCAGCCCCACCGTACGGGGTGGATCAGGAGGTGACGCTGCCCCCGTTGAGGTCGAGGATCTGACCGGTCAGCCACGACGCTTCCGCCGAAGCGAGGTAGACCACCGCGGCACCGACGTCCTCGGGCGTGCCCAGTCGCCGCAGCGGGATCCTCTTCGCGAACATCTCGGTGGCCGCGCCGGCGACGTTGCTCTGCAAGCCCAATGCCAGCGTGTTGGCCGTGACCCCGGAAGGCGCCAGCTCCTGCGACAGGTGCCGGATGAAACCCTCCACCCCGCTCTTGGCCGCCCCGTAGAGCGACAGCCCCTGGTCGGACCCGACACGCGCGGCACCGGAGGAGATCTGCACGATGCGCCCCCACCCGGCCTCGCACATGTCGTCGACCACCGCGGAGACGCAGTTCATCGCGCCGAACAAGTTGATCTCCACCGGCCCCCGCCACCGGCTCGGCTCCAAGGTCCGGAAGTGCCCCTGCCCGAAATCAGCAGCGATGCCCGCGTTGTGCACCAGAACGTCGACGTGCGTCCCGAACTCGCTCTTCACCTTCGCGACGGCCGTGAGCACCGCCTCGCGATCGGTGACGTCGAAGGGCACCGGCACCGCCCGTCCACCGGCCGCAACGATCTCCTCCGCGACCGCCTCGGCGCGCTCGGCCACCAGGTCGTTGACCGCCACCGCCGCACCCTGCCCCGCCAACGCACGCGCGATACCCGCTCCCGCGTTCTGACCGGCCCCGGTGACCAGGGCCGCGTGGCCCGACAGCTCGAACATCGATGTCCTCTCCTGTGGCTTGTTCCCGTTGCGGTCACGGCATTTGCATCAACTCGACGGCATGTCCCTCCGGGTCCGAGACCACGGCCACCCGCCTGCCACCCGCCGACTTCGGAGCGACCCGCACGGACCCGCCCGCCGCCACGGCGCCATGCACCGTGACATCCACGTCGGCGACCTCGAACCCGAGCACCGCCTCACCCGGCACAGGCACCTCGCGGGAGGAGTAGGCGACCAGCACCAGCGATGGCCCTTCGCCATCGCCGCGCAGGACGACCTGCTCGTGCTTCTCCGCACCCTCGCCGTTCGTCATCCGATGCACGGCTTTCAGCCCCAGCACGGCGCCGTAGAACCCGCACTGAGCGTCGAGATCGCCGACGACGACCTTGGTGAAGGTGAAGCCCATGATGCCTCCGAGGAACGGCGTGCCGCGACGACGCGGAGTACACCGCCCACCTCGCGATCACGTGGGTGAACGTTCCACTCAGCGGACACCGGCCTGCACCGCCGATGACTGCCCGGTACCGGCCGGCCACCGTCTCCACGGGCGAAGTCTTCGAGTCCATTCGGACTTGTCGTCCGCCGTGAGCTGGGGGCGCTCGCATGAAGACGCTCACCAACGCCAGCCACCTGAGCCCTTCCAGATTGCAGCCGGCCCATGTCGGCGGTGAGCTCGCCTGCGCCGTGCGAGGTGGGCGCCGGCCTCTGCTCCAGTCCGGAGTTCTCCCACACGGGCCGCTCAACCCAGGCTCGACGTGCTCGCCTGGATCAACTTCTTTCAAGCCCGCGTGATGCATCGACACCGAGAGCCATCCGTCCGAGGCTTCAGTGCCACGACTAGGACACGCTTCCGAGGCCGCAAGAAGCATTCAACCCCTACGGCGGCGTGGGTCAGGCGGTCGTGATGTCGTAGGTGTGGCCGGCGAGCCGCAGACGATCGATCAGAGGCCGGCCCATGGCCGTCGCAGGCGTGAGCGAGCCGGACCGCTGCGGGAGGTCGTCGAGGGCCAGGCAGAGGGCGCTCTGCCCGAGCATGACGGCCGTGGCGGCGTAGCCGGGATCGCCTGGTCCGGCGACGGTGGCCCGGTAGCGGCGCCCCGAGCTGGTGGTGGCGTGCAGCACCGAACGGAACCAGCCTTTCGCGCGAGCCTGTTCGCTGGGCCCGGTACCGGGTGCGGGCAGCACCCGGTCGAGCAGGCCGCGGACGGGCTTGACCGACATCGCGCCGACCAGCCCGACCAGCCCACCGGTGATACCGGCCGCCATGAGCGCTCCGGTGACGCCCTGCCCTGCGCCCATTACCTCGCCGTAGCGCAGCTCCGGCCCGTAGGCCCAATCGAGCAGGGCGTTGCTGCGCCGCACGATGCGGGTGTTGAACGGGGCCATGACGAACGGCGCCTGCCACGTTCCGTCGGCGGCGCGGGAGGGCATCCCCGCGTCACGGGGCTGGGCGGGCGTCGGCTCGGCTGCGCGGTCGGGGCTGAGCGCGTGCGGATCGGCGGCGACGCGGCGCAGGCCGGGATTGCTCTCGTAGGCCTCGATCTGCGCCCGCAGCGAGTCGATCGTGCCACCACTGAAACCGCCGCGGACCGTAGCCACCAACCGCACGTCGGTGAGCGGACCCGCGCCGTCGGCCACGGCCCGCTCGTGCAGCAACAAAATGCCCAGGTCGGACGGAATCGAGTCGTAGCCGCAGGCGTGCACGATCCGGGCTCCGGACTCCAGGGCCACTTCGTGCACAGCGTCGATCGCGGCGCGGACGAACAGCACCTCGCCGGTCAGATCCGCATAGTGCGTGCCGGCCCGTGCGCACGCCTCGACGACCGGGAGCCCATAACGCGCGTACGGGCCGACGGTGGTCGCGAGCACCCGCGTCGACGCGGCCAGCGCCGCCAGCGCGACCGGGTCCCCCGAGTCGGCGACGACCAGCGGCCACTCCCGCGCCGCCGCGGGCAGCCCGGCCCTGGTGGCGGCGAGCTTGTCCGCGGACCGCCCGGCCAGCGCGATCCGCACGCCCTCGGGGGCGTGCCGGGCCAGGTATGCGGCAGTCAGCGCCCCAACGAACCCAGTGGCGCCGTAGACGACGACGTCGTGCTCACGATTCATGGCCATCAGCTTGCCCCCAGGCTCCGGCCACCGCACCGGTTCGATCGCCACGGCGCCGCCACCGCGCACCTGGGCCTCGCCCGGCACTCGGGAAGTGACGTGACGCACACCCCGGCGGCACCGGTCCGGGTCTCGCGGGCAGACCCGCAGGACGACGATGATGCGGGTGGCCGGACGGGCGGGCCGGCGGAGGCGAGGGCTGCGAGTGGGGTCGATCGGCGCCCGGCGGGTGGTGAGCCAGGACCAGGTGCTGCGCGGCGCGTGCCGGTTCTTCCTGCGGCACGGCCGGGTCGAGATGGACGCGCTGGCGGCGAGCCTGGCCATCAGCCGGGCGACGCTCTACCGGGTCGTGCACAGCCGCGACGGGCTGCTCGCCGACGTGCTGTGGGTGCTCGCGGACCGGCTGCTGGTCCGTGCCCGGCAGGAGCGCACGAACGTCGGCGTCGAGGGCGTCCTGGAGGTCACCCGGCGGTTCGTGGCCGACCTGCGCGCGGCCGGCCCGTTCCGGGCGTTCCTGCGCAGCGAGCCCGACACGGCCATCCGGGTGCTGTTCAACACCGCCGGCGGGGTGCACCGGCGAGCGGTGTCGGCGCAGAAGGAGATTCTGCTCGAAGTGGACGGCGGGCCGTGGTCGGCGGCGGCCCTGGACCAGGTCGCGTTCCTGTACGTGCGGATCGTGGAGTCCGCCCTCTACGCCGAACTGCTCAGCGGCGCGCCGCTCGACCCGGCCCTGGCCGAAACCGCCGCCCGCACGGTGCTGCTGCAGCACCGCTGACCCGACCACCGCAGCGTGCTGCGACGGCGGTCTCACGATGGCGCCGCGTTCTGGTGCCGGTCGTCCGGGCCTGGCTACGGTCGGTTCCGCACCCATCCCCCATCGCTGTGGGAGCCGGTATGTCCCCTTTCCCCTGGCGTCGCCTCGGTCTGGTCGCGGCCGTGCTCGGCCTGCTGGTCCCGACGTCCGTCCCCGCCTCCGCCTCCGCGCCCGCCGGTCCGGCGCCGCGGGTCGTCGGCCCGTTGCCCGGGACCGTGCCGGGTGACCGGCTGGCCGACCGGATCGAGGACACCTACCCGTTCTTCTCCACGCCCGACGACCTCGCCGCCGCCGGTTACGTCGAGCAGGAATTCCACGTCTCCGGCGCGGCCGACGGCTGGGCCGGCAACGGCACGAAGGTCGCCACCGGTGTGCCGTACGTGACCCGGGTCGTCGTGCGGCGGCCCGCGCACGCTCGCGACTTCAACGGAACCGCCCTGGTCGAGTGGCAGAACGTCACCGCCGGGTACGACCTGGACGCGTTGTGGAACGCCGAGTCCGTCGTCCGCGCGGGCTACGCCTGGGTCGGTGTGTCGGCGCAACGGGTCGGGGTGGACCAGCTCCGCGCGTGGAGCCCCGCGCGCTACGGCGGGCTGGACGTGACCGGCGGCGGTCGGTTCACCGCCGACGAGCTGTCCTACGACGTGTTCACCCAGGCCGGCCGCGCCGTCGAGTCGGGTGCGGTCACGGGCGGCCTGCGGCCCCGGACCGTGCTGGCCATCGGCGCCTCGCAGTCGGCGGCCCGGATGACCGTGCTGTACGACCGGGTCCTGCCGCAGCAGCAGCCGGTGTTCGACGGTTACGGCTTCGTCGTCGGCACGGCGCCGACGCGGGCCGGCGCGGAACCCGTCTTCCAGGTGCAGTCGGAGACCGACGTGCGCAGCGCGACCCGTCCCGCCGACACCGACCGGTTCCGCCGCTGGGAGGTCGCTGGCGCGGCCCACTCCGGCTACGAGGGCCAGGCCTACCGCGTGCCGATCTCCGAACGCGACCTCGGCGGCGCACCGCAGTACGACTGCGACCGGCCGCCGTTCAGCCGGGTGCCGATGCACCACGTCACCGCCGCGGCCTACGACCACCTGCGCCGGTGGGTCGAACGGGGCACGCCGCCGCCGACCGCGCGCCCGTTGGAGTTCGAACCGGACGGCGTCACCAAGAAGCGCGACGCGCTGGGCCTCGCGCTGGGCGGCATCCGGTTGTCGCAGGTGACCGCACCCAGGGCGCTGAACACCGGCGACAACACCGGTGAGACGTTCTGCCGCCTGTTCGGCACGCACGTGCCGTTCGACGCGGCGACGTTGGCCCGGCTCTACCCGCACCGCGGGGACTACCTGCACCAGGTGGTGACCGCCGACGTCGCCAACGTGCACGCGGGCTACCTGCTGCCGGCCGACGCGCGGCAGAACCTCGCCGACGCCCTGGCCGTCGGAGGTCGGCGATGAAGATCCCGTTGCTCGCGCTCGTCGTGGCCCTCGCGTCCACGGTCGCGGCCGTGCCCGCCGGCGCCGAACCGCTCACCCCGATCGTCTTCGTGCACGGCCAGCAGGGGTCGGCGCAGCAGTGGCAGTCCAACGCCAAGCGGTTCTCCGGCAACGGCTACCCGGACGCGCTGCTGCACGCTTACGAGTACGACACGAGCATCCCGACCAACGACCGCGCCGTCGCCGACCTCGAAGCGTTCATCGCCGCCGTCCGCGCCCGAACGCGGGCGGCCAAGGTGGATGTGATCGCGCACTCGCGCGGCACGACGGTCATGCACAGCTACCTGTCGTCGCCGGAACGGGCCGCGTCGGTGCGCAAGTACGTCAACGTCGATGGGCGCTCGAGCGCCGCACCGCCGGGCGGCGTGCCGACGTTGGCGCTGTGGGGCAGCCTGCAGCCCAACGGGTCCATCGGCGGCGCGACCAACGTCCATCTGACGACGCTGGGCCACACCGAGACCACCACGTCGGCCGACGGTTTCGCCCACATGCACCGGTTCCTGCGCGGTCGGCCCGCGTTGACGACCCGGGTGCTGCCCGAACCGCCCGGCCTGGTCCGGATCGCGGGCCGGGCGACGTACTACCCGCAGAACGAGGGGCTGGCCGGACTGCTCCAGGTGTGGGAGCTCGACCCGCTCACCGGCGCGCGTCGCGGCGAACCGCGGCACAGCGCCCGGACCGGCGCGGACGGCTCGTTCGGTCCGCTGCCCGTCAACGGCCGCGCGCACCACGAGCTGGTGGTGCTGCGCGAGGGTCAGGTGCCGCACCACTTCTACTTCGAGCCGTTCGAGCGCAGCGACCGGTTCGTGCGGTTGCAGGTGTCGCGTCCCGGCGGCATCACCGACCACATCGACCGGTGTCCGACGCACAGCGCGCTCACCGTCATCCGCAACCGCGAGTGGTGGTCCGACCAGCCCGACAGCGACCGGCTGGAGCTCAACGGGGTCAACGTCCTCACCGCCGACGTCTCGCCGCGGCTGCGCCAGGTGATCGCCGCGTTCGCGTTCGACGACAACTGCGACCTGGCCTCGACGCCGGGTGCCGCGCTGCCGCCGTTCGCCGCGCTGCCGTTCCTGACGGGCGTGGACGCCTACCTGCCGACGCGGCCGGAGGGCACGATCCGGGTCACCCAGACGGCGCGCGGCACCGGTGGCGGGTCGCGCACGATCGCGGTGCCGAATTGGCCGTCGGACGCGCACGCGGTCACCGTGCAGTTCAAGGATTACCTCGACGTCGGAATCGGAGGACCCCGCGCAACGTCCCCCTGAGCGGAGAAGGGGTTCGTGCGGTCGAACGGTTGTCAGGGTCTGGCGAAGTCGTCCACCCGGTCGGCGCGGATCTGGTCGGCGCTGGGGTCGAACCCGCCCGACACGTACCCGCTGACCGTCTGGAACCACGGCGGCGAGTTGCTGAACGCCTCCCAGGTGTCGCCCCTGTCCTTGATCCGGTCGATCCGCCACCGCTGGTTCGCGTCGGCGTCCCAGTCCCAGTGCTCCGGGTTGTCCGGATCCCACCAGTCCACGTCCTCGCGGGTGGTGGGATCCGGCGCGCGCCAAAAGCCCTCCATCGTCGCGCCGACCTTCATGTAGTACTTGCGGACGTCCGGCGCGTTCCCGCCGCCGATGTTGTAGCGGGCGATGTCGAGCCGCAGCCCGTCCTCGCCGAAGAGCAGGTCGGCCAGGTGGTTGCGGATTTCGTCCCGGTGGCCGCCGGTGATGTTGGCGAACCACACCAGGCTCGTGCCCCAGCCCTCGAACGCCGACTGCTGGTAGGACGGGTCGGGGCGGACCATGACAGACCGGACGTCCGCCTCCTGCCCCGCGGCCTGTTCTCCCTGACCGGGTCGCCGTACCGGTGCATCAGCGTGCGGGCACGGGTCAGCGCCTGAGCCGCCTCATCGGTGTGGCCGGCGGCCAGGCAGGCCTCACCCAGCTCCACCAGCGTGTTCGCCTGAACGTCAGTAGCTCGTTCTCGGCGGCTGGCCTGGTAACGCGTGACGCGGCGGTGGCTGGGGTTCGAGGACGCGGACATCACGCTCAGCCCCGACGGCATCTTCCACTCACGCATCCTGTTGCCGGGCACACCGATCGCGGGGTTCAGCGGCCGGTGGCTGGTGCCGGGCGACATCCTGATCACCTCGATCGCCGTCCCGGCCGTGTAGGGCGTGTGTAGGGACGATCAGCACACTGGTGGTCATGTTCAGGCCACCTCTCCCACCGGTGCCGGTCGAACGGCAGAAAATCGACCTCGACGCGGACGTGCTGTTCGGCGCGATCCCCAGCCGCGATGTCGACGCGTCGCTCGACGCGGTGACAGACCAGCTTCAGCGGCACGGGATCCGCACCGGGCTGATCTGCTCACTGCGTGGCGCCTTGTTCGACGCGTGCTCCGGCAACGACGAGATGCGCAAGGCCTCGGAACAGGACCCCGGGCTGGTCCCGGTCGGCACCGTCGACATCCGGGACGCGTTGACGGCGGAGACCGAGATCGGACGGCTGGCGGAGACCGGGGTGCGGCTGCTGAGGCTCTTTCCGGTCGAGCAGGGGGTCGAGCCGGACTCCCCCGGCCTTCAGCACGTCATCGACGTCGCGGTCGCACACGGGCTGGTGCTGCTCACGAGTGGGGACGTCAGCCAGTTCTGGCGGCCGTTCAGCGGTGCACGGGTCTGTTTCCTGGACGTGCACGCGTACCGGGTGGCCGACTTCGTGATCCTCGCTCGCCGCGAGCCGGGGTTCGTGGCCTCCACCCGCTCGCTGGTCGGTCCCGACTCCATCGAGCGGGTCGCGGGCGAGGTCGGCGCGCACCATCTCGCGTACGGTTCGCGGGCTCCACTGCACGATGTCATGCCGTCGGCAATGCGACTGCGCATGGCGGCGCTGAACGACGAGGAATGGCAGCAGGCGGCCGGTGGCACCGCGAGCCGATGGCTGGAGACAGCGGACCTGGAGGATGAAAAGTGATCATCGACGTGCACGCGCACGCCGGGCCGTGGTTCTTCGCCACGGAGGTGGGTGCGGTCGAGCTCAACCTCGCGTTGATGGACCGCTACGGCATCGACCGGCAGATCGTCTCGGCCTCGGAGGCGGTCACCTACGACATGGTGAGCGGCAACAGGTGGATGGCGCAGCGGCTGGCCGAGCAACCGCGACTGCTCGGCTACCTGGTGGTCAACCCCAACGAGCTCGCCGAGGCCGAGAACGAGCTGGCGCGACACCTGCCGGGCGGGCGGTTCGCGGGCATCAAGGTTCACACGACCTATCCGGGGCATTCGCTGATGTCGAAGCCGGTCCGGGACGCACTGGGGCTGGCGGCGCGGGCGAAGCTGCCGGTGCTGATCCACACGTGGGACGACAGCGTGCTCGGTCTGGTGGACGTGCTGGAGCAGCACGAGGAACTGCGGGTGATAGCCGGGCACATGGGCGGCCCGGCGTGGCGGACGGCGGTCGAGGCGGCGTGCCGCAGTGACCGGCTCTATCTCGAGCCGTGCTGCTCGATCACCGATCGCGACAGGTTCCGGTACGCGCTCGACCGGGTGCCGGTCGAGCAGATGTTGTTCGGCACGGACAGCACGCTCGTCGATCCGGCTATCGCGCTGGGTGTGGTCGCGGCCGCGAAGATGACTGAAAGTGAGTACGAGCACGTGATGTGGCGCAACGCGGCGAAGCTCTTCGGCATCGACGAGGTCGCGGCATGAGAAGAGTTCTTTTTGCGGCCTTGACATGCTCTCTGGCAACGTCCTTGCTCGTGGCGTGCGGGATGACCGCGACCGGCAACACGGTGACCCTGTGGATGTACCCGGTGATATCGGACCCTGTCAAGAGCAGGGAGTTCTGGGAAAAGGTCGAGGCCGGGTTCGAGGCGCGCAACGGCGTGGATCTGCGGGTCGAGCTCCAGCCGTGGGCGGGCCGGCAGGAGAAGCTCGGCGCCGCACTGATGTCCGGCAGCGGGCCGGACGTCGTGCTGCTGCAACCGGACATGATTCCCCAGTACGTCGCCCAGCACGCGCTGCAACCCGTCGATGGGTCGCAGCGCGGCGAACGCAAGTTCCGGCCGTCGGCGGTCACCGCGTTGACCATGCAGGGTCAGGCGTATGGCGTACCGATATACCAGACGGTCACGACAACCGTCTACAACCGCAAGGTGTTCGCGGAGGCGGGCATCACCGAGCTGCCGCGGACGTGGGACGAGATCAAGGCGGCGGCGCCCAGGCTCGCGGCGCGCGGCGTCCCGGTGCTCGACTACTCCGGCTCCACCGAGGAGACGCTCAACCTCACCTTCTACCCGCTGCTGTGGCAGGCGGGCGGCAGCGTGTTCAGCCCGGATGGCGAGAGAAGCGCCTTCTCGTCACCGGAAGGCGTTGCGGCACTGAGGTTCCTGGTCGACCTCAAGTCGATGAACGGGCTACCGCGCGACGCCACCACCAGGCGGAGCAGCCTCAAGGACTACCCGGTCGCAACCGGGCGTGCGGCGATGGCCCATGCGGCGACCGACGCGGAGGCCAGGAACGTCATCGCCGCGATCGGCAGGGAGAACACCGCCATCGGCCTGCCTTTGCAGCACAAGACGCGAGCCACGTTCGGCACGCCGGGCGCGTTGTCGTTGTCACGCACGGCACCGAGCGCGGCGAAACAGCTGCTCACCTACCTGAGCTCGCCGGAGGTGGTCGAAGAGCTCTGTGCGCGGTCGGGCTTCTTCCCACCGTGGTCAGATCCGGCGACCCCCACGGACGAGGTGGACAGGAGCTTCACCGAGGCACTGCCATTCGCCTTCGCCGGTGACACGCATCCGCAGGCCCGCAAGACGATGAGCCTGCTCGCGCCCCACATCCAGGCCGCGCTGCTCGGCGAGAAGACACCTGAGCAGGCGCTCGCCGAGGCGGCTGTCGAAGTCGACGGGATACTCGGCGGCAACTGATGCGCAAATCCGTCACGATCCTGCTGTTCCTGCTGCCCTCGCTGGTGTTGTTCGGCGTGTTCCGTTTCCTGCCCATGTTGGGCGCCGTCGGTCTGAGCCTGACCGAGTTCCACATCGGCGGCGACTGGCAGTTCGTCGGCATGGCGAACTACCGGGACCTCGCACAAGACAGGATCTTCCTGACCAGCCTGCGCACCACGCTCGGCTATGTCGTGATCTGCGTGCCGCTGACGGTGGCTGTCGCGCTGGGAACCGCCTTGCTGCTCAACCGGGTGCGCTGGGCACGCGGTGTGTTCCGCACCGCTTTGCTCACGCCGTACGTCACCAGCCTGGTACTCGCCGGGGTCGTGTGGCAGTGGCTGTACGAACCGTTGGGAGTCCTCGGCAACCCGTCGCTGGTGCTGCCCGCGCTCGCCGTGGTGAGCGTGTGGAAGGGCTTCGGCTACTCGATGCTGATCCTGTTCGCCGGCATCCAGAACGTGCCGCCCGACTGCCTGGACGCGGCGAAGGCGGACGGCGCGAACTCGTGGCAGCGTTTTCGCCTGATACTGCTGCCTTTTCTGCGTCCGGCCCTGTTCTTCGTCGTGGTGATCGAGACGATCGGCGCCTTCCAGGTCTTCGACATCGTCTACGTGATGACCGGCGGCGGCCCGACGCGGTCCAGCTACACGCTGGCGTACGCGGTGTACGACTACGGCTTCAAGCACCTGGACTTCGGCCATGCCGCGGCGGCGGGCATCGTGCTCTTGGCCGTCGTCATGCTGGTGTCGCTCACCCAGCGCGGTGTTCTCGATCGGAGCCGCTGATGCGTTCCCGGCAGGTGCTGCCCACGGTGCTGCTGGCGTTGGTGGCATTGCTGGCCGTCGCCCCATTCCTGCTGATGCTGCTGGTCGCTCTCTCGCCGCCCGGCTCCCCGACGATCCCGCACCGGCTGCCGGGGTCGCTCACACTCGCGAACTTCGCGCGTGTGCTCGCGGCGGAGGACTTTCTGCGGTGGACGACCAACACGTTCGTCTACGCGGCTGTATCAGTGGTCGCGGTGCTGCTGTCGGCATCGATGGCCGCGTACGTCTTCGCCCGCAAACGCTTCCCCGGCCGGGATGTGCTGCTGTGGTCGATGCTCGGGACGCTGATGGTGCCGTTCCACGCCGTGTTCCTGCCGTTGCTGCTGCTGGTCGCGGCACTCGGCTGGGTGGACGGCTACTGGGGCCTGATCGTGCCGTCGCTGGCCAACGCCCAGGCCGTCCTGCTGCTGCGGCAGTTCATCCGGGCGCTGCCGGACGACGTGTTCGACGCCGTCCGGGTCGACGGGGCCGGAGACTGGCGCATGTACTGGCACGTCGTGCTGCCGTTGTGCCGTCCGGTGCTCGCCACCCTCGCGGCGTTCGTGTTCCTGTGGCATTGGAACGACTTTCTCTGGCCGCTGGTGGTCACCCGGTCCGAACGGATGTGGACGCTGACCGTCGGTCTATCCACAATGGACTCCGGGCACATCGGCATCGCCGAGCTGATGGCTGCCGCCACCGTGACCGCCGTGCCGTGCCTGCTTGTGTTCGGGCTGCTGCAACGGCACCTGGTCAGCGCCATCAGTGGTCAGGGACGCTGAGTTCGAGACTGCGCAGTGCCGTTCTGACCTTGTCCTGTGGCATCGGCATGGCGAGTTTCTCGTAGAGGCGCAACGCCCGGCCGAAGTAGTCGGCGGCGTCGCCAGGCCGCTGGTCGCGGTGTGCCACCCACCCGAGGCTGTACAGCATGGCCGCGTGCGAGGGGCTCTCGTCGGCCGGGGAGAAGGCCTCGAGCGAACGCGACATCAGCGCGAACGCCCGGCCCGCGTCGCCTTCCTTCGCGTGGGTCGCGGCGAGCACGTGCAGCGCCAGCGCCTCGTCACGTGGACAGGATGCCGACCGGAAGAGCTCGGCGGACTCCATCAGCACGCGTTCGGTCGACTTCAGATCACCTTGGGCGCTGTGGTACATGCCGAGACTGAACAACGCGCACGCCTGTCCGTATGTGAAGTGCAGCGCGCTGAAGGAGTCCAGCGCCTGGCCGAGGAGCGTCGCCGCTTCGTCGAGCCGGTCTTGGTTGCGCCGGACGACGCCGAGCGCCTGCAGCGCGAACGCCTCACCGTACGCATCGGCGCTGCGCTGGAAGGACGCCTTGGCCCTGACCAGCAGAATCGCCGCGTCGTCATGGTTGGAGCAGAACATCTGCACGGTGCCGAGGCCGAGGTTCGCGTAGGCATGCCCGTGGATCTCACCGATCTCGGCGAAGATCCGTTGCGCCTGCGCGAAGTGGCCCTCCGCCTCGGCGAAGCGGTCGCGGTAGAACGCCAGCGCGCCGAGCCCCTGATGCAGCATCGCCTTGTGGCGCGCCTCGGTCGCCGCAGCCAGCGCGAGCTCGTGGGTGCGCCGCCACAGGTCGTAGTGGCTGCGCAGGTCGAACAGGGCCGTCAGCACGCAGGCCGTGTCGGCCCCCAGCGTGGTCATCTCCAGCGACAGAGCCTGCTCGACGACCGCGACCAGCGCGTCCCGCTCGCTCTCCAGGAACTCCAGCGGATCGGCGAGGAGCCTGGCGGTGGTGGCGTCGTCCAGCCGTGCCCGCTCGACCTCCAGCCGCACCTTCAGAAAGCGGCTCGGCAGGCCGGCCTCGGCCCGCACGGCCAGGTCGAGCCACGCCGTGAAGGCCCGCCTGAGCGCATCGGCTTGTTCGGCGGCCGTGTCCTGTTCGCTGGCCCGTTCCCGGCCGAACACCCGCAGCAGGTCGTGGAAGCGATAGCGCCCCTGACCGGCGGGTTCGAACAGGTGCACGTCGGCCAGGCCGTCGACGATCTCCTCGCCGTCCGGCACGGCGACGTCCAGCAGCGGGCCGGCCACCCAGCCGGGGAAGTCCGGCACGTCGAGCAGGCTCAGCAGCCGGAACGCCCGCTGCTGCTCGGTCTGGAGAGCCTCGTAGCTCAGCGCCAGGCTGGCGCGCGCTTCGAGGTCGTCGATGCGCAGCTCGTTGAGCCGAGTTCCCTCGTCCGCCAGCCGTTCCGCGAGCCTGCCGACCGTCCAATGTGTCCGGCGGGCCAGCCGGGAACCGGCGATGCGCAGTGCCAGCGGGAGGTTGCCGCAGTAACGCGCGACCGCCGCTGCCGCGTCCGGCTCCGCGGTCAGGCGTGACCGCCCGGCGATCGACGCCAACAGCCGCACGGCATCCGCGGCGTCGAGCACGTCGAGGTGCACGGTGTGCGCTTCGAGCAGCTGCACGCGACTGGTGATCAGCACCGCGGACCCTGCGGTTCCCGGCAGCAGCGGGCGGACCTGCGCCATGTTCGCCGCGTCGTCGAGCACGATCAGCACCTGCCGTGCGGCCAGCTGCGAGCGGTAGAGGGCGGCGCGGGCCTCCGGATCCTCCGGCACCGCGTGTGGATGCACACCGAACGCGATGAGCAGCTCGGCCAGCACCGTCACCGGATCGCGCGGAGACCGGGCTCCGCCCAGCCGCACGTAGAGCTGCCCGCCACCGAAGTGGTCACCGAGGTCGTTGGCCACCCGGACGGCCAGCGTCGTCTTGCCGACGCCGCCCTTGCCGGTGATCGCGACCACCGGTCGCGGCTGGTCGGTGAGCAACCGGCGGAGCTCGGCTCGTTCGGCTTCACGTCCGGTGAAGTTCTCCGCACCGGGCGGCAGCTGCATCGGCCGCACGTGACTCTCGGACGGCGCGCCGCGCAGGATCTCCTGGTGCAGCTCCTGGATCTCTCCGCACGGCTCGACCCCGAGCTCCTCGACGAGCATGCCGCGCAGCGAGCGGTAGGTTCCCAGCGCCTCGGCTCGCCGCCCCACCCGGTGCTGCGCCAGCATCAGCCGCCGCCACAGCCCTTCCCGCAACGGCTGTTCCCGCACCAGCGCGGTCAGCTCCGTGATGGCGATGCCGAATTGGCCGGCCGCCAGCCGCGCGTCCGCGAAGTCCTCGCGAGCGGTAGTGGCCATCTCCTCCAGCCGCACCACCTCGCCCTCCAGCCACCCGCACCGCGGCACGCCCTCCAACGGGGAGCCCCGCCACCAGGACCACGCCTCTTCCCAGACCGCTACCGCTTTCACGGCGTCACCCGACGCCAGTGCCGCCCGCGCTTCTTCGGCGGATCCCAGGAAGAGTGCGCTGTCGAGCTCGTCCGGCTCGACGTGCAACCGGTAGCCACCACTGTCGGTGACAAGCCGGTCCGGCAGGCCGATGCCGGCCAGATCGCGCCGCAACCGGCTCACGTACGTGTGCACGTTCGCGACCGCCGACGCGGGCGGCCGCTCCGCCCAGAGCGCGTCGACGATGCCGGGCAGCCCGACCGGCTGCCGCGCCCTGACCAGCAGCGCGGCCAGCAACGCCCGCTGACGTTGACCGGACTGCGGCAGCCGCCGTCCGTTGTTCATGACGCGTAGCGGCCCCAGGACCGCGAACATCGCTGTAGTAACCAAGGCTCCCCCACTTGGACCAGCCGATGGCATCGGAGCGTAGCAGCGCCACCACCGTGCGGACACGGCTGAAGGGGTGCCAAAACCGGACATGTTGGTGTGGCAGCCATGTAGGCGCCGTGTAGAACGGCTCCATAACTTCCCTCTCAGATCGCAGAAATCCGCGATTCTGAGAGAGGGGAGACACCACATGGAATTCAAGGGAATGCTGCGCCGAATCGCTGGCGCGGGGATGGCGCTCGCGGTGGCGGGCGCGATGGCGATCGCACCGGCCTCGGCCACGGCGGCACAGGACGGCGTCAGCGCCTCTACGGAGATGAGGATCCTGCACGCGAGCACGCGCGCCTGCCTGGACTCCGACCACCTCGGCAAGGTCTACACGCTCAAGTGCAACGGCGGGCTTAACCAGCGGTGGGACAACTACACCTCGGGCAAGTTCAGGAACGTGGCCACCAACCTGTGCTTGGGCGGCGCTCGAAGCGGGGGCGGCACCCTGTACACCTTCACCGGCGAGTGCTCGGACCCCAGGACCACCTGGACGACGACCCCCGGCTCGCCGAGGAAGTTCAGGAACGCACAGCTCGGTCTCTGCATGGATGGTCCCGGAGGAAGCCCTGAGGGCGTCGGCCTGAAGGACTGCGACGCAGCTAATCGCTGGAGCATCGCTGCATGAGTCCCGTGGGACGGCGGGCCGCCTTTCCCAGGGCGGCCCGCCGTCCCGCGACGCGGTACACGGGTGTCGGATTGATCAACCATGGTGCACAGCGGTGGGGTGAACAGTCGACCGGCGGGAGGCCATCATGGGCGAGGACGTCGCGAAGCACGAGTTCACGCGCGAGGACCGCACGAAATACCGCACCAAGGTGCGCAGATGCCTCGACGTGTTCGCTCGGATGCTGCGTGAGGCGAGGTTCGACTTCGAAAGGCCGATGACAGGTCTCGAGATCGAGATCAACCTCATCGACTCCAACGCCGACCCGGCGATGAAGAACCGTGAGGCGCTCGACGTCATCGACGACCCGGACTTCGTGACCGAGCTCGGCCAGTGGAACATCGAGATCAACGTCGCACCACGCGCGATCGCGAACGGCGGCATCACCTCGTTCGAAAAGACCGTCCGGCACTTCCCCGCGTTGCTGCCGATCTGCGACGACGAAGACCCGCTCGCGATGCTGGACCAGGGTGACACGCCCGGTCTCAGCGAGCTCAAGCTGCACAACGGCACCATCTACCGCTGGAACCAGCCGGTCCACGACGTGGGGCGCGACCCGACCGCACCTGCGGGTGGAGAACCGCGTGCTGCCCGCCGGGCCCACCATCGTGGACACGATGGCCAACGCCGCGCTGTGCTTCGGTCTCGTCCGGGCGCTGGCGGAGGACGAGCGTCCACTGTGGTCGCAGGTGAGTTTCCAGGCGGCGGAGGAGAACTTCCACGCGGCCTCACGCAACGGGCTGGACGCCCAGATGTACTGGCCCGTGTTGGCACGGTGCCGGACGTGGAATTGGTGCTGGGCCGGTTGCTGCCGCTCGCACACGAGAGGCTGATCCGCTGGGTGTCGGCTCGGCGGAACGCGACCGGATACTCGGCGTCATCGAGCAGCGCTGCCTGTCGGGAATCAATGGTGCCACGTGGCAGGCGCGGGAGTTCCACCGCCACTACGACCACATCCACCTCGACCGGGCGGACGCGCTGCGCACGATGCTCCGGTCCTATGTGGAACTGATGCATGCCAACGCGCCCGTACACACTTGGCCGCTGACCTGACACACACCTGGCCGTTGGGCAGTATCCCGCACCCGAAGTTCGTGCCTTGAGTTTTGGTTCGGAGCAAAAAGCACGCTCGGGCCATCTAGAGGTACTAACGTCACGTTCGCTCCGAAAGGGGCAGGCTGGCGTGAACGTGACGTTCGAGCAATCCAGGGAATCAACGTGATTTTCGCGCCAGATCAGCAGAAGCGGAATTCGGCGACGAATTGACTACTCAGGACAGCAGCGGCAGCAGCAAGAAGACTTGTCACGCCTCTGAATTCGTCTCGGCGCGACAATTGAAAGGATCGTAATCATGTCGATATTTCTCTCGATACGGCGCAGGGTAGCTACTATCATATGCACGATGGCATTGCTCGGCGCCACCGTGACAGCGGGTGGAGCAACCGCGAACTCGGCCGCGCCACTGGCCGCGCAACCCGCTCCTGGAGGGAAAACCAACTTCGTGGTCTCGGTCGGCGGCTTCCAAGCCGGTCGCACCGACAACTGGCTGCGGATCAGCCAGTACACCTTCCGCCCCGACAATGGCACGGTGACCGCGCAATGGTGGCGGTGGAACCAGGGCAGCATGCGAGACATCAGGGTCGACACGCCGGTCGCGGCCGCCGACTGCGGTCCCACGCAATGCTACGCGCGGACACCGAAACGGTTTCTGTCGGGACCATCGGAATCCATTAATGGCACCTACCAGGTCAACGGATCAGCGCTGACCGTCTTGTGGAACAACGTGGGCACGACGTTGGAAGAACGGTGGACCGTCAAGACTGTGACCCGCACCGACGGTTCACCCGACCCGACGCTTGTCCAACTGGACTGGGCTGGCGCGGGTAGCGGATATACGGCGACCATCGGGTACGGGTTTGGTTCCAATGCCACTTTCTCCGCCCACGCGAGCGCGAGCGACCTGATGCGGCCGGAAAACAAGGTGAGCTATTCCTACCTGTACTCCGGAATCTCGAAGGGACAGCTCGGCTCCGGCGAGAGCGCCATGAATTTGCCGATCTACCAGCAGTGCCGCGATGCCCGCTGCATCGGCACAACCACGAAGAGGGCGGCGGGTGACGGATGCACGTACTACCCGCCGGGCGAGAACAAGGAGAGCACGACGATCAACTTCTATCTGGCCTCCTTCGCAGGAGACCGGCGCAATGCCTACGAGCACTGGTTCCGGTGCCTGGGCTACGAACCTGAGGCCGGCCAGACGTGCTACAAGATAAACTCGCATGTCAAGCCGCTGATCCAGGTCATCGACGACAACGGTGGCTTCCGGGGCTGGGTCGGGGCCGAGACCTCCTTCAGCAGCACCAAGGACGGCAACTCCGATGGCGCGCCGATCGGCGACACGTTGGGCGTGGTCAAGGCAGGCCCGCGCCTGCTGACCCCCTAGCCGGACCGGTCCTGAGGCCACGCCTGTCAATGAATTCGCGCGACCGGAACCGGCTGGTCGGGCATTCCCATGCGCCAGGATCTTGCTGAGGCCAGCCAGCAATCCGCCTTCGCGAGCGCGGAACATCGGCGGGTACCCGTCGGGCCGGCAAGCCTTCTTCGGCTGGAGCCGTAGTAGATGGTCCCAGCTTGATCAGCGAGACGGAACTGGCTACTCGACAGCAGTCGGCCGACTCGACACCGCCGACTACTACTCAGCGGTACCCACCAAGCTGCGTCACGAACGCCACATGTTGAACCAGCTTTGAGGACGGGCCCAAGCGGAGGCGGCGCACGGTGAGCACCACCCGCTCGCCGCGTAGCCAACCCGGAGCTGGGGTTGCCTGCTCGCCACACGACGAGCAGGCAACCCCAGATCACGACCTATTGCTGCTGAGGAAGGGCACGCCAGCAGTCAGAACACCGTGAAATGTCCTGTCCGCTCCAACTTGTCGGCGGGGCAGGCAGCAGAGCAGCTGTCTCATCAAGCTGGAGTTTGCGGTGGTGCAGATCCTCACCGTGCTGCGGTTGGCGGCGAACTGCTGGGCTCGTCCAGGGGTCGAGTCGATCCCGCGCTGGTCGGGCTTGTGGTGGGACGGCCCGCCGAAGGTGCGCTCCATGTGGAAGTGAACGCTGGGCTGGCTCGGTGGCGGCCAGCAGGTCTGCTCCAAGCGGCGATTGGCGAGGCAGATGATCTCCTGGCGCCCTGATTGATCACTGGGCAGTGTGGGAAACATGCCTGCCATTCCCGAGAGCTCTGCCGTCATCGCCGATGTGGCCGTGGAGAACGACTACGACGGCTTCGCCGAGGCGTACACGGCCGAGAACGAGACCAGCCTCCTCAACGCCTACTACGTCCGGCCCGCGATCGTGGACCTGGCCGGCGACGTGGCCGGTCGACGAATTCTCGACGCCGGCTGCGGTGCTGGTCCTGTGTCCGTGGCGCTACGTGATCGGGGAGCCGTCGTGAGCGGCTTCGACCGCAGCGCCAAGATGGTGGAGCTGGCCCGGCAGCGGCTCGGCGACGACGTGGACCTGCGGGTCGCCGACATAACGGACCCGCTGCCGTACCCCGACGCCGCGTTCGACGACGTCGTCGCCGCTTTGGTGCTGCACTACCTGGAGGACTGGACCGCACCTCTGGCTGAGCTGCGGCGGGTGCTGAAGCCCGGTGGCCGGCTGATCGTGGTCGTCAACCACCCCATCCTCCTCAAGATGGTGCATCGCGAGACTGACTACTTCGCGACCACCAAGTGGTCCGACGAGTACGACTTCAACGGCCAGAAGGCCGTGCTCACCTACTGGCATCGGCCGCTGCACGCGATGACCGATGCCTTCACCGCAGCAGGCTTCCGCACCGCCGTCATCAGCGAGCCGCCTCCGGCGCCGGAAGCGCACGAACTCTTTCCCGACGAGATGGCGAGTTTCCCCTCCGGGGCCTTCCTGAGCTTCATGTTCTTCGTCCTGGAGGCCGCCTGACCACGGCGTGGCACATGGGTGGTCTCAAGGTCGCGGCATGCCTGCCCTGACCTTGAGGCTGCGTACGGCGCGATCGCCGCGGTGAGCACCACCGGCACGGCGAGCAGTCCGCTCAGCTGTCCGTAGTGGATAGTGCCCCAGCGGTCGGTGATCGCCATTGTCCGTACGAGCGTGAAGATCCCGCGTGCGACGCCTGCGAGCACTGAACCGGCGATGAGCAGCAAGGCCGGGCCTGGGATCACGCCCAGCAACGTCGTCACCACTGCGCTCGCCAGCAGGAGCAGTGCCGTCCGCGCACGCACCGACGTCCTCGCGGTCAGCCTGGCACAACCGAGCCGCCCGAGTACCTGGCCCACCCCACCGAGGCCCAGGGCCCATCGCGGCCGCTGATGTCGGCATCCCGCGTTCGGTCAGCAGTGGCACGAGGTTGACCACGACCACGTAGACGCTGAATGCCGCCAGGCTCATCGCGACCGTCAAGACGATGAACGGCCTGCTTCTCGCCACGGCGGATGGATGGTGCTCCGCCTCGTGCTCGATCTCCGGTCACGGTGACCGCGGCCCGAACAGGTGCAGCGGAATCGTCGTGACCGCGAGGCGGCGGTCAACGGTGCGAACACCGTGCTGGCCAGGCCCGCCACCAACGTGAGCGCCGTCAGCGCCGGCACCGCGACGACCGAGCCGGTGGTCATGACGGCGCGAGGACCGTGGCGGTCGAGCAGCTTGCCCACCGGTACGCCGACCCGCCTCGCCACGATCTGACTCGCCGGGAAGCCCGCGGTGATCACCGCCTGCGACCACCCGGTCTGCGAGCTGATCGTCGGCAGCAGCACGGGGAACGCGTGGCAGTGGATCCCCGAGCTGATGATCTCGGTGGTGCACAGCACGATCAACACGCGGCGCAGCCCGGCATCGGTGCCGGGCTGCGCCGTCGTGTCAGTGCGCGCTGGGCGCGAGACCGATCGTCACCTCAACCGTTTCCGGTGCACCGCAGCACCCACCCTCGTTCTTCTGCTCCCCGGGCGCGTCGAACACCCCGGCGCCACCGCACACCCCGGTCTCGGGCAGCACCAGTTCGACGCGCCCGGCCGCCTCGTGGTCGCCGGCGATCGCGGCCACGACAGACCTCGACTGCTCGTACCCCGTCAACGACAGGAACGTCGGCGCCCGTCCGTAGCTCTTCATGCCGACCAGGTAGACGTTCGGCTCGGGATGGCGCAGCTCGGCTTCACCGTGCGGGTAGACGGTGCCGCACGAGTGCACGTTGGGGTCGATGAGCGGCGCTAGCTTCGTCGGCGCCTGCAGCACCGGGTCCAGGTCGAGCCGGACCTCCGACAGCCACGACAGGTCAGGCCGGAAGCCGGTCAGCACCACGACCTCGTCGACGCCCTCGACCCGGTGACCGTCGAACGACTCCAGCGTGAGGCTGCCGTCCGCCACGCGTTCGACCGCCGCGGTGCGGAACCCCGTGGCGGTCTCGACGTACCCGGCCTCGACAGCCTTCTTCGCCCGCAGACCCAACGCACCGCGCGCAGGCAGCTGATCAGCGTCGCCTCCGCCGAAGGCGTTGCCGACGGCACCGCGACGCAGCAGCCACACGATCTTCGTGCCGGGCTCCTGCTCCGCGAGCTCTGCCAGCACGACCAGCGCGGTGAGAGCGGAGTGCCCACTGCCCGCGACCGCGATCCGCTTGCCCGCATACCTGGCGCGCTCGGCCACCACGTCGGGTACGCGGTAGGTGATCTTCTCGGCAGCGCCCTGCTCCCCCACCGCGGGAAGCCCGTCGCCGCCCAGCGGGTTCGGTGAGCCCCACGTGCCGGAAGCGTCGATCACAGCGCGCGCCGTGATCCGCTCCTCGCCCTCGGCAGTCCGCACGTGCACGGTCAGCGGCTCGTCCTCACGTCCGGCATCCACGATGCGGTCCCGTCCACGCCGTGCCACGCCCACCACACGCGCACCGAACCGCACCCGGTCACCCAGGACCTCGGCGAGCGGTCGCAGGTAGCTCTCCACCCACTCCCCGCCGGTCGGGTAGCCGTCTCCGTCCGGACGCACCCAGCCGGCCTGCTTCAGCAGCCGCTCGGCCGCCGGGTCGACGAGTTCGCTCCACTGCGAGAACAGCCGAACGTAGTTCCACTGCGACACGGCTGCACCGGCGCGATCGCCCGCCTCCAGCACGAGCACCTGCTCGCCCCGTTCGACCAGGTTCGCCGCCGCGGACAAACCCGCAGGCCCGGCACCCACCACGACGACTGGGAACTCGCTCACCGCACACCCCTTGTATCGATGGATCTCAAATCAACACGGCAGACTCTATCGACCCGGATCGATTGACGCAACCATCGATCTGCGTCGATACTTCACCCATGACGACCACAGCGGCCGCGCCCGCCGTACTGCCCGGTGACGACGCCGCGACCTACGCCGACTGGTTCGCTTGCCTCGCCGAACCGACCCGCGTGCGACTGCTGCACGCCGTCGCCACCGCGGCACGCTCGATGACCGTCGGCGAACTGACCGAGTTGCTCGGCATCAGCCAGTCCACCTGTTCACACCACGTGCGCAAGCTCGTCGAGGTCGGCTTCCTGCGGCAGCACAAGGAAGGCACCGCGACGCACGTCAGTGTGAACCCGTCCTGCTGCACCGGCCTGCCCCACGCGGCCGACGTCGTCATGGGTGTACTCGCTCCTCGCCCCTGCTGCCCGACGGACCTCCCAGCCGACGTCCTGATCCGCCCGCTGGAGATCGCCGACTGGAACGCCGTGCGCCGCATCTACGGTGAAGGCATCGCCACCGGCGACGCGACCTTTGAGACCGAAGTGCCCCTGCGGCGCGCACTGGACGCCAAGTGGCTGCCAGATCACCGCTGGATCGCCGAGATCGACGGCCAGGTCGCGGGCTGGGCCGCCCTGACCGCCGTGTCCACGCGGGACTGCTACGCCGGTGTCGCCGAGACCTCCGTCTACGTGGGCGCGGACTTCCGAGGCCGTGGCGTCGGCAAAGCGTTGGTGCACAAGCAGGTCAACGCCGCCGACGAAAGCGGTCTCTGGACGTTGCAGACCTCGATCTTCCCCGAGAACCGCGCCAGCCTCGCCCTGCACCACTCCGCAGGATTCCGCACCCTCGGCGTACGCGAACGCATCGCACAACACCGCGGCGTGTGGCGCGACACCGTCTTCCTCGAACGCCGAACCGCCAACTAGTACCTGCCGAACCCACTCCTCCGTCGCCGTGCTCGGCGACGGCTACTTCGAGGTGCCCATGAACAGCCACGACGCCATCGTCATCGGCGCCGGACAGTCCGGCCTCGCCACCGCCCACGCCCTTGCCGCACGAGGGCTTCGCCCGCTCGTGCTCGAAGCAGGCGGCCACCCTGTCGGATCCTGGCCGCACTACTACGACAGCCTGACCTTGTTCTCGCCGGCGAGGTACAGCTCCCTGCCCGGCCTGCGGTTCCCGGGCGATCCCGAGCGCTACCCGCACCGCGACGAGGTCGTCGCCTACCTGAGCACCTACGCAGAGCACCTCAACGCCGACCTCCGCACCGGCCAGCGCGTCACAAGGGTGGTGCACGACCAGGGGTACCGCGTGACCACCACCGACAACACGACCTTCACCGCGCCGATCGTCATCGCCGCGACCGGAGGGTTCGGCAACCCGCACCGACCGGCTCTGCCCGGTCTCGAAGAGTTCCCCGGCACCGTCCTGCACGCCGCGCAGTACCGCTCCCCCGAACCGTTCGAGGGCCAGCGCGTCATCGTGGTCGGCGCCGGAAACTCCGCCGTCCAGATCGCCGCGGAACTCGCCGAGCACGCTCACGTCACCCTCGCGACCCGCAAGCCCGTGAAGTTCTCCGCTCAACGCCCGTTCGGCCGCGACCTGCACTTCTGGCTGGACCGCACCCGCCTCGACCACCTCCCGATCGGCCCCTGGCTCCCCGACGGCTTCACCACCCCGGTGCTCGACACCGGGCGCTACCGCAGCGCTCTCGACCGGCAACGCCCGGACCGCAGGCAGATGTTCACCGCCCTCGAGGGCTCGAAGGTCATCTGGCCGGATGAGCGGCGCGAACACGTCGACACGGTCATCCTGGCCACCGGCTATCGACCCGATCTGCCCTACCTGGACGAACTGGGCACCGAGCACCACCGAGGTGTCTCCCGCCTGCACCGCGGTCTTGGTTTCGTCGGCCTCGAATGGCAGCGCAGCCTGTCGTCGGCCACCTTGCGTGGCGTCGGCCGGGACGCGGAACACGTGGTACGGCGCCTTCTCAGCTGAGTGAGAGTTGGTCGCGGTGGAAGTCGAAGTGCTGCACCGGGAAGCGGTACAGGTCTGCCAGTGTCATGAACTCGCGGAAACACGGGTCCCAGCGAGTCGGGTAGGGCATGCCTCGGGCAAGGCTGATTTCGTCCTCACAGTCGAGGCGCCGGTGCAACGCGGCGATGGTGCGATCGGCCAAGGCCACCATCGCTTTGCGGGGCATGAGGGTTCCGCCGAGCCAGGAGCCTGCGAAGTTGACGACGTCGAACGGCTTGGTGCCGGCGTCGAGCAGCCTCACCCAGGCCCTTCCGACCCAGCCGGGCAAACGAGCAACGATCCGTGCCAACCTCAGCAGCGCCCGCATGATCAGAAAGCCGAGCAGCATGTGGAAGAGCAGTTGCCGGTTGGTCCACCGCGTCCCGTTCGACCGGCGCCTCAACTCCTCCTCGGTGGCGCCGTCGAGCAACGCGCGAAACGTCTCGCGCGCTCGTTCGAAGTCGCCGTGAACCGCCTGGGTGTCCACGGTGCCAGTGTGCACCCGGAAGGCCGCTGTGACCCAGGTCTCGTTGACTTCGGTACCTGGGTACAGGCTTAGCGTTGTGGGCGTTGGTGCTGGATGAGCGTTCGGAGGTGCACGACATGGCGGCGCAAGGCACCGATGCGACGTTCGAGCAGGAAATCGAGCTGTCACCGGTACCGGTCGTGGTGGAGTTCTACGCGACGTGGTGCGGCAACTGCCGGAGGATCGAATCCGTCCTCGACGACCTGGAGGCCGAGTTCGCACCGAACGTGCGGCTCGTGAAGGTCAACGCTGATGAGAACGCTCAGCTGGTGTCCAAGTTCGCTGTGACGTCCACGCCGACGTTGTTCGCCATCGTGAGCGGAGCCCAAGTGGCCACGACCATCGGCGCGCAGCCGGAGCCGGTCCTGCGCGCCGTGTTCGAGGCTGCCGCAACTCGCGTGGCGACCGAACCGGGTGAGGGATGTGGCTGTGGGCCGTCCTGTAGTTCGGCCACCGGCGAGCCGGCCATCGGATGGGTGGACGCGAGGGCGTGCACTCTGCCGACCGATGATCAACCGATGCGCCTCGCCGAGTTCGAAGCGCTGTTCGCCTCATCGCTTCGTGAGGTGCGTCGTGAGGAGTCGGGGTGGTTGCGCCTTCGCCTGGGTGGTGGCGCCGACGTCGAGGCCGGCGCACGGGATCTGGCCCGGCGAGAGTCCGATTGCTGCTCGTTCTTCGACTTCGCCGTAGGTCGTGACGGCGATGAAGTGATCGTCGATGTCCGGGTGCCCAGCGACAAGGAAGCCGTCCTCGACGGCTTGGCCGCCCAAGCCGAGGCGGCACGAACCGAGGGAGAGCAGTGGTGAGGTCAGGAGAGCTGGCGGCAGCGGCCGGGGTGAACGTCCAGACGCTGCGCTACTACGAGCGGCGAGGTCTTCTGCCCGAACCGCACCGTTCTCTGGGCGGTCACCGCGACTACGACGAGAGCTCCGTCGCTCTGCTCCGCGTCGTCAAGGCAGCCCAACGGCTCGGTTTCACCCTCGACGAGGTCGCCGAGCTCCTCGACACGGGCAGGCGGCACCACCCCACCCCCGACCTCCAGGCCCGCGCGCAAGCCAAGCTCGAGGAGGTCGACCGCCGGCTGGAAGACCTGAACACGATCCGCCAGGAACTCGTGAGGGTCATCGACGCCCGCTGCGACAGCCTGACCAACTGCACCTGCCGCGACTGCCCGATCCCCTTCATCGAGCTCACCGCCATCGCGAAAGGCCTCCCATGAGCACCTCTGCCAAGCACGGCGTCGACGCGGTCCACCTCCCCCTCGACGCCGCCGAGGACACACCGTCCGGACCGCCGAAACGCAGCAAGGTCATCGCCTACCTCGCCGCGATCGCCTGCATCGGCTGCTGTGCACTGCCGTTGCTCATCCCGCTCGGGCTGCTCACCGGTGCCGGTGTCGCCGCGGCGACCACCGGCTTGCTCGTGGTGTCAGCGGTCCTCTTCGCGCTCGCGGGCCTGCTGTGGTTCGCCCACCACCGCCGCAAGTCCGACCACGCCTGTTCTCAGGGCAACTGCTCGTGCTGACACCCGTCGAACCGCGTTGACACACCGCCTGCCGCCCATCAGGGAGAATGAGGTCCAAAGCGGACAGAGCACAGAAGCAGGAGGACGGGTTCGACTCAGCACATGCGGAAGCTGGTGTCGCAGACGGAGCACCACCAGGTTCCGCTCCACATCGGCGGCATCCTCGTCGGCGTGCTGGTCGGACTCATCGCCCCGGCAGCCGGACCAGGCCTTGAAGTCGCCATCAACCCTGTCCTCGGCGCGTTGCTCCACGTGACGTTCCTGCAGGTGCCCGCACGTGAGCTCGCGCGGGCCGCTTCCCGACCGCCGCCCTGGTCACGAACTCCGTGGTCGTGCCGGTCGTCGTCGCGGCCATGTTCGGGTTCCTTCCCGCCGACGACGCCGTGCGAATCGGCGTGCTCCTCGTGCTGCTCACACCACGCGTCGACTACGTGATCGAGTTCAGCGTCCTCGCGGGTGGCAACAGCGAACGACTCCTCGCCGCCACCCCGCTTCTGCTCATCGCCCGGATGCTGTTCGGGCAACCAGAGCCGAGGGGCGAGCGCTTGGACACGGCGAAGGCGTCAGACGATGGGACCTTCGCGTTCATCGACGACGAGCCGGCGCTGAGACCTACGAGGCCGGGCCACCGAGCAGTCGTTTCCGCTCAGCGGCCACGATCTCGCGGGCGATCTCGGCGTCGGAGATGTCGAACGCCTCGGGGGCGCTGTCGGCGGTCGCCGAGACACGTGCGAAGTCGTCGAAGAGCTCGCGCTTGCGTCCCAGGATGTCGGTGATCCGGCGGTCGACCCCCTCCTCGGACAGCAGCCGGTGGACCTGGACGGTCTCGAGTTGGCCCATCCGGCGCGCCCGCGCGATCGCCTGCCACTCCGTGGTGGGCTTGAGCTGGGGCTCGCAGATGACGACCACGGAGGCGAACTGGATGTTGAGACCGACACCGCCCGCCACGATCTGAGCGACCAGGACCGCGCCGCGGGGTGCCTGGGAGAACTCGTCGACCATCTCCTGACGCTTGGCCGCGGGCACCGATCCGGTGAGCGGCCCGAACACCTTGCCGGGCAGGATTCGGGCGACGTCGTCCAAGGCCTCCCGGAAGTGGGAGAAGACGAGCACCTTGCGGTGGTTCTCCTCGGCCTCCTCCACGATGTCGAGCAGCCTGCGGATCTTCTCGGACCGGCGGCCCGCCCGCATCGCGGCCTGGCGCATCGCCATGAAGTTCGACTGGGCCACGGACGCGCGGTAAGCCCGCTGGTCCTCGTCGGAGAGCGGCAGCCACTCCTCGACCTCGACCAGCTCCGGCAGCTCGGTGAGCACGTCCTCCTGGTTGCGCCGCAGGTAGACGGGGGCAACCTGCTTGCGGAACTGGCGCGGGGCGTGCTCCCCCGCGTCGACCGTGAGGTCGGGGCGCAGGTAGTCGACGAGGTTGCGGAACTCCTCGATCCGGTTCTCCAACGGCGTGCCGGTCAGCAGGATCGCGCGCGGAGTCCTGTCGATGAGTGCCCGCGACCTCTCCGTCCGCTTCGCCGAGGGATTCTTGATGTAGTGCGCCTCGTCGAACACCAGGCAGGATGGGGCGGCCTTCGCGGGAATCCGTCCCTCCAGCCACGCCAGGCTGTCGTAGGTCGTGACGGCCACGCCGCCGTCCCGGATCCACTGCTTGAGCGAGTCGTCGCGGCCTTGGCCGTGCAGCCGGAACGCCCACAGGTCCGACTTCGAGCGGACTTCGCGGATCCAGTTCGTCACCACGGCCGCGGGGCAGACGACCAGGAAGTGGTGGGAGCCTTTGGCGCGCAGGTGCGTGAGCACGGCCAGCGCCTCGACAGTCTTCCCGAGCCCCATCTCGTCGCCGACGATGACCTTGCGCTGCACGATCGCGAACCGCGCGCCGAACGACTGGTAGCCGCGCAGCGAAGCGCGGAGGTGGGCCGTCTCCAGCTTGAGATCGCGGACCGCGTCGAGGATCTCGTCCGGGAGGTCGCCAGTACCTTCCTCGTCATCGCTCGAGAGACCCAGCTCGGAGAGCATCGCGTAGTAGTCGGCAGGACGCGCGAAGAAGTCCTCCCACGGATCGGCCGGGCCGCCGGACGTCCCGCCGCCGTGGTGCCCGAGCACACCCGCCCAGTTCGTGACCCTGTCGCGGACCGTCCGAAGATCCGCGACCTGCCGTTCGGCGGGGATCACCACGAGGTGGGTGGCGCCGTTGACGACGGTGCTCACGATGGCGCGCAGCTCCTCCACGGCCGCCAGCTCGGCGGAAGCCGTGCCGATGGAGCGGACCGCGTCCCAGGCGCGCAGGGCGCGGAGCAGCTCGGTGGCCGCGGGTGTCCGCTTGGCGATGTCGATGCGAACCGGCATCTCGTCCAGGGTGGTCTGCCAGATGGTGCGCGCGGCCCCGATCATCCGTTTGCCGGTCACCTCTCCCACGCCGGGGAGCACCGAAATCACGGCTTCGTGTTGCAATGCCTGGCCGACGGTGTTGATCCCCGCTTCGCGGAGCGCGCCGAGCCGGAGCTGTCCACTCGTGGCGTCCCGCAGTCGCTCGATCGGCATCTCGGCGACCATCGCCATGGTCTCGGCCTGGCGCAGCGCTTCGGCGGCGGTGGCGACGGCGGCCTGCACCTGGTTCACCTGGCGCAACGACCGGTCGATCGCCACCAAGGCTGCCCGTGCCGGTGCCAGGAACCGCATGTCGATCACCTGCGAACCGGCCGGAAGTCGCTGAGCGAAGCCGACTTCGGGTGCCAGCAGCATGTTCTCGGCGACGTCAGGTGTCAGCGCCGGGTCCCAGCGCTCCAGTTGTGCCAGTGCGTTCAGAGCACCCGAGCCGGTCAGCCGGCCGTCGAGCTCGACGAGGTACCGCACACCGCCTGCGGCCTTGTCCTTGCGGTCTTTGGAGGCGAACAGGCGCCGGGCACCGAAAGCCGATCTGCTGTCGGTCAGCGCCAAGCGGATCCGATCGTCCGTCAGACCGTTCAGCGCCTTGTGCGTCACCTCGGAGAGCTTCGGCATCTCGTGTGCCCGCCGCAGCGCAGTGACGCGGGCGCGGTCGTCGGAGCGCAGGTTGAAGGTCTTCCACAGGACGGTCTGGCCGACCCCGCACCGGTAAATTCGGCGCTCGAACTCCCTGGCGGCGGCCGCGGCCTCATCCGTGACAGCCTTCCTGGTCGCAAGCACACTCGCCGCTCGGTGAGACCATTGCTTGAGGCTGGCCGCGATCTCCTTGGCGCGCTCGCGTTCGACCTTGTCCATCGTTCTCTCTCGTCACCCTGCCTGCCTGCGTTGACCGGCGGGCGCTGCGGTGGTCAACGACTGCTGTCTCTTGACGGACGTGTCCTGGTCAGAAGGGCGCTGCCCCTTTCGCCCACGACTGGGCCCAGTCGCCGCGGACGCCCGTCGCCGAGAAGCTGCCCAAGTCGGTGGTCCTGAAGGGATCGGCGAGGTAGCGCACCTGGTCGTGCTCCGGACCGCGCGGATCGACCGAGACAAGGGCGAGGCGGTAGTGGGGTGCGGCGTTCTTTCCCGTCATGACCTCGTTGTGGGTCACGAAGAAGTCCTCGGCACCTGCCTTGCGTGCCTTCACCTCGATCCGGACTGTGGTGCCGTCCGGGGCGACGGAGAGCACGTCGAAGCCGGGGTTGGTGAAGGCCTGCTCCTCGGGTGCGCGTCCGAGCTTCCGCTCAGTCGCCAGAACGAGGTCGATCCCACGCCGCTCGACCTCCTTGGTCTCTTTGGCGTGCAGGGGTGCGTTCTGGTCGATCTCGTCGGCAACCATGGAGAGTGGGAGGACCAGTGCGGTGGTGACGAACCGCGGTGGCCGCGTCGTCATGTGGCTCTGCCGGTCCAGCAAATCCATGCGCTTGGCGAGCCTGGCGTCCAGCTCGGCTGCCTTTGCGGTGAGGCTGGCGGCCGTCTCCTTGACCTTCTCCCCGCGCCGCTGCTTCTCCTGGGCGGCGGAGGCGTCCTGGAGCAGGCGCTCCCGCTCGGCGACCAGGCGCTCCCGCACCTGGCCCCGCGCACGCTCCAGCTCGGCGGCACGGGCCGGGCGGACCTCGTCGAGGTACTCGCGGAGCCGGTGAGCGCTGATCCAGCTCAGCGCCTTGGTCTCGGCGTCGGCGAGCCACGCGGCAGCCTTGGCCTGGTCCACCTTCCGGCCGCGAGGAGCGGCCACGCAGTCCAGGTACGGCGCCGGGCCCGCGGAGGTCACGGTGCCGTGCTCGTCCACGAACACGTAGCCAAAACGGCGTGCCACGGATGCACCCGTGCCGTCGTTCAAGGTTTCCTCGACGCCGACCAGGAGATGGGGTTTCTCCAGCGTCGCCGACACCAGCACCGTGCCGGCGTTGAGGGAACCGGAGAACTGTTTGATCGCCAGGTCCATCACCGCGTCGTGCAGCGGGTGGCCCGGCGCGAGCAGATCGGCCCGGACGGCTTCCTCGTCTCCGATGTGGTCGAGCGCGAAGCACACCCGCTCGTACTGCGATGCGACCGGGGCGTGCGCTTGGGCTCTGACCGCCGCCGGGACGTGGGTGATCTCGAAGCGCCCCTTCTCCCGCCGGACGATCTTTCCGCCCAGCCGGGCGAACGCGACCTTGAACGCCACCTCGATGTAGTGCGGCTGCAGGCGCTTCGCCCTGGCTTCGTCCATGGCCGCCCGCATCGTCTGGAGGTCGTCCCCCGAGAAGCTGGTCGCGGCCAGCGCCCGCTCGCTGAGCAGGTGCCGCACCCTCTTCCCTGCCGCCTCGTCGATGACCTCGTGCATGCGAGACCGCACCGCCGGCTGCTCGCCGTACTGGATGGCACGCAGCAACAGTTCGCGCAGGGGTGTCTCCGCGAACGCCTCGCCGAGGACGTCGAAGACCTTTCCGCCGTACGCCTCGCTCATCTGCTCCAGCTTCCAGAGCAGGGTGGTGAAGACCTCGCCCTCCCGGGTGTTGGCGGCCACCAGGTTCCACAGCCGGCACACCTCGGTCTGGCCGATGCGGTGCACACGTCCGAACCTCTGCTCGATGCGGTTCGGATTCCACGGCAGGTCGTAGTTGACCATCAGGTGCGCCGCCTGGAGGTTCAGGCCCTCACCCGCGGCGTCCGTCGCCAGCAGCACCTGGCACCTCGGGTTCTTGGTGAACTCCTCGGTGATCCTGCGCCTGTCTAGCCGCCGCACACCGCCGTGGATGGCCACGACCGCTTCGGGTCGCCCCAACAGCGCGGTGACACGTCCTCGCAGGTACTCCAGCGTGTCCCTGTGCTCGGTGAAGACGATCAGCTTGCGCGGCAAGCCCTTGGCGTCGGTCGTGAGCGTGTGGTCGTGGAGGATGCGGGACAGCTCCGACCACTTGCGGTCCGTGCCGGACGCGCGGACCTGGGACGCGGCGGCGATGAGCACGTCGAGCTCCTTGAGCTCGGCGACGAGCTCGGCGACGGTCTGGGCAGCCGTCGCGGCGTCCATGACCTCCTCTTCGAGGGACTCCCGCTCCTCGGCGCTCAGCTCGTCGTTGTCGAGATCCGCGAGATCCACGTTCGGCAACGACTCGGCGAACGCGCCCTCCTCGATCTCGCGCTTCTTGCGCTCGAGCCGCTCGGCGCGGCGGACCAGGGACTTGTAGATCGCTTCGGGGCTTGAAGCCAGCCGACGCTGGAGAACGGTCATCGCGAACCCGACGGTGTTCCGGCGCTTCCCGTCGAGACGCTCGGCCCGGTTCATCCCGGTGCGCACGTACTCGGTGACGTCCTCGTACAGCTCCTGCTCCAGCGAGGTCAGCTCGTACGGGACCGTCTCGGCGACGCGTTCGGGGAACAGCCGCTTCCCCTCGAAGGTGAGCAGGTCCTCCTTGACCATGCGGCGCATGAGCCCCGCGGTGTCGACCGAGGTCTTCCTCCTGCCTGCGAACCGGTCCCGGTCGAGCAGGGTGAGGAAGGCCTGGAAGTCCTCCTCCTTGCCCGAGTGCGGGGTGGCGGTCATCAGCAGCAGGTGCCGGGCGATCTCGCCGAGCTTCTCCCCCAGCAGGAACCGCTTCGTCTTGCGCAGCTCGCCGCCGAACCAGTTCGCGCCCATGCGGTGCGCCTCGTCGACGACGACGAGGTCCCACCGGCTCTCCAGGAGCCTGCGCTGGAGCTCCTCGTTGCGGGCGAGCTGGTCCATCCGCGCGATCACGAGGTTCTTCGTCTCGAAGACGTTGACGTTGACGTTCGCGTCGATCAGCTGGTTGGTGAGCAGGTCGAAGTTGAGGCCGAACTTGAAGAAGAGCTCGTCCTGCCACTGCTCGACCAGCCCACCGGGAGCCACGATCAGACACCGCTGCACGTCGTCTCGGAGCACGAGCTCCTTGACGTAAAGACCAGCCATGATCGTCTTACCCGCGCCGGGATCGTCCGCCAGGAGGAATCGCAGCGGCGTGCGCGGCAGCAGCTCTCGGTACACGGCGGAGATCTGGTGCGGCAACGGGCGGACGTTGCTGGTCGCCACCGCGAGCATGGGGTCGAAGAGGCCGGCCAATTGGATCCGGTTGGCCTCGGCCGCCAGCTTGAAGTCCTCCGCAGGGGCGTTGAACGCACGCGCTCCTGTATCAGCGACGGCTAGCGAGCCCTCGTCGTCGCGGAAGACGAGGCGCTGCCCCAAGGAGCCGTTAACGCGCTTGTAGGCCAGCTCGACAGCGTCGGCACCGTGTGGCTGAGCGAAAAGGACGGTGACCGTCTCTCCCGGTTCCACCCCGTTCAACCGGATACCGGACGTCAACGACTCCAAGCGCACGCGCAAAACTCCTGTCGACCGCACCACGACGTTCCCCACGGCATGTCGTGTCCCCGGCAGGCGGTGTTACCCGGTCGGCGTACCAATTGGGTCGCGCGCTGGCGAACGCCTCCACGAAGAGCGGACTCGCGGAGACCAGCTGCGCCTCGGCCGCCAAGTGGGTGTGGCCGAAACGAGACCACCTACGTGGTGAGCGTTGCGCGTGCCGAACACAGCATCCGCCCAGTTAAGCGGGATAACGGCCCTCATGGATGACTCCGCCCAGACGGGCCGGCCGATCTGTGGCGAGGTGTTCAACCCGGCCTGGTTCGAGCGAGCGAGACCGTGCCCGCAGGGCGCTTCGGCGACGAGCGATGTGCGAACTCAAGTCCCCTCGAACTAAAATGTCGCAAATCTGCGATGTCTACGTAGCAGGCGCTCAAGCCCGCTTGAGCACCCGCTTCGTGTTTCCACGCCACAAACAGGTGGCGTTCGATGACCTTCTGCTGCATCCGGCCGATCGTCCCGGACACCACACCAGGACAAGCTGCAGGCGTCTCCGCCCGCACTGCGGGCCAGCCTCTCCCACTCATCGCAGTCCCGGCATCATGGCCGCCCGGCCGACGAACTTGCTGTACCGGATGGCCGCCGATCGCCACAGCAAAGCGGCACTGGAATGGGATGCGGATACCCGCCTGAACGCCCGAAGCACGCCGGCCTGCTCGTCGTGACGCTGATCCGCACGGCGTCTTCAAGCCCACCAGGGAGGGCTACCTCCGACTGCCCGCCGACGCCAGCCGCGTGGCGGACATCAGTCCCGGGGAGCGGGTCCTCCTGGCGGCTCACCTCGACCGCCGCACCGTCACGAAAGTTCCCGCCCGTCGCCCTGGACGACCTGGTGCTCCCCCTCCTGCAAGGTGGTAACGGCGCATGACCACCGGGCCAACCCGAGCTCGACGCCGCACGTCTGGTCCTTCACCGCATGGGCGTGATCGCCGAGGACCTGCCCGACTCGGTCAAACCGCCGTTTCCGACGTTCGGCGAGTACATCCCGGTCGTGGCCGCCGACCTGGACGGCAGACTCCTGTCGACCTGACGTCGGCGCGCGCAGTCACAGTCCGCTGCAGACGCGCACTGGTGTCCACTTTGGTGAGCGGCATCGCGCAGAGCTTGCTCCGCACAGATTTCGCCCGGGCCCGTTGCCAGCGCCGGGCACCGGCCGTCACCCGGACACTACGGAGCTGCGACGCGACCTCAGTGTTCGCCCTTGCCGACCGCGGTGGCAGGAATGACGCGCCACGCCATGACGGCGACGGCGAACACGATGCAGGCCGCGATGATCGACGAGGTCGTCATCGCGTCGGTGAAAGCTTGCTCAGCGGTGCGCAGCAGTGACGCGTCCGCGGGGTCTGTGAGCACGGCAGTTCCTGCGGCGAGGGAGTCGTTGAGGGCGTGTGCCTTGGCCGGATCGGTGCCGGCCGGGATGTCGAGGTGGTTCCGGTACATCCTGGCGTGCAGGGATCCGAGCACGGCGATGCCCATGGCGATGCCCAGCTCGTAGCCGGTCTCGGCGATGGACGAGGCCGCGCCCGAGCGCTCCTTGGGCACCGCCGAGACCATGGCGTCGGTGGACAGGGTCATCACTGTGCCGACGCCGAAGCCGAGGACCGCGAGCGAGATTCCGAGACCCCAGTACGTCTCGAGGTGCACGGTGAGGCCGATGCCGAGCAGTGCGAGGCCGACGAGGAAGTGGCCGAGCCCGATCGAGCGGCCCACGCCCAGCTTCGCGGCGACGAACCCGATGATGCCGATCACCACCATCGAGCCCGCGGTGCCGGGCAGCTCGGCGATGCCGGCCTCGAGCGGGCTGAGGTCGCGAACCAGTTGCAGGTACTGCGAGAAGAAGAACAGCAGTCCGGTGAACGCGAAGCTGCTCAGCGCGTTGGACAGCACCGCGCCGGAGAACGCGGGGATGCGGAACAGCGACACGTCGACCAACGGCTGTTCGAGGTGCCCTTGCCGGCGCAGGAAGAACCATCCCGCGACGAGGCCGATCGCAGCCGAGAGCGCGACCTTCCAGTCGAACCCGTCGGAGAAGACGTGCTTGATCGCGTAGACCAGGCCGATGATCATGACCACCGAGAGCGCCGCCGAGCCCAGGTCGATCGGCTTGCGGGTGTCTGCGCGCGACTCCGGCAGCAGCAGCGCGCCGCCGATGACGATGACGACCATGATCGGCACGTTGATCAGGAAGACCGAGCCCCAGTAGAAGTGCTCCAGAAGCACCCCACCGACCAGAGGGCCGACCGCGGCACCCGCGGTGGCGCCGGCCGACCAGATGGCGATCGCCCTCGTGCGCTGCTTGGGGTCGAGGAACAGGTTGCGGACGATCGACAGCGTCGAGGGCATGATCGTCGCTCCGGCGACGCCGAGCAGTGCTCGTGCCGCGATCAGCAGTTCCGCGCTGGGAGCCATCGCCGCGACCAGTGAAGCCACACCGAACAGGGCGCTGCCGATCAGGAGCAGCCGCTTGCGGCCCACCCGGTCGGCGAGGTTGCCCATCGTGATCAGCAATCCGCCCAGCGCGAAGCTGTAGATGTCGCCGATCCACAGCAGTTCGGTGGTGCTGGGATCGAGCTCAGCGCTCAGCGAGGGGATCGCCAGGTACAGGACGGTGCCGTCCACCGTCAGCAACACGACGGCCAGGACGAGGATGCCGAGCGCCCACCAGGCGCGCTGATCCGCCTTGGGGGGCGAAGGGGTCGATGTGCTCACCGGACGAAGCTAACAGTCCAATCGGTCGGTTAGCCAGTACGATCGTTCGACAGTGGGTGATACCGGTCACCGATCAGGGCGATGATGCGCCCGGCCAGTCGGGTTCGCACATCGCGAGCAGGCGGTCGCGGACCGCGAGCCGCTGCTCCTCCGAGAGGTACGGGCTGCCCAGCGATCCGGCGACCCCTTCCGCGGCCAGCCTGATCAGCAGGATGTGCGTCGGGTCGAGCCCGTCGCCCGCGAACGCCCTGCTCCACTCGTTCGCGTCGCGTTCGCACACCTCGTCGACGGCGGGGAACCTCCCGACGGCCGCCCAGAGGAACGACGGGCCGAACAGTCGCCGCGCGTCCACGCCGCCACTCGTCAGCGCACGGACATAGGCGCGGGCGAGCTTGCCCGCGCGGTTCTCGGACAGGTCGACGTGGGCCATGACCTCACGGCGCAGCGCTTCGGCGCCGTGCCCGGCGACGGCGGCGAGCAGTTGCTCTCGCGACGGGAAGTGGTGCGCCAGACCGCTCTTCGACACCCCGGCGGCCTGTGCGATCTCACCGAGGCTGACCCCACCTCCCACCTCTGCGAGCAGGCGTTCGGCTGTCTCCAGGATGCGCAGGCGGGTGCGTTCCTTGTCGCGCGTCTGCGTAGGCGGCGTCATGGCCGCGAGTCTGCCACCGCCCGTCGAGCGAACCGCAGGAGGAGACGGACAGCGCGGACGTGATTAAAGATCCGGTAAACTATCGAACCAGTACAGTTTCTCGGGTTGCTCAGAGGGGAAGTGGGCGCATGAAGAGGGCGCTGGTCGTCGGAGCCGGTGTCGCGGGCAGTGCCACCGCGTGGTGGCTTGCCAACACCGGGTGGGACGTCGTCCTGGCCGACGCGAAGGAGCAGCCGAACGAGGGCGGTTACCTCCTGCACCTGGACGAAACCGCCGTCGAACTCCTCAGGCGGATGGGCCTCGCCGGCGCGGTTCGCGCGGTCAGCGGGCCGAGCCCGGATGTCGAGATCCGGTGGAGCAAGGACCGCACGAGCCAGATCGCAGCCGGCCCGGTCGAAACCTGGCTCACGCGACGGCAGAACCTCCTCGGCGTGCTGCACGACCATCTGCCCACGGTCGTCCGACGGCGGTTCGGGTCGGCGCTGGTGTCGCTCGAGACACGCCTCGACGGAGTCGTCGCCCAGTTCTCCGACGACTCCCGGGAGCCGTTCGACCTGGTGGTGGGCGCTGACGGCATCCACTCCACGGTGCGCCGTCTCATCCACGGCCCCGACGAGAACTTCGTCTACCGCAACGGGATCAGCCACGTCTGGATCGAACTGGACGAGCAGCTGCCGAACGGTCGCCGTGCGGTGATCGCCGGCGCGGGCTCGATGCTGACGACGCTCTTCCCCTACCACGACACCGGCACCACGGTGGTGTGCGCCGCGATGCCGCTGCCCGGACCGGCTCCGGCGCCGGAGGTCCTCGCCGAGCGGGTCGGCACCTCCATCCGATCACTGGGCCCGGACATGGCGCGCATCGCCGACGCCGCGTTCCAGGCGCGGCCCGCGCTGACGAGGTTCGCGCAGGTCCGCCTGCCCGGCTGGTCGACCAGCCGGACCGTTCTGGTCGGCGACTCCGCGCACTGCGTCGATCCCCTGTCCGGAGCAGGGGCGCATGCCGCTCTCCTGGCCGCCCACTCACTGGCCCACTGCCTCGAGGCCGAGACGAACCTGGCTGCCGCCTTGGCGATGTTCAAGGACACCGTCCACCCCTTCGCCGCGGCGCAGCAGCAGCTGACCGCTCGGCTGGTGGAGTACGTCGCCGAAACCGGCGGGCGCAGGCGGTTGTCGATGCTGGTAGACGGAGCACGTGAACTCGGTCGCCTGCTGCCCGCCGCGCTGTCGGCCACGGGACGCCGGGCACTGAGCGGAGTCCCTGTCCGATCTGGCGACAAGCGCTTCAGCGCAGCGTGAGCTTTTCCAGCTCCTCACGCAGGGCGGGCAGGTCGAGCTGGTCGAGCACCTCGTCACCGCCCCACACCGCGGTGATGCCGGCACCGTCCAAAGAGGTCAGGACGACGTCGATGGCACCACGGCGCAACCCGTCCGCGGCCAGGTCCCTGCGCCACGCGGCCGCGTCGGCGCTGGCGAGCTCGCCCACCCCGTCCACCGGGGCCAGCGCCGACAGCAGCTGCAGGCGTTCACCGGTCATCGCCAACGCTTCGTCGTCCAGGCAGGCGGCGATGAGCGCTCGCGCCAGGCGGCCCGGTGCCTCGCCCTGCTCCGCCGCCGTGACCACCTGCTCCCGGAAAGCGGTGAGTGCTTCACGTGCCACCTCCACCCAGAGGACCTTTTTGGACGAGAAGTGGTAGACGACCGCCCCTCTGGACAGCCCGGCCTCCGCCGCCACGTCGTCCAGCGACCCCTGGATGCCTTTGCGCAGCACGACTCGGAAGGCCGCGTCGAGGATGAGACGTCGCGTCTCCTCGGGCGAACGCCCGGCCTTCCGACCCACACCAGCTCCCTCCGCTGCGGCTGTGTTCGCAGCTTAACCACTGCGAACACAGCCGCAGCCGGGCCACACCCCTCCACGCCGGTGATGTCAACGTGATCAAGGACGGACCACATGACCCGAACCGAGCACGACTCACACGCCCTGCTCGAGGCGCTGTTCGATCCCGCACAGCGATCTGATCCCTACCCCGCCTACCGGGCCGCCCGAGAATCAGGGCCCTTGGTGGTGCCGGAACTGAACATGGTGATGTTCGGCCGGTACGCCGACTGCGAGCAGATCCTCCGCAACCCCGGCAGCGCCGTCGACCGGCGCAAGTCGACTCTGGTGCAACGCGCGATCGCGGACGGAGCCGATCCCGCCGTCTTCGACACCGACAGCTTCCTGCAGCTCGATCCACCCGATCACACCAGGCTGCGCAAACTCGTGCAGAAAGCGTTCTCCCCCAAGCGGGTGCGCGACCTGCAGGACGAGATCGCGACCATCGTCGACCACCAGCTGGACAGGGTCGCGGAGAGCGGCGACCTCGTGACCGACCTCGCCTACCCGCTCCCGGTCACCGTGATCTGCCGCATGCTCGGAGTTCCCGTCGAAGACGAACCGCGGTTCGGCAGCGCCTCCCAGCTGATCGCACAGGGCCTCGACGACTTCGTCCCGACCCCGGAACCCGCTGACGAGGGACAGCGGCAACGGCTCGACGCGGTCCGGTGGATGCACGACTACCTGCGTGAGCTCATCGACCAGCGACGCACAGCACCTCGGGACGACTTGATGTCGGCACTGGTGGCCGCCGAGGAGTCCGGCGACCACCTGACCGAGGACGAGATCGTGGCGACCTGCGAGCTGCTCTTCATCGCCGGTCACGAGACCACGGTCAACCTCATCGCGAACGCCGCGCTGGCGATGCTGACCACTCCCGGCCAGTGGTCCGCGCTCGCCCGGGACCCCGGCCGGGCCGGCGCGGTCGTCGAGGAGACACTGCGGTGGGATCCGCCCGTCCAGATGCTCAGCCGCGTCGCCGAACGCGAGATGACCATCGGCGACACCGTCGTCCCCCGGGGCGAGACAGCCGTTCTCCTCCTGGCCGCGGCCCAGCGCGATCCCGCCGAGTACGAACGCGCCGACGTCTTCGACCCCGACCGGGGCCCGACACGGCACCTCGCGTTCGGCCACGGAACCCACTTCTGCCTCGGCGCTCCCCTGGCTCGCCTGGAGGCGACCACCGCACTCCGGGCACTCACCGCACGTTTCCCCGCGGCACGACTCCTCGGTGAGCCGACCTACCGGCCGAACATCACGCTGCGGGGCATGTCACACCTGCCCATCGCCGTCGACTGACCTGGACCGGGGCACCGCCGGCGACGTGAACGAGCAGCGTTCTCGTCGCCGGCTCGCGTGTCACGGCTTCTTGTAGACGAGGCGGATGTTCTGCGGTCCGGCCGAGGTGCGACGGCGTTCGAAGAGTTCGTCGAGCAGAGCGATGACCGGGCGGCGGCGATGCCGGGTGAACACCGGGCGCCAGAGGAACAGGACGAGCTCTCCGCCTGGCCGGAGCACCCGGTGCGCCTCGCGGATGGCCGCCAGAGGGTCGGGCATCTCCTCGAGGCTGTAGCCGTAGAACAGGGTGTCGGCGTGGTGATCGGCGAACGGGAGCTTGCAGCCGTCGCCTGCGGTGAACGACATCTGCGCACCGGGAACGTCGTCGAGCCGGTGCTGCAGTGATCGCATCGCCGACTCTGACGGGTCGAGGGCGATCAGCGTGTTCTCACTGCCCAGGTGGGTCTTCAACGCCTTGGTGTAGAAGCCTCCCCCGCTGCCGACCTCCAGGCAGACCGTGCCGGGGTCGCGGTTGATCACGCGGAGGTCGCGGCGAGGCAGGTCCCATCCGAGGACCATGCGCAGCGCCCGGCTGCTGATCAGCCGGTAGAGGCGGTCGGGGGTGCGCCAGCCGCCGCGGACACCCGGCCGGGCCGGCTCTGTCGTGCTGGTCTTGCGGTCAAGCTCGGTCATCGTCGAGTGGATCCTTCGTCTTGGGCAGTGCGCGTGCCGCGGCGATCGTGGCGAGGACGAACAGGACAGCGCCGACCACCATCGCGGCTCGCAGACCTGTCACGAACGCGGCACGGGCCAGTTCGAGCAGGTGGGAGCCTGCTTCGGGGGTCAGTTCAGCGGCAGCGGCGGTCGCCTCGGTGAGGCCGTCTCGTGCCTGTGCCGCCTCACCGGGAAGGCCGGTCGAGTAGATCAGTGCGGCGATGCTGCCCAGGACCGTGACGCCGAGGCCGGCGCCGAGTTCGTAGGCGGTCTCCTCGACCGCTGCTGCCGCGCCCGCCTGCTCGGGCGGTGCGGCGGCGAGCAGGGCGTCGGAGGCGGCGGTGAGG
>NZ_JAJCXE010000054.1:186132-211835 GCF_021056325.1 Lentzea sp. CC55 | reverse complement strand
GGTCGCGGAACAGCGTCACGTCCAGCAGCGGGACGGCGAGTTTCCGTTGCCGCCGGACGAACGCCGCGAGCAGCAGGCACCCGAGCAGTCCGGCGGCCGGGCCGAGCAGGTACATCGTGCCGCCGTGCGGGGTCTGCTTGATCGCGAAGGCGACGCCGATGACGCCCAGGGCGGCCAGCACGGCGCTGAGCACGTCCCACGGCCCGGCCGGCGGGTCCGCGGACTCCGGGATCAGCCAGAAGGTCAGCGGGATCGCCGCGAGCATCACCGGCACGTTGATCAGGAACGCGGCGTGCCAGGAGAAGGTCTGCACCAGGAACCCGCCCAGCAGCGGCCCGAGCACCGCTCCCGATCCGGCCACCCCGCTCCAGATGCCGATCGCGGTCTGGCGTTCGGCGCGGTCGGGAAAGGCCTGGCGCAGCAGCGACAGCGTGGCCGGCATGATCATCGCGCCGCCGACGCCGAGCACGGCCCGCGCGCCGATCAGCACCGCGACGTCCGGTGCCCACGCGCAGGCCAGGGACGCCAGCCCGAACACCACGTAGCCGAGCACCAGGATCCGGCGCCGGCCGTAGCGGTCGCCCAGCGTGCCGAAGGCGAGCAGCAGGGGTGCCGCGACCAGCGAGTAGACCGCGATGATCCACAGCTGGCTGGTCGCGGTGGGCCGCAGGTCCTCCGCCAACGCCGGCAAAGCCATGTGCAGCACCGTGGCGTCCACGGACACCAGCAGCAGACTGGCGCACAAGATCGCCAGCACGAGCCAGCGCCTACCCACCAGTGGACTGGGAGAAATGGTCACGAGCAGTTGGCCTCAAGCAGATGGTGATGCACGGTCCTAGTTTGGCCAATTCCGATCCGTGACACCTCATCCTTCAGACGCTTGTGAATCATCCTGTGGTTGTAGAAGCACAGGTCCTGCCGGGGAGGCTCACGTTAGCCGAAAGCCGGTGCCGCTCGTCGGGCGTTGGCGGTGAAACTCGACGAACGACTGTCCGGGTGTGCACTGTCCCGATCAGACGGCCATCTCGGGATCGAGATCGTCGCGAGGCGTGGTCAACGACGTTTGACGTGCTTGATCAACCGCGCCCGGCTGAGCCGGCGGGAAGCGTGAACCAGACGGTGAGTCCGCCGTCGATGCCGTCGGACAGTCCGATCGTGCCGCCGTGGGCGGTGGCGACGCGGCGGCAGGTGGCCAGTCCGATGCCCGCGCCGCCCTCCACGGTGCCGTGCTGGTGCACCTGGCTCAGCAGTGCGAAGGCCTCCTCGCGGCGTTCAGGCGGGATGCCCCTGCCGTTGTCGGCGATCTCGACGCGCACGAACTGGCCGCGGTGCTCCGCGCGGATCCGCACGACGAGCCGCCGGTCGGGGCGTGCGAAGCGGACCGCGTTGCCGACGATGTTCTGCAGCAGTGCTCGTAGGTGCGTCTTGTCGCCGCGGACCATCGGAAGCGGTTCGAGATTCAGGTCCATCGTCTCGGTTCCCGCGCCGGTGGCGCGGTCGTCGATGAGGTCGCCGAGGAGGGTGCCGAGGTCCACGGATCCGTACTTCAGTTGCCCGCCGAGCTTGGCGTATTCCAGCAGTCCGTCGACCAGGGCGTGCATGCGGTTGGCGGCGCCCCTGCTGCGTCCGACCAGTCGCCCGGCGGTCGGAGCGCCCACGACGGCAGGGTGGTCGGAGAGCAGTTCGAGGAACCCGACGATGCCGGCGAGCGGGTTGCGCAGGTCGTGGCTGACCCGCCCGGCGAAGTCGGCGAGTTCGCTGTTGGAGCGCAGCAGTTCGGCGCGGGCCGCGGTCAGCTCCTCCACGGTACGGGCGAGCGCCAGGCTGGACCGCCGCAGCTCCAGCACGTCGACGGCCTGGTGGGCCAGCAGGTCCAGGCTGCGCCGCTGCCGCCGGTCCAGCCGGTGCGGCACGTCGTCGAACACGCACAAGGTGCCGAGCACAGCTCCGGAGGGCGCCTGCAGCCGGCTCGCGGCGTAGAACCGGACCGACGCGATCCGGCCCGTGACGAAGGGGTTGGTGGCGAAGCGGGGGTCCTGCCGGGCGTCGGGCACCTCGACCGGCTCCGGTGTGACGATCGAGACGGCGCACATCGAGTCCTCCCGCGAGCAGATCGAAGGGGAGATCCCGACCGCCGCCACCTGGTGCTGGAGGTGCTCGCCGATCAGGTTGACCGCGCCGTGGGGCACGCCGCACACCTGCGCGGCCAGTTCCGCGAGGGCTTCCAGGTCAGATTGGCGCCCCAGGTCCTCGATGCCGTACTCGGCCAGAATGGAGTCGCGGTCGCGCTGCTCAACGGCCATCAGGCGTCACCTCTCCGGGATGTGCCACCGGTCCCGAGCCGGGCACGGGACCGCCCGCGGGCTCGGCGCTCGCGAATCCCACCCGCGTCATCCGGCCCCACTCGGCCTTCCCGCCACGCGCGGCGTCCATCAGGCCGCGCAGCCGCCACACCGCGGTCAACTGCCGGTAGCCGATGTTCTCGACGACCGCCACCACGAGGGCGACCGCCAGGTCCCGCCAGCCTCGATAGCGGTGGAACGAGTACTCCTCCACCACGAGGGCGACGAGGGAGAGCGCGACGCCGTAGCCGAGCGCCACCAGGAAGAACAGCACGGCGAAGGTCCAGTCGACGGCCCCGAGCAGCAAGCCGGCGACGAGGGCGACGAGCCCGAACAGCTCGACCACCGGCGCCAGCAACTCGAACAGCACGTAGAACGGCAGCGCCAGCGTGCCGACCGCGCCGTACGCCGGGTTCCCGATCATCCTCCGGTGCTTCCAGAGGACCTCCGCGAGGCCTCGCGACCAGCGGCGCCGTTGGCGGCCGAGAACTCGCAGCGACTCCGGTACCTCGGTCCAGGCCACCGGTTCGGGGACGAACACGACTCGGGCGCGCCGCCGGTGCTCGCGCGACCAGCGGTGCAGGCGGACGACGAGCTCGGCGTCCTCCCCGATCGTGTCCACGTCCAGCCCGCCGGTTTCCACCAGGACGTCGCGCCGGAACAGGCCGAAGGCGCCGGAGACGACGACGAGGGCGTTGAGGGCCGACCATCCGGAGCGTCCCAGCAGGAACGCCCGCAGGTACTCCACGACCTGCGTGCGTGCCAGCCAGGTCCTCGGCATGCGCAGCTCGGTCACGCGGCCGGCGACGACGGTGCTGTCGTTGACCGCGCGCACGACACCGCCGGTGGCGACCACGTGCTCGGGGTCGTCACCGAAGGGCCTGGCCACCGCCAGCAGGGCGTCCGGGTCGAGCAGTGAGTCCGCGTCGACCATGCAGACCAGCGGTTGGACCGCGACGTTGATGCCGGTGTTGTTCGCCGAGGCCTTGCCGCCGTTCTCCTTGCGGACCACGACCAGTGGCACCGCCGCGGGCGGGGCGTACACCGCGGTGACGGCGCCGCGGGTGGGCACGTCGTCCGGCACCACCCGCGGGATCTCCACCAGGCCGAAGTGGGCCCGCAACACCTCGAACGTGCTGTCGGTGGAGCCGTCGTCGACGACCACGACTTCGAACAGGGGGTGTCGCAGGGCCAGCATGGCGTTGACGCTCTCGACGATCGTCGCCTCCTCGTTGTGCGCCGGCATCACCACCGACACGCCGAGCGTCAGCGGGTTGGTGTACGCCTCGTCGAAACCCGCGTAGGGGCGGCGCCGGAGGTGACGGCGGAACTCGCGCACCGCGAGCAGGATCAGACCGAGGTAGCTCGTGTTGAGCAGCAGGAAGTACGCCAGCACGAACCAGTTGGCCACCACGATGACGGTGCTGACGACGTCCAGCGCCGTCACGGCCGCACCGCCGCGAGCAACCCCTTGGCGTTCGCCGCCATCAGAGCCTCCTGGGCGTGGCGTGCGGTCGAACCCGAACGGCCGGCCAGCCGTGCGAGAGCGGCCAGGCCGTCAGGACGAATCGCGGCCAGGGACGCCGCGGCCGTGTGCGCGACCCAGTGCACGGGGTCGTCGACCAGATCGGTCAGCACGGGAACGGCGCGCCGAGCCCCCAGCGCGCCGAGGGCCTCGGCCGCCGTCACCCGCAGCGCGAGCGGCTCGCGAGCGGAGGTGGCGGCGATGACGTCGTCGACCGAGACAGGAGCGCCGATGCGCCCGAGGGCGCGGGCCGCGCGCAGGCGCACCTCGGTGGAGTGGTCGGTGCGCAGCATCGCGACGAGCACCGGTGCCGTCGCCACCGCGCCGACCAGGCCGAGAGCCTCGGCGACCTGGGCGCGGACGAGGTCGTCGGCTCGATCCGCCGCAGCGAGCAGCGATCGAACCGCCGCCGGACCGATCTGCCGCAAGGCGGCCATGACCAGGTGGTGTGGCAGCGGGGGCGTGCGCAGCAGGCCGTGCACGAGCGCCGTCGCCGACATCGGGTCGGCCAACCGGCCAAGGGCACGCACCGCCACCGCGCGCACTTCCCAGTCCCGGTCACCCAGCAGCCGCACGAGCTGCACCGTCACCCCCGGTCCCCCCACCGCGCCGAGCAGGTGGGCCGACCGGGCGCGCACCACGGCGCTGCGCCGATGCACACCGCGCATCGCCCGCTCCACCGAACCTCTGCGTTCGAGCAGGCCGATCACGGCCGTTCGCGCCTCGCCGCGCACCTTGCCGAGCATGGCGACGGCGACCGGCTCCAGTGCACGCCATGTGCGCGGATCCACCGCGACCAGCCGTTCCACCACCACGGGGTCCTCGTCATCTCCCGCGACCAACTGGACCAGCCACGGACGAGCGGACGCCACGAGGCGCGCATGACGTGCGTCGGTGACCCGGAGCCACCACCGGCCGATGAGGACTGCCAGGGCGAGGACGACGAGCACGACGGCCAGGCACACCGCGGCCACGACCAACAGGTCGCGGTCGACCGACGGGGACACGGGCGAGGTCATCGCCGACTGCGGGCCAGGACGGCGCGAACCCGGCTGGCCAGCTCACGGGGGCTGAACGGTTTGGTCAGGTAGTCGTCCGCGCCCCAGTCGAAGCCGCCCTCGACATCGCTCTCCTGGGCGCGGGCGGTCAACAGGATCACCGGTATGGCCGCGGTGGCCTCCGCCGCGCGCAACTCCCGGCAGACGTCCAACCCGGTCATCCGGGGCATCATCACGTCCAGGACAGCGATGTCCGGCATCGCGCTGCGGGCCATGGCCAGGGCGGTGGCGCCGTCCTCGGCGACGAGCACGTCGTAGCCGGATTGCTCGAGCTTGAACACCACGACGTCCCGGACGTCGGCGTCATCGTCGGCGACGAGCACGGTGGTCATGGGAACTCCCAGGTTCTCGGCGTCGCGATTGAAGTACCCCGAACTGGACCATTCAGTCGATCGGGGTACCTCAATCGCGCGACCACGCCTCGGCACGGCGGGACGTCCCGCAGTCGCCGTCCACCGGCAGGCGCTCGGCGGCCTGGGAGTCAGCCTCAGAGCACGTGGCTACGGGACAAGCGCGACACCGGCCCGGATCACGCCACCGCCCCCACCGAACGGTCGGTCACCAGGGTCATCGGCCGTGCCAGCCGGGCGAACGGCGTGACCAGGCCGATCAGCGGCACCGGGGGTGTCTCGTCGTCCGATTCGATCAGGTGCACCACCAGGTCGCGACGCCGGAACACGGTGGTTCCGCCGGAGGCCACGGTGATGCCGGCGAGACGCCGGGCCAACTCGCCGGCGTGCCCGGGCAGCGACTCGTACAGAACGGCCCTGCGCGGCAGCCGGCCGGTGTGGCCGTTGCCGGACGCCACCCGCATCACGGAGGTCGCCGCGAACCGACGCAGGCTCGCCTCGTCGGTCACCTCGCGGTCGTGGACCAGGTGCGGCCGCAGCCGCTGCTCCGCCGCCCGGACCTGGGGTTGCTCCGCCAGGTGCCGGACGGCTTGCCAGGGAGGGCAGGTGATGTCCACGACCCGCACCACGACACGTCCCGCCATGAAGACGGACGTGCGCTCCAGCAGCGACCACCCCGTCTCCGGGCAGCACACGGCAAGGGCCGCGTAATCGGAGAGGATCTCGGCCACGACCGCCTCCGATCCGGACCGGACCCGGAACGTCAACGCGTAGCGGTCCACGGTTCGGCTCCCGGTCATCGTGACGGCCGGAAAACCACCGCAGTGGCCGGTGAGGAGCTGCTCGTCCATCATCGGAACAGCACTTGGTCGACCACGGCCCGCAGGACGTCGGGACGGGGTGCCGCCGGACTGCGCCAGGCGACGAACCCGTCCGGGCGGATCAGGACGGCCCCGTCGTCGGTGATGCCGTAGCGGCGGGTGAGCTCGCCGGTGGGGTCGTGCAGGGTGTCGCCGATGCGGTGGTGTTCGATCGGGACGTCCGAGAAGTCCGCGGCCTGCTGCCGGCCGGTGACGAGCACCAGGCCGCGTCCCATGAAGTCGACAGTGGACAGTGCGGTGCCGTTGTGCGCCACGGTGACGTGAGGTGCGCGGCAGCCCGGTGCGGCGGTGGGGTGGTCGGGGTCTTCCACCGGGTGCGGAGCGGAGGTGCCGTCCGGGACGAAAGCGCCCTCGGGATAGGTGTAGCCGAACATCGTCGCCCGCTGGCGGACGGCGCTGTCGTGTGCGTCGCCCGGCTTGCCGTTGACCAGGCCGTACCGCTCGACGGTCAGCGCGGTGGTGTGCCGGGCCACGGGGAGGCGTTCGGTCTCGTAGGTGGCCAGCAGGCCCGGGCCGGCCACACCGCGGTGGTGCAGGGCGATCTTCCACGCCAGGTTGAAGACGTCCTGGACAGCGGTCGCCACGCCGAAGGTGCCCACGGGCGGCATGACGTGGGCGGCGTCGCCCGCGATGAACGCCCGGCTGGCGCGCATCCGGTGGGCGACCTGTCCGGAGATCTCCCACGGGGTCTCGGACACGTGGTCGATCACGATCGGCAGGTCTTCGAGGCCGATGGCGGTGCGCAGCAGGTACACGCACCGCTCCTCGGTGAAGTCGGCGACGTCGTCACCCGGCCGCAGGGAGACGGCGAACCGCCACCGCTTCGCGCCGTCGATGGACGTGAGGAACCCGTGCACGGCGGGGTTGCGCACGGTCAGCGCGACGATCTTGCGCCCGCGCAGCGGTTCGCGGAGGTCGGCGTCGAAGTAGATGTTGACCTTGCGCGCCAGGAGGTCCGAATCGTCCTGCCCGACGCCGAGCATGCGGCGAACGGGGCTGTGCGCACCGTCCGCCACGATGAGGTGCCCGGCACGAACACGCTCTTCCCGTCCGGTGCGGTGATCGAGCACCACCGCGACAACGCCTTCGGGTTCGTTGTCCACCGCCACCACCTCGTGGTGGTAGCGCACGTCCGCGCCGGACTGCACGGCGTGTGCGCGCAGCAGCGGTTCGAGCTGGTTCTGGTCGATCGCGGCCCACCGGCAGGGGCTCAGCGGGTCGGGGCCGGTGTCGAGGCGGTTGGGCAGCCGCCGCAGTTCCGGGCCCGCCAGGGTTTCGGCGTGGGCGACGACGGTGTGGTCGGCGATCGGCGACCGCACCTGCCCGATGGCCTGCTCCAGACCCACGGCGCGATAAAGCTCCATCGTGCGCGGGTTGAGCGCCCGCGCCCTCGGATCGGTCGACGGCTCGGCACGGCGTTCCACCAGCAACGCCGGCACGCCGTACCAGGCCAGGAACACAGCGGCGGACAGACCCGTCACGCCGCCGCCCGCGATCAGCACCGGGGCCTCAGACATGGCGCTCCCAACGGTAGAACTCGTGCGCCATCGCGTCCTTGGGCTCGCGCCACGCCTCGGGGTCGTAGGCGGTGACGAACGGGCTCAACTCCTGGCTGATCCGCCGGAAGCGGGGGTCGTCGCGGTGCGCGGCCATCGCCTCCGCCAACGGGCGGTCGCTCTCCACCAGGTGCAGGTAGAGCTCACCGAACCGGAACAGGCTGCGCCCCCGCACGCCGAGCGCGGCGGGCAGGTCGGAACGGTGGTCGGAGTCGGCGAACACGGCGGCCACCTCGTCGGCGGCCTCGGGGACCATGCGGGCGACGATCAGGGTGCGGTGCACGCGACCTCCTCGACCTTCCGCTTGATCAGCTCCATCTGGACGCGGCTGTTGTCGTTGATGCGCTTGGTCATGGCTTCGTCGTCCACCGGAGCATCGGGTTTCATCGCGAAGTCCTGCGTCCAGCGCATGCGCACACCCGTGTCGAGTTGTTCGTAGGTCCAGCGGATGTCCATCCGCTCGAACGGCCCGGTCTCGACGCGCCGGGCGGTGACCGTCCTGGTGGCCTGGTCCGCGACGCGCTCGGACACCCAGCTCCACACCTTGCCGGCCGGATCCGGGTGCATCGTCAGGCGGAACAGCACGCGGTCGCCGTCGCGTTCTAGCACCTCGGCCGAGGCGTACTCGCTGAACAGCTCCGGCCAGCGCTCGACGTCGTTGGTGCGTTCCCACACCAGCTCCATCGGCGCGTCGATGACGATCTCGTTCTCGGTGTGGCCGCTCATCCCCGGACCTCCCCGGGCAGCAGGGCCAGCAGCTCGCGCGGCGACTGGTGCGGCCGCAGGTCGGCGTCCTTGGGCACGCCGTGGTGGCGCTGCAGCTCGGACAGCACGCCCATCAGGCCGAGGGAGTCCACGCCGAGGTCGTCGAAGGTGTGGCCGGGGTCGGTGACCTGCTCGCCGGTCACGGGAACGCCGGTGCACCGGCTGATCAGCGCTGCCAGGTCGTCGGGGGAAAGCCTGGTGTCCACGTCACATACCTCCGCTGGTCGGTGATTCCGGATGGCGCAGCACGAGCGCCGAGTTCCCGCCGTACACACCGCGGGACAGCACCAGGACGGTGCGCAGGTCGACCGGACGGGCGACACCGGTGACCAGGTCGAGGTCGAACCTGCAGTCGCGCACGCCCGGTGTGGGCGGGACGAGACCGTGTTCGAGGGCCAGCACCGCGGTGGCGACGTCGAGCACGGCCGCGGCGGCGTAGCAGCGCCCGTACCCGGCCTTGGGCGCGGTCACCGGCACCCGGCTCGCGCGCTCGCCCAGCAGCAGGCGCAACGCCTCGGCTTCGGCGGCGTCGGCGTGCGGGTCGGCCATCGCGTCGAGGAACACGGCGTCCACGTCGCCGGCGGTCAGACCCGCTTCGGTCAGCGCGGCCGTGGCGGCCCGCAGCAGACCCTGCGCCGACCGGTCGAACCGCCGCCGGCCGGTGTAGGTCGCGCCGTGCCCCGCCACCACCGCTTTCACGGCGGCGCCCCGGCGGTGCGCGGCGCCGGCGTCCTCCACGACGAGCATGGCCCCGCCCTCGGCGGGCGCGAACCCGCCTGCCCGCTCGGTGAACGGCTGGTAGGCCGTGGCCGGGTCACCGGACGTGCTGAGCAGCCCCAGCCCGAGCTGGCAGCACAGCGCGTACGGGCAGAACGGGGCTTCCGCGCCGCCGACGAGCATGGCCCGCGCGCCTCGTCGCAGCTCACTGCCCGCGGCGGCGAGGGCGTCCAGTCCGCCCGCCTCGTCGGCGACCAGCACCCCGGACGGTCCGCGCAGGCCGTTGCCGATGGAGACCTGACCGGAGCACGCGGCGTAGAACCAGGCGATCGACTGGTAGGGGCCCACGTGCTCGGGTCCGTGCCGCCACAGCTGTTCGATCTCCCGCTGGCCGAACTCGACGCCGCCGCTGTAGCTGGCCGTCATCACGCCGAACTCGAAGGGCTCCACCGCCGCCGGGTGCAGCACGGCGTCGCGCAGCGCCAGGTCGGCGGCGGCGAGGGCGAAGTGCGTGAACCGGTCGGTCTGCACGGTGATCCGCGGTGCGACCCACCCGGCCGGTTCGAACCCGGCCACCTCGCCCGCCACGGTGACGGGGTAGGGGTTGGGCTCGAACCGGCCGATCGGCGCGAGCGCCAGGTGCCCGTCGCGCACCGCGGGCCAGAACTCGTCGACCCCCAGACCGCTCGGGGCGATCACCCCGAGACCGGTCACGACGGGCGCGGACCGGGTGGTCGCGGGGCTCATGGCCGCCCCGCTCTCGTCAGCACCACCGCGGACTGGAACCCGCCGAAGCCGCTGCCCACCGACAGCACCACGTCCAACTGGCGTTCCCGCGCGGTGTGCGGCACGTAGTCCAGGTCGCACTCGGGGTCCGGCGTGTCCAGGTTGGCGGTCGGTGGGACCACGCCGTGAACGAGCGCCAGCGCGCAGGCGGCCAGTTCGACGGAGCCGATCGCGCCCAGCGAGTGGCCGATCATCGACTTGATCGAGCTGACCGGCACCTGGTGCGCGCGCTCACCCAGCAGCCGGTGGAACGCGGCGGTCTCGTGCCGGTCGTTCTGCCGGGTGCCCGAGCCGTGCGCGTTGATGTAGCCGATCTCCGCCGGCGACACCGCGGCGTGGTCCAGCGCGCGCCGCGCGGCCTCGGCCATCTCGACGCCCTCCGCCGTCAGGCCGGTCATGTGGTGGGCGTTGCTGCGGGTGGCGAAGCCCTCGACCTGCGCCAGCACCTCCGCACCCCGGCGGCGGGCGTGGCCGAGCTCTTCCAGCACCAGCACGGCCGCGCCCTCACCGAGCACGAACCCGTCCCGGTCGCGGTCGAACGGCCGAGCCGCGTGCGCGGGGTCGTCGTTGCGCGCCGAGGTCGCGCGGATCGCGTCGAAGCAGGCCACCGTGATCGGCGAGATCGGGGACTCCGAAGCCCCCGCCAGCACCACGTCGGCCCGGCCTTCCTCGATGAGGCGGGCGCCGTGGCCCACCGCGTCCAGCCCGGCCGTGCACCCGCTGGACACCGTCCGCACCGGCCCGCACGCGCCGACCCGGTCGGCGACCTCCGCGGCCAGCGTGGCCGGGGACAGGGCGCAGTGCAGGAACGGCGAGGCCGCGTCCGCGTCGACCAACCACCGCTGCCCGCGCCGCGAGGTGGCCACGTAGTCCTGCTCGAGCAGCGTCGTGCCGCCCACAGCGGAACCCATGGACACACCCACCCGCCACGGGTCCGCGACGGCCACTTGCGCCTGTCGCCACGCCTCGTCGGCGGCGACGGCGGCGAACTGGACGTAGCGGTCCATGCGGGTGATCTCCGCGCTGGTCAGGCCCGCGTGCACCGGGTCGAAGTCGCACTCGGCGGCGATCCTCGACCGGAACCCCTCCGGGTCGAACAGGGTGATCGGCCGGGTGGCGGTGCGCCCGGAGGTGATCAGCTCCCAGAAGCCCTTCGTCCCGATGCCGCCCGGTGCCACCACCCCCAGGCCGGTGACCGCCACCCGGCGCCTCATGACGCCTGCTCCGTGTCCACGTGCCCCAGTTCCGGCCGGGGCGCCAACGGGGACAGCTGGAACAGCACGCGCGCCGGTGACGTCCCGGTGTTGCGCAGGCGGTGCCGCACACCGATCGGAACCAGGATCGCCTGGTCCGCGCCCACCTCGTGCGGTACGTCGTCCAGGTCCAGCACCACCGAGCCCTCGACGACGTAGAGGAACTCCTCGGAGTACGGGTGGTAGTGCTCGTTGACCTGTTCGCCCGGCCCGACCAGCACGACCCCCATGAACCCGGAGGTGGCGCAGACCGTCGCCGGACCGAGCAGGACGCGGATGTCGCCACCGCGGTGGGTGTTGGGTGCGACGTCGGCCGGGCTGATCGCCCGGTGGAGCTGGCCGGTCATGCCATCACCCCCACCACTCGGTCGGTCACCAGCGACATCGGGCACGCCAGGTCCACCAGCGGTGCCAGCTTGTCCGCGAGCGGCACGGCAGGCATGCCGTCCGGGGACTCCACCAGGTGCACGACCATGTCCCTTCGCCGGAACACCGTTGTGCCGCAACCGGAATCCGAACCTTCGTCAGCGAGCAGCCGGGCCACCTCGCCGGCCTTGCCCGGCAGCGCCCGGTAGAACGCCGCCGCACGGGGCAGGTGGCCGGTGTGGCCGTTGCGGGAGGCGACCACCCGCATCACCGAGTCGGCCAGGAAACGCCGCCGGCCGTCGGCGTCGGACAGGTCGCGGTCCTGCACCAGGTGCGGCCGCAACCGCTGCTCCACGGCCTGGATCTGCGGTTGCGCGGCCAGGTGCCGGATCGCCACCTCCGGCGGGCAGACGATGTCCACGACCCGGACCACCACAGGTCCGGCCATGAAGACCGACGTGCGGTCCAGCAGCGGGCGCGCGGCCTGCGGCCGGCCGGGTGGGGGCCCGGCGTAGTCCGCCAGGATCTCGGCCACCGCGGTCTCCGACTCCGGCCGCACCGGGAACGTCAACGCATAGCGGTTCACGACTTCGCCTCCAGCAGTTGTCGATCGGCTTCGGCGCCCGGCGCGGTGCTCAGGCGGACGTGGTAGCGCGAGGACTCCCGCGCCGTCGTGCACGCGACCAGCGGGGCCGCCAGCCGCCGGTGGTCGGCGCCGCGCTCCCACGCGTGGAAGTGCGCGGCGCTCGCCCACTCGCTGGTGATCACCCAGTCCTCGGGATCAGCCTCCGACTGGCACACCTGGTCGCCGAGGTAACCCTCCACTTGCGACACCTGGTACCTGATCCGGTGGTAGGCCTCGAGGAAGCGGTCCTGCTCCGCGTCCGGCACGCGCACGCGGAAGATCACCCGCAACCGGCCGCATCCGGGCGTGTGATCCGCTGTCGACGCCATCTCGTCTCCTCGGGGGTCTGCTTGGGACGAACGGGCAACCTCGTTGTGACCGAGGGTTGATCTCCCCGCACCCGCCAGCAAGTCGGGGTCGGCCACCAGGCTGAACATCCACTCGATCGAGAGGACAAACCTCGGGAATCGCTCAGGAGGACGGTTCCGGGTGGGAAGCGATCCGGCAGGCGTGCGAAGCCACCGCGTTCCGCACACCCTCGGCGTGCAACATCCGGCGGCATGTCCTGATGTCGTCTGTTTTGCCCGTCTTCGCGACCTTGCACGCCTTGAGCACGTTGGCGGTCGCCTTGTACCCGTTCTCCATCACGTGGTCGATGCAGATGCCGGGGTCGGCCTGGGCGGGCGACCCCGCGAACGAGAACACAGCTGCGGCAGTGAGCACCATGCCGGTCAGACCGGCCGTGCGAGGCAAACGCGACATCGGGTCGTCCTCTCCTGGACACGCTGGGACACGGTGCTTCGCCGTGCCGCGGCGGGGGTGTTAGGTCGCCACCGAGTACCTCAGGATGCATCCGACAAGCCGACCCGGCTGGTCCAACCCTCGATCGAGCGCAATGCCGCCCCGTCCGAGGGAGGAAGCCTCCTGCGGCGTGCGCGGCGGGTAGGCCGCCACCGCGTTCCGCTGCTCGATCGAGCGCTCGTTCCACTATCCGGTGAGGTTGCCGCCGGCGGCACTTCCTGTCCGTCGCAATAGGACGGTCGCACTCGCCGCGAGAGCGCGGCGGGGCTTCGTCGAGCGCGGGTGGTGTGCGTCGACCTTATGGCCAATTGGTATGTACCACTTGGTGCGACCCTCGTCGTACGGTCGGCGGGCAATCACCCTGCATGCAAGGAGCGGACATGAACCGCAAGCTCATCGCCGCCGCCACAGCGGCGGTCACAGCGGCCGGGCTGAGCATCGCGGTGGCGCTGACGACCAGTGCCACCGCTGCCGACACAGCCGACCCCGCCATGCTGGCCGCGATGGCCCGTGACCTCGGCATCTCCTCGGAGCAAGCGCGTGAGCGCCTCGACGCCGAGAAGGCCGCGGGCCAGACCGACGCCACGCTGAAGTCGCGCCTCGGCCCGGCCTACGCCGGGGCCTGGCTGGACGGCACCGGCCACACCCTCACCGTCGCGGTCACCGACCCGGCGCTGGCCGGCGCGGTGCGCTCGCACGGCGCCGTCGCCGCCACGGCGAAGCACAGCGCGTCCGCTCTGGACAGCGCGAAGACCAAGCTGGACGCCAAGGCCACCACCGCACCCGGCGCCGTCCCCGGCTGGTACGTCGACGTGCGCGCCAACAAGGTCGTCGTGCTCGCCCGTGCCGGCGGCGAGACGCAGGCCAGGACGTGGGCGGCCGAGGCGGGTCTGCGCGGCGACGTCGTCGCCGTCGAGGCCAGCACCGAGAACCCCAAGCCGCTGATCGACGTCATCGGCGGCAACGCCTACGGCGTCCCCGGCGGGGGCCGCTGCTCCATCGGCTTCGCCGTCGAGGGCGGCTTCGTCACCGCGGGCCACTGCGGAGCCACCGGCGGCCGCACGTCCAACCCCGGCGGCACCATCCAGGGCAGCAGCTTCCCCGGCAACGACTACGCCTGGGTCCGCACCGACGCGGGCAACACCCCGCGCGCCCTGGTCAACCGCTATCCCGGCACCGTTCCGGTCGCGGGCTCGCAGGAAGCTCCGGTCGGCTCCTCGGTCTGCCGCTCCGGCTCCACCACCGGCTGGCGCTGCGGCACCATCCAGCAGAAGAACGCCTCCGTCACCTATCCCGAGGGCACCATCACCGGCCTGACCCGCACCAACGCCTGCGCCGAGCCCGGCGACTCCGGCGGCTCGTGGCTGACCGGCGACCAGGCCCAGGGCGTCACCTCCGGCGGATCCGGCAACTGCCAGAGCGGCGGCACCATCTACTTCCAGCCGGTGACCGAAATCCTGCAGGCGTACAACCTGCGCCTGGTGACCTCCGCCGGCCCGACCACGACCACCCAGCCGACCAGCACGACCACGACCACCACCACGCCTCCGGGTGGTGGCGACTCGTGGGCCCCGTACACCTACTACGGCACCGGCGCCCAGGTCACCTACGGTGGCGCTTCCTACCGCGTGATCCAGGCACACACGTCCGTTCCCGGATGGGAGCCGCCGAACACCCCTGCCCTCTGGCAACAGGTCTGACGACAACACCTCCCACCGTCCCGACGGCTGCTGCCGTCGGGACGGTTTCCGTGCGGGCGGCAGGACAATCCGGCCGCAGAACGTGGTGATAACCTCTGGAGGGCGGATCAGTTTACTGATCAGCGGGGTCCAGGAGGTAGGCCGTGAACGATCGCCATTCGGGCCCGCGGACCCTCGCGGAGAAGGTGGACCACCTCTTCCGCGAGGTGCACCCGCGAGACCGCAAACCGTTCACGCACCCCGAGGTGGCGAAGGCGACCGGGCTGTCCACCGGACTGCTCTCCGCGCTGAGGTCCGGCAAGAACGTCAACCCCACCAAGGACACCCTGGAGAAGCTGGGGAAGTTCTTCGGCGTCTCGGCCGCCTACTTCCTCGACGACGAGCCCTCCGAGCAGGTGAGTGCTCAGATCGCGCTTGCCGCGTTGCTGCGCGATGCCGGCATCGCCAGGGTGGCGACGAGAATGGTCGGGTTGTCCGACGGGAGCTTGGAAACGGTCACTGCCATGACCGAGCAGCTGCGCAAGCTGGAAGGACTTGACTCCGACAACGCTGGGGGGCGTTGACCTTGAGATGGCGGGCGTCGCGCCGCATCGAGCGGCGCGTGGTGAGTCGGCTGGAGATACCGGATTCGGGCAGGGTGCGGGACCTGTGCCGCGGGGTGGGGGTGCGGCGCGGCCGGCCGATCGAGCTGATGCCGTTGCCGATGTCGGCCTCAGGTGCCTGCGGGCTGTGGATGGCGGGGGCCACCACGGACTACATCTGCTACGAACGCAACACCACGCCGGTGCACCAAGCCCACATCGTGCTGCACGAACTGGGTCACATCCTGTGCGACCACCCCGGCTCCGAGCCGGTCGACCTGGCGTTGTCCGGTTTCTTCCCCGACCTGAGCGCCACCACCCTCAAGATCATGCTGGCCCGGCACCACGCGGGTTTCTCCGCCGAGCACGAGACCGAGGCGGAGACCGTGGCCTACCTGATCTCCGAGCTGCTCGACGCGCGACCGCGGCGCGCGGGGGATCGGCCACCGGGGATGGGTGACCGGCTGGGCCTGGCGATGGAATGAGCGCGGCGAGCGTCGTCCACCTCTTCGCACTCGTGACCGTCGCCGCCGCGGTCGTCTACCGGGCGGCCACCTGGCGTGAGGACCACCAGGCGCCCGCCGGCAGGGCGTTGACGCTGACGATGGTGCACCTGTTCCTGCTGTACCTGCTGGGGTGGGCGCCGGTCTACTGGCTGGTCCACGACCTGCTGGGGCGGGTTCCCAGCCTGCCCCAGGTAATCCAGCACGTCGCGTGGATGGCGATGTCCTTCCACGCCCACCAGTTCGTCATCCGCGTCTCCGCGACCGCCGACGACCTGCGGCGACGCCTGCGGTTCAGCCGGATGTTGTTCGCAGTGGCACTCCCGCTGCTGCTGATCGGCTACGTGATCGGCCCGCTGCGCACCGGACTGCCGATCGTCGGGCCGAGCGGGACCCGTGATCCCGGGGTCCTGTTCTACGACCTTGTGTGGGAGACGCACAACATCATCGTCCTGGTCCAGATCCTGCTCGTGAGGTGGCGCAGCGCGGCCATCGAGCGCAGGTATCTGCGGATCGGCGTGCGCCTCATGGGGCTCGGCTGCCTGATCTGGTTGGTCATGCTGATCCACAAAATGGCGTATCAAACGGTCGTCAGCCTGGGTTACACGCCGCCCTACGAGGAGAACGGGGTGCACGGCATCCAGTTCCTCTTCTCCGCTCCCGGCGTGTGCTTCCTGGTGATCGGCATGACCATCCCGTCCTGGGGACCGCGCGTGGCCAGGTACTGGCACCGGAGACGGGCCTACCACCAGTTGACGCCGCTGTGGAACGCACTCGAGCCGGTGCGCACGGCCACGCCGCTCGCGGTCCTGCGCACGCGGAACTCCCGGCTGCGGCAGCGGGTCATCGGCATCCGCGACGTGCTGGTCGGGCCGCTGCACGGGCACCTCTGCGAGAGCACCGTCCAGTTGGCCAGGGCGCATGCGGTCCGGTCCGGCCTGAGCGAGGACGATGCGCAGGCCGTCGCCGAGGCCACCGCCATCGCTGCCGCTGTCTCCTCCCGGATCAGCGGTGGAGCAGGCCCGGTGCCCGCGGTGCGGTCGCCGGAGCTGCGCCGCGCGCCGGACTTCGACGCGGAAACGGCGTGGCTGGTCAAGGTCAGCCAGGCCTACCGCCGCTCACCCGTCGTGCCTGCGGTCCTGAAGCAACTGTCTTCGCGCTGAACCACGTGAACAGGGCGCAACCATGGCCACTATCTGATCACTTCAGTGACTGAGTTCGCCAGTTTGGTCATCTTGTTGACCCTTCTGCTCGCCTGCGGCTACGCTGCGTCCGATCACTAAAGTGATACAAGCGGGGAGCTAAATCAAGTGAAGTGATTCTTGGGGGAAGTCATGTCCGCAGTGAGAGCGATGGCGCGCGCCGCCATCGGTGTTGTCTTGGCGGCAGTCGTCAGCGTCACGGTCGTATCACCCGGCCACGCCGCACCGCCCACGCCGCCCTTCGGTCCGGAAATCGACCCGTACGCGGCGTCCGACCCGCAGCGAACCTGCGACCCGACGCCGAAACCCGGCGTCGTCGATGTCCAAAGCCTGCTCGTGTCCACCTACGGGCGTCCGAGCCTGGGCATCGGCCGTCAGTGCAGCCAGGGAGGTGCCAGCGAGCACAAGGAGGGGCGCGCGCTGGACTATCCGTTCAACGCGAACGACCCCGGCCAGCGGGCGCAGGGCGACGACCTGGTCAACTGGCTGCTGGCGACCGACCAGCACGGCAACCGGCACGCGCTGGCCCGTCGCATGGGGATCATGTACATCATCTGGAACCGGCAGATCTGGTCAACCAGGACGTTGAGCTGGACGCCGTACAGCGGCGCGAGCCCGCACACCGACCACGTCCACCTGAGCTTCAGCTGGAACGGCGCGCTGAAGAAGACGAGCTGGTGGAGCCCGCTGAAGCCGGTCGACCGGTCCCAGGGCGACATCACCGGCGACGGGTACGCCGACCTGACGACTGTCACGGCCGAGGGTCGTTTGGCTGTGTTCGGCAACGGCATCCTGGTGCCTGGCAACAACGGTGTGCCCTTCCACGGAGTGATGTGGCAGACCGACAACACGAACTGGGGTCAGGACGCCAGGTCGATCACCACCGCCGACGTGACCGGTGACAAGTTCGCGGACTTCCTGGTCCTGACCGGTGCCGGCAAGCTGCAGATCTACGGCAACGAGTTCTTGATGAACCCAAACCACTCGCCGTTCTCGGGGGTGTGGCGGGAGTACGGCAACTGGTCGGGGTATCGGAAGATCGCTGCCGGGGACATCAACCACGACGGCTTCGCCGATCTTGCCGCGGTGACGACGAGCGGCAAGCTGGAAGTCTTTCTGAACACCAATCAGGTGGGTGAGGGGCAGTCCCCGTTCAGTGCTCCGTTGAAGGTGTACGAGACGGGATGGGGGGCTGACGTTCTCGACATCGCTCTTGGTGACGTCACCGGTGACGGGTATGCCGATCTTGCCGCGATTCGTTCCGACGGCTCGTTGAAGGTCTATGGCAACGGAATCTTGTTGCCTGGTCGTGGTGATACTCCGTTCTGGGATGTCACCTGGCAGATCTCCAGCGCGTGGAACACCGTGCACGACATCAGCCTGAGTGACGTCACGGGTGACGGGTTCGCGGATTTGACCGCGATCACGGCCGCGGGGGAGTTGCAGGTCTACGGCAACGTGATCGGTCACACCAAGACCGACTACTACACCGGCGCGCACTGGCGTTACCCGAACTGGACCGGCGTCCACCACGTCGCCTGACCAAGTGGTGTTGGTGCTCTCCGTCCACTCGCGACGTGGACGGAGAGCACTGCCGTCTTCCGCCTGCATCGGCGACTGGGGATGCGGACCTCCGCCATGCCGGCCCCGACCTGTGCGGCTGGCCGGACAGGCCGAGCGCCAAGTCATGCACGTGCCGGCAGCTTGTCGCTCGTAGGAGTGAAGCACGAATCCCGCACGACCAGCCGGGTAGCCGCAGGAGCAGCAACGCCTGGTCAAGAAGAAGACGAAGGAGTGGTCATGAGGCGACGGATGATGACAATGCTGGCATCTGCGGCATTGGCGTCCGGTGTGGTAGTGGGTGCTGCCGGCTCCGCTGCTGCGGATCCGGACATCTCGATTGTCCAATGCCTTCTCGGCGGCGGTCTGCCGATCCCCGAGTCCGAGGACGGCCAGAGCCTCGTGTGCCTGGGCGGCGCGTACAACGGCCACAAGGTGCGCGTCCCGGAACAGCCCGGTGCGTGAGCCACGATTTTGAGTCGGCGCGGTCGCGCATCGGTGAGAAGGCCGTGACGGTCGAACGGGTTGGGCATCTGGGCCCAGCGCTGCAAGCGGGTGCCGGTGTCTCGCCACCGGACCTGTGTCCCGCTGTCGAAGCAGCCTGCGAGTTCAACGACCAGCAGGCTGCGCAGCCACAACCGCGTCTCGCCCAGTTCCACGACGCCGCCGACGGCGGGGTGTTCGTCGACGACGAGGGTCAGGTCGCGCGGGTCCAGCGCCGGCGTCCGGGCAGGCATGCTGAAGTCGAGTCCGACCACCGTGGGTAGGGGCCGACCGGCGGGGTGCCGGGACGATGTCGTCCGTGGTGAGCAGTTCGGTCAGGTGGCGGTGATGTCCAGTTTGCCGATCCTGTTGGTCGTCAGGAGGCCGAACCAGACGGCGCCGGGTTGGTGGACGTTGATGTCGCAGGGGTAGGAGGCCGACGAGGGTGTGCTCCACATCCGGACCTCGTGCGTGACGGGGTTGAACCGGGCGATCTGGTTGCCCAGCCCGAACAGCGCCGGGAAGCTGACCGAGAAGTAGATGTTGCCGTCACTGGCCTCGGCGATGGGGCCTGGCATGGGGAGCGGGTTGCCGATGCTGCCCACACCGAGTCCGTCGAGGATGCTGGTGAGCAGCCCGCCCGCACCCAGCAGCGGGTATTCGGTGATCTGCCCGGTGGCAGGGTTGATGCGGGCGATCTTCATGCCGAGGGCTTCACCGACCCAGATGGTGCCGTCGGAGGCGGTGCGCACGCCGACCGGGAACGAGGCGGGTGTAGGCATCGTGTACTGGGTGAACACGTGCGTGTCCACGTCCAGGGTGGCGACCTTGTTCAGCTGGGGCAGGTCGAACACGACGGTGCGTCCGGGACCCGGTTTGATGATGCCGAACAGCGCGGCGACCTGACCGAGGATCTCGCCGGGCACGCGGTACTTGCTCCACTGCCCGCTCACCGGGTCGTAGCGGCCGATGGAGTCCAGTCCGCCGAGGGTGAACCACAGCGCGTCGTCCGGGCCGCGCGCGAGGTCGTTGGCCAGTCCGAGTCCGCTGTGCAGCGGAAGTCCCAGCGGCTGCGGGGAGAAGGCGTTCGCCCAGGGCAGCGGGAGCTCGGCCATGGAACCGTCGGTGGTGTCGACGCGCAGCAGGCTGTTGCCGGTCACCTGGGGCATCCACAGGTTGCCCGACGCGTCCAGGTCCATGCCGCCGGGCACCGACAGCGGCATCGGTGTGGAGAAGTTGGCGAACTGCCCGGTGGCCGGGTCGAACCGGGCGACCTGACTGCTCAGGTACTGCTCGACCCAGAGTTTTCCGCTGTGGTCGAACTCCACCTCGCACACACCCCCGATCGGCAGTGACGAGGGAACCGGGCCGTATTCGGTGATCGGCGTCGCCGCGCCGGCGGAACTCGGTGCGAGTGCTGACGCGAGCAGCGCCGCAGCAACCGCCAGCAGCTGCCTGTGCCGTGCTGATCTCATGGTCCACTCCAGTGATCCGCCATTCGGCCATGCCGTGCTTCCGCGTTGAGTAAAGCGGTTTCGCCATGCGGTCCTGTCAACCTTCACCTGAAAAGCGCAGTCGCCTGTCCAAGCGGTCGAAACGGTGCTCGGCAGGCCGCTGAACAGTGCGCAGCAAGTTGTGAGCGGCGACCCGGTCCTGTGTCGGGTCTGCTGCACGAGGAGGTGTCGGACGCGGTGCAGGCACTTCGGGGGCCGAACGTGGATAAGCGGTCCGACCCTGTTTGACCTTGAGCAGTCACGCATCCATCAGGGCAGCTGAATGTGCCGGGTCGGCAAGCTCCGCTGAACACGGTGGAGGACCGCACGAGTGGTCAGGCATGGCTGAACAGTGTCGTCGAGCAGCCGGCACCCCGCGTTGGTCCGGTAGCGCGGTGCGGCTGCACCCCGGTGCTCCGCACCGCGCCTTGCCGTCTGAGCCTTTCGGTCCGCTCCTTCGGAAGCTCCTGTCGCGACCGATCCACGGGAACGTGTGGTCGGCATCGGTGCTGTGGGTCACGGCCTGGTTGTGCTGTCTGGTCAGGCTGACACTGACGCTCGGCAGACTGTCCGTGAGGGTGGAACCCGCGACCTCGCATGGTGGCAGCAGGTTCTCGCACTGTTGATGATGATCTCGGCGGTGTCGTGTTCACGCAATTTCGGACGTGCCTGCCGGACCGGTGCTGTGGCGCTCCGCGCGCCGCAGGTACCGCTCCAGCCCGTTGAGTTTCTGGTCGGCGATGAACGTCGACCGCTCATTGATGATGATGTCCTCGGCGTGGCGGATGCATGCCCATGCCGAGTCGCCCCACGGGTCGGCGACCTTGACCTCGACGGGCTCGTCGCACGGGCCCGACAAGCCGAGCTCGCACACCTGGGAGTGCTCGCCGTCGAGGTGGTTGGCCGCGAGGTGCCGCAGCTGGCCCGCCAACTTGGCCGATGCGGTGGAGCGCGGGCCGGGGATCTGGTCCAGGCCGCGTTCCGCGCGCACCGCTTGAATGGCCGCCAAACGCAGCTCCAGCTGGTCGGCGACGATTCCGGCCAGCGCGGTGAGCGTCGCGAGTTGGGCGTCGGTGACCTCGCGGGGGTCGCGGTCGATCACGTTGACGGTGCCCAGCCGGTGGCCGTCGCTGGTGGTGATCGGCGCGGCGGCGTAGAAGCGCAAACCGAGGTCTCCGCGCACCAGCGGGTGCTCGAGGGTGCGGGGGTCGACCGCGCCGTCGTTCACCACGTACACCCCGTCCTGCAACACGGCCGAGGCGCACAGGCCGGGCTCGGTGCCGATCTGGGTGACGCCCGACAGACCGTGGCAGGCCGCGAACCACACGCGGTCGACGTCCACGATCGTCACGGTCGCGATCGGTGTGCCGAAGACCTGCGCGGCCACCCGGGCGACGTTGTCGAAACTGCCGTCGGCGGGCGCGTCCAAGATGTGGTACCGGCGAACCGCCGACAGACGCTCTGGATCGGTGTGGGTGAGCACGCGAGCAGAATAGCCGCGGACCAACACAGTTCCGAGCCGTGAGCAGTTCCTCGGACGTGCGACGTTCTTCCGTGCGGCGTAGCGGACCGACGACACGAGCACGGGAACGTTCCACGTGGCCGTTGTTCAAAACGCGGTGTTCTGCGAGACCGTCGGAGGATCTCTCGTCCCCGTCATTCGGCGGTTCAGAGGACGGCGGTGAAGGTGACGGTGCCGCTGACGCTGGTCAGGCCTTGGGGCGTGAGGCAGGCGGTGAGGTCGGTGGCGGGCAGGACTTTGGTCTGGACAACGGTTGCGCCTTGGAACAGTCCGTCGACCACGGTGCCGGTCAGGACGAGCACGGTGGTGCCACCGGGTTTGAGGTTGACCTCGAAGCCGCCTCGGACGGTGCTGCTGTGGCCGGTGTTCCAGTGGTAGGTCGAGGTGTTGGTGGTGGAGCCGGCCAGGCAGCTGAACGTGCCGCTGACCAGTGAGGTGAAGGTCGCGCCGGTGATCTCGGGGTGGCTGGGGGACACGCAGCCACCCAGCGTGCCGGTGGCGTGGAAATCGATGTGTCTGGGCAGCAGCGTCATGCCGGGGGAATAGGTGCCGACCTGGGTGCCCAGGGCGCAGTTGACGTCCACCGCGGACGCCGAAGCGGGCACGTGGAACAGCCCTGCGGCGCCGAGCAGCCCGCCGACCACGGCAACGATAAAGAAACGCAGACGCATGAGAATCCTGCTCTCCGGAAAGGTGATGAGCGAATCCAGTTTTGCGATCCGTTCATCTGCTCTCAATCGGCTGAACGGCTTGTCTTGGAACACTGTCCGTGGGTGCTGGAGGGCATTACGCGCGGTCGGAATTATTCCTTGTGAAGTGACATCGACTTCGGCGGTGAAGACTGTGGCACTGGTCGTTGAATTGGTGGGGCAGCCGGGTCAGGCGAGTTCGGTGATGGTGATGTTGGCGGGGCCGCTGGTGCCGGTGACGCCTTCGGGGGTGAAGCACTGAGCCGGTGTGGTGTTGAGCAGCGCCGCGGTCATCACGACGGTGGCTCCGGTGAACCTGCCCGCGGTAACCGTGCCCTGGTAGACCACGACGACTTCGTTCGCGGGACGCAGCACCACGAGCCCGACTGCGGCCACGGTGGTGGTTTCGCCGGTGTTCCAGGTGATGGTCACGGTGATGGAGATGCCGCCGCCGAGGCAGGACACCAGGCCGTTGGCCACGATCGCGTACCCGCCGGAGGTGATGGTGGGGGATCCGGTGGAGGCGCAGGAGTCGTAGTCGGCGCTGGAGGTGATGGAGACGACCTCGGGCTGCGCGGTCACCCCCGGGTTGTACGTGTTGGCGCCGCTGCCCACGCAGGACAGCAGTTCGGTCGCCGCCTGGGCCGCAGGCGCGGTGACCACGACTCCGGCCGCCGCCGTCAACGCGACCACGGCGGCCGTCAAGAACCGCCGCGCCGTTGACAACAGCCCCACTGTTCTCGTGGCTCTCATCGAAACACTCCTCGCATCCGGGACTTGGCCGGATCACACTCTAATCCCGCGACGGCACTCCAAATGGGCGAAAAAGGATGATACTTTCCGTATGTGTCGACCCGGGGAATCCGCGTTGCCGACCACTGCTGGCCTGTCTTTCGGCAAGTCTGAGCGACAGCGACCTTTCGTGTGCTACTTGGGGTACACCCGTTTGGCTGATATCCACGGATGCCACAGGCTCGTTGAAGGAGGGCAAATTCCGTGACGTGAGGATATGACGGATGAGAAGACTCGGAGCCGGGCTGGTCGCCGCTGTGCTGGTGGTGGCCGGCGGTGTGCCGGCGGGCGCGGTGGACGGCACGCTGCCCGGTGGCATCGGGATCGCGGTGGACATCGAGACGCCGCTGCCCGACACGGTGATCCCCAAGGGCACCACCACGGTGGTCGGCACGGCGTCGATCGGCACCAAGCCGGCGACGCCGAGAACGTCACTGGTCTACGTGCTGGACAGCTCCGGCAGCCTCGGCCAGGCCGGGTGGGACGCGGAGAAGCAGGCAGTCGCGGAGTTCCACCGGAAGGTGGCGCAGCAGCCGTACCTGGGTGTCGGCGGCGTCGGCTTGGCCGCGTTCTCCACCGGCGGCCGGGTGTTCTGGACCGGTCAGGCCGCCGGTCCGCAGTTCCACGAGGCGCTGGCGGCCCTGCAGTGGCAGAACGGCAGCACCAACTTCACCGCCGGCCTGAGGGCGGGCACCGAGGCCGCGAACGCGACGACCGAACCCCGATCGATCATGGTCTTCCTGTCCGACGGCCGCGACAACCACGCCCTGGAGAACTTCGAGGGCGCCCTGTCCCAGGTGCCGCAGCGGGTGGACATCCACACCGTGGCGTTCGGCCCTGACGCCCAGTGCGGCAACGGCCCGCGCAGCCTCAAGCGGATGGCGGACGTCACCGGCGGCACGTGCGTCGAGGCTTCCGAGGTGAGAGACCTGCCAGCCGCGCTGGGGAGGCTGTTCCCGTCCGAACTGCAGCGCCTGACGCTGACCGTGGACGGCGGCCCGGAGTTGCCGATCACCGACATCACCCCGGCTCTGCCCCAACCCGGCCCGCGCCAGGTCCGCTACACCGTCAAGACCCCGCCGCTGGACGTGGGCAACCACCCGTTGTGCGTCACCGCCCATGGCACCGACCACGCCGGGCCGGGGAAGGTCACCGACTGCACCAACGTGATCATCCGTGAACCCTCGCTCAGCACCACCCCGACCACGGCGGTCCCGACCACCAGCACCACCCCGGCCAGCCCCGGCGGCCCGCCACCGGCGGCGGCACTGCCCGGCAACCGCCAGGTCAGCATCATCCCGCGCGGCGGCGTGGACACCGGCGGGACGGCACCGTGACCGCCCGTAAGCGCGCGGTCATCGCCGCCTTCGCGGCCGCACTCCTGATCGCCGGCCTGCTCACCGCCGGGCTGCTCCTGCCCTCCGGTGACGACGGCCCGGCCGGGCAACCCATCACGGCACAACCAACGGCGATGTCCGCCGCGGCACCGGTCGAGGTGCGCATCCCCGCCCTCGGCGCCCGCTCCACCCTGATCCCGCTGGGACTCAACCCCGACGGCACCGCCGAGGTCCCACCGCTGGACCGGCCCCTCCAAGCCGGTTGGTACAAGCACGGCCCCGCACCCGGCGACACCGGTCCCGCCGTTCTGCTCGGCCACGTCGACGGCCACGGCCGCCCCGGCATCTTCCACGACCTCGCCAAGCTCAAGTCCGGTGATCGCGTCGAGGTCGCCCGCCACGACAACAGCACCGCGACCTTCACCATCAGCCGGGTCGACCGCGTCCCCAAGGACCTCTTCCCCACCGATTCCGTCTACGGTGAGACCACCACCCCGCAACTGCGACTGATCACCTGCGGCGGCGTCTTCGACCCCGCCACCGGCGACTACAGGGACAACGTCATCGCCTACGCCGACCTCGTCTGAAGCCGGCTCGCCGTCACCGCGCTCACCAACGCCCTCGCCCGCCGCGGTGACGTCGCCGGCTGCGTGGTCCACACCGACCGCGGCTCGCAATTTCGATCCAGGAAATTCGTCCGTGCGCTCGCGCGTCACGGCCTGCCCGGGTCGATGGGACGGGTGGGCGCGGCGGGTGACAACGCCGCGATGGAAAGCTTCTTCGCGTTGCTGCAGAACAATGTTCTCGACCGGCACG
>NZ_JAJCXE010000054.1:185405-186122 GCF_021056325.1 Lentzea sp. CC55 | reverse complement strand
ACATCAGGTAGAACAGCGGGAGGATCCAGCTGCGGGTTGCTCCCGCGACAGCGGCCGTCGCAAGAGCCATCCCGGTCAGGCCTGCGAGGTTGCGCAGCGCCGCGTGGTTGTCGGGCAAGGCCAGACACGCGGCCGTCACCGTGACCAGAAGGACGGCCGCCAACGCGATCCGTTGTGGGACAGGAGAACGCGGCGCGACCTTGAACACCGCCGTCGGTGCTTTGGTGTGCAGGCCGACTGCGCAGGCGAGCAGCAGGGGGAGCAGTTGCGACAACGGCACACTGAGTCTGCGCACCTCGCCCAATGACGGAACCGGTAGGTACAGGCCTCCGAACAACAGGCCGGCTGCCGAGACAAGACACGATGTCAGCACCAGCGCAGGCCATCGGTGTGCGCGCAACCACAGCCAGGCGATGGTCATGGCACTGCCGGGGCGACACTGGTGCAGTCACCGTGGGCCCGCACCACTGCGGCGAACCACGCGCGCTGGTCTTCCACACTGCTGCTGACGAGCTGGTTGAACTGCGCCACCTGGGACGGCGGCACGAAGCCGGACGCGGGGATGTCCGGCCGAACACGGTGGGTGAGCCAACCGCTGAGCAGTGCATTGGCCTCCGCAGCGGGATAGGGCACCGAGCCGTCTACGCGTACCGCGCAAGCCGGCGGCTGCGGGACAAGACGCTGAGCGAGAGACATGACGACGTCGGTCTCGGTGAC
>NZ_JAJCXE010000054.1:89322-185395 GCF_021056325.1 Lentzea sp. CC55 | reverse complement strand
CCGCATCGGCCCCGGGACGCAGGCCGTGCTCCAGGTACAGGTCCGGTCGAGTACCGAGGTCATCGAAGACGTCCCGGTAACGACTGATTGCGCCGAGCCAGGCATCCACGCCCGCAGCATGCTCAGGCCACATGCACACCGTCACACCGTTTCGAGTTCCGCAGCTCACCGACCGGTTCAAAGCCTGGAGGCCGCGGCAGAGGTCGATGTGTTCCCGGCTGTCCGGTCAGGACAGTTCCCCCTCTGAAGTGCCTTGGAGGACTTGGTAATGACCGCGGAACGGTTGCAGACCCGCAACGGCATCGACTTCGCAGTGGCCGACCTGTCGCTCCACGAGTTCGGTCGTAAGGAGATCCGGCTGGCTGAGCACGAGATGCCTTGCCTCATGGCGTTCCGCCGCGAGTACTCCGGGGTGTACCCGCTCAAGGGCGCCCGCATCTCGGGCTCGCTGCACATGACGATCCAGACGGCCGTCCTCATCGAGACCCTGGTTGGCCTGGGCGCCGAGGTGCGCTGGGCCTCCTGCAACATCTTCTCGACGCAGGACCACGCGGCCGCAGCCGTCGTCGTGAGCCCCCACGGCACGAAGGAGGAGCCCAAGGGCGTCTCCTGCTTCGGTTGGAAGGGCGAGACCCTGCCGGAGTACTGGTGGACGGCCGAGTAGATGCTGACCTGGCCGGACGGCAAGGCCGAACATGATCCTGGACGACGGTGGCGACGCCACCATGCTCGTCCACAAGGGCGTCCAGTACGAGGCGACAACCGCTACGACATCCGCCACTTGCTGATCGACGGCATCAACCGCGGCGCGGACGTCCTTGGCACAGCGGCTCGATCGAGAACAGGTCGACCTCGCTGCGGAAGACGCCCCGCCACCGCGCCCACTCCGCCGTTCGCTGCCTGGTCGAACGCGACATCGCCACACTGAAGCGCTGGTGCGTCCTCACCCGAGCCCGCACCAGCCCCGACCGGTCACCTACTACGCCCGCCCCATCCTCACCCCTCGAACAACGCACGTGATCATGAGGATGGACAAGGTTCGGCAGCATCAAAGCAGGGACGCTCACGACAGTCCTCAGTCGAGCACGACAGGAAGCGACTCCAGCCGCCTCAGGAACATGCTTGGACGCCACGGTGCCTGCGCGATCGGATCGGCGAAGCGGACGGAGGAGAACCTGGTGAACAACGCGTGGAGGCCGACTTGCGCCACCATCGTACCCAGCCGAGCACCGGGGCATCGGTGGATGCCATGCCCGAACGCCAGATGACTCTTCGCATCACTCCTGTGAATGTCGACGCGTTCCGGCTCCTCAAACCGCTGGGCGTCGTGGTTGGCCGCGGACAACGACACCAGGACGTATTCCCGCGGAGGAATCGTCACCCCCTCAAGTTCAACCGGTGCATTTGTGTGACGCGGCAATGTCAGGCGCAGCGGGCCCTCATAACGCAGCAGCTCGTCGATGGCGGCCGGCAGCAACGACAGGTCGTTGAGGACCTCACTCAACTGGTCCGGATGCCGGAGCAGCCCAACTAAGCCATTCGTCAGTGCGGCGTGTGCCTCCTGGCCAGCGTGTAGCATCAGCACCACGAGGCCGTGCATCTCGAAGTCACTCAGGATCCCCTCGTCCCGCGCGTGACACAGGTCGGTGAGCGCATCGTCACCTGCGTTCTCTCGCTTACTCTCCATGAGAGAAGCGCAGAACCCGTAGAGTGTGCGCCCTGCCAAGCGAGCGGCTTGCGGGTCCAGCATATGGAAGTTCAGCAGATCGCTCCATCGGGGGAACTCGCGCGGCGTGTCAGAAGGGATGCCGAGGAGGCCGGAGAGCGCTTCCGCGACCAGCGGAACCCCGTACCGGGCGTGCAAGTCCACCGGTTCGCCCACGGGAAGATCGCGGACGAGCCGGTTCGCGGTCTGTTCCACCAAGGACTTCAACGCGTTAACACGGCTGGGGTTCAGGGCTTTGACCAACAGCGGCCGGATGCGGACGTGACGCTCGTCCTCCATGGCGAGCGGGATGTTCTTGGCGTGGTAGCCATCGTCCGGAATCCTGACGCGCGGATCGTCAGCTCGGTTCACCTGAAGCGGGGCGTCGAAGATGTCGCTGCTCACGTGGGGGTGCGCGAGCACTTTACGGGCATCATCGTACCGGGTGACGAACCAGACGTTCGCACCGCCGAACGTACCGATTACTTTGGCCGGACCGCCTTCCCGAACCGCCTTCAGCACCTTGTACGGGTCAGCGGTGAAGCCGAGTGCTCGCAGGTCGTGCCATCGGGACGACGTGGTCTTCGTCGACGCGGGCGCCGCGGAACCGTTCGCGCTGGGCAAGTCGAAGGTCTCCTCGAAGAGTTCCACGAAGTCGGCGATCTCGATGAGGATCATCTCTGTCAGCTGGCTCGCCTGTTCATCAATGCTGGTCATATCAGCTTCCTTTCTTTGATTTTGTCTGCGGCACGATCGAGGAGTTCAGCGGCGCGCAGGACGTCCGTGTCAAGAGGACGATCTGGATCAATCGACGTCACGACGACGGCAAGCCCTGGCGTATCCGGCTGCTGTCGGTGTTCGCTTCCCGACGTCAGCGGCTTGGCGCAGGGCCACGGCCGGCGAGCCGTGCACCAGTCGCAGGGATTCCGCCTGGTGGTAGCCATTCAACGCCGCCTATGTGCCGAACGGGACGATGTCTTGGTTGTGGAGATTGGTGTGCAGGCTCTGGACGTTGGCCGGCGTCGCGGCACGGCGCGTGACGGCAACGATCACCGTGGCGGCGAGTTGAACGCCTTGAACACCGTCCTGCCAAGCTCGGGCGATGGACAACATCGGGGAAGGCCGCCGTTGCGATGCGGATCAACCAGCAGGTTGAGCTGGCGTTCGACGAGGTTGCCGAGTTGCATCGCGACCACGGAGAGATCTCCGGCGAAGGCGATCGACTGCCCGAAGAAGTTCCCTCCGTGCGCGATCTCGTCGAACTCGGGAAAGAACAAGGGTCGCTCACTCCGTTGAGATCCGATCACGTCGCCGGCGTGCGGCAGACTGGCCCGCGCCGCACTCACCAGCTGAGGGGTGCACCGGATTGCATACGGATCCTGCAGCGGACGGTGCCCGCTCGGTGCCGCGCCTTTGAGTTGTCGTCGTAGAACCCAACCGGCATGTTCAGTGGCGGGGGTACCCGAACGCCTTCAGCAGCGGGGCGGAGAGGACGTCCTGAGTACGGCCGAGCAGATCGGTGAGCACACCAGTGAGGTGTATTGCCGTGACAACACCGCGGCGCAACTTGGCGAGTGTGAGCACTGCAACTGCGGAGGTGACCGAAGTTCCATTGACCAACGCCACTGCGCCCCGGCCGCCGAGGGCGAGTGGTCCGGGCTCGGCTCGCGTCAGCGCCACGTCTGCAGCCAGACGCGCACCGGTGTGATAGGCGAAGCCAAAGCCGCGCAACGCCTTCACCACGTGGGCCGGAGGAACGAGGTCACCGCTTGCGTCGACTGAGCCGAGTTCTGGGACAGCGAAGGCGAACGACGTCCGCAGTGCACCAGCCAAGGCGTCGATGACCCGCGTCGACACACCGGAGTGGCCGCACACGAGCGAACACAACCGCGTCAGCATCGTGGCGCGAACGACAGGAAGCGGTTGATCGCGGCCTTGGCCGCGGGCAGATGAGCCAGCACGTCTTCACATTGCCCGTTGCTGTCACCGTGTCCCGGTAAGGCAACCGACAGGCCGAATCTGCTGCTGCCGTAGATCGAGTCATCGGCCGCTAGCCGTCCAACCATGAAGGTCCGGCACGCTGCCACTCGGTCGGGGGTGGTCGCCTCCATGGTGACGTCGATCGGATCGACGGCTTGTTCGAGGATCCTCGTGCTGAGCCGATCCGCTGCGGAGAAGGCCGGCGGCGCCGGGCTGAGGTCCGGCATTCGCCATCCCTTCATTTCGAGATCAGTGGCTTGGCGATGGTCCTGCTGTCCATGGTCTTGTAGACGCTGTGGAGGCTGGGCAGATCCACGACGAGATCGAAGACAGGTGAAAAATCGATGCGGCCCAGCAGAACCTCGGTGCGCAACGACGGTAGATGGTGCCGAGCGAGGGTGGCTCCTTCGGTGACGGTCACGTCCAGCGTGGTGGCGGTCGTCGTTTAGGTCGAAGATCGTCACGTGTGGCGTCCTTCGGTTGTAGCTGTCCTTTGCTCGACAAAATCAGAGCTTAGCCAGCGCTGCAACGGTGCCGTGCCAAAGGGTGGAACGGATAGTGGCGATTTCGCCCTCCGGGGCGCAAACTCGCCTGAGCTGGAGTGAACAGGCACAAGCGATCACCACTGGCATGCCTCCAACCTCAAGCAGCCGGGAACTGCTGATCAGTGCCGATTGTGGAAATGAGGGCGTTGCCGGTGGCCAATTGCTGGATTACGGGTGTGACGGGTCTGCTGCACCGTAGGCGACACCTGAATTGACTTACCATGATGGTGAGCTGAGGTGATGTCGCTGTATCCACGCCCTGCCCTCAGGAGTCCCCGACAATGTCGTGAGGGTTGCTGAGAACACATCGGGAGAGGTGAATAGGAATAATATCACGCTGTTCTCCGATCGCCTCGGCTTGCTGTGGCTTGTGGTATGGCGGAAAGTGTTCGCGAAGTGGTCTAATGTGTTCTTGAGAGTTGGGAAGTGTGAACTTCCCGCTGACTCGAAGGTAGAACATGCCCGGTTGGACCACTGATCTCCGAATGGCGATGGTGAACTTGACCCGTATTAGTTGCGGAGACGCCAACGTCGTGTCCGGCTGTTGCCTCAGTGTGCACGACGACACTGGCGAGCTTATGCGTGATCGCGCAGAGCGGCCGAACGCAAAAGTCTTGCGGTTGAACAAGTCCGAGGCGCTGCTTCATAGAGAAGGAGGGGACACATGAAAATCAACGGTCGAATCGGAATCAAAGCCCTGTCGACGTGGTTACCGGACGATTCGGTTCTGCCGGATCAGGAGTCGGTGGCACCGACGCCGTTGCGCAACGGTGGGCCATCGCTGCGAGTGGAGTCGCTGCCCGTCTCCAACGCGCTCGCCCCGCCGGAGATGGCGGTAAAAGCAGCACAACAATGCCTGAAGAAAGCGGATTGCGAGTCCGGTCGCGTGGACCTGCTCATTCACGCGTGGCTGTACCACCAGGGACACGACGTCTGGCCAGTCGCCCACTACATCGCCGACCAGATCGGCGCCGGAGAGCAGGTGCACCTCGTTGGCCTGCAGCAAGGTTGCACTGGTGGCCTGAGTGGCATGTACTTCGCGGCGACGGCTCTGCTTGCGGACCCCACGGTGCAACTCGCTCTGGTGACCACTGCGGACCGGTTCTGCGAACCTGGCTGGAAGCGCTGGGAGAAGGGAGGCGCCAGCGGCTTCGGCGACGGTGCCACCGCGGCCCTGCTGCACCGCGCCGACGGCACCCCCGATGATCTGAGCTTGCTCTCGATCGCGCAGACCTCGTCGTCGCCGTCCATGGAGTGGCTGTTCCGCGGTGAACCGGACTTCACTCCAGCGCCCATGTGGGAAAAGGCCTTCATCGACACCGCCGTGCTTGCCGGGGTCGCCGGGAGCGCGCCAACGGCGCCGCCGCACAAGCCGGAAGTCATAATTGCTGCCATGCGGGCGGGAGTGGAACGGAGCCTTCACCAGGCGCTCGCCCATGCGGACATCCGGCCCGACGACCCTCGTCTGCGCTTCGTCACGGTGCCCCGCATCGATCAAATGCTGCTCGACATCATGTACGACGGAGCTTTCGCGGGACTGCCCAACGCGGAGCTTGTGCTATTCGGCACACATACCGGACACCTCGGCGCAGGTGATCCGATTGCCAATGCCACGGAACTGCTCGACCGGAAGATGCTGCGTCCAGGTGACGTGGCCGTGCTGGCGGGCGTCGGTGCGGGCTGGACCTGGACGACCGCCGTGGTCCAAATGCCAGGCACGGACGGCAGCGTGTCATGAGTCGGCCAATCACGACAGCGGACACGCCGCCGTCCCGCGAGGGTGCGTGGTGGGGCGCGAACCTGCTCGATCGGCAGCCCGCACAACAGCTCTGGGCGTCTGGCTGGTCGGACGTCACTTGGGAACAACTCCGTCAGGAGGTCGCTGGTCTGAGTCGGGAACTGGCCGATCACGGCATCGGCGTGAACAGCACGGTGGCCTTGCGATGTCCGCCCAGTTTCACGGTGGTGTGGCTGCTATTGGCGCTGTGGTCTCGGGGCAGCCAGGTCGTGCTGCTCGACCCCCGCCTTAAACCACAGGAGATCGAACGCATCCTTGAGCACACCCGTGCCGAGTACACGATCTCCGCAGAGACATCCGCAGAATCCTTGAAACCGTTCCACGACACCTGTCAGTTCACCGTCGAAAGCCGAGCCAGCGGCGTGCGCACGGACGACGACGTTTGTCTGGTGCTGTGCAGCTCCGGCACGACCGGAACGCCCAAGCTCATCGGGCGGACCCCCAGACACCTTATGGCGGACCTCGACCGGCACGCGCGCAACCCCGGCATGGTCAGGACCGGCGAAAGGGCTTTCCTGCTGGCGTCACCCGTGCATGGCTTCGGTCTTGCCTGCGGTGTGCTGCACGCACTCAACGTGGGCGCCACGCTGGTCTTCCCGCACAGCCTGCAACCGGACGAACTCGTTCGGCGCGCCCGCGAATCACGCGTCAACGCGATCCTGGGTGTGCCCGCCCACTTCGCGCTCCTCAGCCAAGCCACGGGTACGGACCCCGTTTCCGTGCTCCGGCTTGCGATCTCCTGCGGCGACGTGCTGTCCGCCGGCATCAGGCAGCGGTTTTACCACCGGTTCGGCGTTCCGCTGGGGCAGATATACGGGATGAGTGAGGTCGGTGCCATCGCCTCCGATCTCACCGGCGCCTGCCAACCACCTGCTGTCGGGCGCCTGCTGCCAGGTGTCGAGGGCAGGTGCGACGACGGCGAGCTGTACATCAAAGTGGACCGGTCGCCGTATTTGCGCAGTGATCGCGACGACCGCTACACCGACGGCTGGTTGCGCACCTTCGATCGCTGTGAAATCGACCCCGGATCCGGTGAGCTGCGGCTGATGGGACGTACCGACTCGGTGGTCACCGTCGGAGGGCTCAAAGTGGATCTCACCGAGGTCGAGGCGGTGTTGCGCGAGCATCCCCAGGTGATCGACGCACTGCTCGTGCACGGTGTTGCCGCCGGGCAAGCCGCACCAGGTCCAGTTCTCGAAGCCCATGTGACCGGTGACGCGTCGTTGACTGCCGATTCACTGGTCAGGTGGTGCAGGGAGCGGCTGAGCGACTTCAAGATACCCAAGCGCATCCATGTAGGAGTGGACCTTCCCCGCAACGCCAACGGAAAGCGGCTTCGCGTGCATCCGGCCGAGGACCAGACGTGATCACCGAGGAGGACGTCATGACCCTGATCGCGGATATCCTCGGGCAATCGGTCGAGGAGTTCGACGCCGATGCCGAGGTCGCCCTCGATTCTCTGTTCCTAGTCTGGCTGGTGCACAAGCTTCAGCAGCGAGTCGGCTCCTCCCTTCAAATTGACTTCGACGCGGTCATCGGCGGGCGCACTGCGCGAGAGATGTACAGCAGGTTGATGACGGAGATTGAGCGCTGTGGAGGAAAGGTGCGCCGTGCGAGCAGCCGTCCTTGAAGGTCCCGGTGATGTTCATGCCACTGAGGGTGCCGGATCCTGTGGTGGGCGATCCTCGTGACGCCGTCGTCGCGGTTGCACTGGCCGCGGTGTGCGGGACAGACCTGCTCAACGCGTTCGACATCGCCTTCGACGGCCGCCTGGCCGCCGACCGCAAGTAGTTTTCTTCAACCCGAGTTAGAACTCCTAACAGAATGATCTTGGAATACTGTCGATCATCGGTGTGTTGACCTTGGTGTGAGGAAGGGTGAGCTAGCTTACCTGGATCGTGTTCGACGAGTTGTGGACGCGGATCGAACCGCTGCTCCCGCTGCTCCCGGTGGTGCCGCGTCGCGCGGATCATCCGGGACGTAAGCGGCTGGATGACCGCAAGGTGTTGTGCGGCATCCTGTTCGTGCTCTACACCGGGACCCCGTGGGAGTTCCTGCCCCAGGAACTCGGCTTCGGCTCCGGCATGACCGCCTGGCGGCGACTGCGCGACTGGCATCAGGCCGGGGTGTGGCAACGGCTGCACGAGAACCTGCTCGCGGAACTCAAGGGTCTGCTGCACGAGTAGGTGACATCTGAGTTGGCTTGCCGTGATGGCGAGCTGGGAGGATGTCTCTGTGCCCAAGCCCTACCCTCAAGAGTTCCGCGACGATGTCGTACGGGTCGCCCGTGACCGTGAGCCCGGTGTGACGGTCGAGCAGATCGCGAAGGACTTCGGGGTGCACCCGATGACGTTGTTCAAGTGGCTGCGCCAGGCCGAGATCGACGAGGGTTTCAAGCCAGGCGTGGCCAGGAACGACTCGGCCGAGCTGCGCGAGGCGCGCAAGCGGATCAAGCTGCTGGAGCAGGAGAACGAGGTCCTGCGTCGCGCGACCGCGTATCTGTCGCAGGCGAATCTGCCGGGAAAAGGCTCTACCCGCTCGTGACGGAGCTGGCCGCGGACGGTGTTCCGGTCGCGGTGACGTGCCGGGTACTCGGAATCGCTCGGCAGCCGTACTACCGGTGGCTGGCCGCGCCGGTCACCGCCGCCGAGCTCGAGCGGGCGTATCGGGCGAACGCGTTGTTCGACGCCCACCGCGACGATCCGGAGTTCGGCTACCGGTTCCTGCCGACGAAGCCCGCGACGCCGGTGAGTCGATGGCGGATCGGACCGCGTGGCGGATCTGCTCGTCGATGGGCTGGTGGAGCGCGTTCGGCAAGAAACGCGGCCGCAACGGCAAGAAGACCGGCCCGCCGGTCCACGACGACCTCGTCCGCCGCGACTTCACCGCCACCACGCCCAACCGGCTATGGCTGGCCGACATCACCGAACACCGCACCACAGAAGGAAAACTCTATCTGTGCGCGGTCAAGGACGCCTGCTCCAACCGGATCGTCGGCTACTCGATCGACTCCCGGATGAAGTCCCGGCTCGCCGTCACCGCGCTCACCAACGCCCTCGCCCGCCGCGGTGACGTCGCCGGCTGCGTGGTCCACACCGACCGCGGATCGCAATTTCGATCAAGGAAATTCGTCCGTGCGCTCGCGCGTCACAGCCTGTCCGGGTCGACGGGACGGGTGGGCGCGGCGGGTGACAACGCCGCTATGGAGAGCTTCTTCGCGTTGCTGCAGAACAATGTTCTCGACCGCCGTTCCTGGTCGACTCGCGAGGAACTGCGGATCGCGATCGTCACCTGGATCGAGCGCACCTACCACCGCCGCAGACGCCAGGCCGCCCTCGGCCGGTTGACCCCTATCGAATACGAGACAATCATGGCCACGCCAGCCAGTCAGGCTGCGTGACTACCGCTGTCACCTACTCGTGCAGCAGACCCGTCCGCTCGCACGCCCGATGCTCGGCCACCATCAACCCGCACCGCCCCGGTGGCATTCATGAGCAGATCACGCGCGACGCTGGAACAAGGTCCACGATCTGCTCGGCCAAGGGCCGGGCTGCTCGACTGCGCCCGCCACCTCGGCGTGGCTCTCGGAACGGGGTTGCCGAGTTCATGCCGGCACCTTGACGTCGGTCTGGTGCGGCGGCGCGCTGGTGACCACAAAGTCGGCGAACCCGGAGATGTCCGGCTCGATGACGCAGGACGGACCAGTCCAGCTGCCCGTGCTGGGCAACCTCGGCACCCGCCTGGGCACGAGCAGGATGGGCCGGTCACGTGTACCAGGTGGGTTCGGGCAGTTCGTTCAGCAGTGCGTAGCGGCCGACCTCGGCGCGTTTGTGGGCGATGGGGTCGTGCAGGCTGTGGGTGCGAATGTTGCGCCAATAGATGTCCAGGCCGACGGTGTTGGCAGTGGCGCGGGCGCCGGTCACGTCGAAGACGCGGGTGCCGATCTCCAGGCCGGTGTCGATGGCGCGTTGCTTGGCTGCGGCGATGACGACTGCGGCTTCGCCGCGTTGGCGTTCGGTGACGGTGTCGGGGTGGGCGTTGATCGCCTCGATCAGCGTGGCGGCGCGGTCGGCCAGGGCTTCGGCGGCCCACAGCTTGGACTGGAGGTCGCCGTAGGTGTCCAGGACGTGGAACTCCTGCACCGCGGTCTCCTTGACGTCGACGGCGTAGGGCCAGGGGCGGGTGCGGTCGCGGGTGTAGGCGGCGGCGGTGGTGAGGGCGCCCTTGGCGATGCCGAGGTAGAAGTTGGTGAACACCAACTGGATCAGCGGTACGTTGAGACTGTTGTAGGCCCGCGGCTGGAACTGCTTGTCGACGTAACCCAAGGCATCCGACCAGGGTGCGCGCACGCCGCGGATTTCGACGCTGCCGCTCTCGGTGAGCCGCTGGCCGAGGTTGTCCCAGTCGTCGTTGAACACGATGGCGTCCTGGTGGGACGCGGCGATGGCAAAGACGTGCTTGTCGGTGCCTTCCAGCACTCCTTCCAGGACCGTGACGTCGGAGACCTTGCTGCCGGTGGAGAAGGACTTGCGGCCGGTGAAGACGAGCTCGTCGCCTTCGTCGACCACCACCAGGTCGTTGTCGCGCGGGTTGACCGCGCCGCCGAAGAACCAGCGCTCACGGGTGGCCTGTTCCTGCACCGCGGCGACCTGTTCGGGAGTGGCTATCAGGCGAGCGGTCCAGAACCACAGGTAGTGGTAGCCCAAGAGCTGGCCGATGGAACCGTCGCCCACGGCGACCTCGCGAACGACCCGGTAGGCGGTGGTCCAGTCCTGTCCGCCACCGCCGTGCTCGGCCGGTCCGAGCAAGGTGACCAGACCCGAGTCCTTGAGCAACGCCACCTCGGCGTACGGGGTGGCCCCGGCTTGGTCGCGGGCAACGGCGTTGGCGGCCAGCACGACGGCCACTTCCCGGGCGCGGTCGAGCCACTCGTCGGCGGTGGTCGCGGCGGTGGTCCAGGTGTGCTGCGCGGACGCGGTCACAAGGGGGCTCCGATCACGTATGCGGGTCTACGGCATGTCCTTCGTATCGAGAACACAGATCACGCGACAGGACCCAATCGGTGAAAACATATTCCCGTTCCACGCGAAAGCGCACCGGCGCGACTCCTTACTTCGGCGACGCAGCACTCAATCACGGTATTTCGCCGCAATCAGTTTTCACATGAGCCGGAACGTCGCGTACCTGTCGGCAACTACTCGGCAGTATGTCGGCCGAAGATCGGTCAGCCGGTGAACGTGATCGTCAGGGGGCCGTTGACGGTGCGACTCCGGTGGCCGAGCAGGCCAGGGGATCGGGGTGTACGAAGATGACCGTCTGCGTGAACTGGGCGTCCGCGAACAGGCCGGCCGTGACGGTTCCCCGCGTGACGACGATCGTCTGTCCCAGGGGCCGGGTGGCGATGGTGTCGCCCGTGGTGGTGCTGGTCGCACCGCTGTTCCAGCTGGTCTGCTGGGTGACGGTGGACGAGCCGCTAAGCAGGCAGCTGGCCTGTGCCGTGCTGGTGACGGCTGCGGTTCCGGCTGTCACCGGACCGCCGATACAGCTGCTGTAGGTCACGTCCGCGTCGATTTCGGTCATCTGCGTGCGCAAGGTGAGCGGCGGGCTGTAGGTCTGCGTGGGCTGGCTCGCACAGGCCATCAAGGTGGCCGCGGCCTGAGCGGCACGAGACCGTGGTCTATTCGGGTGAACGGGCATGGTCTTGCCGGGGGAAGCGCGGAGTCGCTGCCAGGCTGCTTCGTGGCATATCTGCCACGCGATCGATCTTGGGAGGGATCATGGCGGTAACGGGTTTGCGGCGCATGCTCGGCGCGGCAGCATTGGCGTGCGTGACGGTGCTGGCCTCAACCGTGATGGCGCCGGCCGCGCACGCGGCTGGCAAGAAGTGGGGGCCGATCTACGCGAAGACCGACGGCACGTCTGCCGCGGCCGCGTGGGGCGACTTCGCCAACAACGGTGGTGTCTACGCAACGGTCGGTGCCAACTGGACGGACTTGAAGTACACCGATGGCTGGGACGCCTACGTCGAGGTGCAGTTCACTTTCTGGAAGCAGGGTCGGTGGCAGTACGCCTCCACTGTGCAGTCCAAGCGCACCTACGACACGGCCAGTGGCCCCTTGTCAGCCAGGTTGCGCTCGGACGCGACGGCGGCCCGCGCGGTCATCAAGGTCTGCGTCGACAGGTCCGCTCGGCCCGACGTCTGCTCGCCCACGTCGATCGTGTCGTTCAACTACTGACCGACCACGTGATGGGCATCGGTTGGGGCCGGCCGCGGAACTACCTGGGGGTAGGTCCCGACCTGTGCAGGCGTGTGCAACCTGTTCGTGGAGGCCCGCACACGCTCGGGCGGGACGATCGGTGGCCATGTCGGCCTCCGCATGCGAGGAGTTCGGCACAACCGCCGGGATCGAGTACTGCGCGGCTTCGTACTGATCTGCGCAGGATTGGATCACCGTCGGCTGGGTATTGACGGAGCGCCGGACACGTGCGCGTGAACTCGGTAGGCCGCTTCCGAGCGGACCGGCCGGTTCCGGCGTGGGGAAGTTGAAACTCTGCAGCTCCCCGCGCCGGTCCCGGTTCGCTTGCGGCTGGACGGCCGCACAGTTATGTCTTGATCATTGCGTACCGTGCGCTGACGACGTCAAGCAGTGGCGCCGCAGATCAGTTCCTCTGAACCACGAGGTGCCGCGGCATGGCTGACGAAACGCATGCATCCGAGATGTCCCCGGCCAAGCCAGATGAGGGTTACCGTCCCGATGCCCTGAGCAGACTCGACGAGACCGCCGAGGCGCTGACGGTGCTCCGGAACTTCTTCACCGACGAGGAGCCGCTCGACACCGCGTTGCAGCGGCTGGCCGACACCGCCAGCGGGGCGATCCCGGACGCGGATGCGGTGACGGTGTCGCTGATGGATCTGGCGCAGCCACGCACCGCGGCCGCCACGAACCCCCGGCTGATCGAGGTCGACGAGAAGCAGTACAGCGCCAACCGAGGCCCGTGCTTCGAGGCCGCACGCACCCTGCGCGCAGTGCGGGCGGTCGTCGGCGAGCACTTCGAGGAGTGGCCGGAATTTGAGGCAGCCGCGGCCGAGCAGGCGATCCGCGCCTAACTGTCCGTGCCGGTGCTGCTGCCCTCCTCACAATCCACCCAAGAGCAGCACCTCGGCTCACTCAACATCTACAGCTATACCGCCGCGGCCTTCGACCCCTTCGACGAAGGGCTCATGCGGCTGTTCACCACCACAGCGTCGGCCACGATCGCCAGCGCCCAACGCCACCAGCGCTCACGAGACCACATCAGCAGCCTGGAACAGGCACTCGTCTCCCGGGCCGTCATCGACCAGGCTAAAGGCGTCTTGATTGCCGTGCACTCCTGCACCGCCGACAAAGCGTTCGCGATGCTCGTGCAACGCTCACAGCGCGAGAACATCAAACTCCGCGACATCGCCAAAAGTCTGCTCGACTCAGTCGCCCGCTCCTGAGCCCCTCTCGGCCGCATCCCTAGATCGCGTGAATTGTGATCCATGCGGTATCGGCCGGATGACCCCTGTCGGCGACATCTTTTGAGCAGCCCACGGCGGTGCCAGGCCTACGCACTTCTCGAAGACGTCAACGTTGTCTCGCCCACCGAGTCATTCTTCCTGAACCTTCAGGCGCTTGAGGCGCCGCTGGTGGAGTTCGACGTCAGCGACGGTAGCGCTGAGCTGGATCGTCACCTGCTCTCGGCGCCGGCCAAGAGCACTGCGGCCGGTCGTAGCCGGATCGGTGGCGGTAGGCGCTGGCGACGTGCCTCAGCAAGGTGTTGCCGCTCAACGCCCAAAACATCTCGTTGATGACGTCGGCCCCGCTGGCGGCGTCGAGCCCGATGGTGGACCGAACGTTGGACTCAAGGAAGACCAGCGGCGCCTCATGCGCGTCGGCGATCGCCAGCACGTCCCTCACGTCACGACCGCCGTCTCGGCGCTCCGCCCCCTTCTTCTCAGCACGCGCCCTGTCGTGCGCGATCTGCTCACGAATCCACGCGATCACCTCGCTCACACTGGATGCGCTCACGGAAGTCCTCACCTGCCTTCCACGCTCACGCTGAAACACCAGCCGAATCCACGCTTACCGAGCACCGATGTGCTGGACTGGTCGGCCGGACCTGCGCGAGGCGTTACCGCGAACGCAGCGGATCACGGCCTCGGCGAGGCTCAACGCGTGATGCGGTGCATCGGAGGAAGTGACACGACAACTGAGACTGATCATGGTGCCACCACCGTGAGATACGTGCAGATACGCAGGTCACACAAGATCGACATATCTCGCTTGGTGCTTCGTGATGCACTCCGAGCTGCTCGGCCAGCCGCCGGATCACCGGCTTCGGATCCGACTCCCGATACAGCCGGACCGCACGAGCCCCTCAGCTCATCGGGGTACTTCCTCGGTGCTGCCACGGACGACTCCCTTCAGGTCCTATCGGACCATGCTTGAAAGTCTCCGAGCTACCGGGGGAACCTCAGAGGGCCAAAGGGCCGTTGGAAGTAGCCGTGCCCCCGCCGGGTGACGGGGGCACGTCACGGCAGCGAGGTGGCTTGTCGGAGCACCCACTGCCAGCCTTCGGTGGCCTACTTCGACGGCGCGATGAGCCCCGAGCCGCCCGCGCGGGCCTGGTCGAACCGGCGGGTGACGTCGGTCCAGTTGACCAGTGACCACAGCTTCTGCACGTAGTCCGGTCGCACGTTGCGGTACTGCAGGTAGTAGGCGTGCTCCCACGCGTCGAACACCAGCACGGGCGTGGTGTTCATGCCGACGTTGCCGTGGTGGTCGTAGACCTGCTCGACGATCAGGCGCTGCGACAGCGGCTCCCACGCCAGCACGCCCCAGCCCGACCCTTGCACCAGCGACGTCGCGGCCGAGAGCTGCTTGGCGAACGCGTCGAACGAGCCGAAGTGCTCGTCGATCGCGGCAGCGAGCTCGCCGTCGGGGCGGTCTCCGCCGTCCGGGCTCAAGTTGTCCCAGAACATCGTGTGCAGCACATGCCCGGACAGGTTGAAGGCGAAGGTCTTCTCCAAGCCGACGATGCCGGTGAAGTCCTCCTTCTCCCGGGTTTCGGCAAGCCGTTCCAGGCTGTCGTTCGCGCCCTTGACGTAGGCGGCGTGGTGCTTGCTGTGGTGCAGCTCAAGGATCTCGCCGGTGATCGCGGGCTCAAGCGCCGCGTAATCGTAGGGCAGATCCGGCAGCACGTACTGGCTCATGGGGGCTTCTCCGAGAACTCCGTGGGGTCTATCGCCACTCTTTCGCAAGAGCCATAGATTTGCAACAGACTGATCGTGAGGTGGGGTGGAGGAGTGCTTCGCGGGAATCACGGACGGGTCCGTGGCGCGCCTCGCTATCCCGAGCACCCAGGATCATTCAGGCGCGTGTCCAGGTCATTGGTGCTGTCCACGGGCGGCCGACTGCCGGCGAGCCTCTTGACCTGATGGTGAATCCGGATCATCGGGAGCTGTAGCTGGGAGCGTGTCGCTCGGTCAGTTGGTCGACCCGCACCCGCTGGCCTGGTACGCCCACATCGCCTGTCCGTGGCTCGCGCACGCCGGGCTGGCCGTCACCAGGTCTGCTGGTCCAACAGGGGAATTGGCGTCAGTGAACAAGGCATGATGATCTGACGACGTCGATCCGCTGTTCACTGATCAAGCCGGTGCGAACGCACTTGGGCGCGACGGTGCGGCTCAGGGGAGTGCGGGCACAGCTCGGCCATCGCTGGAGTGATCGTTCGGGTGCTGCCCAAGCGAATAACACGCCCACTAGATGTAGTTGCAGATCACTCGACTCCGCCCATGTAGTGTGCCGCAGAGCTGGTTCGGCCGATCATCCAGATCGGTCGTCGCAAGAGGGAACCCGGTGTGAGTCCGGGACTGCCCCGCAGCGGTGAACGGGAACGAAAGCCGTCAGAAGCACTGGACGTGAACGTCTGGGAAGCGACGGCCGGTAGGAGCCGACAGGCGTGCCCGCGAGTCCGAAGACCTGCCAGCGCCCCGCACGCTTCGACGCGTGCGGGTGTCCGAGGCCCCGAGGGAGGGCGGGAGGACGTGGCGGTCGCGCGCGCCCGTTCGCTCCTCGCTGTCCTCGTGGCCACCTGAGCTCGCGAGGAGAGAGCTATGACGGCGGTCGACACAGTCGCCACCACGATGCGCGTCAAGAAACGCAATGGTTCACTCGAACCGGTCGACCTGAACAAGATCGTGCGCGCGGTCGAGCGCTGCGCGGTCGGTCTGCACGACGTCGACCCGTTGCGGGTCGCCACCAAGACGATCAGCGGCCTCTACGACGGCGCCACCACCGAGGAGCTGGACCGGCTGTCGATCCAGACCGCCGCGGCGCTCGTGTCGGAAGAGCCCGAGTACTCCAAGCTGGCCGCTGGTCTGCTTGCGGCGTTCATCGAGAAGGAAGTGCACCGGCAGGGCGTGCAGTCCTTCAGTCAGAGCGTTGCCCTCGGCCACGCGGAGGGCCTGATCGGTGACGCGACCGCGAAGTTCGCGGCCGCCAACGCCCGCGAGCTCGACAACGCGATCGACCTCGAGGGTGATCGGCGGTTCGAGTACTTCGGTCTGCGCACCGTCTACGACCGCTACCTGCTGCGCCACCCCGCGAAGCGCTCGGTGATCGAGCAGCCGCAGTACTGGCTGCTGCGCGTCGCCTGCGGTCTCTCGCACACCGCCGCCGAGGCCATCGACTTCTACCGGCTGATGTCGTCGCTGGCGTACCTGCCCAGCTCGCCGACCCTGTTCAACTCCGGCACGGTGCACACCCAGATGTCCTCGTGCTACCTGCTCGACTCGCCGCGCGACGAGTTGGAGTCGATCTACGACCGGTACAAGCAGATCGCCCGGCTGTCGAAGTTCGCCGGTGGCATCGGCGTGCAATGGTCCCGAGTCCGGTCACGTGGTGCGTTGATCCGCGGCACGAACGGCCACTCCAACGGTATCGTGCCGTGGCTGCGCACGCTTGACGCGTCGGTCTCGGCGGTCAACCAGGGCGGCCGCCGCAAGGGCGCTGCCTGCGTCTACCTGGAGACGTGGCACCCGGACATCGAGGAGTTCCTCGAGCTGCGCGACAACACCGGCGAGGACGCCCGCCGCACGCACAACCTCAACCTGGCCAACTGGATCCCCGACGAGTTCATGCGCCGCGTCGAGGCTGACCAGGACTGGTCGCTGTTCGACCCGGACGAGGTCCCGGAGCTGGTCGACCTGTGGGGTGACGAATTCGACCGCGCCTACCGCGGCGCTGAAGAGGCCGGCCGGGCTGTGCGCACGGTCAAGGCTCGTGACCTCTATGGACGGATGATCCGCACGCTCGCCCAGACCGGCAACGGCTGGATGACGTTCAAGGATACGGCGAACCGCATGTGCAACCAGACCGCCGAACCGGGCAACGTGGTGCACCTGTCCAACCTGTGCACCGAGATCATCGAGGTCACCAGCGACGAGGAGACCGCGGTCTGCAACCTCGGCTCGGTCAACCTCGGCGCGCACGTGGCCGATGGCAGGATCGACTGGCAGCGCCTGCGTTCCACGGTCCGCACCGCTGTGGTGTTCCTCGACCGCGTGATCGACATCAACTACTACCCGACCGAGCAGGCGGCGCGGTCCAACCCGCGCTGGCGCCCGGTGGGCCTCGGTGTCATGGGCCTGCAGGACGTGTTCTTCAAGCTGCGCCTGCCGTTCGACTCACCACAGGCGCGCGAGCTGTCGACGCGCATCGCCGAGGAGATCTACCTGACGGCCCTGGAATCCTCGGCCGAGCTCGCCTCGTCCGCAGGCGCGCACCCGGCGTTCGCGGAAACGCGCGCCGCCAAGGGAGATCTGCAGCCCGACCTGTGGGGCGTCACGCCCACGCAAACCGAACGGTGGAGCGCCCTGCGTGAGCGGGTCAGCGAGCACGGGCTGCGCAACTCGCTGCTGATCGCCATCGCGCCCACCGCGACGATCGCCTCGATCGCCGGCTGCTTCGAGTGCATTGAGCCGCAGGTGTCGAACACGTTCAAGCGTGAGACGCTGTCCGGCGAGTTTTTGCAGATCAACTCCTACCTGGTGCGCGAGCTCAAGTCCCGCGGCCTGTGGACGGACGCGATCCGCAACCGGCTCAAGCAGGACGAGGGCTCGGTGCAGGGCGTCGGCGAGTTGCCCGAGGAAGTGCGCTCGTTGTTCCGCACAGCGTGGGAGTTGCCGCAGAAGTCGCTGATCGAACTGGCCGCGGCGCGCGGACCGTACATCGACCAGAGCCAGTCGCTGAACCTGTTCGTCGCCTCGCCGACGATCGGCAAGCTCTCCTCGATGTACCTCTATGCCTGGAAAGCCGGGCTGAAGACCACGTACTACCTGCGCTCCCGTCCGGCGACGCGCATCCAGCAGGCCACCGTCAGCGTCCCGACCGCCACCTCGGCCGACGCCGTCGCCTGCTCCCTGGAGAACCCCGAGTCCTGTGAGGCTTGCCAGTGACCACGCTGTCGAACACCAGTCGCAAGAACGCCCTGCTCGACCCCGGCATGGACCTCACGCTGCGGCCCATGCGCTACCCGCTGTTCTACGAGCGCTTCCGTGACGCCATCAAGAACACCTGGACCGTCGAGGAGGTCGACCTCCACTCGGACCTCGCCGACCTCGGCAAGCTCTCCGAGGCCGAGCGGCACCTGGTCAACCGGCTCGTGGCGTTCTTCGCGACCGGCGACACCATCGTCGCGAACAACCTGGTGCTCAACCTCTACGAGCACGTCAACGCTCCCGAGGCGCGGCTCTACCTGTCGCGTCAGCTGTTCGAGGAGGCCGTGCACGTCCAGTTCTACCTGACGCTGCTCGACACCTACCTGCCCGACGAGAACGACCGCGCCGACGCGTTCGCCGCGGTCGAGACGATCTCGTCGATCCGCGCCAAAGCCGAGTTCTGCTACAAGTGGATCGACTCGATCTCGTCGCTGACAGAGCTGCGGACGCGCGAGGACCGCCGATCGTTCCTGCTCAACCTGATCTGCTTCGCGGCGTGCATCGAGGGCCTGTTCTTCTACGGCGCCTTCGCCTACGTCTACTTCCTGCGGTCGCGCGGGTTGCTGAACGGACTCGCGTCCGGGACCAACTGGGTGTTCCGCGACGAGTCGATGCACATGGCGTTCGCGTTCGACGTCGTTGACACCGTGCGCCGCGAGGAGCCGGACCTGTTCGACGAGTCATTGTTCGAGGACGTCCGGCAGATGCTGCGCGAGGCCGTGAACGCCGAAGTGCAGTTCGCCGAGGACCTGCTCGGCGGTGGCGTTGCCGGCATGTCGGTGGCGGACATGCGGTCGTACCTGGAGCACGTCGCCGACCGTCGGTTGCAGGTGCTCGGGGTCGAGCCGATCTACGGGTCGAAGAACCCGTTCGCGTTCATGGAGTTGCAGGACGTGCAGGAGCTGTCGAACTTCTTCGAGCGCAGGGTGTCGGCGTACCAGGTCGGGGTGACCGGCACGGTGTCGTTCGACGAGGACTTCTAGAGGAGAAGGGCGACCAGGTCCTCTGGCCGCCCTTCTGAACTGTTTGCTGACAGCGGTAATAGTGGCTCAGCTGCTGGATCAGGATGTCCTTACCCGGTAAGCAAAAATCCAGGTGTGGCCTGCACGTGATGCAGGCCCACGCCTGGATCGCGCCCCATGACGACCTCGAGCCGCCATGCTGCTCGCCGTCGCCGCTCGGGCAGCAGACTACGACCGCGTCGCTCGGTGTCCCTGTGCCTGGCGTGCCTGCTTCGGCCAGGGCTTGAGCTTTGGCCTCGGCGGCCGTCACGACCATCTCCCACGACAGAACGGGCCGCCGGTCGCCCCGTTCGTCGAGGACTTCCTTGATCGAAAGCACCGCCTCACGCCACCGCACTGATTCTCTCCATAGCTTCAGTGTATACTGAAAGCAAGCTCCGGCGCGGAGTCAACCGACGGCAAAGGCCACTAACCGCAGGATTGCAATCAAGGCACGACCACTGTCAGCTGAGTCGGCGAACCCGCAACACGGCGTAGTTCACGGTCCCTGGCTCTTCTGATGGCCCGGTGACCTCGCGGGAGATCACCTGTTCGGTGTCGACTGCCCATCCGCCAGGCCCGGCGTCCGGCACGTCGAGGATCACGGAGTCAGGGATCAGTTGCTCGGCCAGGAAGTCCGGTGGTGGTTCGGCCAGCCAGGTGGGGAAGCCGGCGTGACTGATCACCGGCAACGTCCCGCTCGGCGTGACGGCGGCACCGGTCGAGACGAAGATCGCCTCACGCTCGCGTGCACCGGCGACCTGTGAGCGCGGGAACCTCGCCGACACCGGTGGAATGCACCGGAGGGGAACAACCGCGTGAGGTCGTGCTCCTGTCCGCGACCCCTGCTCGGGCCGCGGCGGCGGCCGCCAGGACAACACCGTCGCCGACACGTCGGCCGCGCTGGCGGTGGGGGAGCTGCAGCGGTGGCTGACCCGCACGAACACCCGGTCGTGCGGGCAGGGCCTCGCCATCGACTTGCCGGCGAACGTGTGGCAGTGCGAGTTCACCGCGGACGACGGACGGCTGCTCATGATCCGCTGGACGCACGAGGGCACCGCGACGACGTCACTCCCACCACGTGCCGAGGAGGTGCGCGGTCTCGACGGCACCAGCCCTCCGGTGCGGGCGGGCTGCACCATCGAGGTCTCCGGAACGCCTGTGCTCATCGTGCAGCAGCCAGGAGCTAGTAGCGCTCACCGCAGCATTCGCACCGCGTTACGTCAGTGACGGATCAATGCCACTATTTCCGAACGAATCGACCGGATCGACCGCCGTAAAGTCAAGGCTCGGCATCGGCAGAACACCGCCCTTCGACCCGACCTGTACGAAAATCGCAACGTGGTTGAACGCTGCATCAACGGGCTCAAGCAGTTCTGCGGCATGGCAGTCAGCTTCGACGACCAGCCCGTCTGCCGCCGAGTCTTGGTAGTCCTGCCTGCATCGGTTTCGACCTCGCAGCGCAAATGGCTGGGCGGAGCCCGGTATACCCCACCGCGACTCCGCCCCGACTTGCCACCACGGCGCAACCGAAGGGATGCGCCGCTCACATCAGTTGTCGTCCGGGTTCGCGCACAGGCCGCTGTCGTTGCCGGACAGGACCGGCACCGCGATGACGTTGACGTCGATGAAGCAGACGTTCAGGTCGCTGAGCACCTCGGAGTCGTCGAGGTTGACCCCGCCGACCTGGTGGGTGAGGTCCAGCTCCGGGGCGTCGGCCGACGCCGTCGAGCCGATACCGATGAAAGCGCCCGCGATAGCGATGGCCGCTCCAGCCTTCTTCAGCACAAAAACTCCTTCAGATGTTTTGGGTCGCGGATCGCCAGAAGAGACACAGGTGACGATCTCGGCCGAACCATATCCAGCGGTGCGGGAAGAACCAAACTGCCCATCACTCGCGCGAGGATGCGAATCAGGTTTCGTTTACACGATTGGGTGAATTCGTGTCGCATTCCTGGGTGACACCCAGGCGACGACCTGCCGTTATCCTCACCGCAAAAACATCTCCAGCAGCGAAGAATCCATCGAAAGAGTGAGTGCGCTGGTGCGCAGTCGACGTGAAGCAATAGCGCGGCTGACGAGCTGACGGCGACTGCCGAACTCCGTTGAGCCGCAGGGGTTCGCGCGCCTCACCCAGCTTCGATCAGCATGTCGCGGAACCGCTCGGCGGACACCGGCTCGTCCTCGGTCAGCACCTCGTCGACGGCGGCGGCGAGACGTGCCGGCAGGGCTGGTTCGCGTGCCCGGATCGGCACCGCCGGCTCGCGGAGCACCACGGCGACCGGATCGGCGCCTGCGGGGAAGTCGCGTGGTGTGGTGCCGGTCAGCATCCAGTAGAGGGTCGCCGCGCATGCCCACACGTCCACGGAGGGTGGGGCGTAGCGGTAGTTCAGGATCTGCGCGCGTGGCATGAAACCGAGGCTGCCGCCCACTTCGCCGGTGCGGGTGTGTTCGGAGAGACCGGCGAGGTCGAAGGCTTTGGCGAGCCCGAAGTCGGCCAGTCGTGCGACGCCTCCGTGGAGCAGGACGTTCTGCGGCTTGACGTCCCGGTGCACGATGCCTCTCGCTGACCGGGTGGTGCCGTCGGCGAGGCGGACGCCGGGCACCTCGGCGGAATGGGCGTGGGCCAGACCGGTCAGGACGTCGCGGATGATCCGGACTGCCTCCACCAAGGGTTGTTTGCCCGACTCCTCGATGCTGCCGCCGTCGCAGTAGGAGCTCACGAGGAAAGGCACCGGCTCGGTACCCGCGTCGAGCAGCGGGACGATGTTCGGGTGCCGCAACGCTCGCATGGCCGTGACCTCGCGGATGAGGAGCGCCGCGGTCTGCGGCGTCATGTCGTGCAGCACCTTCACGGCCGCGGGACCGCTGTTGGCGTGCCGGGCGAGGAACACCGTGCCCTGAGCACCGCCTCCGAGTTCCTTTTCGAGCGTGTAGCCGGCGAACTGTGCCGGCGTCACGGCGATCCGCACGATCGTCGAACCGATGCGGACCTCGTCGCCGTCGGCGAGGTCGTGCTCGTCGACCGGGACGCCGTTGACGTGGGTGCCGTGGCGGCTGCCCAGGTCGTGCACGCGGACTGCGGGAGGTGCGATGGTGAAGCGGCAGTGCCGGCGGGAGGCGGTGAGGTCCCCGACCCGCAGCGCGCAGCCCGGGTCGCGGCCCGCCACCACCGTTCGAGGAGCCAGGTGGACTTGCCGCACCCCGTCGACCTTCAGGTGGACTGCCCAGCGCACGTCAGTCCACGAGTGCCACGTACAACGGCGAACCGAGCAGCACCGTGTCGCCGCCCGTGCTCTTCCCGTGCAGCAGCCGGCGGGCGACGAACTCCATGTTCTGGGCGGGTCCTCGCAGGTCGGCGGTCGTCCGGCGGACGGCTTCGAGCGCTTCGGCGTTCCCGTCGTACTTCTCGGTGAGCACGGCCGCGACCTCCGGCGCCTTGACGATGCCGTCCAGCAGGGACGGCAGCATCGACCGGCTGACCAGCGGGTCCTGTTCGCTCTGGGGCGGAGCGCCGAACACGTGGGCGCGTGAACCGCCGAGGCCGAGCACGGTCTGTCCGGTGCGTCCACCGAAGTACACGAGTGACAGGCCGTCCGCGCCGACCAGCGGGCCCCACGTCAGCGGCAGCATGCCCCAGAAGAACTGGCCCGGTTCGTCCACCGAACCGAGGTCGCCGAAGTCGGTCAGGTACCGGACGACGCGCTCGAGCCGCGCCGTGCGGTCGGCGCCCACCACGGCTTCCGCGCCACGCTTGCCCTTGAGGAACTTCAGGTCCACCGCCAGCTCGGACGTGCGCTTGCGCGTCGCGGCAGGGTCGATCTGCTGCAACAGCATGTCCACCTTGCTGTCGCTGATGTAGACGAAGTACTGGAACGACATCCAACCCCCTCGGTGCTCCTCGGCATGATCGTCTCACCGATGTCCACCCATCGGTCCGGTGTTCTTGCCATCATGTGTGCGGTGACCCTGCCGATCTTCATGAGCACCGTGCGCCAGGAGGTGGGCAACCTCCTGCGGGCAGGCGCGATCCTGCACCCCGTCATGGACGAGGACGCCCATTTCCGGTACGGCCGCGTCTGCGCCGCTCAGTTCGTCGACCTCGCCCTGCGCCGCCACCTGTGGTTCTCGTACGGCGGCACGCACGTCGGGCCGAGGGGGCTGCAGGTCACGCGGCACCCCGACCCGCTGGACAGCCCGGACCCCGACGAGCAGCTCCTGCTGAACGTCGTGTTCGAGGGGACCGCCACCACGTCGATCGTCCGGCCACGCCCGCTGGAGTGGTGGAACAGCCCGGCGAAGCAGGCGAGCGAGGGGCTGAAGGCGGACGGGCTCGGCATGCTGCGCCGCCGTCGATACCGGGTGTTGCGACTGCTGCGTGAGCTGCGAACGGACATGCGCCTGATCGCGAGGAGCGGTGAGCAGAGCTGGGACAGCGCACCGGACGTCTTCCGCGCCGGGTGCTCGTTCGCGGTGTTGTTCAACATCGACACCGCCGTCCCGCACTGGCCCATGCCACCCGAGGAGGAGTTGTTCGTGCCCTCGATGCTGTCGACGGCGTTCAACCTCGCCCTCGACATCGCCACCTGAGCAGCAGTGGACGAGCACACCCTGGACGGCGACCCGCCCGCGCCCCTCGTCGAGTGGGACGTGGGTGACCGGGTGCTGGACCGGTACGAGATCACCGGTGTGCACCGCGGTGGCATGGGCGTGGTCTACCGGGCCAGGCACCTCGGCTGGGACGTCGACGTGGCGATCAAACGGCCGCGGCCGGAGCTCTTCCGCACGCCCGCGAACCGCGACAGGTTCGCCCGCGAGGCGCGGACGTGGGTCGACATCGGGCTGCACCCGCACGTCTGCAACTGCCACTACGTGCGCACGATAGACGGCGTGCCCGCCGTCGTCGCCGAGTACGTCCACGGTGGCAGCCTCGCCGACTGGATCCGCGATCGCCGCCTGTACACGGGGTCAGAGCGGGAAGTCTTCGCCCGGATCGCGGACCTCGCCGTGCAGGCGGCCTGGGGACTTGCCCACGCGCACGCGCTCGGCGTGGTCCACCGCGACGTGAAGCCGGCGAACATCCTGGTCGGCGGCGACGTGAAGATCACCGACTTCGGGCTGGCCGGTGCGGCGACCGGTTCCCACCGGGGCACCAGGCAGTACGCGTCACCGGAACAGGCGGCCGGGAAGACCACCGGGACGCGCAGCGATGTCTGGAGCTTCGCGGTGCGCGTCCTGGAGATGGCGACCGGTGACGTCACCTGGCTCGCGGGTCCCGCCGCGGGGAAAGCGTTGGCGGGTCTGGACCTGCCGCGTGGGCTTGCCGCGCTGCTCGGGTCGTGCCTGGAGTGGGATCCCGCGAACCGGCCCGGTGACATGGCCGAGGTGGCGACCGCGTTGATCGGGCTGCACGAAGCCGGGGCAGGCCCGTTCCGCAGACTCCCGCCTCCCGCGGCGGTGCTCCGCGCGGACGAGTTGAACAACCGCGCGCTGTCGGTGCTGGACCTTGGCCACACCGAGGAGGCCGTGCACCTCCTGGACGAAGCGTTGAAAGCCGACCCGCGCCACCCGGAAGCGACCTACAACGCCGGTGTGCTGCGATGGCGGACCGGCAGGACCACCGACGACGCGGTGCTCACCGATCTGGAGGCGACGGACCCGTCACGGGCCCGGCCGCTGATCGACCTGGTACGAGCCGAACGTGGTGACGCGCCACCGGTTCACACCGTCCACATCGGATCGAGGCGGAGCGCTGCCCCTGTGCGCGTGACGCCGGACGGGAAGCTGCTGCTGCTGGGGGACGGTGCGGGGACGGTGCGCGTGATCGAGATGGCGACCGGCGCGTGCGTGCGCGTCCTGGCCGGTGAGGGCGATGAGGTCGAGAAGATCGCGGTCAGCTCCGACGGCCGGCAGGTGATCACTGCGAGCAAGGCCTGGGAAGCGGTGCTGTGGGACCTGGCCGGCGGCCGTCCACTGCTCCGGAAGAGCAGTTGGGGCAGGACGCGGGACGCGTTCCACCTCGAGCTGTCCGCCGAGGCCGGGACCATCCTGACCACCAGGCTCCTCAGCGACCTCAAGACGGTGCGGGTCCAGCGCCTGGACAGCAGGCGGCCGGCGCGCAGGCTCACCGCCCCCTCGGGCGTGTCCGCACTGCGGATGACCGCGGACGGCCGGCACGCGCTCGTGGGCCAGAACGACGGGTCGGTGCGGGCGTGGGACCTCACCACCGGCACCGCGATGTTCACGCTCGAAGGACACACCGGGCCGGTGAACAAGATCGAGATCGGTGCTCACCACGTGGTCACCGCGGCAGGCGGCTCGTTCGGGGCCGCCGATCGCACGGCACGAGTGTGGGATCTCCGCACGGGCCGGTGCACACACGTGCTGAACGGCCACACCGGTTCGCTCACCTCGATCAGCGTGACCCCGGACGGACGGCTGGCCCTGACCGGGAGCGGCGACCGCACGGCGAGGTTGTGGGACCTCTCCACCGGTGCCTGCCTGCAGGTGTTCACCGGCCACACCGACATCGTCCGGTCGGTCGCGCTGCCGCGGGACAACCCCCGGCTGGCGCTGACCACGGAGTTACATGGTGTCGTGCGGGTGTGGGAGATCGAGACCGGCCGTTGTCTGCGCACGATCACCGATGGAGTGCAGTTCGAGGACAACGCCCTGCTCACCCCGGACGAGCGGACGCTGGTGCACGCCGGTCGCACCGAGGTCCGCCTCTGGCGGATCGGCGCGTGGGTGCCGAGTCCGTTGCGGCACGCCCGGTCCCGTGCCGCCGCCGAGTTGCTGACGGTGTCCAAGGAGGCCGAGGAGCTGCTCGCCCGCGCCGAACGGGAACCGGAACGGGCGCACGACCTGCTCCGCCGAGCGAGAGACCTGCCCGGGCACGAGAGGTCGGCGCGGCTGATGGAAGCGTGGCGGAAGCTGCCGTCAGCGCGGCGGGAGTTCCGCACCGCGTGGCCGAGCGAGGGCATGGACGGTGGCGAAGGCCCGTTGACGGGCATCTGCGCGACATCGGACGGCCGAGTGCTGTCCGCCGGTCATGCCGACAACGCGGTCCGGGTGTGGGACTTGCCGTCGCGCCGCCGGCTCGCCACGCTCGCCGGGCACGCGGAACGCGTCCGCTCGGTGTGCGCGAGCGGGCCCTACGTGGCGGCGACCGCGGACGACGGCACTACGCGGGTGTGGCGATCCGGCGAACTCGAGCACGTGCTGCGCGGCCACCACGGTCCGGTTCGCAGTGTGTGCGCAACGTCTGATGGCCGACTCTTGGTGACGGGTGGCGAAGACTCGACAGCGCGCGTCTGGGAACTGAACTCAGGACGGCCGGTGCACGTCCTTCGCGGTCACACCGGTGGCATCGCCGCCGTTCTCCCCACGCCGGACGGACGTTTCTGCGTCACGGTCGGCATGCGGGACAGGTCGGTGCGCGAGTGGGACCTGCTGTCCGGCCGGTTCACCCGCTTCCTCGAGACCTACCCGTCGCAGTCGCTGTACTCGGCGAGCATCACGCCAGAAGGGCACCTGCTCACCGTCGGGGTTCCTTCGCGGCAGGGCGTGCGAGTGCGTGACATGGCGTCGCTCGAACTCGTCCGCACTCTCGGCCGCGACACCAGTTCGACCATGTCCCACCTCTGCACGAGCCCGGACGGCGAGATCGCACTCGTTGTGGAGTCAGCCGGCGTGATCGGTGTCTGGGAGGTCGCCGCCGGCCGGTTCCGGGGCCACCTCGAGGGAACGACCAGCGCGACGGACGCCGTCTGCTTCACGCCCGACGGCAACCACGTCCTCGTCGCCGGTGGTGACGGCCGAATCAGGGTGTGGGACGTCGACTGGGAGCTGATCCGGCGCTGACGCGTTCCAGGCGGTGGACAGCGCGATGTCCCCGGCTGCCGGAAATCAGTCGGTGAGGCCGGGCAGGTGGTAGCCGGTGTGGCCGTCCCACTCGATCTCGTAGTCGTCGAGGGTGAAGGTCCAGTCCGCGTCCGGCACCACGTTGCGCAGCGCTGTCACCGCCGGCAGCCAGTGCATGAGCGACGGGATCGCCCGATCGTCCGCGGCGGGCAGCTTGGTCGACCCGTCGAGCACCGTTCCCGGCTCCAGCCGGTCGTAGAGGTGCAGCCCTTCTTCCTCCGCGGAGAACGGCGCGTTCTCGTTGCAGGTGCTGACGACCTGGCTGATCGCCGCGGACTCGGCGCCGGTCAGCGGGATCGAGCGGCGAGCCGTGTAGTAGAGGGATACGCCCACGTGGGCCACTCTAACGGGCTCGCTCGGGCCGGCCGGTGTCGCTGCACACTGTCGAGTGAAACGGTTTTGAGTCGATTTCTGAGGGTACTGCTGCCTTGTCGGAACGCAGCAATGAGGGGAAGTCGTATGCCTCGGATCACCCGCTCAACGGCGGCCGTGTGCGCGGTGCCGCGCAACCCGGTCACGCCCGCAGGTCCCACCGCGCCGGCGGGGGAGGTGGCGCGGTCATGAAGGCGCTGACGTGGCAGGGCAACGAGAAGGTCGAGGTCGTGGACGTGCCGGATCCTCGGATCGAGGAGCCCACCGACGCGATCATCAGGGTCACCTCGACCGCGATCTGCGGATCGGACCTGCACCTGTACGGGGTGCTCGGGCCCTACCTGAAGCCGGGCGACGTGCTCGGTCACGAGGCGATGGGCGTCGTGGAGGAGGTCGGTTCCGGTGCGAGCGGTCACCTCAAGGTGGGTGACCGGGTCGTGGTGCCGTTCAACATCTCGTGCGGTCACTGCTGGATGTGTGAGCGTGACCTGTTCGCGCAGTGCGAGACGACGCAGGTGCGCGGGGAGGGCAAGGGCGCGAGCCTGTTCGGCTACACCTCCCTCTACGGCTCGGTGCCCGGAGGCCAGGCCGAGTACCTGCGCGTGCCGCAGGCCCAGTTCGGGCCGATCGTCGTTCCGGACGGCACGCCCGACGAGCAGTTCCTGTTCCTGTCGGACATCCTGCCGACCGCGTGGCAGGCGGTCCGCTACGCCGACGTCCCGCCCGGTGGCACCGTCGCCGTGCTCGGGCTCGGCCCGGTCGGGCAGTTCGCCGTCCGGATCGCCAGGCGGCTCGGCGCCGGGCGCGTCATCGGCGTCGACCGCGTTCCCGAACGCCTCGCGCTGGCCGAACGCCACGGGGCCGAACCCGTCAACCTCGACGAGTTCGACGGCTCCGACGAGGTGGCGGCCGCGTTGATCGACATGGTGGACGGACGCGGGCCGGACGCCACCATCGACGCCGTCGGCATGGAGGCCCACGGCGGTGGTCTGGTCGCCGCGGCGCAGAAGGCCGCCGGGCTGCTTCCCGACGGCATCGCCCAGAAGGTGATCGACAAGGTCGCGCTGGACCGCCTCGACGCCCTGCACGCCGCCATGAAGGGTGTGCGACGCGGTGGCACGGTGTCCGTGTCCGGCGTGTACGGCGGCGAGCAGGACCCGATGCCGATGATGGAGATGTTCGACCGCGGGATCCAGTTGCGGATGGGGCAGGCCCACGTGCGCCGGTGGACCGACGAGATCCTGCCGCTGGTGCTGGACCCGGCCGACCCGCTCGGCACCCTGGACCTGACCACGCACCGCCTCCCGCTCGCCGAGGCCGCGCGGGGTTACGAGATGTTCCGCGCCAAGAGCGACGGCTGCATCAAGGTCGTGCTGAGCCCATGACCGGCCGGGTGGTGCTCGTCGTGGGGGCGAGCAGCGGGATCGGGCTGGCCGCCGCGGTGGCGTTCTCCGCCCGCGGGGATGCCGTGGTCCTGGTCTCCCGCAGCGGTGAGGCGCTCGACGCCGCGGAGAAGGCCTGCCGGGCCGCGGGAAACGCCGCGGTCGACGTCGTCGTCGACGACATCGGCGATCCCGGCGGCGCCGGCCGGATCGTCGGGAAGACGATCGATCGTCACGGGCGGATCGACGTCGTCGTGCACAGTGCGACGGTGATGGGGTACGGGACCGCGGAGGGGATGCCCCCGGAGGTGTTCACCTCGGTCGTGGACACCGCGGTCCACGGCACGCTGCACCTCGCACAGGCGGTCCTGCCGGTTCTGCGTCGCCAGCACGGCGGCGTGTTCATCGGCGTGAACTCGTTGCTCGGCTCGATCACCGTGCCGCAGATGGGCGCCTACTCCACGGCCAAGTGGGGACAGCGCGCCCTGCTGCGCACCTTGCAACAGGAGACGCGCGACGAGCCGGGGGTGCACGTGTGCATCGTGAGTCCCGGCAGCATCAACACGCCGATTTACGACCAAGCCGCCAACTACACCGGTCGCGCGGCGCGGCCACCGGTTCCGGTCCTGAGCCCCGAACGGGTCGCGGCCGCGATCGTCCGCCTGGCCGACCGTCCGCAGCGGAACGTCTCCGTGCCGGTCGGTCCCGCGAATCCCCTCATCATCGCGGGGTTCCGCTTCCTGCCCCGTGTGTACGACCTGCTCGTCGGACCTCTCTTCCGCCTCGCGGCGCTGACGGGGAAGACGGTTTCGGCCACTCAGGGCAACGTGTTCCGGCCGCACCCCGCTGTGGAAGGGGCGCAGGGGCGGTGGCCCGTCAAGCGGTGAAGGTGCGGAGCGGCATCAGCGAGACGCAACTGCGCCGGCTCTCCCCGGAGTCGTGAAAGGACCGAGCCGGAATCCGCGGCGGTCTGACTCGCACCGGCGGACCGGAGCCGATCACCGTCCCGGGCGTCATCCACCACGGCACCGGTGACACCATCGACGTCTGGTCCGTGGGGTCTGCACCGTGATCGCCGGAAGGCTCTGCTGGAGGTCACACGGGCCGTCGTCGTCGTGCCGCGGCACGGTCGGTGGACGCACATGTGCGGCCAAGGCCTAGTGTGATCAGCTTGGGCTGGTCCGAGGGAGAAGCACATGGACATCCGTCACCGGAACAACGTCACGGTCACCGGCGCGGCCGACGGGCAGACCGTGGTGCTGGCGCACGGTTTCGGCTGCGACCAGAACATGTGGCGGTTGATCGTTCCCGCGTTGGCGCGGCGGCACCGGGTGGTGTTGTTCGACTACGTGGGATCGGGCGGCTCGGACCTGTCCTCGTGGACTGAGGAGCGGTATTCACGCCTTGAGGGATACGCGCAGGACATCATCGACGTCTGCGAGGAGCTGGACCTCGAGCAGGCGGTGCTGGTCGGTCACTCGGTCAGCGCCATGATCGGGGTGCTGGCCGCGCGGATGGCTCCGCAGCGGATCGGGTCGCTGGTGATGGTGGCGCCGTCGCCCTGCTACATCGACGACGCGGACTACCGCGGCGGGTTCACCGCCGAGGACATCGATGAACTGCTGGCCGCGCTGGAGTCGAACTACCTGGGCTGGTCCTCGGCGATGGCGCCGGTGATCATGGGCAACCCGGAGCGGCCGGAACTCGGGCAGGAGCTCACCAACAGCTTCTGCGCCACCGATCCCGACATCGCCCGCGTGTTCGCCCGCACCACGTTCCTGTCCGACAGCCGTGCCGACCTGGCCGACGTCGCGGTGCCCACGCTGGTGCTCGAGTGCGCCCAGGACGCGATCGCGCCTCGCGAGGTCGGTGCCTTCGTCCACGCCGCGATCCCGTCCTCCCGCCTGGTCACCCTCGTCGCCACCGGGCACTGCCCGCAGCTGAGCGCACCCGAGGCCACCGCGGCGGCGATCGTGGACTTCCTCGGGACCCACCCGTGATGTGCCGTGCGGACGGGATCTCCGCCGAAGACCCGCCGGAGCCCGCCCACACCGGGAGCGGCACGGATCCAGGCCACGCCGGCAGCACGGACGCGGCGTTCACGGCGCTGCTGGAGGACAGCGCCGAGGACCTCTACGACGCGGCGCCGTGCGGCTACCTGTCCACGATGATGGACGGCACCATCGCGAAGATCAACGCCACGCTGCTGGACTGGCTGGGGCTGACCCGTGAGGCCGTGGTCGGCCGGAAGCGGTTCGCCGATCTGCTCACCGTCGGCGGCAAGCTGTACCACGAGACGCACTTCGCCCCGCTGCTGCGCATGCAGGGCGAGCTGCGTGGCATCGCCCTGGAGATGAAGGCGTCCGATGGCCGGCGGCTGGCGGTGCTCGTCTCGTCGGTGGTCAAGCGCGGTGACGGGGGAGAGCAGCTGCTGATCCGCACCACGGTGTTCGACGCCTCCGACCGCCGCGCTTACGAAGAGGAGCTCCTGCGTCGCCGGCAAGAAGCCGAACAGGCCTACGCCGCGGCCGAGCGAGCCCGCCTGCAGGCCGAGGCCGACCGGGAACGGCTGGCGGCCACGCTGGCGGTGCTGCAGCAGACCCTGCTGCCGCCGTCGCTGCCGGTGGTGCCCGGTTTGGAGCTGGCCAGGCACTACCACACCGCTTCCCCCGACCAGCTCGGCGGCGACTTCTACGACGTCTTCCCGCTGACGGACACCACCTGGGGTTTCTTCCTGGGTGACGTGTGCGGCAAAGGTGTCGAGGCCGCGGCGTTGACCTCGCTGAGCCGCTACACCCTCCGCGCCGCCGCTCACCACGACCCCGACGACCCCATCGCGGTTCTCAGCGCGCTCAACACCGCCCTGCTCCGCGACCCGGGCGTGGGCATCCGGTTCTGCACCGTTCTCTACGGCACCCTCACGCCGACTCGTCACGGCACGACCGTGCGGCTGGCCGGCGGCGGGCACCCTCCGGCGTTCCACCTCTCCGCCGAGCACGGGAGCGATGAGGACAGCCGGGTGCGGCCGGTCGAGCTGCCCGGGGCGATGCTGGTCGGTGCGCTGCCCGAGGCCCGCTTCGCCGAGACCACCGTCGACCTCGAACCCGGTCAGACCTTGCTGCTCTACACCGACGGCCTGACCGAGGCCCGGGACGCCGACGGCCAGTTGCTCGACACCGAAGGGGTCGCCGCCATGCTCGTGGCGCGCACCGGCCCCTGCGCCCCGGCTGCCGTCGTGGCCGACACGGTCGCCTTCCTCGCCGGCTTGCCCAACGGCACCGATGACGACGTCGCCCTGCTGGCCCTCGGTGTCCCCAGTGCCGGCACATCGGCCGCAGACGTCGATCGAGAGCGCTGACTGTCCATGACGAAGGCTTTCCACCTCGATGTGCGGCACGACGAAGCCGGCCACGCCCTGATCGCCATCAGCGGCGAGCTCGACCCGGTCACGGCACCACGCCTGCGCGAACGGGGAATGTCCTTGCTCGCCGAGGGTTTCACGAACCTGCTGCTGGACATGTCCGGAGTGGACTTCTGCGACTCCTCGGGCCTGAGCGTCGTCATCGCCCTGTGGCAACAGGCGCACGCGGGTGGCGGCAGCCTGGCGCTGGCCGCCGTCCCGGCCCGCCTCAGCCGTCTGCTGCGCATGACGGCCATGGACACCTTGATCCCCGTCCGGCACGTCGACGGCTCCGTGCCGGAACCGAGCTGACGCCTCACGTCCGGACCTTCCTCCGCGGAGTCGGGCGTTGCCGACGAACACGGCGTGCCTTTGTGGACGGGTGAGGCGGGACGCGCTGTTCGGTGCTCGCCGCGCAGGCGCTGGGAGTCGGCGCGTGTCAATTGTTTGGAAGTGGCACAAAAATTCTTCACACACTCGGACGCCATCTTGCAACCACTTTCGGATGCCGCGCGAGCGACGCCGAGAGGGGAGCCGCACAGGTGATGTGTCCATCGTCGCACCGCGTAACGGCAACTGCGTCTTGATTGGTGCCTTAGGTTAGCTTTACCTTGTCGGCGCCCCTGTTGACCTGGGGATTGGCCGAGGAGGACTGCTGGTGAGGCGTCGAGCACGGACCGTGACACTGGTAGCGGCGCTGCTGGCGTCGACGGTGACCGCCTGCAGTTCCGAGAACGACCTGATCATTTATTCGGGTCGCAACGAACAATTGGTCGGCGCCCTCCTGGAGCAGCTGGAAGAAGCCGTCGGAATCGATGTGGAAGTCCGCTACGGCGGCAGCGGTGAAATGGCCGCGCAGCTGCTGGAGGAAGGGCAGGGCACCGAGGCGGACGTCTTCTTCTCCCAGGACGCCGGCGCGCTCGGGGCCGTGGGGGAGCAGGGCAGGCTGGCCGAGCTGCCGGCGGACGTGCTCGGCATGGTGCCGGAGAACTACCGCGCGAAGGACAAGCGGTGGGTCGCGACGAGCGCCCGTGCCCGCGTGATCGCCTACGACCCCCGCGTGGTCAGCGAAAGTGAGCTGCCGCAGGCGATCGAGGACGTCGTCGACCCGAAGTGGAAGGGCAAGGTCGGGTACGCGCCGACCAACGGGTCGTGGCAGGCGTTCGTGACCTCCGTGCGGGTGCTCAAGGGCGAGGTCTTCGCCAGGGACTGGCTGAAGAAGTTCGCGGCCAACGAACCCAAGCGGTTCGACAACAACATCAGCATCCTCAAGGCCGTCGACGAAGGTCAGCTCCCGTTCGGACTGATCAACCACTACTACTGGTACGCCTCCGCCGCGGAGAAGGGCGGCGAGGCCACCATGAAGGCGAAGCTGCACCGGGTCGGAGGTGGTGACCCGCTCGCCCTGGTCAACGTGGCGGGGGTGGCGGTCGTCCAGGGCTCCAACCAGAGCGAGGCGGCGCAGAAGGCCGTGCGGTTCCTGCTGTCCGAGCAGGCGCAGCGGCACTTCGCCGACCAGACCGCGGAGTACCCGGCCAACCCGGCGGTGAAGCCGGGCAAGCACCGGTTGCCGCCGATCACGGACCTCCAGGCGCCGGACATCGACCTCTCCAAGCTGTCGTCGCTGCAGGAGACGGTGAAGCTGTTGCAGGAAGCGGGGTTGTCCTGAGACCCGGCCACCGGGCCGCGCCTGTCCTGACCACGCTGTCGCTCCTCGTCGCCGCGGTGGCCGTGCTGCCGCTGGCGTACCTGGCCGTGCGTTCGTTCGAACGCGGCGGAGGGGTCGTGTGGGACGTTCTCGTGAGGACCCGGACCGCCGAGCTCGCACTGCGCAGCCTGTCGCTCGCCGTGGCGGTGACGGCCGCGTGCCTCGTCCTGGGTGTGCTCGGCGCGTGGCTCGTGGCCCGGTCGGACCTGCCGGGACGGCGGGCGTTCGGGGTGCTGCTGGTGCTGCCGCTGGCGGTGCCGTCCTACGTCGGCGGGTTCACCTGGATCTCCGTGGCGCCGGGCCTCACCGGGTTCGGCGGGGCGTTCGTCGTGCTGACGCTGGTGTCGTACCCGTACGTGCTGCTGCCGGTGGCCGCCGCGTTGCGCACCGCCGACCCCGCCGTGGAGGAGGTCGCGCGGTCGCTGGGCCGCACGAGCGCGCAGGTGTTCTTCTCCGTGACGGCACGACAGGTCCGGCCGGCGGCCCTCGCCGGCGGGTTGCTGGTCGCGCTGTACGTGCTGAGCGACTTCGGCGCGGTGTCGCTGATGCGGTACGAGGCGTTCACGCTCGGCATCTACACCAGCTACCGGGCGACGTTCGACCGCACGCCCGCGGCGATCCTCGGCCTGGTCCTGGTGGTGCTCGCGATCGCGCTGACCGTGGGTGAACGACGAGTGCGCGGCGTGGTCGCGCATCGAGGCCGCCGCACCCCCTCGACCGCGCCTCTGGGACGGGCCCGCGTGCCCGCCCTGGTCGCGTCCGCCGTGCTGGTGCTGCTGACGCTCGGCGTGCCGGTGGCCAGCCTGGTGTGGTGGCTGGCGGCGGGAACGTCGACGTTCTCCGTCGCCGACGTGGTGGCGACGACCGGGAACACCATCGCGGTCTCGGCGTTCGGCGCTCTGCTCACGCTGCTGTTCGCGCTGCCGGTCGGGATCCTGGCCGCACGGCACCGCGGGCGGCTCGTGCGGGGAGTCGAGCTGGCCGGGTTCGCGGGACACGCGTTGCCCGGCATCACCGTCGGACTGGCGCTGGTGTTCTTCGGGATCCGGTTCGCGCCGGCGCTCTACCAGACGGTGCCGATGCTCGCGTTCGCCTACGCGGTGCTGTTCCTGCCGTTGGCCGTGGGAGCCGTGCGCACCGGTGTCGCGCATGCGCCGCCGGTCCTCGAGGACGTCTCGCGCTCGCTCGGCCACGGGCGCTGGCGGACGGGGTTGCGGGTGACCGTGCCGCTGGCCGCGCCAGGGGTGCTGGCGGGCACCGCGCTGGTGTTCCTGACCTGTGCCAAGGAACTGCCGGCGACGTTGCTGCTGCGCCCGACCGGCGTGGACACCCTGGCGACGGAGCTGTGGACGCGCACCGAGGTCGCCGCGTACGCCGCGGCGGCGCCGTACGCGGCGGTGTTGCTGGTGGTGGCGGCGATTCCGGCTCTCGTGCTGGACAGGTTCCTGGGAGGTGAGCGGTGAGCGGCTTGACGGTGAAGCGGCTGGTCGCGGGCTACGGCGGTGACCCGGTGCTGCGCGAGGTCGACCTCGAGGTCCGGGAGGGCGGTCTGCTCGCCGTGCTCGGGCCGTCCGGGTGCGGCAAGACGACGCTGCTGCGCGTGCTCGCCGGCTTCCACCCGATCTCCTCGGGTGAGGTGTGGCTGGGGAAGCGGCGGCTGGACGCCGGCGTGCCGCCGGAGCGCCGCGGCATCGGGATCGTGCCCCAGGAGGGCGCGTTGTTCCCGCACCTGAGCGTCGCGGGGAACGTCGGGTTCGGGTTGCGGCGCGGTGAGCGTGCCGCACGGGTCGAGGAGCTGCTCGACCTCGTCGGGTTGAACGGGTTCGGGCACCGGATGCCCTCCGAACTCTCCGGCGGGCAGGCGCAACGCGTCGCGCTCGCGCGTGCTCTCGCGCCACGGCCCGGCGTCGTGCTGCTCGACGAGCCGTTCTCGGCGTTGGACGCCGGTCTGCGTGAGGAACTGCGCGCGGATGTGCGCGCGACCCTCAAGGCGGCCGGGGCGACGGCTCTGCTCGTGACGCACGACCAGGAAGAGGCGCTGGGCATGGCCGACCTCGTCGCGGTGCTGCGCGACGGCGCGGTGGCCCAGCTCGGGCGGCCGCAGACGATCTACTCCTCACCCGCCGACCTCGGGGTCGCGCTGTTCGTGGGCGAGGCCGTGACGTTCCCCGGTGTGGCGAGCTCCGGTCACGTGGACACCCCGCTCGGCACGGTGCCGACGTCCGGGGAAGGCCGGGGCACCGTGCTGCTGCGCCCCGAACAACTGGTCCTCGGGTCGCACGGGGTACCGTCCACTGTGGACGACGTGCTGTTCCACGGTCACGACGCCACAGTGCTCCTGCGTCTCGCCGACGGCACCGCTGTGCGATCGCGGGTGCAGGGCGAGATCGCGGTGCGGGCAGGCGACTCCGTCTCGGTGTCGGTGAACGGACCGGCGTTGTTCTTCGGGAACACGCCATGACGGCCACGGCGGACCTCGGTTTCGCGCACCACCTCGCCGCCCACGGCGACCGGCTCGCGCTCGTGGCGGAGACCGGTTCGCTCAGCTACCGCGAGCTGGACCGGCGGGTGGCGGCCGCCGCAGACCGGCTCGGCACGACCCGGCGGCTGGTGCTGCTGGCCGCGGAGAACGACGTCGAGTCGCTCGTGGCCTACCTGGCGGCGCTGCGGGGCGGGCACCCCGTCGTGCTCGCCTCCGCCGCCCGGGTCCCGGCCCTCACCGCGACGTACGACCCGGACGTCGTGATCTCGGGCGGCTGGACCGAGAGGCGCACCGGCACGGCCCACGAGCTGCACCCCGACCTGGCGCTGCTGCTGTCGACGTCCGGGACGACCGGGTCGCCGAAACTCGTGCGCCTGAGCGCGGACAACCTCGCCGCGAACGCCGCGTCGATCGCCGAGTACCTGGACGTCCGGCCCACCGACCGCGCCATCACGTCGCTGCCGCCGCACTACTGCTACGGGTTGTCGGTCGTGAACAGCAACCTGGCGCGCGGCGCCGGACTGGTGCTCACGAGCCGGTCGGTGATCGAGCCGGAGTTCTGGGACCTGGTGCGGGAACACGGCGTGACCAGCCTGCACGGGGTACCGCACACCTTCGGGCTGCTCGACGGCATCGGCTTCGCCGACCTCGACCTGCCGAGCCTGCGGTACGTCACGCAGGCCGGTGGCCGGCTCGCCCCGGCCGACGTCGTCCGCTACGCCTCGCTGGGCTCCGAGCGGGGCTGGCGGTTCTACGTGATGTACGGCCAGACCGAGGCGACCGCGCGCATGGCCTACCTGCCACCGGAGCTCGCCGCCGCGCACCCGGCCGCGATCGGCGTGCCGGTCCCCGGCGGAGCGCTGCGGATCGACGACGGCGAACTCGTCTACAGCGGCCCCAACGTCATGCTCGGCTACGCGGACTCGCCCGCCGACCTGGCCCGCGGCCGCACCACGTTCGAACTGCGGACCGGTGACCTCGGGACCGAGTCGGGCGGGGTGTTCTCGGTGACCGGCCGCAAGAGCAGGTTCGTGAAGCCGTTCGGCCTGCGGGTCGACCTCGACCGGGTCGAGCGCTCGCTCGCCGACGACGGCCTCCGCGTCGCCTGCACCGGGGACGACGACGGCCTGGTCCTGGCGGTGCTGGGCGACGCCGATCGCGCGGCACGCCTGGTCCGCGCCCTCACCGGCCTGCCCGCGACCGCTGTCCGGGCGCACCCCGTGACCGCGATCCCGCTGCTGCCCAGCGGAAAGGTCGACTACCGGGCCGTCGCGTCACCGCCCGGGCGCGAGTGGACCTCCGTGCGGGAGGTGTTCTCCTCGGTCCTGGGCGCGCGTTCGGTGCCCGACGAGGCGACGTTCACGTCGTTGGGCGGCGACTCGCTGCGCTACGTGCAGATGACCGTCCAGCTGCAACGCCTGCTGGGCGATCTGCCGGCGTCGTGGCCGTCGATGCCGGTGTCGCGGCTCGAACAGCTCCGCGTCACCCACCCCCGCACCCCGATGATCGACACCACGATCGTGCTGCGCGCGCTGTCGATCCTGCTCGTCGTCGGCTCGCACGTCGGCCTGTTCAAGCTCCTCGGCGGCGCCCACCTGCTGCTGGTGGTGGCGGGCTGGAACATCGCCCGGTTCCTGCTGCCCGCCCATCCGCTGCGGATCCTGCGCGCCACGGCGTTCATCGCGGTCCCGACGTCGCTGTGGCTCGTCTACCGGATGGCGGTCACCGACGACGTGACGCTGGACAACGTGCTGCTCGTCAACAACTTCACCCGCGTGGGCGCCGCCGGGTACTGGTTCGTCGAAGTCGTCGTGCACGTGCTTGCACTGTGCGCCCTGGTGTTCGCGATACCTGCCGTGCGGCGGTGGGAACAACGCCACGCGTACCTCTTCGCCCTGGTGCTGCTGGCTTCGGGACTCGTGCTCAGGTCCACCGTCGACGGCGACTTCTTCGTCCGCAACATGACCACGTTCGGTGCGGCGTGGTTCATCGCGCTCGGATGGCTGGCGCAACGCTCACCCGCGTTGTGGCAGAAGTGCCTCGTCGTGGCGGTCCTGGTCGTCATGGTTCCCGGCCGCATGGAGGAGCTGTCCCGCGAGGTCGTCGTGATCTCGGGTGTGGTCCTGCTCCTGTCGCTGGCCCGCCTGCCGGTGCCGCGCCGCCTGCTCACCCCGCTGAGCCTGCTGGCGAGCGCGTCGCTCGCGATCTACCTGACGCACTACGCGGTGTTCCCGCCCCTGCAGCCCTGGGTGCCGGCGGCGATCGTGTGGGTGGCGTGCACCGCTGTCGGGTGCGCGGTGTGGCTGGTGATCGTCCGCGTGGCCGCGGTGGCGCGCCGCGCCTTGGCCGCGCACGTGGGACCGAGAGCACCCTCCGAGCCCTTCGTGGACGCGGTGGCGGCCCTAAGGTGACGGCATGCCCGCCGCTGTCATCTCCGCCTACGACCCCGCCTGGCCCGCTCGTGCGGAGCGCCTCCTGACCGAGGTGCGGGCGGCGCTCGCGTCCTTCCCGGACTCGGAGCGGTTCGTCTACGAGCACATCGGGTCGACGGCAGTGCCCGGCCTCGGCGCGAAGCCGATCGTGGACCTCCAGGTGCGGATGCCCCGCCTGCCCCCGCTCGCCGAGCTCGCCGAGGCCCTGGCGCCGACGCCGTTCGTCCCGGCGCACGGCTCGCGGCCCGACTCGCCCGGTGTGCACCGGGACGCCGTGCGGCCGGGCGACCAGGCCGAGCCGGACGCGTACGAGAAGCGTCTCTTCCACGTCCCGGCCGGGACCGCGATCCTGCACGTCCGCCGCGCCGATTCGCCGTTCGCGCGGTTCGTCGCCGACTTCCGCGACTGGCTGCGCGCACACCCGGAGGAGACGCGGCGCTACGAGCAGGTCAAGCGCAGACTCGCCGTCGAGCACGCCGGCGCCTCCGACTACGACGACTACACCCGCGCCAAGACGGCGTTCTTCGACGAGGTCGGGCCGCGGCTGCGGCAGTGGTCGCTCAGGCGGGCAGCCGGATCGTGACGCGCAGCCCGCCCCCGGGGCGGGCGACGACGTCCAGCGCGCCGTCGTGGGCCCGGACAGCGCTGTGCACGATGGCCAGCCCGAGCCCGACCCCGGCGTGGTCGTCGGCGCGGATGCGTTCGCCGCCGCGCTGGAAGGGTTCGACGAGCGTCTGCACGACGTCCGCGGGCAGGGGCCGGCCCGTGTTCTCCACCCGCAGCACGCAGGCCCGGTGCTGCTGTTCGGTGTGGACGGTGACGGTGCCGCCGGACGGCAGGTTGTGCACGATCGCGTTCTGCACCAGGTTCGTGACGACGCGCTGCAGGAGCTCCGCCGAGCCGGTGGTCCGAGCCGTGCCTCCCGTGACGTCGAGGGAGACCCGCCGTCGTTCGGCGGACGGCAGCAGCGTCTCCGCGACCTCCTCGGCGACCAGGGAGAGGTCGACGGGCTCGCGGGGGAAGCCGCCTCGCTCGCCACGGCTGAGCAGCAGCAGGGCCTCGGTCAGGTCGATCGCCCGCCGGCTCGCCGCGTGGAGGCGGTCGAGGAGCTCGGCGTCGACCTTCGACGGGTCCTGGCGGGCGAGGTCGAGCAGCGACTGCGAGATCGCGAGCGGGGTGCGCAGCTCGTGCGAGGCGTTGGCGGCGAACCTGCGTTGCTCGCCGACGTGCGACTCGAGCTTCTCCAGCATCGTGTCGAAGACGTCGGCGAGCTCGCGGAACTCGTCGGACCTGCCCGGCAACCGGATCCGGTGCGACAGCGACCCCCCGGCGGCCCTGCGCGCCGCGTCCGTGATCCGGGTGAGCGGTGCGAGCATCCGCCCGGCCAGCAGCCACCCCCCGACGAGGCCGAACGCCACCAGGAACAGCATCGCCCAGGCCGCGGCCCTGCCGAAGATGCGCGAGAGCAGGTAGCGGTTCGGGCTGATGCCGAGCAGCCCCTGGTCGTTGTCCGGCACGTGCCGCAGCAGGTACCACCACGCCACGGCCAGCAGCACGGCGCCGGACACGATGACGATGCCCGCGTAGCTGAGCGTGAACTTCAACCGGGCGCTGAGCCCCGGGGTCCTAGGCATCGATGCGGTACCCGACGCCCGGCACGGTCGCGATGAGCCACGGCTCGCCGAGCCGCTTGCGCAGGGCCGAGACGGTGATGCGGACGGCGTTGGTGAACGGGTCGGCGTTCTCGTCCCAGGCCCGCTCCAGCAGCTCCTCGGCGCTGACCACCCCGCCCTGCGCGCCGGCGAGGACCTCCAGGACCGCGAACTGCTTGCGGGTGAGCGCGACGTACCGCCCGTCGCGGAACACCTCCCGCCGGAAAGGGTCGAGCCGCAGACCGGCGATCTCGGTCACCGGGGGCCGCGCGTGGGCGCGCCTGCGGTGCAGCGCCCTGAGCCGCAGCACGAGCTCCCGCAGCTCGAACGGCTTGGTGAGGTAGTCGTCGGCGCCCAGGCCGAACCCGGACGCCTTGTCGTCGATCCGGTCGGCCGCCGTGAGCATGAGGATCGGCATCCCGCTGCCCGAGGCCACGATCCGCCGCGCCACCTCGTCCCCGGACGGCCCCGGGATGTCGCGGTCGAGCACCGCCAGGTCGTAGGAGTGGACGGACAGCAGCTCCAGGGCCGTGTCCCCGTCCCCGGCGACGTCCGCGGCGATCGCCTCCCGCCGCAGCCCGTCCCGGACGGCCTCGGCCAGGTGCGGCTCGTCCTCCACGATCAGCACGCGCATGCGGCCAGCCTAGGCACCGCGGATCGCCCGCACGTCCTCATCCGACGGCCGTGAGGCGGGGCCGCTGCGGCGCGCCCGGGGTCTTCGCGCGCCACCACGGCCGGGACAGCACCGCGGCCAGGGCGGCACCGGCGGCGTTGAGCAGCACGTCGTCCACAGAGGACACCCGGTCGAGCCTGGCGGCGAACTGCGTGATCTCCAGGAACGCGGAGCAGCCCGCCGCGAGCACCAGCACCCGCCACACCGACCGCAGCGCGGCGAACCGCAGCGGGCCGAAGAACCCGAGCGCGGCGAACACCAGCATGTTGCCGATGATCTGGAACCTCTCACCCTTCGCCGCCAGGTCGAGCAGGTCGTTCAGCGGCACCAGGCTCAGCTTGCCGGGACTGCCCGCGTTCTCGCCGGGGAGCAGGAGCAGCCACACCCACGGCAGCGTTCCGTAGACGAGGCCCACATCGGCCAACGAGGTGCGCCACGGCCGCGTGGCGCCTCCGGACCGCCGCAGCAGAGCCAGGACCGGGACCGCCAGAGCCGCCACCGGCAACGCCAGCGCCGTGGACAGCACCACCCCGGTCTCCGTACCGACCCACTCCTGCCAGGTGTTGAGCACGTGCACTCCAGTTCTCGCTCGGGGAGTCCACTGAAGCCGATGGCGTGTTGCGGGGTCGTACGCGTTTTTCGATACGCGGACGATATGCGGCCGGGGGGTGGCCGGGCGGCTCGCGCCTGCCTGACGCAGAATGCGGGACGTGCTGCTGGAGGCGAGACTGCTGGCGACGGTGTCCCGCCTCGCGGGTCCCGTCCGCGGCGCGGGCGTCGTCCTGATCAGCCTCTTCGGCGCGGTCTCGCTCCACTCGCCGCTGGGGTGGTCGCTGTTCGCGGTGGTCGTCCTGAGCGCGGTCGCGGACTTCCGCCTGCCGCGCGTGGCGCTGCCGGTGGCGTTCCTGCGGGTCGTGGTGCTGTCGTTGCCGCTGGGCGCGGACGCCGACCAGTGGGTGCTGACGGTCCTCACCACGACGCTGATCACGTGGCAGTGGCAGTGGTCGCCGAAGGTTGCGGTGCCGGCGACGGCGGCCCTGCTCGCCGTGCAGGTGGTGACGACCGGGCCGGGCGTGCTGGTGCGGGCCGTGCTGGAGTCGGTGCTCGCGCGGGTGGCCTACGAGCTGCTGCGCAGGTCGAGCCGCCGGGTCGACGTGCTGCGGGAGCGGGCGGCCGAGCAGAACCGGGCGGCGGCCGTCGCGCTGGACCGGGGCCGCCGCGAACGCGAGTACCTGGCCCTGCTGCACGACACGGCCGCGGCGACGTTCCTGATGGCCGCGCACGGCGGTGATCCGCGGGTGGTGGCCGCGCAGGCTCGTCGCGATCTCGTGGTGCTGGCCGAACGCGGCCCCGCGCAGGGCACCGCCGACCTCGGCGCCGCGCTCACGGCGGTGGCGCGGGACAGCGCGCTCGACGTGCGGGTGGAGGCCGGGGTGGCGCCGGTGCCCGCCGGGGTCGCGCTGGCGTTCGTGCGGGCCGCGCGCGAGCTGCTGACCAACGTCGAACGGCACGCGGGCACTTCGAGCGCCCGGCTGACCGTGCAGCGGGCCGGGAGCGGAGCGGTCGTCGTGATCTCCGACGACGGCCGGGGCTTCGCCCCCGGCGAGGTGCCCGGTCACCGGCGCGGGCTGCGCGGCTCGGTCGTCGGGCGGATGGAGGCGGCGGGTGGCACCGCCGCGGTGGAGTCCGAGCCGGGCGGCGGCACGACGGCACGGCTGGAGTGGCCCGCCGATGACTGACCTCGCCGTCTTCGCCACCACCCGGCGCGTCCTGCTGGTCGTCGTCTTCGCCGTCCAGCTGGTCCTCACCCTCCCGCCGCTCGTGGGCCATCCGCACGGCCCCGCCGCGTGGATCGCGTACGGCCTGCTCACCGGCGTGCTGGGAGTCGTCGCCGGCTACGTGGGTGCGGCCCGCGCGCAGGTCCCGCCGTGGCTCGGCGCGGTGGTCCTCACCGCGTCGGTGCTGGCCACGACCGGTCTCCCGCCCGCGGCGTCGTTCGAGCCGGCGGACTGGGCGTTCGGGCTCGTGGGCTGGTACCTGCTCCTCGTGCTGGTCGAACGGCCCGTGGTGCTCGTCTCGGCGCTCGGCGCGCACGTCTGCTTCAGCGTCGCGTGGTTCGCGCACGCCGGCAACGGCGACATCGGCACGGCCGGGGTGGTCATCCTCAGCGGCACGAGCTTCCAGCTCGGTGTCCTGGTCATCACGCGCGTGCTCCTGCGCGACGCCCGCCTCGCCGCCGACGCCGCGGCCGAGCACGACGCCGCCCGCACCCGCGAAGCCCTCGCCCTCCAACGCGAACAGGACCTCAGGGCCGGGTTCGAGGGGCAGCTGGGCGCGCTGCTGCCGTTGCTCGCGGACCTCGCCGACGAGGAGGTCGGCGTCACCGACCGGGCGACGCGCCTGCGGTGCTCGATGGCGGCGGTGCAGCTGCGCAGGTTGTTCGCGGAGAACGACGACGTGCCCGACCCGTTGCTGCACGAGCTGACAGCCTGTGTGGACGTCGCCGAACGGCGCGGTGTCGTCGTCTCGCTCGCCGTCAGCGGCACCGCCATCCCGGTGCCGACGGAGGTGCGCCGCGAGCTGGTCGCGCCGATGGCCCGGGCGCTGGCCGTGGCCGGTGGACGTGCGAAGGTGAGTGTGCTGCGGACGGCCACCGAGGTGCGGGTGGCCGTGGTGGCCGACGCACCCCAGGAGGTGCCGGAGTCCGGTGGGGAACCCGTGCAGGTGACCGTCGAGACGAGTGTCCACAGCGGACTGGTGAGGAGCGAGGCGCGATGGCGGACCACGTGACGGCGGTCGTGGTCGACGACCACCCCGTCGTGCGCGCGGGGGTCGCGCACTGGCTGTCCGCGCAGGACGTCGAGCTCGTGGCGAGCGGCGAGGACTCCGGGGTGGCGTGGACCGGCCCCGGTGCCACGGCCGACGTCGTCGTGCTCGACCTGCACCTCGGCGGCGTCGTACCCGCCACGTCCGCACTGCGCAAGCTCGTGGAGGACGGCCGCAAGGTCGTCGTCTACTCGATGCGCGCCGACGACGAGATAGTGCTGCGGTGCCTGGAGCTGGGCGCGCTCAGCTACCTGACCAAGGCCGAGGGCGCCGACCACCTCGTCGGGGCGGTCAAGGCGGCGGCGAAGGGGCAGTCCTACACTCCTCCGGCGCTCGCGGGCGCGCTGGCGGGGGACAGGTCGGAGACGAGGCCCGCGCTGTCACCGCGTGAGACCGAGGTGCTCGTCGAGTGGTTCCAGTCCGAGTCGAAGGAGTTCGTGGCGCAACGCCTCAACATCACGCTCAGCACGGTGAACTCCCACCTGGAGCGGATCAGGGTGAAGTACGCGGCGATCGGCCGGCAGGCGCCCACCAAGGCGGCGCTCGTGGCACGGGCCATCCAGGACGGGCTGATCGGCCTCGACGACCTCTGAGCGGCGTGTGGTGCGAACGACCGATACCGCCACTCCTGCATCCGGCCTAGCCTCCAGGGCAACCCCCAGGTTCCGCAGTCCGAGGAGTCCCGCAGTGACGCACGCCCGAGGCCCCCTGCTCATCGCCGCCGTCGCGACGGCGGGCCTGCTCCTGTCGGCCTGCGGCTCCGAAACGGGCGGCCAGGCGGTTCCCGCCCCCGGCACGACGACCTCCACGGCCGCGACCAGCACCCAGAAGAGCACGGCGAAGTCCTCACCGGCCCCGGCCGTCCCCGCCGGCGGCGACGTCACGGCCCCCGGCTCGAAGCTCAAGGTCGGCGCCCGCGCCGTCGTCCCGTACGACTCCGCCGGCAAGACCGGCACGATCGCGATCACCGTCAGCGCGATCGAGGCCGCGCCGAAGGAGGACCTCGCGGAGTTCGGCGACAAGGCCAAGAACATCACGCCGTTCTACCTGCGGGTCAAGGTCGAGAACCTGAGCGGCAGCGACCTGAGCTACACGTCGGTTTCGCTGCGCGGCGTCGGCGCCGACGGCAAGGGCACCGGCGTGATCATCTCCGGCGACACGCCGAACTGCGACTCCCAGAGCGCGCCGAAGACGTTCAGCACGGCCGGCGCGTCCTACGAGACCTGCGTGCTGAGCGCCGCGCCCGACGGCTCGAAGGTGGCCGCCGCCGAGTACAACCGCGGCGACGCGTACCTCAAGACGCCCATCACCTGGGAGAGCTGAACCACGCGTCAGCGGCGGGTCGGCACCAGCCCGTTGACGTGCGCGTACGCCACGGCGTGCACCCGGTCCCGCAACCCCAGCTTCGCGAGCACCCGCGAGACGTGCGTCTTCACGGTCTCGTCGCCGACGTGCAGCAGCGCGGCGATCTCGGCATTGCTGTAGGCCGCCGCGACCAGTTGCAGCACCTCCCGTTCGCGCGCGGTCAGCAGGTCGAGCTCCGGTGGTGTCGGCGCGGGCGCCAGGCTGACGGCGAACCGGGCGATCAGGCGCTGCGTCACGGACGGGTCGATCAGCGCGTCGCCACGCGCCGCCACGCGGACGGCGGAGATCAGCTCCTCGGGCGGCAACGACTTCAGCAGGAACCCGCTGGCACCCGCCTTGAGCGCGCGGTAGACGTACTCGTCGGTGTCGTAGGTGGTGAGCAGCAGGACCTTCGTGCGGTTCGCCGGGTCGGCCAGGATCATCTCGGTGGCGCCCAGGCCGTCCAGCTTGGGCATGCGGATGTCGAGCACGGCCACGTCCGGGCGCAGCCGCGCGACCTCGGCCACGGCGGCGCGGCCGTCACCGACCTCCGCCACGCACTCCAGGTCGGGCTGCGTGTCGAAGATCGCGCGCATGCCGGAGCGCAGCATCGCGTGGTCGTCGGCGAGCAGCACCGTCAGGGACATGAGGCCTCCAGGGGGAACGTGACGACGGTGCGCCAGGTCCTGCCGTCCGGTTCCAGACCGGACCGGGTGGTGCCCGCGAACATGGCCGCGCGGTTGCGGATGCCGACGAGGCCGCGGCGCACCGAGCCCGAGTCGTCGCCGCGGCCCGCCGTGTTCTCCGCCGAGACGGTGAGCGAGTCCGGCTCGTACGCCAGCGTCACCGTCACACCGGACGCGTCGCCGTGGCGCAGGGCGTTCGTCAGCATCTCCTGGATGATCCGGTAGACCGTGACGTCCACGGACTCCGGCACGTCACGGCGGTGTCCGCGCACCTCGAGCCGGGCCGGGGTGCCCGCCGCGCGGACGCCGTCGAGCAGCTCGTCGAGGTTGTCGAGCCCCGGTTGCCGCGCGCCCTCGGACTTGTCGCCGTGCAGCAGGTCGAGCAGGTGCCGCAGGTCCACCATCGCCGCGCGGCTGGACGTCTCGACCGCCAGCAGCGAGTTCGTCAGCCGCGGGTTGCCCTCCGGCAGGCCGAGCCGGGCGGCGCCCGCGTGCAGGCCGATCGCGCTGACGTGGTGGATGATCACGTCGTGCAGGTCGCGGGCAATCGCACCGCGTTCCTCGGTGATCGCTTTGGTGACGGCGGCTTTCGCGTCCTTCTCCGCCATCGCCGACCGCTTCTCCAGCTCGGCGAGGTACGCGCGGCGGGCCGTGGTGTAGCGGCCGACGAGCCACGGCAGCACCGCGCCCTTGCCCGCGACGAGCACCGCGGTCAGCAGGCCGTGGCCCGTGACGAACGTGCAGGCCATCAGGCTGGCCGAGAGCACACCCAGCGACGCCCACGCCGGTGTGCCGCGCAGCCACGCCCCCGCGCGGTAGCCGGCGATCAGCAGGCCCGCCTCGTTGGCGTCGAGCCCCCGGTCCACGAAGACGAGCACGACCACGGGAACGGCCGCCTGCGCCAGCGCCACCCATCCCGACAGCCGGGCGGGACCGGCGAGCACCGCGTCCACGGCCAGGGTCATCGCGAGCACCAGGAGCATCAACGGGACCGGTTCGCAGCCGAGCAGCACGAAACCGCCGTCCACGACCATGCACACGGCGGCGACCAGCCACGACTGGTGCCTGAGGGGCAACTTGATCAGATCCATCGGCCGCAATCCTGCCGGATGCCGCGCCCGAGGTCCTCCCGCTGAGCAGGGGTCGGAGATCCCCCGCACGGGGGAGGGGATTTCCGACTCGGCAGTGACGCGGCGCACCGGCCGTGATCGCTACGTTCGGTCGCGATGAAACGACGTGTCGCGATCTTGCTGCTGGTGCTGGGGGCGGTCCTGGGGATCGCGGCCCCCGCGTCGGCCGACGGCGTCCAGTCCGGCGCCGACCTCCACGTCGCGCAGAGCCTCGGCGACCGCGACCTCACGGTGATCATCCGGCGGGTCGCGGAGGTGCCCGGCCCCGTGCACGTCGACGTGGTGACGCACGCCGGGACACCACCGGGCGAGCTGACGCTGACGCTGCGCGCGGCGGGTGCGCCGAGCAGCACGGCGAAGGTCGTCCTCGGTGCCACGCCGGGATTCCACTCCGGCGTGGTGCACGTGGACCGGCCCGGTCCGTGGGAGCTGGCGGTCAACGAGGCGACCATCCCGTTCGTCGTGCCGGCGCTCGTGTCGTCGCCGTGGGAGAACGCGACCTACGGCGGGTTCATCGCGGCCGGGGTGTTGCTGCTCGCGGCGCTGCTGCTGGCGGTGCTGGGAAAACCCGGCCTCGCCCTGGTCCCCTCGGCGGGCGTGGTGGCCGCCGTGGCGGTCGGCGTGACGGCGGCGGTGCTGGCGCCCTCCATCCCACCGGTGGCGGCGCCCGGAACGCAGCTGGACCCGACGTTCGACACGGTGATGAACCCGTACGAACGAACGTCCACAACGGACTTCTCGCGGCCGCCCGTGACCATGTTGCCGCGCATGGAGGGCAACGACCTCGTGCTCGGCCTCACCGACGCGTCGTCGGGACGGCCGGTCGACGACCTGCTGGTGCACGACAGCGCCTTCGTCCACCTCGTCGTCGTCTCGCCGTCCGGGCACCTTCGCCACCTGCACCCGATCCGCACGGCACCCGGTGAGTACCGGGCCCGCCTGCGCGACCCGGAGCAGGGCGAGCACGCCGTCGCCGCGGAGATCGCCCGGCGCGGCGGGGGAGTGCAGCTGCTGCGGTCGAGCGTCGCCGTCGCGGGCACCGCCCCGGCCGCCCCGAACGACGGCAAGGCCGAGACCTCGGCCGAGATCCGCGAGGCGGGCAGGCCGAGCACCGTCACGGCGAGGTTCGGCGAGCGGGACCTGCAGCCGTGGCTGGGGATGCTCGGCCACATGATCGTCGTCGGCCCGGTCACCGGGAGTCCCGTGGACGCCCCGGTCTGGGCGCACGTGCACTCGATGATCCCGCCGGTCCCCGGCATGCCGGACAAGCCCGACGAGAGCGTCGCCGCGTACGGGCCGGACGTGCCGTTCACCTACTCGTTCCCGTTGCCGGGCAAGTACCTCGTGTGGATCCAGGTCGAACGTGACTACTCGGTCGTCACGGTCCCCGCGGTCGTCGACGTGCCCGCGGCGAAGGCGGGGCCGAGGTGAAGCGCTCGGTCCTCGCGGCCCTGGCCGGTGTCGTCGCCGTCGTGGCGGCGCTGGTCGTCCTGTGGCCCCGCGGCGTCGAGGCCCAGCCGCACCTCGCCGAAAGCGGGCGGTACCGGTTCGTGCTCACCCCCACGAGCACCAGGTCCGGCAGCAACTCGTTCGACCTGCGCGTCACCGACCGGTCCGGCAACGCCGCCGAGGGCGACGTGACGGTCGAGCCGGCGATGCCGCGGATGGGCCACGCGCTCGCGCCGATCACCGCCGCGCCGCTGGCACCCGGCCGCTACCGGGTCCCGGAGGTGGACCTGTTCATGGCCGGGCAATGGGAGATCACCGTCTCACTCGGCACGGAGCGGGTCGTCATCCCGCTCCTGCTCATCTGAAGGGGGAGGAAACGACTGTGGACATCACGGCGGTAGCGTCGCCGGCGAGGACGGTGCCGCGCGGGCTGGTCCCGGCGAGCGTCGTGCTCGGCGGCACCCTGCTCTCGCTCATCGGCCTGACCTGGGACATCCAGTGGCACTCCGACGTCGGGCCGGACACGTTCTTCACCATGCCGCACCTGTTCCTGTACGCGGGCAGTGCGATCTCGGGCCTGGCGAGCCTCGCCGTCGTCCTGATGACGACGGCGGACACCAAGCGCGACAAGGAGGTCGACCCGATCGTCGGCGGTCGCGCGGTCGGCGTCTTCGGCCGCACGTTCGCCGCGCCCGTCGGCTACCTCATCTCGGGCGTCGGCGCCGCGCTGTTCCTGGTCTACGGGTTGTGGGACCAGTGGTGGCACGGCCTGTACGGCTTCGACGCCGTCATCGACTCGCCGCCGCACATCGGGCTGCTGCTGTCGATCTCGATCACCATGGTCGGCGCGGTCATGATCTTCGCCGTCGCCCGGGACCAGCGCTGGGGCACCTGGGGTGTCGCGGCGTCCGCGGCGACGCTGCTCGCGTTCAGCATGGTGACGGTGCTCGGCCTGCGCGCGCTGCCCGGCGGTCCGGTCAACACGGTCAACGCCGGCAGCGCGTTCTTCTCGGTGATGATCCTGTTCATGGGCGCGTACGTCCTGAAGCAGCGCGGCGGAGCCTTGACCGTCGCCGTGGTCGTCGCCGCGCTCCAGGCGTTGTTCTGGTGGTTCTCGCCGTGGGCGACCGAGGTCTACGCGGACGCCACCGGCCTGCCGCTGCGCGACTACGCCGACGGCGTTCCCGGCCTGCCCAACATGATCCCGATGAGTCTCGTCCTCGTCGCGATCGCGGTGGAACTGCTGCACCGGCTGCCCGCGTGGGTCTCCGGCGCGGTCGGCGGCGTGATCATCACGGCCTGCGCGCCGCTGCAGCGCATGCTCACCTACGGCAGCCCCTTCCCGAACACCGAGCGCTACGTCGCGACCGTCGTCGCGGGCGCGGTGCTCGGCGCGCTCGCCGGGATGCTCGGCCGGCGGTTCGGCCACATGCTGCGCCACCTAGTCCCCGCCAAGGAGAACCGCCATGCGTAGAACGTTGCTGGGACTCGCCGGCACGGTCGCGCTGCTGCTCGGCCTCGCCACCCCGTCGCTCGCCTTCGAGCCCGTGAACGTCGTGCACACCGAGAAGGTGCAGGCAGGGCCGTACGACCTGACCATCGGGTTCAGCACCTGGCCCGTGAAAGCCATGCAGTCGCTGGACTTCACGTTCGCGCCCGAGGACGGGATCGCGGGCAAGAAGGGCACGCTGACCATGCTGCACAGCGGCGTGGAGCAGGACGACGGCCCGCTGGCGCGCCATCCGCGCAAGCGGGAGGTGTGGGGTCTCGACATCCACGCCATGCCCGAGCCGGGCACGTGGACCCTGCGCTTCGACGTCGAGGGTCCCGCGGGTGCCGGCACCGGTGAGCTGAAGAACCTGCAGGTGATGGAGCAGCCCGGCCCGCCGATGGGTTTGTCCTGGGCCATCAGCACGATCCCGCTGTTCGGCCTGATCGCGCTGATCGTGATCGCGTGGCGCCGGACGCGGACCACCGTGGAGTAGACGGGAACGGACGGGTGGCGGGCCGCGACTCCCGCCACCTGACCGGGTGAGGTTCGGCTCGAAAGGCTGAGGCAGCTGGATTCGCGGACTTCCGTTCCGGTAACCCTGCGCGGTGCGTTTGCCTCACGCGGTTTGGATCGGCGGGCTGTTGGTGCCCGCGCTGCTCGCCGCCACCGGCGTGTTCCTCTACGGCGGTGGCGTGGAACGAGAGCTGCACGCCGACGTGCGGGCAGCCCTGGGAAAGGCCGGCTACCACGGCGTCATTGCGGTCGACGGCCGCACGGTCGTCGTCAGCGAGGTCTCCCCGCGCTCGGCCGACGCGGTGCGCGCCGTCGTCTCGGACGTGTCCGGCGTCGGCTCGGCCGAGGTCCGGCAGGCCGAACCCGCGCAGTTGCTCGTCGCGGTGCGCGGCGCCGAGATCCTGGTCTCCGGCGCGGTCGCCGACGACGTGGAACGCCGCGCGCTGATCGAGGCCGTGCAGACCGAGGACCACCGCGTCACCGCGGCCCTGCGCCTCGGCGGCACGCTGCCGATCCCGCCCGCCGTCGTCGGCCGCGTGGTCTCCGCCGCGCTGTCCGCCAAGGTGTCGGACGTGACCGCGACCGTCCACAGGGGACAGGTCGCCGTCGCCGCCCGCGTGCCCGACGAGGCCCGCGCGACGGCGGTCCGCGAGGCCGTCAGGCAGGCGGCGAACGGCCTGCAGCTCACCGACCGCATCGAGGTCGCGCCGTCCGCGCAGGCCGGTGACCTCGACGTCGGGGCGCTGCACGACTCGATCTCCCGCCTGGTCGGCGGCAACGGCGCGATCCGGTTCGTGCAGGGCACGACGGCGTGGGAAGGCCACGGACCGGTGCTGGTCGAGCGGGTCGGCCGCATGCTCCTCGTGGCGCCGCGCGCCTCGATCACCCTGGTGGCCCACGGCACGGACCAGGCGATGGCCACGAAGCGCGGGGAGATGGTCCGCGACGTCCTCGTCGGCCAGGGCGTGTCGCCCGCGTTGATCGCCATCGAGACCCGTCCCGCCCCCGACGGCGAGTACGACCCGGCCACACGCCAGGTCGACGTCGCAGTCCGTTAGGAGTTACCCGTGCTCTGGTTGTTCTCGCAGATGTTCCTGCTGTGCGCGGCGTCGTTCGGCGTCGGCTCCCTGGTGACGTGGCTGTCGGTGCGCGGTCGTCCGCAGCCGGGCCCGCCGAAGCCCCGCCTCGCCCTGCCCGCACCCCGCCCGCCGGAGCAGGTGGTGATCGCCGAGCAGCCGCCCGCGCCCGCCGCCGAGGCGCCGCCGGTGCGGAAGTCGCTGCCGGTCAAGGGCAACTCGAAGACGATGGTCTACCACACGCCCGATTCGCCGTACTACCGGCGGACGAAGGGCGACATGGCGTTCGGGTCGGAGGCGGAGGCCTTGTCGGCCGGCTACCGGATGTGGACGACCAAGGGGCGCGTCAAGGCCTGAGGTGACGCCGGGTGCTCGGTCCGCGGCTGTCCTCCGCGTCTCCGGCACCCGCGCCCCACTCGGCTGGAAACGCCGGGGGAACTACCTCTTCACCAGGTCGCGGATCGCCTGGGCCACCACCTCGGGCGCCTCCTCGGCCATGAAGTGTCCACAGGAGACCGTCCGGTGGTCGAGGTCGGGTGCCCACGCCCGCCAGAGCCCTTCCGCGTCGAACCCGAGCGCCGCGCCCCAGTCCTGCTGCAGCACGGTGACCGGCATCTCCAGCCGAGCGCCCGCGTTCCTGTCCGCGGTGTCGTGCTCGACGTCGATGGTCGCCGACGCGCGGTAGTCCGCGACGATCGAGGTGACGGCCTCCCGCGAGGCGCGCAGGTACTCCGCGCGGACGTCCTCGGGGAACGGCTTCTGGCTCCAGACGTCGAGGAAGTGGCCGAAGAACGCGTCCGGGACGGCGCCGATCATCTGTTCGGCGAGACCGGGTGGCTGGGCCATCAGGAACAGGTGGAACCCGATGGCGGCGGACGTCCCGCGCATCACGTCCCACATGTCGAGGGTCGGCAGGACGTCCAGGGACGCGAGGTGGGTGACGTGCCGCGGGTGGTCGAGGCCGGTGCGGAACGCGACGAGCGCGCCCCGGTCGTGGCCGGCGAGTGCGAACCGGTCGTGGCCGAGCGCCCGGGCGACCTCCACGACGTCGGCGCCCATCGTGCGCTTGGCGTAGGTGAGGCCGGTGTCGGCGGGCTTGTCGCTGTCGCCGTAGCCCCGCAGGTCGGGCATGATCACGGTGTGGTCGGCGGCCAGGTCGGCGGCGACGTGCCGCCACATGAGGTGGGTCTGCGGGAAGCCGTGCAGCAGGACGACGGGGCTGCCGCGGCCCGTGGTGGCGACGTTGAGCTCAACGCCGTCGTCGACCTGGATGCGCTGGTGGTCGAATGCGGTGTGGTTCACGCCGGGAGCTTCCCGCCGCCCGATCAGCAACCGATCAGCACCGGGGTCAGCGGGTGGTGACGTTCGGGGTGCTCGGCCCCCTGACCGCGGGGTCCGCCCGTCTCGGCGGTCCCAAGCAGCGCGCAGTGCTGGCGCGGCTGCTCGTCGCCCGCCGCCGGGTCGTTCCGGTGCGCACGCTCGTCGCCGACCTCTGGGAAGACCCGCCGGACGGGGCGGTCGGGACGGTGCAGACGTTCGTCGGCGCGCTGCGCAAGGCCCTGGAGCCCGACCGTCCACCGCGGACCCCGTCGACCCTGCTGGTCACCGAGGGCGCGGGGTACGCGTTGCTCGCCGAGGACGTCGACGCCTGGCGGTTCGAGCGGCTGCTCGGTGGTGACCTGTCCGCGCTGGACGGTGCGCTGGCGTTGTGGCGCGGTCCCGCCTACGCCGAGTTCGCCGACGAGTTCTGGGCACGGGCGGAGATCGACCGGCTGGAGGAGCTGCGGCTGGTCGCCGTCGAACGCCGGGCGTCCGCGGCACTGGCGCTCGGCCGGTCCGCCGAGGTGGTGGCGGATCTGCGCGCCCACCTCGCCGGCCACCCGTGGCGCGAGAAGGCCTGGAGCCTGCTGGCGCTGGCGCTCTACCGCGAGGGACGGCAGGGCGACGCCCTGGAGGCGGTGCGCGATGCCCGGCACGCGCTCGTGTCGAACCTGGGCGTCGATCCGGGGGCCGAGCTGCGCGCGCTGGAGTCGGACATCCTCACCCAGGCGCCCGGTCTGATGCTCTCCGCTCCCGTGCTGGTGGGACGGTCGGCGGAGCTCTCGGCGCTGGAGGCGGCGGTGCCGGCCGCCGGACTGGGCGTCGCGCTGGTCACGGGCGAGGCGGGCGTGGGCAAGACCGCGCTGGCCGAGGCCTTCTCCGGTGCCCTGGCGGGGCGCGGCTGGACCACTGTCTGGGCGCGCTGCCCGGAGGACGCCCCGGTGGCGTGGCCGTGGCAGCAGGTCGTGGAGGCGCTGGGGGAGCGGCTCGCCTCCGCCGACCGCTTCCACCTGAGGCTCTCGGTGGTGTCCACCGTGGAGGCGGCGGCGCCGGTGGTCGTCGTGCTGGACGACCTGCACCAGGCGGACGACGAGACGCTGGCGGTGCTGGCCGCGTTCACCGGCCGCAGGCTCTCCGGCCGCGTGCTGGTCGTCGCCACGTCGCGCACCGCCGTGCCGCTGGAGGCGCTGGCCCGCTTCGGCCCGGTCCGCGTCGAGCTCACCGGGCTGTCCGAGGAGGCGGTCGGCGAACTGGTGGGCTCGCCGGACGCGCGGGCGATCCACGCGCGCAGCGGCGGCAACCCGTTCTACGTCGAGGAACTCGTCCGGTTGGTGTCCTCGGGCGGCGACCTCGGCGACGTCCCGGCGGGGGTGCGGGACGTCCTGCGCCACCGCCTCGGCCGACTGCCCGCGCAGGTGCGGCGGGTGCTGCACCAGGCGTCGGTGCTGGGGCGTGACGTCGAGGTGGACCTGCTGAGCGCCCTGGCCGGCTCCGACGTGCTCGACGCGCTGGACCTCGCACTGGAGGCGGGGTTCGTGGTCGAGGTCGCGCCCGGCCGCTTCCGCTTCACGCACGCGTTGGTGCGCGACACGGTGTACGAGGAGGTGTCGCTGACCAGGCGCGCGGGCTGGCACGCCGCCGTCGCGTCGGCGCTCGAGTCGTTGCGGCCGGACGACGTGCACGTGCTCGCGCACCACTACCTGCTGGCGGGCGCACGGGGAACGGCGGCCGTCCGGGCTCTGGCGGCGGCCGCGGCGGGAACGAGGTCACCGCGTGAGGCGGTGCGGCTGTGGCGGGCGGCGATCGCGGCGGCCGGCGGGGTGCGGCTCGACCTGGTGACCGGGCTGGTCAGGGCGCTGGCCGTGAGCGGGGACCTGGAGGCGGCGCGGGAGCAGCGCTCGGCGGCGTTGCGGAGCTCCGCCGATCCGCAGGCGGTCGCGGACGTCCTCGGCTCCTTCGACGTCCCCGGCATCTGGACCACCAACGACGACCCCGCCCACTCCGCCGAGATCATCGCCGCCGCCGAGCGCACGCTGACCGCGTTCCCCGGCCCCACCGCCACCCGGGCCCGCCTGCTCGCGACCATCGCGATGGAGGACCGGGGCACCAGCGCCCGCCTCGCCGAAGCGGAGGAGGCCGAGGCCATCGCGAAGGCCCTCGGCGACCCCGCGCTCCGCGCGTTCGCCCTCAACGCCCGTTTCATGCACACGTTCCAGCGCACCGGTCTCGCCCGCGAACGCGCCGCCATCGGCCGCGACCTCGTCGAGGTCGGACAGCACTCGGTGACCCACGAGGTCCTCGGTCACCTGGTCCTCGTCCAGGCCCACGCGGCCCTGGCCGAGTTCGGCACCGCCGGCCGGCACGCGAAAGCCGCCGACGACCTGGCCGAACGGCACGACCTGCCGCTCGTCGGCGTCTTCACCGGCTGGTACGCGGGGTTGGAACTGGCCGCCGCCGGCAGGAAGGCCGAAGCCGACCGCGCCTACCGGGCCGCCGCCGCACGGGTGCGGGGCACGGGGATGTGGGGCATGGAACGCGGCCTGCTGCCGCTGGCCCTGCTGAGCCTGCACGGCCCGTCCGCGGTGGACCTGGACGACGACTGGGGTCCGCACCGGGACTGGGTGCGCCCGCTGGTGCTGCCCGCGGAAGAGGCGGGGAAGGCGGCACGAGCGCTGGGCCCGGGACCCCGGGACCTGCTCAGCGAGGTGCGGGCGTGCCTGCTCGCGATGGCGGCGATCCGCCTGGACGACGACGAACTCCGGGAACGCGCGCACGACCTGCTGCTCCCGGCGGAACACGAGCTCGCCGCGGGCACCGGGCTCTTCACGTTCGGCCCGGTCCGCGACCACCTCGACCGGCTACGCCGCTAGCGCCGGCCCGAGCAGCAGCCCGCCGTCCAGCACGAACTCCGCCCCGGTCGCGAACGCCGCCTCCCGCGAAGCGAGGTAGAGCACCAGCGAGGTGACCTCGGCGGGTTCGCCCAGCCGCGGCACGGCGAACGGCGCGGGGGAGTAGACGTCGCCGATCGCGGGCTGACCGTCCGCCACCGGCTCGGTGATCAGCGGCGTCGCCACCACCCCGGGGTGGATCGAGTTCACCCGGATCCCGTCGCGGCCGAGCTCCAGGGCCGCGGTCCTGGTCAGCCCGCGTGACGCCCACTTGCTCGCGACGTAGGGCGCGTAGAACGGCGACCCCGTGTTGCCCATCGTCGAGGAGATGTTCACGATCGCTCCGCCGCCCGCCCGGCGCAACGACGGCGCGAGGTGCTTGATGCCGAGGAACTGCCCCGTCAGGTTCACGGCCAGCACCCGGTCCCAGACCTCGCGGGACGTGTCCTCGACCAGCGCTGCCGGGTGTTGCGTGCCCGCGTTGTTGACCAGCACCGACACCGGCCCGAACCGCTCCTCCGCGGCACGGGCGGCCTCGGCCCAGGCCTCTTCCTCCGTCACGTCGAGGCGCACGGCGAGGGCCCGCGAACCCAGTTCCTCCGCGAAAGCGGCACCTGCCGCGAGGTTCCGTGCCGCGATCACGACCTGCGCGCCCTCGGCGTGGAAGCCCCGCACGTGGCTCGCGCCCATCCCGCTCGTCGCGCCGGTGACGAACACCGTCCTGCCGTCGAAGCGTCCCATTCCGTCCTCCAGTGGTGAGTTGAGTGACTCGCCTCGGAACGGTAGGCCGGGCGGTGATGGTGAGTCAAGTGACTCACCTCATGGCATACTGGCGTCATGCCGACCTACCACGAGCGCATGGCCGAGCAGAAGCGGACCGCGATCGTCGACGCCGCCACCGGCCTGTTCCTCGAGTCGGGCTACGACAAGACGTCGCTCGCGCGCATCGCCGAGGCGGCCGGGGTCTCGAAGGCGACGCTGTTCAAGCAGTTCCCGACGAAGGCGGAGCTGTTCGACGCGATCGTCACCGAGTACTGGCGGACGGAGGAGGGTGCGCTCACGCCCGAGCCCGGCGACCCGGTGAAGGGGCTGACGGCGCTGGGCAACCGGTACGTGGCGCTGCTGACCCGTCCGGGCATGGCCGACCTGTTCCGCATCGTCATCGCCGAGGCGCCGCGCTTCCCCGAGCTCGGCCAGACCCAGTTCAAGCTCGGCAAGCTGCCGTTCTTCGACGCCGTCCGCGACTACCTCGCGGCCGAGGCGCGGGCCGGCACGCTCGACCTCGACGACCCGGTGCAGGCGGCCACCCAGTTCCTCGGCATGATCTCGAACTTCGCGTTCTGGCCGCGCATGCTGCTGGTGAACTGGGCGCCCACCGAGAAGGCGCTGGCCTCCTCGGTGGACGAGGCGGTCCGGACGCTGCTGGCCCGGCACGCCGCCGCGGCGCCGGCGGTCACAGGGGCAGCCGGCGCAACGCGGGTTTGAGCACCTTCCCGGACCCGGTGCGCGGCAGGTCGGACACCACCTCCACGTGCACCGGGATCTTGTACTTCGCCAGTCGTGGCGCCAGGAACTCCCGCAGCCCGGCCGCGTCGACCACGGCGCCGTCACGAGGCCGGACGAACGCACGCCCGACCTCGCCCCATCGCTGGTCCGGCACCCCGACGACGGCCACCTCGGCCACGTCCGGGTGCGAGGTGATCGCGTTCTCCACCTCGGCCGGGTAGACGTTCTCCCCGCCGGAGATGAACATGTCCTTCAGCCGGTCGACGACGTAGAGGTGCCCGTCGTCGAACCTCCCGAGGTCGCCGGTGCGGAACCACCCGTCCTCGGTGAACGCCGCCGCGGTGGCGACCGGGTCGTTCCAGTAGCCGGGGGTGACGTTCGGGCCCTGCACCTCGATCTCGCCGACGTCCGAGAGGCGCACGTCGCCGAAGAACACGCACGTGCCCGCCGAGCCCGCGTGCCGCACGCTGTCCGACGCCTCCAGGAACGTGGCACCGGGCGCGGTCTCGGTGAGGCCGTAGCCCTGGCAGAACACCAGGCCGCGGTCCTGGTACGCGCGGATCACCGCGTCCGGCACCGCCGCGCCGCCGCAGAGCAGCACGCGCACCGACGACAGGTCGGCGGTCTCCCAGCGCGGCGAGGCGGCCAGGTCCGCGAACATCGTGGACACGCCGAACATCCACGTCACGCCGTGCTCCTCGACCAGGTCGAGGCACGTCGGCACGTCCCAGCCCGGCGTGATCACGCTGTGCCCGCCCTTGGCGAACGTGGGCAGCAGCGTCTGGGTGAGCGCGGCGACGTGGAACAGCGGCGCCGCCACCAGGGCGACCTCGTCGGAGGCGATGTCGACGCCGATCATCAGGTTGAAGGTGTTCCACAGCAGGTTGGCGTGGCTCAGCACCGCGCCCTTGGGCCTGCCGGTGGTGCCGGAGGTGTAGAGGACCAACGCGGGTTCGTCGATGGACACCGGCTCGTCCAGCGGCTCGTCGGAACCGCCGGCGAGCCACTCCTCGTAGGTGTCGAGAGAGACGGCCCGCGGGTGTTCGGCGGCGTGGGTCGCCGCGTGGACCAGCACGTGGGCTCCGCTGTCCGCCAGCTGGTAGTTGATCTCCGCCGGGGTGAGGCGGAAGTTCAGCGGCACGAAGACCGCGCCCAGCTGGTGGGTGGCGAACAGGGTTTCGGCGAACGACGGGTGGTTCGGGCCGAGGTACGCGACCCGGTCACCGTGGCGCACGCCGAGCTCCCTCAACCGCCACGCGAGCCGTGTCGTGCGGACGGCCAGCTCGCCGTACGTGGTCGAGGATCCGTTGTAGGTGAACGCCTTACGCTTCGGCGCCATGCGCGCTCGGCGGTGTGGCCAGCTGCCCAGTCCCGCGTTCCGCATCCCCGTCTCCTGTCAGGCTGGTCCGGCTGGTCTCGTGCAGCGTCAGCGTGCACACGACCGTGAGCAGGCAGAACGCCGCCAGGATGTACGGGATGGCGTCCGTGCCGGCGGTCTTCTGCACCTGCGCGAAGAGCAGCGGGGCGAGCCCGGCGCCGAGGCCCGCGAGCTGGTAGCCGAGCGACGCCCCGGTGTAGCGGCTGCCGGTGCTGAACAGCTCGCTGTAGAGCGCGGCGAGCGGGCCGTACATCATCGGGTGCACCACGGCCTGGCCGAGCACCAGCGCGATCACCACGTACCCGTTGTCCACCAACGGGAACAGCGCGAACCCGAACGCCGCCATGAGCACGGCGCCGGCCAGCACCACGGGCCTGCGCCCGAACCGGTCGGACGCCGCCGACCAGCCGATGATGCCGATCACCGCCAGTGCGGACGACAGCGTCAGCGCGTTGAGGATGACCTGCCTGCTGTTGCCCGCCTGGACGCCGTACGCGAGCACGAACGTCGTGAGCGTGGACTGCGCGACGAACGCGGCGAGACCGACGCCGACGCCGAGCAGCAGCGGGCGCGGGTGGTGGCGCAGCACGTCGGCCAGCGGCAGGGAGCTCCGCCTGCGCCCGGCCTTGAAGACCGGCGTCTCCTCGACCTTCATCCGCACGAACAGGCCGATGCCCAGCAGCACCAGGCTGAGCAGGAACGGCACCCGCCATCCCCACTCGAGGAACGCCTGTTCTCCCACCAGGGCGGCGGTTCCGGTGAGCGCGGCCGTGGAGAGCACCATGCCGCACGGCGCCCCGGCGTTGGTGAAGCTCGCCCACAGGCCACGCCGCGACGTGGCGTGCTCGGCGGACATGAGGACCGCGCCACCCCACTCGCCGCCGACGGAGATGCCCTGCAGGACCCGCAGCAGGACCAGTCCGGCCGGGGCGAGCCAGCCGACCTGCGCGTAGGTCGGCAGCAGGCCGATGAGGAAGCTCGCGACGCCCATCAAGGACATCGTGAGCACGAGCATCTTCTTGCGCCCCAGCAGGTCACCGTAGTGTCCGAAGAGGACACCGCCGAGCGGGCGGGCGAGGTAGCCGGTGGCGAAGGTGCCGAAACTCGCGATCGTGCCGACCAGCGGGTCCAGCGAGGAGAAGAAGACCTTGTTGAAGACGATCGCGGAGGCGGTGGCGTAGAGCAGGAAGTCGTAGTACTCGATCACACTGCCGAGGAAGCTCGACGTAACGGCACGGCGTAACTGCGTTGTTGTCGCCATGGCTTCACCTCATGCGTAGTGGCGGTAGACGGCACGTGCGACGCAGGCGGGCTTCTCGGAGCCCTCGATCTCGACGGTGAAGCCGACGGTGAGCTGCACCCCGTCGCCCGGCACGTCCTCGACGGACTCCACGCGCCCGAGCAGGCGGATCTTGGAACCGACCGGCACCGGGGCGGGGAACCGGACCTTCTCCAGGCCGTAGTTGAGGCTCATCCGCACGCCCGTGACCTCGAGCAGCTCGCCCATCAGCGGGATGAGCAGCGCGAGCGTCAGGTAGCCGTGCGCGATGGTGCCGCCGAACGGCCCGGTGGCGGCGCGTTCGGGGTCGACGTGGATCCACTGGTGGTCGTCGGTGGCGGCGGCGAACGTGTCGACGCGCCCCTGGTCGACCTGCAGCCAGTCGGTGTGGCCGAGGTCGTGGCCCGCCAGGGCTTCGAGCTCTTCGAGGCCGTGCACGACGGTGGTGCTCATGAGTCCTCCTTGACCAGTCCGAGCAGACGGGCGGCGTTGTGCTTGAGGATCTTCGGCCGGACCTCGTCGGAGATCTCCAGCTTCGCGAAGTCCGCGAGCCAGCGGTCCGGCGTGATCACCGGGTGGTCGGAGCCGAAGAGGACCTTGTCCTGCAGCAACGTGTTCGCGTACCGCACGAGCTGCGGCGGGAAGTACTTCGGCGACCAGCCCGAGAGGTCGATGTGGACGAAAGGCTTGTGCGTCGCCACGGCGAGTGCCTCGTCCTGCCACGGGAACGACGGGTGCGCGAGCACGATCCGCAGGTGCGGGAAGTCGACGGCGACGTCGTCGACGAGCATCGGGTTGGAGTGCTTGAGCCTGATGCCCCCGCCACCGGGCACGCCGGCGCCGATGCCGGTCTGACCGCTGTGGAAGAGCGCGGGCACACCCAGTTCCTCGATCACCTCGTAGAGCGGGTAGGCCATCCGGTCGTCCGGCGAGAAGTCCTGCAGGCTGGGGTGGAACTTGAAGCCCCGCACCCCGTGCTCCTGCACGAGCCGGCGCGCCTCCCGGACGGCGGCGCGGCCCTTCCACGGGTCCACGCTCGCGAACGGGATCAGCACGTCGGCGTGCTCGGCGCAGGACGCGGCGACCTCCTCGTTGGAGATGCGCGGATGTCCGGTGGCGTGCTCGGCGTCGACGGTGAAGATCACCGCGGCCATCTTCCGCTCCCGGTAGAGCTGAGCGGTCTCGGCGATCGTCGGCTGCCGATGCGCGGCCTTGAAGTACTTGGCCGACGCCTCCAGCAGGGCGGGGCTGAGCGAGCTGTGGCCGTCGCGGGAGATCTCGGCGTGGGTGTGGACGTCGATGGCGACGAGTTCGTCCACGTCCATCCCGGGCGCGTTCACGGTGCCACCGGCAGCGGGATGCCGTACGACTCGGGCTCGAACTCGCCGAACCGCTCGGCGATCGCGGCCGCCGTCCAGCCGCCGGTGGCGAACTCGACGTGCTTCTCGGCGGGGTGCGACCACAGCGCGAGCCGGTCGCCCCCGATGCCGATCGCCTGTCCCGTCACGCCCCTGGCCGCGTCCGAGGCGAGGTAGACGATCAGCTCGGCGGCGTCCTCGACGGTGCCGAGACCCTCGTCGCGGCGCACCCAGTCCGGCAGCGGCGCGCCCGTCCGTTCCGACTCCTCGATCAACGGCGCGAACGCGGGGATCGTCCGCGTCATCTCCGTGGCGGCCACCGGGACCACGGCGTTGACGGCGATGCCGGAGCGGGCCAGCTCCAGCGCCCAGGTCCGCGCCATCGCGGCGATCCCGGCCTTGGCGGCGGAGTAGTTGGTCTGCCCGAAGTTGCCGCGCTGCCCGGCGGGGGAGGAGACCAGCACGAGACTGCCGCCGGTGCCCTGCTCCCGCATCCGCACGGCGGCCGCGCGGGCGCAGGTGAACGTGCCGCGCAGGTGCACGCCGACGACGGTGTCGAAGTCGTCGTCGGTCATCTTCCACAGCACGCGGTCGCGCAGCACGCCCGCGTTGGCGACCAGCACGTCGAGCCGCCCGAACTCCTCGACGGCGGTCGCGACGAGCCGGTCGGCGGTCTCGGCCGGCCCGACCGGCGCGACCACCGCGACCCCGCCGATGCCCGCCGCGACCTCCTGCGCGATGGCGTCGACGTCGTTGACCACGACCTTGGCCCCGTTGCGCGCCAACGCTTCCGCGTACGCCCGGCCGAGTCCGCGGCCCGCGCCGGTGACGATCGCGACCTTTCCCGACAGCTCCATCAGGCGAGTCCTCTCCGTGGGGAACCCGATCCAAAGTAGGGCACATTGATGACGCTCGTCTACATGCTGCCCAACATGTATCGTGAGGGCTGTGACGCCCCAGTCCTTGATGCTCAACTTCCTGGGCCTGTACGTGTTCGACCGCCGCATCGCGGTCTACTCGGGCAGCGTGATCGACGTGTTCGGGCGCGTGGACGTCTCGGAGGAGGCGGTCCGCTCGACGCTGACCCGCATGACCTCCCGCGGCCTGCTCACCAAGCACCGCAACGGCCGCAAGGTCTACTTCGGACTCACGCCGCGCGCGACCGACGTCCTGCGCGACGGCGAGCGGCGCATCTGGCAGAAGGGCGCGGTGAACCGGGACTGGGACGGCACCTGGACCCTGGTCGGCTTCTCCCTGCCGGAAGGCCGGCGCGGCGAACGGCACGACCTGCGCTCACGCCTGCAGTGGGCGGGGTTCGGCCCGGTGCAGAACGGCCTGTGGATCGCGCCGGGCACGCGGGACGTGACGGAGGTGGTCGACAGCCTCGACCTCGCCGAGAACGTCACCGTCTTCACCGCCCAGCACGCGAAGCCGACCGAGGCGGCAGACCTCGCGCGCCGGGCGTTCGACACGGACGCCATCGCCGCGCGGTACCAGGACTTCCTGGCGAGGTGGCGCGACCCGTCGGAGGCAGGCCCGGACGACCTCGCCCGTCAGCTCCTGCTGCACGCCGACTGGCTCGACCTCGTGCGCCAGGACCCGCACCTGCCCGCGGAACTGCTGGCGGGCGACTGGCCCGCCATCGAGGCCGAGCAGCTGTTCCAGTCGCTCGCCACCCGCTACGTCACGACCGCGACCCCGCTGGCCGAGGCCGCCATCGAGTCGATCGAGATTCCCGCCGGGTAGCCGGCTTCGCTGCCGGTGTCGATCCACGTCCGCGGTGGACGGTGAGCGGCTGTCAGTCCCGCGGCGCCAGGTAGCCGCGGGAGAACGCGGCGGCCACGGCGGCCGCGCGGTCGTTGACGCCCTGCTTCGCGTACACGTGCAGCAGGTGCGTCTTGACCGTCGTCTCGCTGATGAAGAGCCGCTTGGCCGCCTCGCGGTTCGTCGAGCCCCGGGCGATCAGCTCCAGCACCTCCCGCTCGCGCCGCGACAGCGGTGCCGGTGTGCGCACCTGCCCGACGAGCCGGGTCGCGACGGTGGGGGAGAGCACCGCCTGCCCGCGTGCCGCGGCCTCCGGCCGGGATGGCCGGCACCGTCACCGTGATCGCGGTGCGCCCGCCCGGCTCGGACTCGACGTCCAGCCGTCCCGCGAGGCGCCGCACCCGCTGCCGCATGCCGGCGAGCCCGAAGCCCCCGTCCGGGGAGCCGCCGCGGTGGGCGTCCGGCGCGAAGCCCACTCCGTCGTCCAGCACGTCGAGCGTCACCAGGTCCTCCATGTACGACAGGGTCAGGGCGGCTGGCACGTGCGTGCTTCGCGACGTTGGCGAGAGCCTCCTGGGCGGTCCGCAGCAGCGCCACCTCGACGTCGGTGTGCATCGGCCGGGCGTCGCCGGTGGTGGTCAGCACCGCCTCGACGCGGTTCACCTCCGACCAGCGCCTCGCCACGTCGCCGATCGCGTCCGGAAGCCGGGCCTGCGCCAACGCGGACGGTTCGACCGCGTGCACGGACCGCTTGGCCTCGGTGAGGCTCTCTCGGGCCAGATCCATCGCGTTCGCCACGTGCCGGATCGACACCGCCGGGTCGTCCGGCGCCTGCTCGGCGGCCTGGAGCTGGGTCAGGATGTCGGCCAGGCCCCTGGGCGAGGGTGTCGTGGATCTCCCGCGCTATCCGCTGCCGTTCGTCGAGCACGCCCGCCTCCCGGGCCCGCATCAGCAGCTGTGCGTGCAGAGCCGCGTTCTCCGCCAGGGCGTTCTCCGGCTCGGTGTTGGCCCTGTGCAGCTCGGCCGGCGCCCGTTTCTGCCGGTGGTTGCGCCGGTCGGACATCGCGTCGGCGTAGAAGGCCGCCGTGGCGAGCACCGCGGTGACGGCGCTGACGGCGGGCCACTTCCACCACTCGCCTGGCGGGCGTGGGCGTCGGGGCCCTGTACCGCCACTTCCCGACGCGGGAGGAGCTGGCGGAGGCCGTGTTCCGCGCGGAGGTGGCCGCGCTGTGCGACCGCGCACGGCAACTCGGGAGCACGGTGCCCGAGGAGGAGGCCTTGGCGTCCTTCCTGCGCGGCTTCGTCGACCACCTCGACGCCCATCGGGGTCTCGCCGGGACGCAGGCCACGCTGATGGCCTCCCGCGCGGGCACGCCGGCCGAAGGCAGCCAGGCGCTGGAACGAGCCGTTCCCGATCTCGTGGACGCCGCGGTGCGGGAGGGCGCTCTGCGCCGGGACGTCGCCGGCGGGGCCGTCATGATGGCGCTGCACGGCATCGGCGCGGCGCACGACCGTCCTCAGTGGAGAGCGGAGGCGGACGGTCTCGTCACCGCGGCGCTGGACGGCCTGCGGTCGTCCTGACCCGGAGGTCACCCCTCGGGCGCCGGCTCCCCGACCTCGGAGAGGTGGCGGACCACAGCGGCCACGTAGCCGGCGGGCTCTTCGGCACCACGCGCCAGCACCACGGCGGTTCCGTCCTCGTCGAACGTCACCACGGCGCCGGGCCCCGGATCCGGCCCGAGCCGGTAACCGCGGTCCTCACCCAGCGCCGCCGCGAAGTCGTCCCAGCTCTCGTGCGGGAACCCCTTGAGCCGGTTGACCCGCCGGATCTGGCGGGCCCTGACCGCGGGCGGGGTGAACACGAAAAGCCTGCGGTGCGCCCCGAGATCCCTGATCACCCCGAACTCGTAGCGCAGCTCCGGCCAGTCCCCCGGTGCCATGACCACGCACCGCGCGCCGGCGACCAGGGCGGTGAACTGCTCGCGCCACGAGTCGTCGGTGGCGTAGTGGCGGTCGACGCCGTCGGGCGGGAGGTAGTCGCGCGGGTTGCCCAGGCCGTACCCGCGGCCGAGCGCCGCGGCGATCGCCGGCGCGAAGTACTCCTCGAACGACATCGGGTCGGGACGGTGGCTGAAGACCTTTGCGAGCTCCGGGCGGACACGCGTCTCCTCCTCGTCGCGCCGCCGGAAGCCGAACAGGCGGCGTTCGTTGCCGAAGCCGCGGATCCACACCACCGCCGGGCGCGGGTCGGCCGGCGCCGCCGCGTCGAGGCCGTCCGCCCGCCGCGCCGCGGAGTGGCACAGCGCCGACAGCATCGCCATCGGGAGCAGCAGTTGGACGCCGACCGTCGCGGGTTTGCCGTTGACCAGCAACGCCGCCATCACCAGCAGTGGCACCACCACCGCCACGTTGCCCAGCACGCGGAACGGGGTGCGCGGCCGCTGCCGGCGGCCGGACCGCACGGGACGGGCGGGCAGCAGGCGAACGGCCAGCGCGAGCCCGCCCAGCGTCGCCCCGACGCCGAGCACCACGACCAGACCGACGAGCGCGTCGTTGCGGGGGTGGACGAGGACTGCGCCCAGGAAGGTCCACCCCAGCAGCCCGGCGAGAACGGTGAACGCCAGGGCGGCGGGCGTGAAAGGGCCGGTGCGCCCCTTGGCCTGCGCCCGCCGCCACACCCGCATGAAGACGGCGATCGCCAGGTACAGCAACACCATCAGCACGGCGAACACGGCCGCGACGGCGAGCAGGGCGAGCACCACCCGGACCGTCATGACGCACGCCCCGCTGCCTCGTCCGTCATCGCACCGCCCCTCCCCGGTGGCCGTGGACGAGTCCTGTTCTATGCCCGCCGCGCCCCCTCCCGGCACCGCTGAAAAGAGGATTCGCAGCACGTACCGCTCCCGGCACGGCCGCCGGGCCTCGGTACTCTCGCACCACCTGACGGAAGGACACGGGTGGACGACTCGTCGAAGGCCGGCAAGCACGCCCGCGCAGTGCTGGCCGCCGCGGAGGCGTTCCGTGCCGAGGCGGCAGGGGTGCGCGCGGAACCGGACCGGCTGCGGGCGCTGGCCGCCGCGCGGTACCGGGAGGTGCGCGACTCGCTGGTCGCCGAGAAGCTCCGCGCCATGCCGGTCGACAGGCTCCGGGACGCGCAGGCGAACCTGCGGCTGAGCAAGCTGCAGGCCGCCGGGTACAAGACCGTCGCCGACGTCGCCGCGGCGCGTCCGGAGCAGCTCGACGGCGTGCCCGGTGTCGGCAGGCAGTCCGCCGAGCAGATCGTTCAGGTCGCCCGCGCCGTCGTCGAGGGCGTCGTGCGCGACACGACCGTTCGCCTGGACCCCGACCGAGCGGACCGCGCCCAGACCGAGCTGCTGCAGCTGTTGTCCAAGCTGCGCAGGGCGAACCAGCTCGTCGGCCCGCTGGTGGAGCCTCTCACGGACGTCCTGGGCAGGGTCGACGCCGACGTGCGCGCCGCCTCCCGCGCCTGGAGCCGGCTGCGCATGTTCTTCTCGTCGCGCGGCAAGCGCCAGGCCGCCCTCGACTCGCTCGGCCGGCTCGAGGCTCTGCTGGCCGGCCGTGACGTTACGGCGTTGCGCGCGGTGGGCGCTCAGCTGCGGGTGCCGGACCTGGACCACCGCGCGCTGTGGCGCGACTACGAGCTCGACGCCGCCGCGTACAACACGCTCCTCGCCGACCTCGGTGGAGCGGTCCCGGATCGCGGTGCCGCCAAGGGGTTCGTCCCCGCGGACATCGAGCACGAGGTCGACGCGACCGCGCTGGACACCAGCCTGCTGAAGGTGTCGTTGCGCGGCTACCAGGTGTTCGGCGCCAAGTTCGCGCTGGCCCGCAAGCGCGTGATCATCGGCGACGAGATGGGGCTGGGCAAGACGATCGAGGCCATCGCCGTGATGGCGAGCCTCGCCGCCGGTGGCCGCCGCGGGTTCCTGGTCGTCTGCCCGGCGAGCGTCGTCGTCAACTGGGTCAACGAGATCGCGCGGCACAGCGACCTGGTGCCGCACCGCATGCACGGCGCGGGTCGCGACGACGCGGTCGGCGAGTGGCTGGAGCAGGGCGGCGTCGGTGTGACGACGTTCGGCACGTTGCCGAAACTGGTGCTGCCGAAGGGGTTCCGCCCAACCCTGGTCGTGGTCGACGAAGCGCACTACGTGAAGAACCCGGACACGCAGCGCTCTCAGGCGGTCAACTCGGTCGTGCAACGAGCGGAGCGCGCGGTGCTCCTCACCGGCACGCCGATGGAGAACCGCGTCGAGGAGTTCCGCACCCTGGTCGCCTACCTCCAGCCGGGTGTCGCGGCCCGCACCGGCACCATCGACGCCGTGGTGGGGGCCAAGGCCTTCCGCCGCGTCGTCGCACCGGTGTACCTGCGCCGCAACCAGGAGGACGTGCTGGGAGAGCTGCCCGAGCTGCTGGAGATGGAGGACTGGGTCGAGTTCGGGCAGCAGGACCGTGCCGCGTACCTCGACGCGGTGCGCCGGGGAAACCTGATGGCGATGCGCCGCGCCGCCTTCACCCCGGGCACGCCCCAGGGCTCGGCGAAGCTGGAGCGCCTGCTGGAGATCGTGGAGGAGTCCCGCGACAACGGCTGGAAGGTCGTGGTGTTCTCGTACTTCCACGACGTCCTGGACGCGGTGGCGGACCACGTGGAGGTCTTCGGTCCCCTCACCGGCGCGACCTCCGCGCAAGCCCGCCAGCACCTGGTGGACGCGTTCACGGCACACGAGGGTCACGCGGTGCTGGCGGCCCAGATCGAGGCGGGCGGCGTGGGCCTCAACATCCAGGCGGCGTCCGTGGTGATCATCGCCGAGCCGCAGTGGAAACCGAGCACGGAGGACCAGGCGATCGCCCGCTGCCACCGGATGGGCCAGGTCCGCAAGGTCCACGTGCACCGGTTGCTGGTCAAGGACAGCGTGGACGCCCGCGTGCAGGAGGTCCGCGATCACAAGACCTTGCTGTTCGACCACTACGCGCGTGAAAGCGACACGAAGCACTCCCACGCGAGCGCGCTGGACTCGGCGATGTCCGTGGAGCAGCGCGTCGTGCAGGCCGAGCAGCGGCGCCTCGGTCTCTGATCGGCCGGCCTGGAGATCGGCCTGCGTGCCGGGCGAGGCGGTGGGGGAGGGGTGGAGGTCGCCTTCGCGGAGTCGCGGCACGCGTTGTGGCAGCTCGGCACCAGCGCGAAAGCCCTTGAACCGCAGTGGTTGCGCGATTCGCTGCACGAGCGTGCCCGCGCTCACCGCCCTGTACGGGGGAGCGGGCGGCCGGAACCGCCCGCTCCGGACGAGGATCAGACCCGGCAGGGTGAGCCGCCGGGGTGACCCGGCTTGGGCTCGACGTTGGCCTTCGCCTCACCGATCACCAGATCGGTCAGCAGCGTGTCCACCACGACGGCCCGCTGCACCACGCTGGTCGCGGTGGTCGTCGTGCTGTTGAGCCGCAACGACCCGATCACCAGCGGGATCGTCAGCGGAGCGCTGCCCACGGCCACCGACACGCCGTTGATCTTCAACGACGCGATGGTCGACGAACCCGCGAACTGCGGGACGAGCCCGCCGGGTCCCGCCACGCAGGTGACCGACGCGTTCGACTCGATCACGCCGATCTCGATGGTGAGCAGGCCGCTGGTCACCCGCGTCTGCTCGATGCGCGCCCGTGCCGTCGCGAGATCCGTCGTCGCGGGCGCGGTGCCCGTGAGGTCGTCCGGCGACTGGTCGGTCCTGGCGTCGAGCGCCGTGGCCCGCACGGTCAGGATGCCCGCGTTCAGCTGGACGTTCGCGAGCGTCTCGTGGTCGTCCACGCACGGCACGTCCTGCGGGTTCGCCCTCGTCGAGACGATGCCCGCCAGGTCGAGCGCGGTGGCCTGGCAGGAGAACACACCGGTGCGTTCCGCCGACTTGATCCGCAGGTCGGACAGCACGGGGCTGTCGCCGGTGGCGTTCGCGGTCAGGGTCGCCCGCACCTCGATGTAGCGGCCGGTCTTGGTGAACGCCACGCCGTTCGCCACCGGGGTGAAGCTCTCCCCGGCCAGGCCCGCCTCGGTGTCGGACGTCCTCGCCTCGACGACGATCGACGTGCCCTGCGGAACGGTGCCCTCCGCCTCGGTGTTCCAGGTGACCGTGCCCCACGGACGGCCGTTGGTGCCGCCGTCCTGCACGACGCTCCACGTGCCCTGGGGCGCGGTGATCTCACCCAGGACCGACCCGGTCATGTCGCTGTAGTTGTACGGTCCGGCGCCCGCGCCGAGGTCGACGGTCAGGTCGACCGCGCCGACGGTGTGGCCACCGCCGCCGACCGGCCCGGCGTCCGGGTCGATGCGCTGCGCGTTGTTGGTGCTGATGTTGGTGACCCACACCTTGCCGTTGCTGTCGATCGCGACGCCGGTCGGGCCGACGCCTCCCGGCAGCGCGACGTTGCCGACGTACGTGCCGTCGGTGCGCAGGTGGCCGACCGTCGTCGCGCCGTTCAGCGAGTGGGCGACCCAGACGTTGCCGTCCTCGTCGACCGCGACGCCCTGCGCGTACTGGCTTCCGTGGCTGAACGCGCCGAGCAGCGTGCCGTCCGGCGCGAGCTTGGCGACGCGGTTGCCGGAGAGGTTCGTGTGCCAGATCTCGCCGGTGACCGGGTCCATGCCGAGGCCGTAGTCGCCGTGGGTGCCGTCGAGGCACGCGTGGGTCTGCGCGGCCGGGTCGTAGCGCAACAGGCCGAAGTTGCGCGCGGACCAGAGCGTCCCGGCCTTGTCGATCAGGCCTCCGTAGCCGCCGCAGCCCACGTTGAACTGGGTGCCGGTGGCCGCTCCGTTCGCGTCGAGCAGTTCGTGGTCGAGGTCCTGACCGCCGGTCCACAACCGGTTCTGCGCGTCGACGGCGACCGTGCGCGTGTTGCTGCCCGTGACGCGCGAGTAGTTGATCACGCATTCGTCGGCGGCGGTGGTGACACCGCCGTTGTCGTCCGCGCCACCCGCGTTCGTCCACGGGCGGATGTCGCCGAGGCCGCGGCTGGTGGCGATCAGCCCGTCCTGGTTCCGGTCGACGCACTTGTTGTAGGCGAACGGGCCCTTGAGGTAGTCGCCGGCCGCGTTGGGGGTGCCGTCGGCGTTCACGCGGGTGCCGCCCTGGATGACGGCGATGCGCGTGACCGAACCGCGCCCGTCCGCGCCCTCGTTGCGGTTGGACAGCCACGTGCTGCCGAACTTGTCGACGGTCGTGCGGGAGGGGTTGCGCCCGCGGCCGTTCGGCGCGGAGGCCCACTCACCGACGATCTGGCCGGTGTTCACGTCGATGCGGACCATCGTGCCGCGCGCTGACGCGGCGACGTTGACGTACGGGAAGAAAACGGTTGAACGGTCGAGTTGCAGCTGGTCGTTGTTCGGAGCGTCGTGGTTGACGTCCTGCAGGACGCCGTTGTCGAAATCGGCGTCGAGCGTGTAGAGGACGTCGATGCCGGGGACGGGCGCGGCGAACGCCGGTACGGCCAGGGCCGCGAGCAGGAACGACGTGGTGGCGATCGCCAGTACCGGTCTGGTGCGGTGCCGTGGGTGGTGCATGGCAGCTCCATTCGGGGTGAGGCGTCCCGGAGATGCATCCGGAACGCATCGAAAGGAGTCGAATGCCGGAAGAATGCGTTACCGAGCGGTTTTGATGCCTGTGGGCGTGTAATAGAGAAATCTGCGGCGAATGCCGCCGAATCCCGATCGGCGTCGTCCTGGTGGCGCAGCGCGGGTACCACGGGCCGTGCGGCTGAGCCACCTGGCCTACGGCAATCGGGTCGCGGATTGGACCGTCCAGGTCATCTTCCGCGAGCCGACGAATATTCCCGGGGTGGCGTGATGGGAACCGCACGAGCGCGTCGACCGCGAGCGCGACTCGGCCGTTACCTGAAGGCGCGGGTGCTGTCGGTCGTCGGCGTCGTGGGGCGGCCCGTCCCCGTCCACCGGTTGACCGGCTCGGCGGGCTGGGCATCGGTCGTGACGGCCGCGGAAGCGGGGCGGAAGGTCATCGCTGAGCCGTCGTGACGCCGGCCAGGACCGTCGTCACGACCTTGCGCACCGCCTCGGCCGCGGCCGGGGCGCCCTCCTGCTCGGTGAACTGCAGGTGCGCGGCGCCGATCACCGTCGGCGCGAGCACGTCGACGTCGGCGTCGGGGGCGATCCGGCCCCGGTCGCGTTCGACCGCCAGGTAACCGGCGACCACGGCCGTGAACTCTCCGACGAGCGGGAAGTGGGCGGTGCCCGCCTCGCGCAGGCGGCGGCGGAGTTCGTCGCGCGCGATGACCAGGACGACGATCGCCACCGCGACCGGGTCGAAGCCGGTGGTCAGCGCGGAGGTGAGGTTGTCGGCGACGGTGCCGGTCGCGTTCCGCAGGACCTCGGCCTGGTCCTCGACCTGTGCGATGCGCTCGAGGACCAGTTCGGTGAGGAACGCGTCGAAGTCGGCGAAGTGCCGGTGCAGCACGCCCTTGGCGACACCCGCCTCGGCGGTGACGGCCCGGCTGGTCAGCTCGCTCGCGCCGTCGCGGACCAGGACGCGCGCGGCGGCGTCGAACAGCTGCCGGCGCGGGTCGCGCAGCGCCACTCCGGTCGGCACCGGGACTCCTCTCGCTCCGAGCGAACGACGATACCGTGAGTGGGCGCTTGCCCATTAAAGTGGGCGCATGGTCACTCCCGCACCTCACCAGCACCGGAAGGTCGCCGAGTCGTTCGGCGTCGATCCGGAACGGTACGACCGGACGCGAGCCGCGTACCCCGATGTGGTGGTCGAACGGATCATCGCCGCCGGCTCGGGGCCGCGGTTCCTCGACGTCGGGTGCGGGACCGGCATCCTGGCGCGGCAGCTCCAGGCCGCCGGGCGCGAGGTGCTCGGAGTCGAGCCCGACCGGCGGATGGCGGACTTCGCACGGGGGACCGGCGTCGAGGTCGAGGTCGCGACGTTCGAGGCCTGGGAACCGGCGGGCCGCGCGGTCGACGCGGTCGTCTCCGGGACGGCCTGGCACTGGGTGGACCCGGTCGCGGGCGCGGCCAAGGCGGCGCGGGTCCTGCGGCCCGGAGGGGTGCTGGCGCCGTTCGGGCACGTCTACGAACTCCCGCTGCCTGTGCAAGAAGCCCTCGTCGAGACGTATCGGCGGCTCGCTCCGGACTCACCGCTGGTGGCTCGGCCCGAAATGTCCATCCTGGACAGTTATCAGGGGCTGTACGCCAAGGCGGCGGACGGAATCCGTGAAGCGGGCGGGTTCGGCGAGCCCGAACTGTGGAGGCACGACTGGCAACGCTCCTACAACCGGGACGAACTGCTGGACCTCGTGCCCACATCGGGAGGTCTCACCCTGTTGCCGGCCGATCGGCTCGCCGAGGTGGTGGCCGCCGTGGGCGCGGCCGTCGACGACCTGGGCGGCTCCGCCACGCTGCGGTACGCGACCTGGGGCCTCACCGCGATCCGCGCCTGACTTGCCGGACAACGCGAAACGGGCCCGGTCACCTGGGTGGTGGCCGGGCCCGTTCGGTTCGATGGTCAGCGCACGCTGGTGCGCCTGCGGCCGGCAACGGCCTCCGCGACGCCGATGAGCAGCACGGACGCGATCACGGCGATGATGAAGCCCAGCACGTTGAGCTCGAAGATGTCTCCGGTGCCGAGCAGGTTGGCGATCGTGCCGCCGATGACGGAGCCGACCAGCCCCAGCAGCAGCGTCGCCACGATGCCGAGGTTCTGCTTGCCGGGCTTGATCAGTCGGGCGAGCGCGCCGATGATCAGGCCGGCGACGATGAACCCGATCACGTCAGCCTCCTGGTAGTCGAATGCCTTCCTGGCTCCGGCTACCCGAACTGATCGTCGTCTAACCGCCGCACGGGCCCCAAGATCGGCTCGGCGGACGCGAAGACGGCCGTGTGGCAGCGTTACTGGTAGGAGACCATCGACGGTTTCGGCTTGTAGGACATGGTCTGCTCCGGCGTGAGCATCGGCTTGTCCTCGTCGTAGAAGTTCTTCCAGCCCATCGGCAGGTCGCTCGGCCGGGCGCCGACGACGGAGTCCCAGGTGGACACCTTCTGGCCCGTGGTGCCCTGCCCGTCCATGTGGATCAGCAGCTGCACCTCGTCGCGGGTGGTGTCGAGGGCGTGCTCGTCGCGGATCATCGTCAGCTGGAACTGGTGCACCACGAGCAGTTTCTGCGGCAGGGACTTCTCGGCGGTCAGGTCGGCGAGCCACGCCGAGACCTCGTTGACCTCGGCGGCGTCGACCCCGCCGATCTTCTGCAGCGGCACCTGGTCCGGGCCGAGCTTCCACTCCGGGTCGACGGCCAGGCCGACGTGGGGCAGCTCGAGCAGCGACGCGTACCGCTTGGCCTGGTCCACCAGGCGTGCCCTGCCCGGTTGCAGGTCGAGGATCACGTAAAGGCCTTCCTTCCCGGCCTTGTCCACCCACGGGCGCAACGACTCGACGTCGGTCTCGCCCGAGTAGTCGCCGTCCGGGCCGGGGAAGCCGTGGGCGACGGTCACGATGATCTCGAGCGTGGGCACGACGGGGACGTCGCTGAGCGGGTCGTACTCGGCCGCGAGCTTCTTGGCCCGTGCGATCGTGCCGTCGAGGTCCTGTTCGCCGAGCGCGCCGAGCGCGGGCCCGTCCGGGTGGCCGTAGAGGCAGACCAGCAGCCTGCCGGGGAAGAGGACCTGCCCGCCGCCGGGCAGCTGCCCGCCGCTGATCGCCGTGTCGACCCGCTTGCGCAACCGGTCCGGCGGACCGAAGTCCCCGCCGAGCGCCAGGAGAGCGGAAGACCGCTCCGCGCGGAGTGCGTCGATCGCGGCCGCGTCGCTCCTCGGGTCGGTGCCCTGTACCGGGACGATCCGCGCGCCGGCGGCCCGGGCCGTGGCGGTCGCGGCCACGTCGTCACGGCCGGAGTTCGTCAGCACCGTCACGTCCAGGGGACGGGCGGGCTCGACGGTGGGCAGGTCGGAGGGGAGGTCCGTCGTGGCACCGTCCCGCGGTGCGTCGATCGCCATCACCTTCGCCTGCCCCCTCCACGCTTCGACCTCGCGCCGCGCGTCGGCACCGACGGCGAGCACCGCCTGCGGCGACAGCCTCCTCACCTCGTCGCGCACGGCCGCGGCGTTGCGGTCCCGGGGGAGCTGGAGCACCGGCACTCCCAGTCGTGCCGCGAGGCCACCCGCGCCGGTCGACGCCGCGCGGTCGGCTTCCGGGACGATCACCACGACAGGAGCGGTGCGGAAGAGAGCCGAGCTCATGGCGATCGCCGACGCCGCGCCGGGCCGGGCGTCCAGCACGGTGGTCTTCTCGGGCGGAGCGGTCACTTCCGCGGTGACCGCACCGGTTGCCTCGCCGAGCGTGAGCCCGAACGGCCCGGCGGTGCAGCCCGTCACCATCAACGACACCAGGGCGAGGCACAAGAGCTTCAGCACTGCCGCCGGACCACGCGAACTGCCGTTGATCATCCGCATCGAGGCGCCCCTGTCGACGAGCATCGCCCCTCACCTCCCCGGAGGGGAGTTCGGGTCGCGAACCAGTGGACGGGGGATAGCCGGTGCGGGTGCAAGTCTTCTCGCCCGAGGATCAATCACTCGAAAGTGGACACCGCCGCAGCGGTTCCCGGACGGGGTGCCGACCGCTGGTCGGCACCCCGTCCGTTCTCGTCAGCGGCGCCGCGGTGTCTGCCGCAGCACGCGCACGCCCGCCAGACGTCCGGCTACCGCAGCCGCTTCGGGCGTCAGGCGACCGCGGTTCCCTCCAGCTCGACCACCAGGTCCGGCAACGCCAGCCGCGTCACGCCGAGCATCGTGGTCGGCGGTGCCACCCGCGCCGCACCGAGCCGCGCCGCCAGCACGCCGTAGTGCCGGAACAGCAGGTCGACGTCGGTGGTGAAGACGTTGAGCCGCACCAGGTTCCCGAGCGCCATGCCCGCCTGCGCCAGCACGGCCTCCAGGTTGTCGAGGCTCAGCGCCAGCTGCGCCCCCATGTCGCCCGCGTGTTCCGGCTTGCCGTCCGCGTTCATCGACGTCTGACCCGCGCAGTACAGCGTCCGGGTCTGGCCGGTGACCACCTCGCCCTGGTGGTAACCCAGTTCCGCCGACCACGCCCACGGGTTGACCGGCGTTCGTTCCACTGCCACGACAGCTCCGTTCGATCTCGTTCAACAGGTGCCGTCAGCCTCGCAACCCATACACGACATCCTGTGTCACGTATTCCCGTAGGGTTTTCGCATGCGCGCCGACCGGCTGGTCTCCCTGGTGCTGTTGCTGCGCCGGCACGGTCAGCTCTCCGCCACGGCACTCGCCCGTGAGCTCGAGGTGTCCACGCGGACGGTGTTGCGCGACATCGAGGCGCTGTCCGCGGCGGGCGTCCCGGTCTACGCCGAACGCGGACGGCACGGCGGTTTCGCGCTCCTGCCGGGTTTCCGGACCGAGCTCACCGGGCTGAACCACGACGAGGCGCTCGCTCTGCTGGTCGCCGGGTCGAGGCGGGGCGCGCAGGTGTTCGGGCTCGGGTCGGCGCTCGCGTCGGCCGTGCTCAAGGTCGTCGACGCGCTGCCGGAGAGCTACCGGCGGACCGCGGCCGGTGCGGCCGAACGGCTGCTCGTCGACCCGGAGACCGATCTGCTCTCGCGCCGGACGTCCGCGGAGGAACTGCCCGACGCCGTGGTGACCGAGGTCAGGCGTGCGGTGTTCGCGGGGCACAAGCTGCGCATCCTCTACGCGGCAGGGGAGCGGGAGCCGGACTGGCGGACGGTCGACCCGATCGGCCTGGTCACCGTGCGGGAGCAGGGGTACCTGCTGGCCACGAGGTCCGGTGAGGACCGCACCTACCGGCTCTCCCGGATCACCGCGGCGGAGGAGCTGGACGAGCCCGCGCGGCGCCCGGAGCGGGTGGACCTGGGCCGGGCGTGGCAGGACCGCGGCGCCAGGTTCCGGACCGGTGGCGACATGGTCGTCGTGCGGCTGCGGGTCCACCCCGCGCGGCGCGACGAGCTGGTGGCGACCGCGGTGGCCGTTCTCGCCGAGGAAGCGGAGCCGGACGGCTGGTCGTGCGTGGAGGTGTCGTTCCAGGACTCCCGGCACGCCGAATGGGCGCTGTGGCAGCTCTCGGCGGGCGCGGAAGCCTTGGAGCCGCGGTGGTTGCGCGTGAAGCTGCACGAGCGGGCCACCGCGCTCGCCTGCCGGTACCGCGACTGAGAAGGGACCTGGGCTGTCGTCATGGGGGACACGAACGCGGTGGGAGCGTCCGAACGCGACTTCGGCCTGTATCTGTCGGCACGGGTGCTGTCCGTGCTCGGCGCCGTGGTCTCGGCGGTCGCACTGCCCGTCCTCGTCTACCGGGTGACCGGGTCCGCGGGCTGGACGGCGGCGGTCACCGCGGCGGAGGCGTTGCCGTACCTAGTGTTCGGGCTGCCGGCGGGCGCGCTCGCGGACCGGCTCGACCGGCGGGCGATGATGGTCGCGATGGACTTCGCGGTCGCCGCCGTGCTGCTGAGCGTGCCGCTGGCGTGGCTGGCAGGAGGGCTGACGGCGCCGCACGTCGTCGTGGTGGCGTTCGTGACGCAGACCGCGTTCGTGTTCTTCGACGCCGCGAACTTCGGCGCGCTGCCCGCGCTGGTGGGCAAGGAGAGGGTCACCGCCGCCTACTCGAAGGTCTTCGGGCGCACGACGGTCGTCGAACTCGTGGTGCCGGGGCTGACGGGACTGCTGATCGCGGTCGTCGCCCCGGCCGCGTTGCTCGCGGTGAACGCGCTGACGGCGGTGGGCTCGGCGTTGTTGTTGCGTGCGATCACGAGCAGCATGGCGACGCCACGTCCGGTCCGGGGCGCGGGGCAGATCGCCGCGGACGTCCGCGAGGGCCTGCGATTCCTGTGGCACGAGCCGGTCATCCGGGTTCTGACCCTCGCCGGCGTCACGCACTCGGTGGCGAGCGGTGCGTGGACGGCGTTGCTGGTGCCGTTCGCGGACCGGGTCCTCGGCGTCGCGCCGGAAGGGGACGCGCGGCTCGCCGCCCTGTTCAGCTGCTGGGGCCTCGGCGCGATCATCGCCTCCTGGCTGCTGCCGCGGGTCACGGCGCGCTGGGGCAACGCACGGGTCGCGCTGACCGCGTTGCCGCTTTCCCTGCTCGGCGGCGTGCTGGTCCTCGTCAGCGGCCACTGGCTGCTGACCTGCGCGGCGGCGGTGTACCGGGGTGTCACCGGTGCGGTCGTGGTGATCAACGGCATCACCTACCGGCAGCAAGTGTGCCCGGAGGAGCTGCGGTCGCGCGTCAACACCACCGCCAGGATGGTCGCCTGGGGGCTCGGGCAACCCCTCGGCGCGGCGGTCGCGGGCGGGGTGTCGGTCGCGACCGGTGACCCGCGCGCCGGACTCGGTGCCTGCCTCGCCGTGCTGCTGCTGGGGGTCGCGGCGGCCTGGGTGTCGCCGGTGCTGCGCAGGGCGCGCACGTCGTGAGAAGTACCGCGGCGAGGGTGTGATCAGCTCAGGAGCTTGGCGACGCCGAACTCGAAGCGCTCGTCGAACGACTGCTCGGCGAGGAACGGCAGCACCCGTTGCAGCGCGGGCCGTTCGCCCACCGCGAGGTCGCCCTGCCCGGCCGGCAGCGCCTGTTCCTCCTGGGCGAGTCCGAGGACGAAGTAGATGACGCTCCAACAGGTCCACGCGGCGTCACGCGCGGACAACCCGCCCTCCAGCAGTGCGGCGACGAGAGCCTCGGCTGTGTCCAATGTGGACGGTTCGGCCGCATAGGTGCCCGCCACGACCGCCGCGCCGTCGCGGTGCGCGAGCAGGGCCTGCCGGTAGCGGCGCGCGATCTCGGCCGCCCGGTCGCGCCAGTGGTCCGGCAGGCCGTCGAGTGAGACGCCGGCGACGATCGCGTCGGCCATCAGCTCTTCCAGTCGTGCCTTGGTCTTCACGTGCCAGAGCACCGTGTTCATCCGCACGTCGAGCTTCTGCGCGATGGCCCGCATCGACACCGCCTCGGCGCCGCGCTCGTCGAGGATCTCCAGCGCGGCCCGCACGACGTCCGCTTGACTCTTGGTCACTGACCTAGTCTACTCGATCCAAGAGTGTTGGTCAGTGACCAAGGGAGTGGGTTCGATGCAGGACGTCGTCGTAGTGGGTGCCGGTCCGACCGGGTTGTGGCTGGCGGGGGAGTTGCGGCTGGGCGGTGCGTCGGTCACGGTCCTGGAGGCCCGCGAGGAGCGCGACTCGAACTCCAAGGCGCTCACGATCCACCCGCGCACCATCGAGGTCTTCGACTGCCGCGGTGTCGCGGAACCGTTCCTCGCCGAGGGCATCCGGATCCCGAACGGGCACTTCGGCGGCCTTCCGGACCGCATGGACTTCTCGGCGCTGGACACGCCGTTCCCGTTCACCCTCGCGGTGCCGCAGGCCCGCACCGAGGAGCTGCTCGAGGACCGCGCTCTGCGGATGGGCGCCGTGCTGAGGCGGGGCTGCGAGGTGGTGGGCCTGACGGGGGACGGCGTGCGGCTGTCCGACGGTTCGGTCGTCGCCGCGCGGTACGTGGTCGGGTGCGACGGGACGCGCAGCACCGTGCGGGCGGCCGCGGGCGTCGACTTCCCCGGCACCGACGCCACGACGTGGGGCTGGCTCGCCGACGTGGTGCTCGACGCCCCGCCCGAGCGCGGCTTCGCCGGCGTGACCGGCGTCGACGGCGGTCTCATGGTCGTGGCGCTGCCCGGCGGCCTGCACCGCATCGTCGGAGGAGACCCGGTGACGAACCGCGCCGAGTGGCCCGGCGAGCTCACGCTCGACGAGCTGCGCGCCACCGTGACCCGGATCGCGGGCACCGACTTCGGCCTGCGCGACCCGAGGTGGCTCTCGCGCTTCGGCAACGCGACCCGCCAGGCCGCCACCTACCGCGCCCGCAGCGTGCTGCTGGCCGGCGACGCCGCGCACATGCACTTCCCGACCGGCGGTGTCGGCATGAACGTCGGCATCCAGGACGCCCACAACCTCGGCTGGAAGCTCGCGGCCGTCGCCACCGGCCGGGCGGACGACGCGCTGCTGGACACCTACCACGACGAACGCCACCCGGTCGGCGCCGACCTCCTGCGGCACACCAGGGCGCAGACCGCTCTGATGACCGGCTACACGCCGGAGGGCCAGGCGTTGCGCGCCGTGGTGAGCGAGCTGATCGCGTCCGCTCCGGACATGTCGCTGGTGCTCGCCGAGCGGTTGTCGGGTCTCGACGTCGCGTACTCGACCGGCCGCCGCGTCCCCGACCAGGTGCTGCCCGGCGGTGACACGCTCTTCTCGCGGCTGCGCGGCGGCGGCCACGTGGAGACCCCGGCGGGTGTTGTGCGGCCGGACGGGCACCTCGCCGCGTAACCGCGGGTCGCGAGAACACGATTCCTTCGCCAGGGGAACTGGCGGCGTTCGACGACCTGGTCCGTTCGGCCGGCACGCCACCCGGCGACACCGCTGCGGCGCTCGCGCCGACGTCGTCGGCGCTCGGCGTTCCCGAGGAACTGGCCGGCACCGACGACGTCAGCACTTCACGTGCGAGTGAGCTGCGTGCTTCTCTGCGGAAGTCGGGTCGCGGCGCCCCGCGCTCGGTCAACGCCGCGACCCGTGCTCACGGGATCAGGAGTGCGGGCACGTGTCCCGGTACTCCTCGATCAGCGTGCTCCGTCCCGGCGCCGGGCACAGGAACTGCTCGTACCGGGTGTCGTTGTCGATGAACCGCTTGAGCCACGAGATGCTGTACTTCGCGATCGTGGTGTTGGACGAGTTCGGGGCGAAGTGCGAGGCGTTGTTGAGCTCCAGGTACGCCTTGTCCAAGGTGGACGGCAGTGAGGTGTAGAAGGGTTCGGAGTGCGAGGCGACCGGGGCGATGCTGTCGTCCTCGGCGCCGATGACGAGAGTCGGGACTCGCACGGTCGACCAGCTCTTCTGGGTGTGCCAGCCGGTCAGCGGGATCGCCGCCTGGAGGGCCGGGCGCTGGCTCGCCGCCCGCAGGGTGCCGCCGCCGCCCATCGAGTGGCCCATCACGCCGAGGCGCGTGGCGTCGATGCGGGTGCGGACGGAGCTCTGCTGGGTGAGGTAGTCGAGCGCCGCCAGGAGCTGGGAGGCCCGGCTGTCGGGCTGGTCGTAGATCGAGTTCGTGTCGATGGTGAACACGACGAACCCCTGGGAGGCGATGCGCGGGCCCAGCCAGGAGATGCTCGACTGGGTGCCGGTGTAGCCGGGGGAGATGACCACCGCGCCGAACGTGCCGGCGGCGGTGCTGGTCGGGTAGTAGATGGTGCCGCCGCCGAAGCCGCTGACCAGCGAGGACACCGAGGTCTCCGACACGGCGAAGGAGCCGCGCGTCGCCTCGATGCTCGCGTTGGTGGGAGCCGGGCCGCGTTCGTACGGGTTGTCGGCGGCCTGGGCGGTGGTGCCGGTGACGAGCACCAGGGACAGTGCGATCGGGATCAAGGTGCGGAGTTGCACGGCGTTGTACACCTCATTCGGCAGGGGGAACAGAGGAGGAACGACCTCGACCCTGCAACCGCCGACCAGCCGAGCGCATCGGTGCAACCACCGGTGTCGGCAAAAAACTTCAGTGGCAAAACTAACGGTGGTAGGTGAATTTGGCCCTTACCCCTTCCGGTGGAGCCGTTGCCGCCGTAAGACTGGGCCGGTGCTGCGTGGTCGAGAGCGGCAACGCGTCGCAGTCGACGCGTTGGTGGAACGTGCGCGCGTTGGTCGTGGCGGAGTGCTTGTGCTGCGCGGGGAGGCGGGTTCAGGCAAAACGACGTTGCTCAACGCGGTGAAGAGCACTTACGACGCGATGCTGTGCGTGGACGTCGACGAAATCGATGACGGCCTCATGCAGCTCGCCCAGGACGTAGCAGGTACGAGGGCCGCGCTGCTCATCGCGACCGAGGGGGCGCCACGCGGGTTGCCGAGCGTCACGCTCGACCCGCTGGACACCGAGACGAGCCTGCGCGTCCTGCACGATCTGGTGCCCGGCCTGCCCGGCACGCTGGCCGCGGACCTCGCCGACCTGGCGGGAGGCAACCTCCTGGCGCTGGTCGAGCTGGCGGGCTCGCTCACGTCCGCGCAGCTCGGAGGCATCGCACCGGCGCCGGCCGTGCTGCCGGAGAACAGCTCGCTGCGGCTGCGGTGGAGGTCGCGGTTCGACGCGCTGTCGGCCGAGGCCCAGCACGTCGTCGCGCTGGTCGCGGTGGACGAGGAGGTCGACGCCGCGACGCTCGACCTCGACGCGGTGCTCGAAGCGGGACCGCTGTTCGACCCGCGCCGCCTGGTCAGGACGGCGCTGCGGGCGGACGTGCCGCTGCGGTTGCAACGCGCGGCGCACGCCGAGCTGGCGGAGACCCTGCCGCCGGGGCCGCGGCGCACGTGGCACCAGGCCGTCACCAACCAGGACACGCAACTCGCGCACGCCCTCACCGCGCACGCCGAGCACGCACGGCGGTGCGGCGACTTCGCGACCGCCGCCCGTGACCACGACCGCGCGGCACGGCTCACCGCCGACCCCGAGGAGAAGGCGCACAACCTGCTCAAGGCCGCCGCCGACCACTGGGCGCACGGCGCGCCGCACCGCTCGCGCGCCGTCCTGCGCACCGCGGTCCGGCTCACCCACACCCCGGAGCTGCGGGCGTTGATGGACCTCGTCGTCGGCGGCATCGACCTCGGCGAGAGCCTCCCGGACGTCGCCGCCGACCGGCTGGTCCGTGCCGCGAGGGCACTGGTGAGCTCGCGGCGGCTGCTCGCCGTGGCGGCGCTGGGGTTCGCGGGCGAGGCGGCCAGCATCGCCGGGGACCACCGCCGGTACACGGCCATCGCGGACTTCGCGCGGGACATCCGGCGCGGCGACGAACCCCCGGCCACGAGACTGACGCTCGACCACCTCGTCGGCATGTCCGCGACCTTCGACGGCCGGCACGACGAGGCGTTGCCCGCGCTGCGCAGCGTGATCGAGCTGGCCGACCGGGTGCCGGGGCCGCAGGCGCGGATCTGGGCCAGCCAAGCCGCCTACGTGCTGGGAGACGCCACGAGGTCGAACGAGATGGCGACCAGCGCGGTGACGGCGGCGCGCGAGAGCGGGTTCACGGCCATGGTGCCGTGGGCGCTGGTGTACCGGGCCTTGTCGGCGTTGCTGCTGGACCAGCACGCGGCGGCGCTCACCGCGGCGACCGAGGGCGTGCACGCGGCGACGGCCATCGGGCAGCACAACGCCGTCGTCGACCACCTGACGATCCTCGCGCTGCTCGCGGCGTTGCGGGGTGACGCGGACACGGCGCTGCACCGCATGGACACCGCCGGCGAACACATCATGCAACGGGGTCTCGCCAGACCCGGCACGTTCGGCGCCTGGGCGTTCGCGTGCGTCGACCTCGCCCGCGACCGCCCCGCCGACGCGCTGGACCGGCTCCGGCTGCACCCCGGCCACGCGGGCATCAAGGTCATGGCCGCGCCGCACGTCGTCGAGGCCGCCGTGGCGTGCGGCAGGCAGTCCGCTGGGGACAGGGCGCTGCAGCCGTTCGAGAGGTGGGCGGGTGTCACCGGCAGCACGGCCCGGCTCGCGCTCTCGCACCGCTGCCGCGGGCTGCTGGAAGCCGGGACGGCCGACGAGCACTTCGAGGAAGCGATCAGGCTGCACCGCGCCAGCGGCACCGCGATGGAACTCGCCAAGACCGAGCTGCTGTACGGCAACCGGCTGCGCAGGGGCCGCAAGCCCAAGGCGGCGCGCGAACACCTGCGCGACGCGGTGCGCATCTTCCAGTCCTACCAGGCCGATCACTGGGTCGAGCGCGCCCGCGCCGAGCTGCGCGCCGCCGGTGACTCCACGAGCGAACCGAGGGACCACCCCGGCCTGACGCCGCAGCAGGCGCAGATCGCCCGGCTGGTCGCCGAGGGCGCCACGAACCGCGAGATCGCCGCGCGGCTGTTCCTGAGCCACCGCACCGTCGAGCACCACCTGCGCAACATCTTCGCGCGGCTCGGCGTGCGGTCGAGGGTCGAGCTCACCAGGAGGCTCGACTGACGATGGAGGGTGTGTGCGAGAGAATTACCGGCACTGGCAGCGGATTCCGACCCGATGGGCGGACAACGACGTTTACGGCCACGTGAACAACGTCGTCCACTACGCCTTCATGGACACCGTGATCAACACGTGGCTGATCGGCGCCGGGCTGGACATCCAGGCGGGCCGGCAGATCGGCCTGTGCGTGGAGTCGCACTGCAACTACCGCGCCTCGGTGTCGTTCCCGGAGGCGCTCGACGCGGGCCTGCGCGTCGGTCACCTCGGCCGGTCCAGCGTGCGCTACGAGGTCGGGTTCTTCTTCGAGGACCGCGAGGACGTCGTGGCGGAGGGCCACTTCGTGCACGTGTTCGTGGACAGGGCGACCCGCAAGCCGGTGGAGATCCCCGATCGGCTGCGCACGGCGATGGAAGGTCTGGTGGTGGCGTGAAGACGCGAGGCGCGGTGCTGACGGGCGTCGGCGGGCCCCTGGAGGTCGTCGACCTGGAGCTCGACCCGCCCGGCCCCGGCGAACTGCTGGTGCGCGTGCGCGCCACGGGTCTGTGCCACTCCGACCTGTCGGTGATCGACGGCTCGCGGATCCGGCCGTTGCCGATGGTGCTCGGCCACGAGGCGGCGGGCGAGGTCGTCGAGGCGGGGCCCGGCGCCGAGTTCGCGCCGGGCGACCACGTGGTGCTGTCGTTCGTGCCCGCGTGCGGGGCGTGCCGCCGCTGCACCTCCGGCCGGCAGGCGTTGTGCGAGCCCGCAGCCGCCGCCAACCGAGACGGCACGCTGCTCGGCGGTGGCCGGCGGTGGACCCTTCGTGACGGGACGCGCCCGAACCACCACCTCGGCGTGTCCGGGTTCGCCGAGTACACCGTGATCTCCGACAGGTCTGCCACGCTCGTGCCGCAGGACCTGCCGCTCGACATCGCCGCGCTGTTCGGCTGCGCGGTCCTGACGGGGGCCGGGGCGGCGTTCTACAGCGCCGACGTGAAACCGGGGGACAGGGTCGCCGTGTTCGGGCTCGGCGGCGTCGGCCTGGCGGCGGTCCTCGCGGCCGTCACGGCGGGTGCCACGCAGGTCGTCGCGGTGGACGTCGTCGAGCACAAGCGCGAGCTCGCCCTGACGCTCGGCGCCACCCACGAGGCGGCGGGCGGCCCGGGCGCCGTCACCCACGTGCGGGACCTGACCGGCGGCGGAGCGGACAAGGTGATCGACACGACCGGCGTCGCGGCCGTGCTCGAACAGGCCTACGCCGCCACGGCCGTCGGCGGCACGACGGTCACCGTCGGGCTGCCGCACCCCGACCGCACCGTCAGCCTGCCGGCGCTCAACCTCGTCGCCGAGGAACGCACCCTCAAGGGCAGCTACCTCGGCTCCTGCGTGCCGCGCCGGGACGTGCCCCGGTTCGTCGACCTGTACCGCGCCGGACGGCTGCCCGTCGACGGCCTGCTCTCCGGGCGGCTGGGGCTGCACGAGATCAACGACGGGTTCGCGAAGCTCGCGTCCGGCGACGCCGTCCGGCAGGTCGTCGTGATGGAGTAGCGCCCGGTTCAGCCCGTCCGGGCACGAATCGGGCAGGACAAGTTCCAGGACGAGGTGTTGACCGCGCGGTTCGGTTGCGCCACGGTGAGAGCGCTCTCATGTTCGCCGCTTCCCGCAACGGGGCGAGAAGCGATCCCTGCACGGACAAGGAGAAGAGCATGCGATTCACCCTGCCCGGAATCGTGCCCGCGCTGGCCCTCGTGCTGGCCGGGTCCACGTTCACCGCTCCGGCCCAGGCGGCGGAGAAGGAGATGTCACCCGGCCTGCTCACCGCGATGAGCTCGGCGTTCGGGCTCACCGAGGCCCAGGCGCGGCTGCGCCTGGAGAAGGAGCAGCGCGCGTCGGTCATCGCCTCGCGCGCCGAGGGCGAGGCCGGCGCCGCACTGGCCGGCAGCTGGTTCGACGAGAAGACGAGCCGCCTCGTCGTGGCCGTCACCGACGGGGCCGCCGCGCGCAAGGTCGAGGCCGCCGGTGCGGACTCGGTCGTCGTCAGCCGGTCGGCGAACTCGATGGCGGCGCACAAGAACCGCCTCGACGCGCTGTCCGCGACGGGTGCCGTGCCCTCCGCGGTCGCGAGCTGGCACCCGGACCCGCGCACCGGCACCGTCGTCGTGAACGTGGAGGCGGGCAAGCAGACCGCCGAGGTCGCGTCCTTCCTGGACAAGGCCCGCCAGTTCGGCGCGATCACCGTGCGCACCGAGGGCGTGCAGCAGCCCCAGCCGTTCGCGGCCGGCACGGTCGGCGGCGACCCGTACTACACCGGCAACGTCCGCTGCTCCATCGGCTTCTCGGTGCACGGCGGCTACGTCACCGCGGGCCACTGCGGTGGCAACGGCCAGGCCGTCTACGGCTGGGACCGCTCCTACCAGGGCAACTTCGCCGGATCCTCCTTCCCCGGCAACGACTACGCGTGGGTGCGCATCGGCGGCGGCTGGTGGACCGTTCCGGTCGTGCTCGGCTGGGGCACCGTGAGCGACGCGCTGGTGCGCGGTTCGTGGGAGGCGCCGATCGGCACCTCCGTGTGCCGCTCCGGCTCGACGACGCGCTGGCACTGCGGCGTGATCCAGAGCCGCAACGAGACGATCCGCTACGCCCAGGGCGACGTGCACCAGATGGCGGGCACGAGCGTCTGCGCCGAGGGTGGCGACTCCGGTGGCTCGTTCATCACCGGTGACCAGGCCCAGGGCGTCACGTCCGGCGGCTACGGCAACTGCTCCAGCGGCGGTCGCACTTGGTTCCAGCCGATCAACGAGATCCTCAACGTCTACGGCCTGAGGCTGCACACGGCCTGATGGAACGCCCGGCTGTCCACCACGCGAAGTGGTGGACAGCCGGTGTTCTCAGGTGGCGGTCAGCCGCGTGCGTTGACGTGCAACGCCAGCGCGGTTCCGGCGCCGAGCGTGGTGGTGAACCGGCCGGAGGAGTCGACGGTCACGCGGACGCAGCCGTTCTCCTGGACGTTGCAGTACGTCCCCGCCGGGAGGGCCGTCTGGAACGTGCGGGTCACGGAGAACGTCTCGCGGTTGATCGCGACGAAGCCCTTGCTGCCGCGGCCGAACGCGATCAGGTCGTACCCGTTGTCCTGCCAGTTGTTCACGTCGGTGCCCGCGACGGTGTTGCGGAACGCGACCATGTTCGCGATCTGCGTCCAGGCGTGCTGGCACTTCCAGCCGCTGTAGCAGACGGAGTTGCCGGGCGGACCGGCGTCCTTGTCGCTGAACTCGTAGCCCGAGTACACCTGCGGTGCGCCGTAGTTCCACGCCAGCATGAACACGTTCGCCAGCGTGTAGGTGGAACCGTCCTTGTAGGTCAGCGTGGAACCGTTGCGCTCGGTGTCCCAGTTGTCCACGAACGGCCGTGCCTGACCGCTGGGCAGGAAGCCCCACGACTGCCCGAAGGTCCGCAGGTACGCGAGGTTCTCGTTGGTGAAGATCCGCTTCACGTCGTAGGCGTAGCGGAACTCGTCGACGTCACCGGAGCCGGTGTACTCGCCGGGCTGCACCGCCTCGCCCGCGCCGTAGATGACCTCGTGGACCCAGAAGACGCCGGGATTGCTGAGCTTGCCCTTGATCGCGGCGAGATCGCCCGCCGGCATGTGCTTGGCGGCGTCGATGCGGAAGCCGTCGACGCCCATGCCGATCAACCGGTTGAGGTACCCGGCGATCGCGCCGCGCACGTACTCGCTGCCGGTGTCCAGGTCGGACAGACCGACGAGCTCGCAGTTCTGGACGTTGTAGCGGTCCTGGTAGTTGGTGATGGGCGACCGGCAGGAGTGGAAGTCCCAGTCGCTGTAGTAGCCGGGGTAGTTGTACTTCGAGTAGCCCGTTCCGCCCGTTCCGGTGCCGGAGCCCGCGCTCATGTGGTTGATCACCGCGTCGGCGATGACCTTGACGCCCGCGTTGTGGCAGGCCGTGACCATGTTCCGGAAGGCGGTCTCGTCACCGAGGCGCCCGGCGATCCGGTAGCTGACGGGCTGGTAGGTGGTCCACCACTGCGGACCCTGGACGTGCTCGGTGGCGGGCGAGACCTCCACGTAACCGTAGCCCTTGGGGCCGAGAACGGTGGTGCACTCCGACGCCACGCGGGCGAACGGCCATTGGAACAGGGTGGCGGTGACGTCCTTGGCGCCCGGTGGCGCCGCAAGACTTTGCACCGGTGTGGACAGTCCGACGATCAGCAGCACCGCCAGGAGGGTGCGCGAAGCCGAGGAAACCACGTTGTCTCCTTGATGCAGGGGGTTCACTGATCGTGGTAGCACCCCGGCGCACACCCCGCAAAGCGTTGCAAGAACTTTCCGGAGCAATTCGGCCTACTGCACGCGCGGGGCACCGACGCCGGACGCGCCGGTGTGAAGGCGACGCCGCTCGTCGGCCCCGCCTACCGCCCGCTGACGAGCAGGTAGCGCTCGTCCGTGATCGGTCTGCCCCACAGGTCCTCACCGGTCAGCGGGGTGACCACGGCCTCGTCGCGCACCTCGACGACCAGTTCGCGGGCCTCGGCGGCGGTCAGCCCGGCACCGGTCGACCACCGTCCCTCGGCCAGCACGAGAACGCCGCCCGGCTCGAGCAGGGCCACCCACCCGGCCAGCGCCGCGGCCGGATCCGGCAACGCCCACAGCACGTGCCGCGCGAGCACGACACCGAACGATCCCCGAGCGTGCGGTGGGTGTGCCGCGTCGCCCGCGACGAAGCCGATCGCGACGCCCGCGCTCGACGCCTTGGCCCTCGCGACGTCCAGCATCCGCTCGGACAGGTCGAGGCCGTGCACCTCGTGGCCGGCTTCGGCGAGCAGGACGGACAGGCTCCCGGTGCCGCACCCGAGGTCCGCGACGCGGGAGGACGGGGGGATCAGCGGCAGGAGCAGCCGGGCCCAGGCGTCGCGCACCCGCGGGTCCCGCAGCCCGTGGTCCGGCTCGTCGTCGAACGCCGCGGCGTGCCCGTCCCAGAACTCCCGGATCGTCATGCCTCCACTTTTGCCTAAGCGGACCTCAAGACTTGCCCAAATGAGATGCGGAGTCCGTCGTACGGTCCCTAACCTCGCTTCATGAGGCTTGTGATCTGGTTCACACTGGCGTGCATGTGCGCGCTGAGCGGTGACCACGTGCTCGCAGCCGTCCTGGTGACACTCCTGGTCGGCTGCGCGACGGACCGTGCACGCTGAACTGTTCAGCCTTCGCTGTACAGTTCGCGGTGTGCTGACCTGTGAGACGCGAGAAGCAGCGCTTGCCCGGCTCGGGCGGGCGCTGGCCGACCCGACGCGCTGCCGGATCCTGATCGCCCTGCTCGACGGTCCCGGCTACCCGGCCCGGCTCGCCGAACAGCTGGGGCTGACCAGGCCGAACGTGTCCAACCACCTGGCGTGCCTGCGCGGGTGCGGCCTGGTCGTGGCCGCCTACCAGGGGCGTCAGGTGCGCTACGAGCTCGCCGACCCGCACCTGAAGCGCGCGATCGGCGAGCTCGTCGACGTCGTCCTCGCGGTCGAGCCGCAGCCGGAGTGCGTCAATGGGTGACGCCTGCTGCCCGCCCGTCCGGACCGGTCGCCGGACCGCGTTGCGGCGCAGGATTCGGCTGTTCGTCGCGGCGACGATCACCTACAACGTCGTCGAGGCGGTCATCGCGCTCGCGGCGGGCACCGCCGCGAACTCGACCGCGTTGATCGGGTTCGGGCTCGACTCGGTGATCGAGGTCGCGTCGGCGGCCGCCGTGGCGTGGCAGTTCGCCGGACGCGATCCCGAGCGGCGTGAACGCACCGCGCTCAAGGTGATCGCGGTGTCGTTCTTCGCCCTGGCGGCGTACGTGGTGGTCGAGTCCGCGCTGGCGTTGCTCCAGGCGGAGCGCCCGGAGCACTCCACGGTCGGCATCGTGCTCGCGGCGGTGTCACTGCTGGTGATGCCGGGCCTGTCCTACGCCCAGCGCAAGGCCGGGCGGGAGCTCGGGTCGGCCAGCGCGGTGGCGGACTCGAAGCAGACGCTGCTGTGCACCTACCTGTCGGCGGTGCTGCTCGTCGGCCTCGTGGTCAACAGCCTGTTCGGCTGGTGGTGGGCGGATCCGGTGGCGGCGCTGGTGATCGCCGCCGTGGCGGTCAGGGAAGGTCGCGAGGCGTGGCGGGGCCACCACTGCTGCTGACCGGCTTGCGCGCGACCAGCCGTTCCACCACGCCCAGCTTGAACCGCTGCCGTTGCTCGACGACGAGGCCGTGGGCCTGCACGAGGTGCAGCGGCCGGCGCAGGAAGTGCTCTCCGGCCATCGGGACGGTGATCCGCTCGAGCAGCCACTGCACGGCGCGGACGAACCGCGAGGTGGCGGCCACGTGGTCGAGCAGGATCAGCGATCCGCCGGGCCGCAGCACGCGGACCATCTCGCCCACGGCGGTCTCGTGGTCCGGGATCGCGCACAGGCCCAGCGTGCAGACCACGGTGTCGAACGAGGAGTCGGCGAACGGCAGGGCGTGGGCGGTGCCCTGGTGCAGCGCCACCGGACGGCCGAGCCCGGCGGCGCGGGTGCGGGCCAGGTCGAGCATGCGGTCGCTGAGGTCCAGGCCGGTGAGGGTGACACCGGCGGGGTAGTGCGGCAGGTTCAGGCCGGTGCCGACGGCGACCTCCAGCACCTCGCCGGTCGCCCGGGAGCACGCCCAGCGGCGGGAGTCGCCGAAGACGCGGCGGTCCAGCGCGCCCATCTCCCGGTCGTACTTCTCCGACTTGCGGTTCCAGTACTCCTGCCAGCGGGGCCGGTCCATGGTGCCCAGCGAACACGATGGGCACGGCGGCAGCCAGTCGTCTGGACAGGCCGGTGCCCCTGCACTATGTCTGGCCCGTGTGCGCGTAGTCGTCGTCTCCGGGGGCGATCCCGGTCATGTGGTGCCCGCCATCGCGTTGTGCCTGCGGTTCCTGGCTGCGGGCGACACGCCGGTGCTGCTGACCGGCGGCCGGTGGGTCGAGGCGGCGCGGGCCGAGGGGATCACCGCCTCGCGGGTGACCGGGTTGTCGCTCGCGGACCTCGCGGACGTGCCGGACCTCGGGCTCGCGCTGCACGACCAAGCCGGGGTCCTGGCGACCGCGCTGGCGCCGCGGTTCGGGGCACTGCGGCCGGACCTGGTGGTGTGCGACGTCCTCGCGCTCGGCGCGGGCATGGCCGCCGAACTCGCCGGGGTGCCGTGGGCGCAGCTGTCGCCGCACCCGCTCTACGAGCCGTCCAGGTGGTTGCCGCCGATGGGCAGCGGACTCGCCCCCGGAACCGGTGTGCGCGGCCGGCTGCGCGACAAGGCGCTGAGGGCGTTGACGGCCCGGTCGTTGCGCCGGGGAGAACGGCAGCGCGCCGAGGTGCGGCGCAGGATCGGGCTCGGTGCCGACGAACCCGGCCCGATCGCGCGGCTGGTCGCGACGTTGCCCGCGCTGGAGGTGTCACGCCCGGACTGGCCGGCCGACGCGCACGTCGTCGGGCCGCTGCTGTGGGAGGCCGGTCGCGGCACGCTGTCGCCGCCGCCCGGTGACGAACCGCTGGTGATGATCGCGCCGTCGACGGCGTGGACCGGTGCGCGGAGCATGGCCGAGATGGCCGTGGAGGCGTTGCGGGGCAACAACCTCAGAGCGGTGGTCTCGACGTTCGCACCCCTGCCGGACCTGCCGGGCTGGGCGAGGTCGGGGCCGGGCGACCAGGAGCGGTTGCTGCGCCGGTCGTCGATCCTGGTGTGCGGGGGCGGGCACGGGATGCTCGTCAAGGCGCTGCGGGCCGCGGTGCCCGTCGTGGTGGTGCCCGGCGGCGGCGACCAGTGGGAGATGGCGAACCGGGTCGCGCGGCAGGGGAGCGGGGTGCTCGTCCGGCCGGCGAGCGTCGAGGCGCTGCGGGACGCCGTCACGCGGGTGCTCGGCGATCCCGCCTTCGCGGGAGCGGCGCGGCGAGCGGCGGCGACGGTGGCTGATGTTCGTGATCCTGTGGAGGTGTGCCGGACCGCGTTGAGCCTTGTGCGTTGAGCTCCCGCTTCAACGAACTGAGGATCAGCCGCAGACGCGCTCGACCAGGACCTGCCAGCTCGCGGCGAGGTCGGCGACCACGGTCTGCGGGTCGGGCCCGTCCTCCGGCGCCCGCAGGTACAGCAGGACCGGCCCTTCGAGAGCCGCGACGAGCTGCAACGCCAGCGTGCCGCTCGCGGCCTCGTCCGGGCACGCCTCGCTGAGCAGCATGTGCACGTGGAAGAGCGAGGGGCTGTCGCCGGCGGGAACGGGCTGGCCGGGGTCGAGGGCGGCCCTGGCGAGGACCGTGTGCCCGACCAGGAACTCGAGCCGCGCCCGGCCGAACGCGACCAGCCGCTCGACCGCCGGCGCTCCGGGGCCGAGAGGCGGCGGCCCGCTCATGACCCGCTGCTGGAAGAGCGTCTCCTCCTCGTCGAGCAACGCGAGGAAGATGCCCGCCCGCGTGCCGAAGCGGCGGAACACGGTGCCCTTGCCGAGCCCGGCGCGTTCGGCGAGACCGTCCATCGTGACCTTGTCCGCGCCCAGCTCGGCCACCATCTGACGGGCGACGCCGATCAGGTGGGCGCGGTTGCGCGCGGCGTCCGCCCGCTCCTGCACCGGACGGCCCCACGACAGCGCGACTGGTTCCACGAAACCGAACGCTACCGGCGCACCGCGTGGTCGTGGCAGCGGCACACCGCCGTGACCGGCGTCCGGACTGTCACAAAGCGACGGGCTGTCTCGCTCCACCACCGTGAAACTGCTCCTGGACCGCATCACCCTGACCTTCATCGGCCTGACGTCGGCGTATGTCGGCGTTTACGCGTACTTCTTCCCCGACGCCTGGTATGCGAACTTCCCGGGCTTCGGCCTGCGGTGGCTGCCGCAACTCGGCCCCTACAACGAGCACCTGGCCGCGGACGTCGGCGCCGTCTACCTCGCGTTCGCCGTGGTGAGCCTGATCGCGCTGGCACAGGTGCGCAACCAGGCCCTGGTGCGCCTGGCGGGTGCTGTTCTGCTGACCTTCAACGGGCTGCACCTCGTCTACCACCTGCGGATGCTGCACGTGTACGAGCCGCGCGACCAGGTGCTCAACGCGGTGCTGCTCAGCCTGGGCGTCGTGCTGTCGGCGGTGCTGGTCATCCCGTCGCGGAACCGGGTGCCGAGCCCGGCTGCCGCCTGATCCCGGCCCCGGGCGCCTTCACGCCGCCGAGCCGTTCCTCGACGAACGCGATCACCGTGCCGGAGCCGGCTCCGTCCCGGTCACCGGGAACGCGCCCCGGGACCCACCTCCGCGGTGGGCACCGGCGGCGCGTCCCTGGCGCCGCGGCTAGACCTTGTCGGCGACCTTGATCTTGCCCTCGATGATCTGGGCCTTGTAGCCCTCGAGGATGCCCTGCAGCTCCGCGTCGACCTTCCCACCGGAGGTCGCGTACCCGACGCCGTTCGACTTGAGGTCGAACACCTTCGGCAGCGACGCGACGTCGTTCTTCGCGGCGGCGTGGAAGAAGTCGTACACGGCCACGTCCACGCGCTTGAGGCTCGACGCCACGATCACGTCGCGGTTGGCGGCGAGCGCCGGCTGGTTGTACTGGTCGGCGTCGCAGCCGATCGCCAGCACGCCCGCCTGCTTCACCGCGGCGAACACGCCGATGCCCGACGCGCCCGCGGCCGGGTAGACGACGTCGGCGCCCTTGTCGATCAGGCCCTTGGCGGCCTCCTGGCCCTTGGGCGGGTCCTGGAAGCCCGTGAAGTCACCGGCCGGGGTGATGTACTTCTTGTCGATCCGGACCTTCGGCGCGGCGGTGCGCGCACCCTGGTTGTAGCCCGCCTCGAACTTCTGGATCAGCGGGATGTCCACGCCGCCGACGAAGCCCACGTGGCACTTCTTGCTCTGGTACGCGGCGACGACGCCCGCGAGGAACGCGCCCTCCTGCTCGGCGAACACCAGCGGCGTGACGTTCGCGGCGCCCTCGACGGCCGAGTCGACCAGGCCGAACTTGACGTTCGGGAACTCCGGCGCGACCACCTTCAGCGACTCCGTGTACGCGAAGCCCACGCCGACGACGGGGTTGAAGCCCTCGGACGCGAGCTGGCGCAGCCGGGTCTGCTTCGCGGACTCGTCCTCGTTGGGCGCGGCGGACAGTTCGCGGGTGTTCTCCTTCTTCACACCCATGTCCGCGATGGCCTTGTCGAACCCGGCGGCGGCGAGGTCGTTGAACGACGCGTCACCGCGGCCACCGATGTCGTAGGCCAGGCCGATCTTCAGCGCGCTGCCGTCGACCCGGTCGCCCGCGGCGGCCGTAGTGCTCGACGTGGCGGGCGCGGTGGGCGGCGTCGAGAACTCGCAGCCGCCGGCGGAACCGGCGTTGTTCGTGCTGTTCTGGCCGGAATCCTTCGCACAGGCGCTGACCACCATGGTCAACGCGATCGCGGCAGCGGCGGTGCCACGCAAACGGCGCACGGGTCGTCCCCCTCGAGAGCTCGGTTCAGGAGCGGGACGGTACCCGGCGCCGCGGACGAACCGGTTGAGCGTTCACCTAGTGGGATCGAGAGCCTTGCGGAAGACGAGGAAGTCGCACGGGCAGGCCAGGCGCGGCACCAGGTGCGGATAGGCGCTTTCGAGCTCGTCCGTGCGGACGTGGCGGTAGCCGATGCGCGTGTACCAGCCCCGCAGGAACTCCTTGACCGGATGGTTCCACTCCTGCGGGACCAGCAGCTCCAGCTGCATCTCGCGAGCGCCGGCCGACCGGGCCCAGTCCTCGGCGAACGACACCAGGTCCGTGCCGATGCCCGTGCCGCGTTCCTCCGGCGCCGCCACCAGCATCCCGAACTCGCCCGCGCCGTCCTCGAGCCGGTGGACGCGGACCGAGCCGACGACGCGGCCGTCCGACCGGGCCACGGCGATCTCGCCCGCGGCGATGAGGCCCGCCACCTCGGCCTCGGTCGTCCGGGAGCCGCCCTCGAGCCAAATCCCCTTCTCCGCCTCGGCGTACACGCGGTTGACCAGCGACGCCAGCTCGCCGGCGAGCGAGGTGTCGGAGGTCAGGAACGGGGTCACCACGGCGACGGCTGACGGGTCCGGGCGAGCTCGTCGGCGTGCTGCAGCACAGCCAGCTCGCGCAGCATCCGGTCGCGTTGCACGGGGTCGTGCGCGACGTGCGAGGCGTGCAGGGCGTTGCGCAGGCGAGCCTTGCGCCGCGGCGTCCACCGGCTGGCGACGGCGAGCCTCGCGGCCCTCAGCGCCGCCTTGTCCCTCGTCCGCGCCAGGGCGTCCCGGCCGTCGTCGCCGAGGTTCAGCACCGACAGCACGCGTTCCCGCAGCTCTCGGCCGATGCGCGCCCACGTCGTGGTGCGCCGGCGTGCGGCGCGGATCTCGATGCCGAGCGCGAGGTGCAGCATCACCAGACCCAGCACCGGGCCGAGCAGGACGCGGGCGGCACCGGCGACCGGGCCGGACAGGCTGAAGGCGGCGAACGCGGCGAACGCCGTCAGCGCCCACGCCACGAGCCGCGCGGGGCCGGGACGGCCGTTCTGGCGCACTCCCGCGCGCATCGCCCAGCCGCAGGCCACGAGCGCGGCCTCCATCACGGAGAACAGGACGACCCGTTCCACGACGTCGGTGATGCCCAGGCGCTGCTCGAAGAAGCGCCACGAGGTGTCGACGCTGACGCCGATGCTCAGCAGCCCGACCGCGTAGAAGCCCTTGGCCCCGGCGGTCTCGGCCGCCACCGGTTCGGGTTCCGGTGCCGGATCGGCGGGGGAACGGCGTTCGGTCCCGTCGAGCGCCGCGATCAGCTCGGGCGTCAGCGGGATGTGGCCGCTCGTGTCTTCGACGCCGTTGCGGGCGCGCCACTCGTTCACGATCGGAGTGGCGTACGGCCTGCTCGGGACCGTCTGGCCCTGCCTGTGCAGCCAGAGGCGGACGTCCTCGACCGAACAGCCGCGCGGCAGGTGCTCGAGCGCGTACCGGATCTTCGCCTTCTGGGTCCTCAACCGGCTCAACGCGGCGTCGTGGCCGGTCAGGGTGCCGGCCTCGTCCGTGGTCACTCGTGCTCTCCGTCCTCATCGGGGGCTTGCAGGGGCACGCGGACGGCTGGACCCTACCCGGCCACCCCGCGTGGGCATCACCAGGTTTACGACGTTGACACTGTCATGGTTGCAGTGTCACTATTGCGGGGTGTGGACGCTCGACGAGTTGCTGGACCGCGTCTCCGCCGCGTTGTCGGCGGAGTACTCGGGCGCGCCCAACGGCCGGGTCAGGGACGTGCCCGACAAGCGGGCCGTCCGCTGGTACGCGACGACGGGCCTGGTGGACAGACCCTCGGCGATGCGCGGCCGCACCGCCCTGTACGACCGGCGCCACCTGCTCCAGCTCGTGGCGGTGAAGAGACTGCAGTCGCAGGGGAGGACGCTGGCCGACATCCAGGCCGAACTCGCGGGAGCCGCCGACTCGGCGCTCGCCGCCATCGCCCGCGTGCCGCAGGCGCTGCTCGACTCC
>NZ_JAJCXE010000054.1:82955-89101 GCF_021056325.1 Lentzea sp. CC55 | reverse complement strand
CCACCACCACCACCCGCCCCACCACCACCACCCGCGCCGGCGGCCACCGCCGTCGCGGAGGAGGCCGCCGTCCTGAACGGCGTCGCTCTCGGCGGCGGCACCGTCCTGCTGGTGCCGGGAACGCCGACCGCCGCCGACCGGGCGGACATCGCCGCCGCCGCCCGACCGCTGCTCGACCTGCTCGCCGCCCGAGGCCTGCTCGACGAAAGGGAACCGTCATGACCTTCTCCGTCGCCCCGATGAAGCCAGCGGAAGCCGACCGCATCGGCCGGACGACCGGGGACGCGGGTCTCGGCGCCCTGCGCACCGAAGGCGGCAACCTGCCGCTCGAACGCCTCGACGTGCGGGCCGAGGTGACCGGCCTGGTCGGTCGCGTCGTGCTGACGACCGGGTTCGTGAACACCCACGACACCGCCCTCGAAGCGACCTACGTGTTCCCGCTGCCGGACCGCGCCGCCGTGACCGGCATGAAGATGACCGCGGGCGACCGCACGGTCGAGGCCGAGCTGCAGGAACGCGCGCAGGCCCGGCAGACCTACGACGACGCGATCGCGTCCGGGCGAAGAGCGTCCATCGTCGAGGAGGAACGGCCGGACGTGTTCACCATGCGCGTCGGCAACATCCCCGCGGGCGAGCGGGTGACCGTGGAGCTCAGCCTGGTGGGCCCGCTGGTGTTCGAGGACGGCGCGGCGACGTTCCGGTTCCCGCTGGTGGTGGCGCCGAGGTACGTGCCGGGCACGCCGCTGCCGGGTCCGCCGGTGGGAGACGGCCACGCGGAGGACACCGACGTGGTGCCGGACGCGTCCCGCATCTCGCCCCCGGTGCTGCTGCCCGGCTTCCCGAACCCCGTGCGGCTCTCGATCGGCGTGCAGGTCGACCCGGCCGGGCTGGAGCTCGGCGAGGTCCGGTCGAGCCTGCACGCGGTCGTCACCGAGGGCAACACCGTCTCGGTGCGGCCGGGGGAGCGGGTCGACCGGGACTTCGTGCTCCGCCTGGCCTACCGGGGCGACAGCTCCGCCGTCGTGTGCGTGCCCGACGCGGACGACAGCGGTGAGGGCACCTACCAGCTGACGGTGCTGCCCCCGGAGCCCACGAGCCCGGTCCGCCCGCGGGACGTCGTGCTGCTGCTCGACCGCTCCGGCAGCATGTCCGGCTGGAAGATGGTCGCCGCCCGGCGTGCGGCGGCGCGCATCGTCGACACGCTCACCGCGGACGACACGTTCTCGGTGATCACCTTCGACGACCGCCTGGATCGTCCGGAGACACTCGGGTCCGGTCTCGTCGCGGCCACCGACCGCCACCGCTTCCGCGCGGTCGAACACCTCGCGGCCGTGCAGGCGCGCGGCGGCACCGAGATGTCCGGGCCGCTGCGCGAGGGCCTGACCCTGCTCTCGGAGGCCGCCGAGGGCCGCGACCCGGTCCTGGTGCTCGTCACCGACGGCCAGGTCGGCAACGAGGACCAGCTGCTGCGCGACATCGCCCCGGTGCTCGGCCGCACGAGGGTGCACGCCGTCGGCATCGACTCGGCCGTGAACGCGGGCTTCCTCGGCAGGCTGGCCGCGGCGGGCGCGGGCCGGTGCGAGCTCGTCGAGAGCGAGGACCGCCTGGACGAGGCGATGACGCACATCCAGCGGCGGATCGGCGCGCCCGTGATCACGGACGTCGTCCTGTCGCCGTCGTCCGGCCTGCCGAAGCTGCCCACGGCGATCTACCCCGGCGTGCCGCTGGTGGCGCTCGGCCGGTACACCGGTGCGGCACCGGCGGCGTTCACCGTGCGCGGCCGGACTCGCGAGGGTGGTGAGTGGCAGGAGACGGTCGCGGTGCGGCGGCACACGTCGCCGGCCGTCCGGGCGCAGTGGGCCCGTGCGGCGTTGCGCGACCTGGAGGACCGGTACGCGACCGGTGACCGGGCCGTGGAGACGACGATCGTGCGGACGTCGCTGGAGTTCGGTGTGCTGTGCCGCTTCACGGCGTTCGTGGCCGTGGACGAACGGGTCGTGTCCGACGGTGAGGTGCACCGCGTCGTGCAGCCGGTGGAGCAGCCCGCGGGCTGGGAGGTGCGGGCTCCGCGGCCCCCGATGCCGAGCTTCGCCGCGGCGGCGCCCGCCTTCGCCGCACCCGCGCCGTTCGGCGCACCGCCGCCCGCGCCCTTCCTGCCTCAGTCCGTCGCGGGAGGCGCCCCCGGTGGCCCGCCGCCCGCCGCGCCGAAGCGCATGCGCACACGGGGACGCGGGGTCGAGGCCCTGCCCCTGCCCGTGGCCGACGACCCGGTGGACCTGCGCGAGATCGCCGCGGTGGAGCTGCGGCGGCTGGAGAAGGACGCGCACCTGCCCGTGTGGGAGCGCCAGGACCTGCTCGCCGACCTGGCCAGCCGCCTCGGCACCCTCCTCGGCGGTCGCCGGGGTTCCGCGTACGACGCGGTGCGCGACCTCGTGGCCGAGCTGACGGCCGGGGGAGACGTGGACCGGCTGTGGGCGCGTGCGGTGCGGGTGCTGCGCGAGTTCACCGGTGCGGGCACCCCTGAGCCGGAGCGCCGGCGCGGGTTCTGGCGCTGATCGGGCGCTCACCGGGAAAGCGTTGTGGAGCAACGCTTTCCCGGTGAGTCCACCTGATCCGGTGAACGTGCGTGACGTCCCCGCGATCTTCGGCGTCCGGCCGGGTAGTCCCCCCGCGAACCAGAGGAGACGCCGTTGTCCAGCGCCAGTGACCGAGTCGTCCGGTTGCACCCGCCGATCTCCGAGGACGCCCTCGTGTCGATCGTCGAGCAGGCCGCCCTGTGCCACCCCGCCGTCCAGGACGTCGAGTGCTCGGCGACGCCGGACGGCGGGATCCGGGCGGAAGTCGTCGTGTGGCGCGGTGGTGCGCCTCGGCGGACGCTCCGCGACATCGGCGCCGCGCTCGGAGCTGTGCTCGACGAGGTGCCCGTGCGGCTCTCGGTGGTGGCGATCGCGTACCGACGGCGCTCGACGGTGCTGCTGGCCCTGACCAACGAGGTTTACAAATAACGCTCCATTGTCAAACGTGCTTTACGCGTCCTATCGTTCTGTCAACCTCCTGAGGAGCGTGGCATGAGCGACATGAAGGCAACGGTGCCCGTCGGCTCAACCGAGCGGTGGACGGACGGCAAGCGGTACCTGTGGCTGCTGGGGCTGGTCGTGCCGTCCCTGGCGTTCCTGGCCATCGGGATGCACGCGGTGACCGGCTGGGGCGTGTGGTTCTGGACCGGGCCGGTGGTGGTGCTCGTGATCGTCCCGGCGATCGACCTCGTCGCCGGGCTCGACCGCGGCAACCCTCCCGACGACGTGATCGAACGGCTCGAGAACGACCGCTACTACCGGTGGATCACCTACCTGTACCTGCCGATCCAGTACGTGGGGTTCGTGGTGGCGTTCTGGGTGATCGCGCGCGGTGATCTGTCCGTTGTGGACAAGATCGGGCTGGCCGTGTCGATCGGCTGCATCGGCGGCATCGGCATCAACACCGCGCACGAGCTGGGGCACAAGAAGGAGAGCCACGAGCGGTGGCTGTCGAAGATCGCGCTCGCGCAGAGCTTCTACGGCCACTTCTACATCGAGCACAACCGCGGCCACCACGTGCGGGTCGCGACGCCGGAGGACCCGGCCAGCAGCCGGGTGGGGGAGAGCTTCTACCGGTTCTGGCCGCGCACGGTGTTCGGGTCGGTGAAGTCGGCGTGGCGCCTGGAGTGCAAGCGGTACGGGCGGCGCGACCGGCACCCGTTTCGGATCGGCAACGACGTGCTCAACGCGTGGCTGATGTCGGCGGTGCTGTGGGCGGCGATGATCGCGTGGCTCGGCGCCGGCATCGTGCCGTACCTGGTGGTCCAGGCGGTGATCGGCTTCTCGCTGCTCGAGGTCGTCAACTACATGGAGCACTACGGGATGCTGCGGCGGAAGGTCGGTACGCCGGACCGCCGGCGGTACGAGCGCGTGGACCCGAGCCACAGCTGGAACTCCAACAACATCGCCACGAACGTCCTGCTCTACCACCTGCAGCGGCACAGCGACCACCACGCGAACCCGACCCGGCGCTACCAGGCGCTGCGCGACTTCGAGGAGTCGCCGGTGCTGCCGACCGGCTACGCGGGCATGATCCTGCTGGCGCTCGTGCCGCCGCTGTGGCGCCGCGTCATGGACCCGCGGGTGCGGGCGCACTTCGGCGGTGACATCGGCCGCGCCAACATCCAGCCGGGCAAGCGCGAGCGGGTCCTGGCCCGCTACGGCGGCACCGGCACCGGTGACGACGTCGTCGCCGACAGCCGCGGCGACGCGACGGCGGGCGGCATGTGCCCCGGCTGCGGCTACGTCTACGACGAGAAGACCGGTGACCCCCGCGAGGGCTTCCCCGCCGGAACACCGTGGTCGGCCATCCCGGACTCCTGGTGCTGCCCGGACTGCGGGGTCCGCGAGAAGATCGACTTCGTCGCGCCGGGCCGCGTCACGTCGGCCTAGGATCGGGGCATGGGCGGTACTTCTCGGGCAGCGGCCTCGGGCCGGCGGCAGCCGATCGTCGAGGCGGCGATCGAGATGACCGCCCGCGACGGCTGGGCCGCGGTCACCATGACGCGGCTCGCCGAGCAGGTCGGGGTGAGCCGCCAGACCGTCTACAACGAGATCGGGTCGAAGAACGCGCTGGCCGACGCGATGCTCGCCCACGAGCTGCACCGGTTCCTCACCGCGATCAGCGGCGCGTTCGACCGCCACGCCGGCAACCTCGTCGAAGCGATCCACGACGCGGTGCGCGACGTCCTCGACCTCGCGCGCGGCAACCTGCTGGTGCGCGCCATCGCCTCCGCCACGCACGGCGCCGACACCGAGCTCGTCCCGCTGCTGACGACCCAGGCCGAGACCCTGCTCGTCGAGGTCAAGGCGATGCTCGCGGCCCGCGTCGAGACCTACCGCACGGGCCTGACCGCCGAGCAGGTCGAGGTGCTGATCGACCTCATGACCCGCGCGGTGCTCAGCCACGTCGTCCAGCCGACGGGCACGCCGGCCGCCACCGCCGACGGCCTCGCGTGGCTCGCGTCACGTGTCCTGGAGGAGCCCGTGAGGAAACCGCTCCGGTTCGGCTGACGGACGGACCTGGAGCCCTGCGCACTGCGCGGTGCCCGGGCGGTGGCGACCGGAGCGGCTTCCGGCCTCGGCAAGGCGACCGCCGCGGGGACCGACCGCCTCGACGTCCTGGTGCACAATGCGGGAGTCCTGCCGCGGCACCGCGAACTCGGCGCCGCCGGCCAGGAGCTGACGTTCGCCACGCACGTGCTGGGCCCGCTGCTGCTCACCGACCTGCTGCGCCCGTTGCTCGCCGCCTCCCTGCCGGGCTTCCACCGGCCGACCAGGCCGTTGCTGCGCAACGCCGAGGAAGGCGCGGACACGGCCGTCTGGCCGGCGGCGGACCCGGTCCCCGGCGGACGCTTCTGGCACGACCGCGCAGAGCGCCCGACGCACGTCCTGCCTGGGGCGGGGGAGAGGCGCGAGGACGTCGAGGCGTTCTGGCGCTACTGCGCGGACGCCGCCGGGATCACACCCTGAGCGGCACGCGGGCCCGCGGTGGAACCATGAGCGCGGAGGCTTGGGTCCCGGACGCCTGCACGTTGCCCACGGACGGAAGACCGTTGCGGGTGGCCGAGTTCGACGAACTGTTCGCCACCGCGGTGAAGCGGGTGGACCGGCCGGAGTCCACCCGGCTGGTGCTGGACCTCGAGCCACGGCCGGAGGTCGCGGGCAGGACCGCGGACCCGGCGACGCGCGAGACCGGCTGCTGTTCTTTCTTCACCTTCGGCCTCACCGCGACCGGCGGCGCGCTGCGCCTGTCCGTCGAGGTACCGGACGCGCACACCGAGGTGCTCGACGCGCCGGCACGGCGGCTACCCTCCTGACCGTCCGATCGGGAGGGTGAGGTGCCGGGATTCGCGGCGACCGCAGAACGCCACCAGGTCGCCGTCTACCTCGGCGCACTGGTGGCCGGCTGCGCGGCGGGCTGGGCGGCGCCGGCGGCGGCCTCGTGGTTCGAGCACGCGATCAACCCCGTCCTGGCCCTGCTCCTGTACGTCACGTTCCTCCAGGTCCCGGTTGCCGAACTCGGCCGCTCGCTGCGCGCGGGCCGGTTCCTGGCCGCCGCGCTGGTGG
>NZ_JAJCXE010000054.1:0-82660 GCF_021056325.1 Lentzea sp. CC55 | reverse complement strand
TGCTGCTGGTCCTGCTCACCCCGTGCGTCGACTACGTGATCGTGTTCAGCGGCCTGGCGGGCGCGGACAGCCGCCTGCCGGCCGCCACGCCGTTGCTGCTGATCGCACAGCTGGTGCTGTTGCCGGGTTATCTCCTGCTGTTCCTGGGCCCCGGCGCCGCCGTCGTGGATCCCGGCCCGTTCGCCGAGGCGTTCGTGGTGCTGATCGTGATCCCGCTGACCCTCGCGTGGCTCACGCAGTCCACGCCGAAGGCCGCGACCGTCGCCAACGCCCTGAACACGACGATGGTTCCTCTCATGGCCGCCACGCTGTTCGTCGTGGTGGCCTCGCAGGTGCCGAAGCTCGGCGACGACCTGCCCCTGCTCGCCCGCGTCGTGCCGATCTACGTGGTCTTCCTGGTCGTCATGGCTTTCGCGGGCCGAGCCGTCGCCCGCGCGTTCCGCCTCGACACCGCCGGAGCGCGCGCGATCGTGTTCACCGGTGCCACCCGCAACTCGCTCGTCGTGCTGCCGCTGGCGCTGGCGTTGCCCGGCGAGCTCGCGGCCGCGGTCGTGGTGACGCAGACGCTGGTCGAGGTGGTCGGCATGGTCGTCTACGTGAGAGCGGTGCCCCGGCTGCTGCCCTGACCCCCGAACGCACGCGCCGCTTTCGGCCTCGCGTCCAGCATGCGCTCGCGGGCGTCGCGGAAGCCGTCCACCGACTTCCGCGGCTGCACCCCTCGCGGGCGCTGCTCGTGGAGTTCCAGCGAGCAGCCCGCCCGTGCGGGCCGTCAGTCCGTCGCGCGGTCGTCGGCCGCCGCGGTCTGCGTCAGCACGGCCACCGTCTGCTCCAGGCCCCGCTGCACCTCGTCGCCCTGCGCCTCCCGCACGCTGTGCAGGCTGACCGTGATCCGCGACCGGCCCGGCGCGACCTCCTCCACCTGCAGCTCACCGTGGTAGTCGTCCGGGCCCTCTGCGCCCCATTCGAGGGTCCGGCGCTGCGGGTCCGGGCGCAGCCACGCCTCGCCCTCCACGTGGTGGCCGTGCACGTCGGCCTCCACGTGGACCTGCTCGCCGCCCTCGGGTTCGGCGGCGGTCATCTGCGGGAAGTAGCGGGGCAGGTTCCGCGGCTCGGCCAGGAACCCGAACAGCGTGTCGGCCGGGATGTCGGCCTCAGCGGTGTGCGTGTACGTCGTCATGGGGCTCGGGGTACCCGGCCGTCACGCCGGTGAACACGTCCCGCGTGCGCGCCACGTGCTCGTGCCAGCCCCGCTGGTCGCGCCGGAACACCGGCACGACGAACGCGCCGCCGACGAACAGCGCCGCCACGACGAGGTCCCACCAGCCGATGTCGATCAACGGTGACACGACGGCGGCGTACGCGACGAACCCGGTGACGCCGAGCAGCTCGCGCAGGACGAGCTGCAACGGGTTCGCGCGCGTGCCGTCCCCGGAGCGGATCCGGTAGTTCAGCAGCACCCCGCCGATCGTCGTCCCGCCCGCCGCGGCCGGCAGCACGACGCGGAACGCCACGAGCACGGCCACCGCCCAGCGCGGGTCCGAGTGCAGCAGCAGCTTGGCGATCACGATCACCAGGACGAGCTCGGCGCCGAGGCCGAGGATCCGGCGCGGCAGGGTCACGGTGTCGTCCGACGCGGCCGACTCGTCGGAGGAGGGCACCCTGGGCACCACGAGCGCGGCGGGCGCCACCATCCAGCCCAGCAGGCCGCCGAAGGTGTTGGAGAGCAGGTCGTCGACATCGGCGATGCGGTAGGGGCACGGGTAGAAGCCCATGTTGCCGGTGTACTGCACCACCTCGACGGCGAGCGAGATGCCGAGGCTGATGGCGATGACGGCCAGCGGTCCCTTGCCGTACGCCTTGCGCAGCACCACTCCCAGCGGCACGAACAGCGCGACGTTGAACAGCTGCTGCAGGAACGCCTGCGACTTCACCATCGCGAGGATGCCGGACTGACCGTTGGCCGCCATGTTGTTGCTCATGTCGGTGACCCACTGGAACGGCACCGTCGACAGCATCTGGTCGCCGGTGCACAGCTTCGACACGTCGGACGGGAACGGCAGGAAGATCAGCGCCAGCGCCACGAGTCCGTAGAGCAGCAGCCCGTAGAGCACGAAGGCCCGGCGCGGCTCGACGCGCCGGAAGCGGAAGTAGTGCAGCAGGACCAGGGGGAGGAGCACCAGCAACCCGATGCCCACGAACGCCAGGAAACCGGTCCGGGCGGTTTCCCAGTAGGACGCCATCATGAGGGATCCTTTGCCCGTTGACGTCCGTTGCCAAACCACGAGGCGTGAAGATGGGGCGGACGGCCGCAGCGCGCACCACCGGTCGCTGTGCGCCTCCTGCGGGCGCATTCGGTTTCCCGGTGCGGATTCCCGCTCGCTGAACGGCGACCGGTCGTCCGCAGGGGACAGTCGTCCCGGGCGTCAGGCCTTCGTGCGCGAGTAGTGCCGCGCGACGCGGGCCCGGTTGCCGCAGACGTTCGCGGCGCACCACACCCGGCGCTTGTTCTCGGCCAGGAACAGCATCGAGCAGGCCGGGTCGCCGCAGCGGCGCAGGGTGCCGAGGCGCCGCGGGTCGGCCAGCAGCCCGATCGCCTCGCCCGCGATCGCCGCGAGCGCGGGATGGCCGTGGTAGTCGTCGTGCCAGCGGACGGCGGCCCGCGCGCCGGCGCCCCAGCCGTCGAGCCGCGGGCTCGTGGGGACGGCGGCCGCGGTGGCGTTGAGGTCGTCGACCGCGGCGGGGTCCGGCGCGCGCTGCGCCAGGTGGGCGTCGAACAGCTCCCGCAGCACGGAGCGCAGGCGGCGGGTCGCGCTCGACGCCGGTGGGGGAGCGTCGGGCACGTCGCGATCGACTACCCCGGCTTCGGCTCGTCCGACCCGCTGCCCGGCACGCCGACGTTCGACCGGCTCGCCGAGGTGACCGGCGAGGTGATCGACCTGCTCGGCATCGGCGACTACGCGGTCTACGTGTTCGACTTCGGCGCCCCGGTGGGCTTCCGCGTCGCGCTGCGGCACGACCGGCGGGTCAAGGCCGTCATCACCCAGAACGGCAACGCGTACGACGAAGGCTTCGGCCCGGCCACCGAGGCGCTGAACGGCTGGTGGGCCGACAAGGAGAGGTACGAGGACATCGTCGACGGGTTCCTCGGCCTCGACGGCACCCGGCAGCAGTGGCTCGCGGGGGTGCGGGACCCGGAGCACGTCGACCCCGAGTCGGTGCTCGCCGACCAGGCCGTGCTCGACCTTCCCGGCCGCCGCGAGTACATGAAGGCGTTGCTGTGGGACTACCGGACCAATCCCGTCCGGTACCCGTCGTGGCAGGAGTGGCTGCGCACCCGGCAGCCGCTAGTCCTCGCCGTCTGGGGACGCCACGACCCGTTCTTCGTCCCCGCCGGCGCCGAGGCCTACCGTCGTGACGTGCCGTCCGCGGAGGTCGTGCTGCTCGACGCGGGGCACTTCGCGCTGGAGGAGGAGGCCGACGAGATCGCACGGCTGGTGCACACCACGCTGGAGAAGGCGTTCGCCTGACTCTTCGCATCCGCGCGGAGCACCGTCCGACTGTCCACGGTGAACGGTGCTCCGGCGTGTGCTGTCAGCGCAAGGCCGCTTCGACCGCCTCGATGACCGCGGCGTCCTCGGGCTGGACGCTCGGGCGGAACCGGCCGATGACCTGCCCTTCGCGCGAGACGAGGAACTTCTCGAAGTTCCACTGCACGTCGCCCGCCACGCCCTCGGCGTCGGGGTGCTCGACGAGCTCCACGTAGACGGGGTGGCGATCGGGGCCGTTGACCTCGACCTTCTCGAGCAGGGGGAACGTCACCCCGTACGTGGCCGAGCAGAACGTGGCGATCTCCTCGGCCGTGCCCGGCTCCTGACCCGCGAACTGGTTGCACGGGAAGCCGACCACGGAGAAGCCTTCCGCGCCGTACTTCTCCTGCAGGCGCTCCAAACCCGCGTACTGCGGCGTGAGACCGCAGCGGGAGGCGACGTTGACGACGAGCAGCACCTTGCCCCGCAACGAGCCGAGCCCGCCGGGCTCGCCGGCGAGGGTGCTGACCGGGATGTCCAGGATCTCCATGGGTCCAACGTAGTTCATCCCTCCTCGCGCGGTTCCCAGGCGAGGCCCGCGGCGCCGCCCCGAAGGCATTCGCCGGGGTGATGGCGCCCATGTCGTTTTCCGTTCAAAATGCGCCGCCGCGATTTTGGAACTCCGTTGGAGATTTCTTGGAGTGCGCGGGCAGACTCTCCGATGTCGGTATCGGACACAGGGAGGTGATTCACGTGGAGAAGACCCGCGCGAAAATGAAGAAGATCACGGTCCGCAAGGTGGGCCCGGTTCGCCTGACGGCGGCCGCCTGCTCGCAGTACAACGTCAAGCCGGCCTAAGGCGCGACGCGGGTGCGCCGGGCCCGGTCGGCCGGCGCACCCGATCTCACACCGGGGGAGGAACGTGTGACCGAGTTCGATCCTGACCGGCCCGTGCCGTTGCACCCGCTGGTGTTCCTGGAGGACGGCGACGAGGTGACCATCGGCCGCGCCGACGTCGACTCGTACGGCATCTTCCCCGGTGAGGGCGCCGAACTGGTCCGCAGGCTGGTCGCGGGCGATACTCCCCGCGAGGCGGCCGAATGGTTCGAACGGACCTACGGCGAAAGCGTCGACATCGAGGACGTCGTCGGCGCTCTAGACGAGTTGGACCTCATTCGCAAATCCGGCGAAGTCGTCACCGAAGCGGCACCCGTGCGCTTTTCCGCACTCGGCGCTGCTCTGTTCTCGCCGATCGCGTGGTTGTTCTACGCGGCATTGGCCGGATGGGCGTTGTACGCGATGGTCGTCAACGCGGACCTGCGGCCGACTTATCACAACATCTTCTTCTCCGACTACTACATGGTGATCCAGGTCGGTTTGTTCGTCGCCGCGGTTCCGCTGCTCCTGTTGCACGAGTCGTTCCACGCGCTCGCCGGGCGGAGGCTCGGCGTCCGGTCGAGGTTGCGCGTCGGCCGGCGGCTCTACTTCATCGTGCTGGAGACGTCCCTCGACGGGCTCGTGGCCGTGCCGCGGCGGCAGCGGTACCTGCCGATCGTCGCCGGGCTGCTCGCCGACGTCCTGGGGATCGCGGCGTGCACCGTCGCGGCCGACCTGACGCGGCACGCCGACGGGTCGCTGTCCGGACCGGGGCGGTTCCTGCTCGCCGTCGCGTTCGCCGCACTGCTCCGGGTGGTCTGGCAGTTCTTCTTCTACCTGCGCACGGACGTCTACGTGCTGGTGAGCACGGTGCTCGGCTGCGTCGACCTGCACGGGGCGGCGCAGCGGATCTTCCGCAACCGGGTCCGGCGGCTGTTCGGGCGTCCGGAGGAGGACGAGTCGGTGCTGCACCCGGTCGACCGCAGGGTGGCCCGCTGGTACTCGTGGCTCGTCGTCGTCGGCTACACGGCCAGCCTCACGACGTTCGCCCTCGCCGGCGCCCCCGTGCTGTACCGGTTCGTGACCGGCGTGGTCGGCCGGCTCACCGGGGACGCGGTGTCCACCACCCAGCTGCTCGACTCGCTCGTCTTCGGCGGCGTGGCGATCGCGCAGTGCGCGGTGCTCGGCTGGCTCGTGGTCCGCGAGCGGGTGAAGGCGCGCCGCGACCGTCGTCCACACCACGTCATCCACTGAAAGGACGCACCATGGACAGCCGCTTCTGGATCCGCGCTGACCGGCGCGGCGACCGGGTCCACGCGCTCGCCGCCCTGGACGTGCCGCCGATCTGGGCGGTCGTCGACGCCCACCGCCGGTTGCGCGGGCCGTACACCGCGGCGGGGTCGTTGCTGCGCCGGATCGCCGACGACCTGCTGCGGCGGTGCCCGGAACTGGCGGAGCGGCACAACATCGAGCTGCTCACCAGCACCCCCGAGCTGGCAGGGCGGGTGCCGAGTGCGTGGCACACCCTCGAATGGGCGGTGCAGGACAGCGAACGCACCCGTTACTACTCGCGGCTGCACACCCGCAACATCGCGAACGGCCTGGCCGAACTGCTGCGCGACTACCTGGCCGCCCTCGGCGGCGGGCCGCGCACGCTGGTGGTCGAGAACGCCCACGAGGCCGACCCGTCGGACCAGGAGTTCATCGCGGTCCTGCTGCGGCGCCGGGACCTCCCGGGCCTCACCGTGGTCGTGGGCACGAGCAGCGCGCCGCCGGCCGACCCGCGTGGCGAGATCGACGTGTCCCTGGCGGAGACCATCGCCGCGCACGCGACGGTGGTCGAAGCGGAACCGGCCGGGGAGCCCCCGCTGCCGGCCGACCCCGCCCGGGCCTATGTGGACGGTGACGGCACGGACGACGACCCGCGCCTGCTCGCCGCCTACCTCGCCCTGCCGGCCGAGGCCCGCGCCGCCCTGCACGACGCCCGTGCCGAGGAGCTCTCGCGGTCGGACGAGTTCTCGTTGCGGCTCGGGGCGATCCCGTACCACCTGGAGCACGGCAGCGACCCCGCCGGAGCCGGCGCGCAGGCGTTGCGCCTCGCGCTCGACCACTGCCACAAGGTCGGCCTCTACCAGGCCGCGGCGGACGTCGGCCTGCGCGGACGCCGGGTGGCGGACCGGGAGGCCGACGCCGACCTGTGGTGGCACCTGACCTTCCAGACCGGCATCGTGCTGGCGGCCGTCGGACGCGCGCACGAGGCCGAGGAGCTCTACGTCGAGGGCCGCGCCGCGTCGAAGGACCCGGCGGTGCACCTGGAACTGGCGTACTCGACGGCGATGCTGCACGCCCGCCACTACCCGGAACCCGAACGGGACTACGTCCGCGCACGGGCGTGGATGAACCTGGCGATCGCCCTCGCCTCGCAGCTCACCGACCCGAAGAAGGAGGCGTTCCAGTCCGTCTTCACCCGCAACGGCCTGGCGCTGGTGGAGGTGCGCGAGCAGAAGCCCGAAGAGGCGCTCGCCCTCGTCGAGGACGGCATGGCGCGGCTGGACCGGGAGCTCGAACCGCACGAGCATCTGCTGCACCGCCTGGTGCTGCGCTACAACCGTGCCCAGGTCTACGGCGCGATGGGCCGCTTGGAGGACGCGCTCGCCGACTACTCCTACGTGCTGGAACGGGACCCGAACTTCCCCGAGCACCACTTCAACGTCGGCAACGTGCTGCGCAGGCTCGGCCGCGACGAGGAGGCCGTCGCCGCCTACCGCGAGGCGCTGCGCCTGTCGCCGCCGTTCCCCGAGGCGTACTACAACCTCGCCGACGCCCGCCTCGCCCTCGGTGACGTCGAAGGCGCCATGGCCGACTTCGCCTACGTCATCGAGCTGGACCCGAAGCACGTCGACGCGAGGATCAACCGCGCGGGGCACCTGCTGGCCACCGGCGACCTCGACGCGGCGGAGCGGGACATCGCCGCCGCCCTCGACCTCGCGCCGGGCAACGCGCACCTGTTGTGCCTCAAGGGCCAGCTGCTCGTCGAACGGGAGCAGTACGCCGCGGCGTCCGAAGCACTCGAAGAAGCCGTGCGGCGCAACGAGAAACTGGCCGAGGCGTGGGCGATCCGCGGCACGGTCGCCGTGGCGTCCGGCGAGCTGACCGACGCGATCGACTACCTCAGCCGCGCGATCACGCTCGACGACACCCCGGACGCCCGCTACAACCGCGCGGTCGCGTACGAGGAGTCCGGCGACATGGCCGCGGCGATCCTCGACTACGACGCCGTCCTCGCCGTCACCGACGACGAGGACGCCCGGCAGCGCAGGGAGCTCTGCGCCGCGGCGACGGCCCGGTAGGCACCGCCGTGACAGCAACGGGGGACGTGGCCGCCGGAGTTCCGGTGGCCACGTTCACCGACGCCATGAGCCGGCTGGTGTCGGGTCTCGCCGTGATCACCACCCGCCGGGCGGAGGGGGAGCCGTGCGGGCTGCTCGTGTCGTCGATCTGCTCGTACAGCGTGGATCCGCCGTCGGTGCTGGTCGTCGTCGACCACGCCTCGCGGTGCCACGACCCGCTCGCTCGTTGCGGCGAGTTCGGCGTGCACGTGCTCGGCAGCGCGCAGGAAGGCACCGCCCGGACGTTCGCGAGCCGCGGCGCCGACAAGTTCGCGGGCCTCGCCTGGGAGTGGGACGCGGCGGTGCCCCGCCTTCGTGCGGCGCCGATCTACCTGCGCTGCACCGCGACCGCCGTGTTCGGCCACGGCGACCACACCGTGCTGATCGGCGAGGTCACGCGCGCCGACGTGGCCGAAGCCGAGCCGCTCGTGTTCTACCGGCGGCTGCTCGACTGGCGGCTACGGGGAGGCGGTGGGCTCCATCCGTGACGCGGACCGCGCGCGGTCGTGCCTGTGCCCCGTCACGAACGGGTCGTCGCCGTTGAGGACGGCCTGGTGCAGGGCCCGCAGCCGGGGCCCCGGCTCGATCCCCGCGTGGCTCGACAGCACCCGGTACGCCCTCGCGTAGGCCGCCAACGCGTCCGCGCGCCGTTCCGCCTGGCACAGCGCGAGCATCAGCTGCTCGTGGAACCTCTCCCACAACGGGTAGGTCCCGCACAGCTCCTCCAGGTCGCACACCGCCAGGTGTCCGTCACCGCGGCAGAGCACGACGTCGAAGCGGTCGCGCAGCAGTTCGAGGTACTCCTTCTCCAGCCGCGAGATGTCGTGGTCGAACAACCCCGTTTCGCGCAGGTCCGCGAGCGGCGAGCCGCGCCACAACGCGAGCGCGGACGTGAAGATCTCCCTGGCCCCGGCGCAGTCCCCGGCCGCGGCCGCCGCCTGTCCGTGCCTCGCGAGCTGCCGGAACCGGGTCAGGTCGAGCTGGTGCGGTTCCAGGCGCAGCACGTACCCGGACGGACGGGTGCTGAGCACGGGGTGCGAGGCCCGCCCGCTGGAGAACCCCGGCGTGAGCACGCGCCGCACCGCCGTCACGTACCCGTGCAGCGCGGCGACGGCCGACCGGGGCGCCCCCCGCGCCCACAGCTGGTCCACGATGCGGCTGGTCGGCACGAACTCGTTGGCGTGCAACGCGAGCAGAGCGAGCAACGCCCGTTGCTTCTGCGCCGTCGGCGTGCATCTTCGTGCTCCGCGGGTGACCTCGAACGTGCCGAGGACCCGGAAGTGCAGTGGTTCGTCCCCCGTTGCCAAGCGATCGTCACCTCGTGTCCGGGACCCGTTGCGGCCCACCGACTTCGCACACCTGCCCGACCCGGACAGTGTCGGACAGCGAGGGACTTCGAGGTAGTGTTCGGGCCGAAACTGCCGGTGCGACCAGCCGCCGTCAGACCTGGTTCCCGCTCCGGGAGGCCGTCACAGCACCAGCTTGTGGTACTGCTCCCGGTCCAGGTCGTACACCTCGAGCGACACCTGCGCGGGAACCCCCTCGACGGGCTTGAGGTGGTCGCGCAGGAGGTCCACGCTCGTCTGCCCGACCTGCTGCTTGAGCTCGACGGGCCGGCCCGTGAGCAAGCCGACCCGCACGTGCACCATCGCGGCCGGCGAGCCGTCCCCGACCACGACCTCCTCGACCTGCCGGAACCGCGTCTTGAACCCGGCGATGTCGGCGCTGACCATCGGCGACAGCGTGCTGTGCAGGGCGAGGGCGAACCCGCGGCGGTCGAACGCCCCGCTCAGCTCGGGGGAGTACTCGACGGTGATGTGTGGCATGGCACCACGCTACCGGCGGAGGTCGCGACCGCGTGGACGGTGCCGCCCGAGAGATCATCATCTCGGATGTGGGGCGGATGTCACTCGCCGTGCGGGTCTTCGACGTTGAGCGCCGCGACCACCTGGTCGTAGTCGCCGCGCGCTTCGCCGTAGCGCAGGAACTTCACGCGCTCGACCTGGATCTCCTTGGCGTCGGGCTGGGTCTCGATGAGGCCCATGACCTCGGCGACGTACTCGTCGAGCGGCATCGCGTGCTCGTTCTCCGCGTGACCGGGCAGGAGGTCGGTCCGCACCGCCGGCGGCTCCAGTTCCACGACCCGCACCGACGTGTCCGCGAGCTGCAGGCGCAGGGTCTCGCTGAGCATGTGGATCGCCGCCTTGGAGGCGTTGTAGCTCGGCGTGATCTTCAGCGGCGCGAAGGCGAGACCCGAGGAGACGGTCATGATCGTGGCGTTCGGGAGGGTCTGGAAGTGCTCGACGAACGCGGCGATCAGGCGGATCGGGCCGAGGACGTTGGTCGTGATCGTGTTCTCGGCGGAGGCCAGGAACGACTCGGGGCGGTGCCAGTCCTCGACGCGCATGACGCCGGCCATGGTGATCAGCACGTTCAGGTCGGGGAACCGGCCGAGGACGTCCTCGGCCGCGGCCTCGACGCTGCCGGCGTCGGCGGTGTCGATGCGCACGGTGTGGACACCGGGGTGCTCGGCGGCGATCCGGTCGAGCAGGTCGGTGCGCCGGCCACCGACGACGACGGTGTTGCCGCGCTCCCGCAGGGCGAGGGCGAGCGCCAGGCCGATGCCGCTGGTGGCGCCGGGGATGAAGACGGTGTTTCCGGTGATGTCCATGCACCGAGCTTCGGGCGTTGCGCGGACGTGCGGCAGAGAGCGCTTATCGGGGGATCGGCGATCCCTGGCACGCCACGCCGGGCCCCGGATACTGGAGTGCATGGATCGGGTGGAGCTCGCGGCCTTCCTGCGCCGCCGCCGGGAGGAACTGCGGCCGCAGGACGTCGGACTGCCCGTCGGCGCGCGCAGGCGGGCGCCGGGGTTGCGGCGCGAGGAGGTCGCCGCGCTGGCGGCCATGTCGACGGACTACTACACGCGCCTGGAGCAGCAACGCGGCCCGCAGCCGAGCGAGCACATGCTGACCTCTCTCGCCCGCGCGCTGCGGCTGACCGGCGACGAACGCGACTACCTGTTCCGCGTCGCCGGCCGCAACGCCCCGTCGCCCCAGGTCACCACCACGCACGTCGCGCCGGCGTTGCAGCGCGTGCTGGACCGGATCACCGACACCCCGGCGCTGATCCTGTCGAACCTCGGCGAGGTTCTGATGCAGAACAGGTTCGCCGAGGCGCTCTACGGCGACTCCTCGCACTTCACCGGCCTCGCCCGCAGCGGGATCTACCGCTGGTTCACCGACCCGCGCGAGCGCCTGGTCTACCCGGAGGACGACCGCGAGCGGCAGAGCCGCGCCCAGGTGGCGAACCTGCGCGCCGCGTACGCCTCGATGGGCGCGCGTTCACGGGCGGGCGAGCTGGTCCGCGTGCTGCGGAAGGAAAGCGCCGAGTTCGCGCGGCTGTGGGAACGGCACGAGGTCGCCAAGCGCTACGAGGACCACAAGGTGCTGATCCACCCGCAGCTCGGCGCGATCGAGGTCGACTGCCAGGCGTTGTTCACCGAGGACCAGTCGCAGGCCCTGCTCGTGCTGACCGCGCCGCCGCGCACCGAGGCGTTCGACAAGCTGCAGCTGCTCGGCGTTCTGGGCACCGAGGAGTTCGTCAGCCGAGCCTGAGGATCGTCTCCTCGATCCCGGCCTTGCGCGCGTTGGCGTACCCCACGTCCGTGCCGACCACCTCGAAGCCCGCCCGCACCAGCACCCGCCGCGACCCGGCGTTGTCACTCGCGACCCGCGCGTGCACCGGCCTCGTGGTGACCTCCCGCAGCAGCAGCTCCACCGCGCGCCCGGCGACGCCCTGCCCCCAGACGGCGCGGTCGACCCAGTAGGTGATCTCGGTGTCGCCCTCGACGACGAAGCTCGCGATGCTGCCGACGACCCGCCCGTCGCCGACGATCACCCGGTTCGTGGTCTCCGGGTTCGCGAGGTTGCGCCGCAGGTGCGCCTCGAACGCCTCCCGGTCGTCGGGGTCCTGCGCGGTGAACGCGGCCATCGCGACCGACTCGGGGTCGCGCATGAACTCGAACAACGCGTCGAAATCGGCGTCCTCGACGGGGCGCAGCGTCACTTCACGGATCACCTGAGGAGCCTAGTCGTTCGTGGCGGGCCGTCGGGGTCTTTTGCACCGGTGGACCGTCGCAGGGCGTCCGGGTGAACGCCGGAGTCCCCGCGTCGGCTGGCTGGCCCTCGCCGCGGCTGTACGTCCCGCTTCGGGCGACGCCGAGTGCGCGCATCGGGCAGCTCAGCCGGGCCGAGGTCACCGGCGCGCGGGAACATCCTCAGCCGGTCGTCCACCCGCATCGGCATCGTCGTGATCCGCGACGCCAGGGGAACCGTGTGGATGACGCACGACTTCGCCGGGAGTTGAGCCGCGAAACCCGTTTTCGAAAGATCATCCTCAAGTCGTACGTGGGAACGCGACCACAGTCGGACGCGTGACGACCGGTCCGGACAGCACTGTCTCTTCCGTGCAGACCGTCACCTACCGCTGGCCGGCCACCGTCACCACCGCCACCCGGGACGACACCCCGGAACTGGTGCGCTGGACGGGATTCGGTGGCGCGCTCCTGCTCACGGCCGGGGCGTGGGCGGTGAGCGCCGGGGCACCGCCGCTCGCGCTGGGCGCGGCGATCGCGGGTGCCGGGCTGGTCGTGCTGGCGTGGGTGCTGCTGCGGAACGCGCTGCCGGACCCGGTGTGGCTGCGCCGGACGCTGGCGTGGTGGTGCGGGCCGCTGCTGGTGGCCCCGCCGCTGTTCAGCCGAGACGTCTTCAGCTACCTCGCCCAGGGGGAGGTGGCCGCGCGCGGGCTCGACCCGAACGTGGTCAGCCCGGCGGCGGGGGCGAGTGCGGAGGCGGTCGCACGGGTCGGTTCCTACTGGCGGGAGACCCCGTCGCCGTACGGGCCGCTGTTCGGCACGGTCGAACGCGCCGTCGCCGAGGTCACGGGCGGCGACCCGGTGCTGGGCGTCGGGCTGTACCGGCTGGTGTCGGTGCTGGGCCTGCTGCTCGTGGTCTGGTCGGTGCCGAGGCTCGCGGAGATCGCCGGTGTCGACGAACGCGCGGCGCTGTGGCTGGGGGCGCTGAACCCGCTGGTGCTCTGGCACCTCATCGGTGGTGTCCACAACGACGCACTGATGCTCGGGCTCATGCTGTCCGGCACCGTCGTGGCCCTCACCGCGCTGCCGGACATGAGGTGGTGGCAGTGCACGGCCGGTGTCGTCCTCATCGGACTCGGCGCACAGGTCAAGCTGCCCGCGCTCGTCGCGCTCGCGGTCGTCGGCACCGCACTGGCCCGGCGGCTCGGCGGGGGCCCGGTGAGGTTCGTCCTCGCAGGACTGTCCATGGTGGTCGCCGCCGCCGCGGTCTCGGTGCTGACGTCACTGGCGGGCGGCTCCGGTTTCGGGTGGGTGCGGGCGCTCGGCACGCCGTCGAAGATCAACAGCTGGATGGCGCCGACCAACTGGCCCGGCTACCTGGCGGGTGCGGTGTTCGGACCGCAGAGCGGTCAGGCGATGATTTCCTCGGCACGGATCGCGGGGCTCGTGCTGATCCTGTGCGGCGTGGCCGTGGTGGTGCGCCGCCACCTGCGCGGCGGGATCTCCGAGGTGACGGCGCTGGGGATGATGATGAGCCTGATCGTGGTGCTGGGGCCGGTGATCCAGCCGTGGTACCTGCTGTGGGCGGTGCTGCCGCTGGCGGCGTGCCTGCCGGACGGACCGTGGCGTACGAGGGTCGCCGTGGTCGCCGGGGTGTTCGCGCTGCTGGTGCCGCCGCTCGCGGGCGACTTCTCGGGTCGCGTCGCCGAGTTGGTCGCGGCCTACGCGCTGGGGATCTCCGTGGTGGTGGGCGCGTACCTCGTCCTGCGCCGGGCGAGGGTGTCCGTTGCGCAGAGCTGACCTCGTCCGCTACGGCGCGGCCGCGCTGTCCGGCGGCGTGCTGGCGCTGAGCTTCCCGCCGCGCACGCTCTGGTGGCTGGCCGTGCCCGCGTTCTTCGCGCTGTGGCTCGTCCTGAGAGGCGGGCGGCACTCGGGCCGTCTCGGGTTCGTCTTCGGCTTCGCGTTCTTCCTGCCGCACCTGTGGTGGATCCAGCACTTCCTCGGCGCCGACTTCGGCCCGTGGCCGTGGCTCGTGCTCAGCGCGTTGATGGCGCTGTTCATCGGCGGCGTCTGCGCGCTGTTCCCGCTGGTGGCGCGGTTGCCCGCGGCGCCGGTGTGGGCGGCGCTGCTGTTCGTGCTGCAGGAGACCCTGCGCGGCCTGGTCCCGTTCAACGGCTTCCCGTGGGGCCGCGTCGCGTTCGGCCAGGTCGACGGGCCGTTCGGGCAGCTCGCCGCGGTCGGAGGGGCGCCGCTGGTGACGTTCGCGGTGGTGTTCACCGGCTTCGGCCTGGCCGCCTGGCTGCCCCGGTGGACCCGCGCGTGGGCGCTCGTGCCGATCGTCGCCGCGCTTGCCGTGGGCCCGCTGATCTCGGTCGACGCCCAGGCCGGGCAGCGCACCGTCGCCGTGGTGCAGGGCAACGCGCCCGACCTCGGCCTCGGCCTGCTCGGCGAGGGCGCCACCCTGCGCGAGAACCACCTGCGCAAGACCGCCGAACTGGCCGCGCTGGTCCGCGGCGGCGCGCTGCCGAAGCCGGACCTCGTGGTGTGGCCGGAGAGCGCGACCAGGACCCGCGACCGCGACCCGGTGCTCGACGGCGCCATCCGCGACCTCGGCGTGCCGACCCTCGTGAGCGCGTTGCGCGGTGCGGAGAACGCCGTCATCGCCTGGGACCCGGTGACGGGCGCGGGGCGGTCGTACGCGAAGCAGGAGCTCGTCCCGTTCGCCGAGCACATCCCGCTGCGCCCGCTGGCCCGGCTCGTGACGCCGTTCGCCGACCAGGCGGACCTCGAGGCGGGCACCGAACCGGGCGCGCTGGACATCGCGGGCACGCGCGTGGGCGTCGGCATCTGCTACGAGGTCGCCTACGACTACGTCCTGCGCGAGAGCACGGCCGCGGGTGCCCAGGTGCTGGTCGTTCCGACGAACAACGCGTGGTACGGCCGGGGCGAGATGACCTACCAGCAGCTCGGGATGGCCCGCCTGCGCGCCGTCGAGCACGGCAGGGCGGTCGTGGTGGCGGCGATCAGCGGCGTGAGCGCGGTGGTGCGGCCGGACGGCAGCGTGGTGCGGTCGACCGGGATGTTCACCGACGACCTGATGGTCGACAGCGTGCCGCTGCGCACGGATCTGACGTTCGCGACGAGGTTCGGCGGCGCCGTCCACGTCCTGCTCACGGGTGCGGCTGTCGCCGCGTGCGTGGCCGGGCTGTGGAGGCGCCGCCGCGCCTCAGTTGCTGCCGAGCAGGGCTGACCCCAGCGACGTCCGCCGGTGCAGCACCGACAACCCCTGCCGCTGGGTCGTCAGCAGCCCCGCCTCCCTCAGCACGGTCGTGTGCCGGCTGACCGAGGACGGGGACGCCCCCAGGCGTTCCGCGAGCTCGGTCGTCGTCGCACCGGCCCCCACGGCCGCCAGCACCGCCGACCGGGTGTTGCCGAGCAACGCCGCGAGCGCGCCCTGCTCGCGGCGCCCGCTCTGGAGCTGCCGCTGCCACGTCCAGTCGTGGTGCAGCGGGTACACCACGGTCGGAGGCAGCTCCGGATCGGCGAACGCCACGGGCGTGCGGCGGCAGAAGTACGACGGCACCAGCCGCAGCCCGCGCCCGTTGAGGTGCAGGTCGCGGTCGTGCGCGTACTGGACCTCCAGCACGGGCGCCCGCCAGTTCATCAACGGCCACATCCCCCGCAGCACCCCTTCGACGTCGCCCGCGACCCCGAGCCGGTGCACCCGGTCGGTCTCGACGGCCTCGTCGAGCAGGTCGCCGTACGGCTCGACGACCGCGCGGTGGTAGCGGGCCAGCGCCTCGGTGAGCTCCAGCAGCGACTCACCGTCCCCCGCCGCCAGCGGGCGCGTCCAGCCAGGTGTGGGGCGCACCTCCGCGAGCCGGCGGAACTCGTCCCGCAGCCGGTGGCGGGGTGTGGACCGGATCGCGGCCAGCGCGCTCCCCAGGCCCTGCGCACCCTCGGGCGGCGTGACGAAGTCCGGGAAGTACGGCGCCTTCGGGGTGAGCACGGACAGCACCCGCACGCCGGACGTGATCACCTGCCGGTCGCCGTGCCGGCGGACGTGGCGCAGCCACGGCTGCAGCATCAGGCCGCAGTCCGGTTCGGTCAGCCTCAGTCGGCTGAACACCATTTCCCAGAGCGGGTCCACCCTTTCCGCCACCTGCGTACGCTCCAGATCGCCGGCGGAAAAATGGATGCGCAACACAGCAACCTCCCCAGGCCAGGTCACCGCGAATCACATTACCGGGCGTGTCACTCCGCCGAATTCCGCAACGAAAACCGGGCGCGGGAGGAGTGCCCCGCGCCCGGTCGGCGTGCTGCCGGCGGACTCAGCCGCAGGAACCGCTGGTCCACTGGTGCGAACGCACCTGGTAGGTGCCGGCGAGGTCGCCCTTCTGGCCCTGCCTCGTGCACCCGATCCGGTTGTTGTAGCCGGTGTTGCGGTAGAACACGACGCCCTTGGCCGAGGACGTCCCCCGGTTGTAGACGGACTTGACCTCGCGGTCCGCGGCCCACGAGCACTTGACGGAGCCCGACGTCCAGTCCGGGTCCGCCACGTCCCACATGCACCGCTTGCCCTTGCCGCCGAAGCCGTCCTAGAAGCAGACGTTGCCGGTGTTGCAGTCCCAGGCGGCGAGCGCCTGGCCCGTCTCGCTGTCGAACGCCTCGCCCACGGCGGCGGCCTGCGCGACCGGGGCCTGGGCCTGCGCGCTCGGTGCCGCGAAGGCGACGGTGAAGAGCATGGCGAGCGGCATCAACGCCGGCAATACACGCCGAACGAACCTCAAAGGATTCCTCCCCGATTCACGGATGAATTCGACCGGCGCCACTCTAAACAGGGAGGGGAACTGGGGAAAAGCTATTGCTGCGTGGTGCAAAAGCGCTTTTCACGCCCCTCGGGTGTACCTGTGCTTCACGCCGGTGGGGAAGTGCTCGGGGTCGCCGGCCGGCCTCAGCACGACTTCGGGCAACTGCCGTTCGGCGGGCACGTAGTGCGCGAACTCGCTGTTGAGCCGCAGCAGCTGGGCGCGGATCGACTCGGCGACCTCCGCCGCGTCCGCGGTCGCGCCCGGCGCGGCCTCGACCGTGATCCGCAGTCGCCGGTCGCGATCTTCGTCCTCGACGGATTCGACCACGAACTTGCCCGTGACGACCTCGCTGATCCCCGGCTGTTCCAAACCGACCGCCACGTTCTCGGGGTGGATGTTCGCGCCGAAGAAAGACACCGTGAACAGAGATCGCCCGAACAGGAACACGAACGGCAGCTCCGGTCCGGGCGGGGGAGTGAAACCGTTGCGGGCGCACAGCTCCAGCAACGCGCCGTGCTCCCAAAGGCCGCCCTCGTCGGCGATCCGGTAGCGGATCAGCGGGATCCCGCCGTCCGCGGTGAACACCAGCACGCCGTCGTGCACCTCGAAGAACCGGCTCGCCGGATCGTACTGCACGAGGGTCGGCAGCCGCGGGTCACCGAAGACCTCGCGCGCCAGATCGGGCCGGTCCGCGAAGAACCGCCGGATGCCCGCCGACAGCGGCGTCTCGGTGCCCAGCACGCCGGAATCTGCTGTGCCGTAGAGGGAAGCGACGTCGCGGACGGGATCGGCGATGCCCGCGCGCCGGGACACCAGGTCGCGCCACTGCTCGCTGAACACCTCACCCGCCAGCACGAGCTTGATGCGGTACGCGGGCCAGTCGACACCCTCCGCGAGCCCCGTGTCGACGACGTCCTTCACGAACGGCGGGTAGCCCAGCAACACGACCTGCTCGAAGTGCGGCGCCAGTTCCGGCAGCACGCGCAGGATCTCCGCCTTGTTGTTGCCCGGCGCCACGACCGTGATCGGGCAGCCCTTCGCCGCGAGGTGCCGCACGCACGCCTGCGTGAACAGCCCGCCGACCCACGTGCCGAGGGGGAAGCACACCACGGCGAGCGTCGTCCGCTCGTCCGCGCCGAACCCGTCGACGAGCACCTGCTCGAAGCGCCGGGCGACGTGCAGCTCGTCCTCGAGCGCCCGCGGCCAGACCGTCGGCCGCCCGCTCGACCCGGACGACACCGCGATCATGTCGCAGCCGGCGAGCGATCCGTCGCGGCACAGCTCCGGCAGCGGGTACCGCTCGTGGTAGTTCGCCTTGTCGAGCAGCGGCAGCCGCTGGAAGTCCTCGAACGTCGTGATCGACGAAGGCTCGATCCCGTTCTCCGCCAGCAGGTCGCGGTAGGCGGGCACCGTGGAGGCCGTGTGCCCGAACAGGTCGAGCACCCAGCTCGGGGACTTCGGCTCGGCGGTCGCGAAGAAGTCGTCGAAGGCCTGGCGCACGCGGGTCTGCCGGCTGCTGTCCATCACCGGAGCGTAGCGAGCACATCTACATCTACCGACTCTATTACTTCAGTGTTGACTGAAAATAGCCCCTCGGCCGGTCGACGATCACTAGCCTCGACGGAGTGCGCATCCTCTTCTCGTGCCGTCCGGCCTACGGCCACCTCTTCCCCCTGGTCCCGCTCGCGAGGGCGGCGAGGGCAGCGGGCCACGAGGTCGTGTTCGCGACCGGGCAGGACTTCCTCGGCACCGTGCGGACCCTCGGTTTCGAGGCGCATCGGGCGGGCATCTCGGTCGGGGAGGCCGAAGCGGAGGCACGCAGGCGGCACGGTGACGCCGACGTCCTCAGGCTGATGATCACGATGTTCGCGGACGTGCTGCCCCGTGCGACAGCCGGCGACCTCGCCGCGCTCCTGCCGCGGGTCAGGCCCGACCTCGTCGTCTACGAGCAGAGCGACGTCGGTGCCGCGAAGGCCGCGCGGGACGCGGGAATCCCGTTCGTGTCGCACGTGATCGGCCGGTCGATGCCGCCGCCGGTGCAGCAGCTGGCCGCGCCGGAGATGGCGTGGCTGTGGGAGGGTGCCGCGCCCGCCGACCTGATGCTCGGCGACGTGGTGGTCGACCTGTGGCCGGACGTCGTGCGCGACCCGGTCGTCGCGGCGCTCCCGACGGTGCTGCGGCAGCGGCCGGCGGCGTTCGACCCGGACGTCCCGATGCCCGAGGTCGGATCGGCGAAGCCGCTGGTGTACCTGACGCTCGGCACGGTGTCGTTCGGCCGCACGGAGGTCCTGCGGGCGGCGGTGGACGGGCTCGCGCGCCTGCCGGTCACGGTCCTGGTCGCGCTCGGTCCCGGCGATCCGGCGCTGCTGGGGGAGGTGCCGGGCTCCGTCCACGTCGCCGGGTTCGTGCCGCAGGCGCAGGTGCTGCGGCGAGCCGACCTCGTGGTGCACCACGGCGGAACCGGCACCGTCCTCGGCGCGCTCGCGGCCGGCCTGCCGCAGCTCGTGCTGCCCCAGGGCGCCGACCAGTTCGTCAACGCCGACGTGCTCGCGCAGACCGGTGCCGGTGCGAAGCTCGTCGGTCCGGAGGCCACCGCGGACGCCGTCACCGCCGCGGCGCGCCACCTGCTGGACGACCCGGCCGCGCGGAACGTGGCCACGACGGCGGCGGCCGAGATCGACCGGATGCCCGAGCCGGCCGCCGTCGTCGAGGAGCTCACCGCACTGGTGCGGGGGACGGCCTGACGTCGGTGGCTGCCTCCAGGTGGTCGGGCAGCGACGCGCGGTAGATCGGCATCGCCGCGGCGGTGGTGACGATCGCGACGGCCACGAGGATCGCGAACATCTCGGGCGTCACCAGGTCGTAGGCCAGGCCGATGTTGATGAAGATCAGGATCATCAGCCCGCGGGCGTTCATCAGGCCGCCGACCGCCGACGCGTAGCGCCACGGGTAGCCCTGCGCGCGGACCACCAGCCCGCAGCCCACGTACTTGCCGACGAACGCGGCCAGCATGATCACCGCGAGGGGGAACCACAACGCGCCGCCCGCGCCGAACCCGTCGACCCGCGTGTTGAGGCCGCTGAACGCGAAGAACACCGGCAGCAGCAGGATCGAGTTGAGGTCCGAGAGCTTGGTCTCGAGCTCGTGGCGCACGACCTCGGACTTCGGCATCGCGAGGCCGGTGATGAACCCGCCGAACACCGAGAACACGCCGATGTAGTCGGTGAACCAGCCGGCCACGAGGACGATCAGCAGCACCACGGCCACCATGTCGCGGCTGAGCTTGCCGTCGCGTTCGGCGCGCTCACCGAGCTTGGCGAGCCACCTGCGGCCCAGCGTCAGCATGACCACCGCGAAGATCGCCGCTCCGAGGATGGTGCGCAGGGCTCCGGACGGGCTGCCGGAGGCGCCGACCGCGATGATCAGCGCGAGGAACGCCCACGCCACGGCGTCGTCGATCGCCGCCGCGACGAGGGTGAGGCCGCCGATCGGGGTGTTGGCGATGCCGCGTTCCTGCAGGATCCGCGCGAGCATCGGGAACGCGGTGATCGACAGGGCGCCGCCGACGAACAGCACGAACACCCACAGGCTCGACCCCTCGGGGCTCAGCGAGTCGTGGAAGAGGACCGCCGCGCCGGCGCCGAGCAGGAACGTGGGCACGATGCCGGACACGGCGAGCACCGAGGCCTTGCGGGCGTTGGCACCCGTGGTGAGGCCGTGGTCCAAAGAGGACCCGACGAGGAACATGTAGAACGTCAGGCCGATCGTGCTGAGCACGTACAGGGTGTTCTTGACGTCGGAGGGGAACAGCTGGGCCTGCACGCCGGGTGCGACGGCACCGAGCAGCGCGGGGCCGAGCAGGACGCCCGCGACCATCTCGCCCACGACCCTGGGCTGCTTGACCAGCATGGCGAGGCGTCCGCACAGGGTGGTCGCGACGAGCACGACCGCCAGCGCGGCGAAGACCTGCAACGCGAAGTGGATCTGGTTCACCGGGCATCTCCTGGGATCAGTGCCGGACCGGGCAACCCTGCGTGTCGTGCGTGTCGAAGTAGCGGCCCGCGGGCCGGAGGTGGTGGGCGTGCAGCACCATCGCGGTGCCGAGCACGAGCTGGACGACGCTGCGCCAGACGTCCTCCCAGCGGTCGCGCACGCGCAGGAAGGCCAGACGCCTCCGAGGTGCCGGGCCGTCGCGGACGAGCAGGCACGGCCCGCGGCTGGGCAACGACCTGGTGTGCGACACGGAGGAATGCAGCGTCACGCGCCGCAACACCTCCCGGGCGGACGCGCGCATCGCCAGGGGGGCGAGCCGCCAGGCCGGGCACGGGCGGTTGGCGGCGACGCCGAACGGGATGTGGTGCTCGTGCCGGGCCGCGGTGCTCTCCCAGCGGGCGGGGTCGAACACGTCCGGGTTCTCGTAGCCGGTCGCGTGGTAGGCGGGGTAGCTGAAGCACAGCACCGATCCGGCCGGGAACGAGGTTCCGTCGTCCAGCTCGACGTCCGCGGTCGTGATGCGGTGCGCGATGCCGAACAACGGGTAGAGGCGGAACGTTTCGTCGAGCACGTGGGCGAAGTAGCGGTCGTCGTCGATCCGCCGCGCCACCTCGGGGTGCTGGGCGAGCGCGAGCAGCAGGTGCGCCATCGCCTCGGACATCTGCACGACAGCGGTGTTGAAGTACGTGCCCTGCAGGTAGTGCACCTGCTCGGTCTCGGACAACGTCCGCGGCAACGGGTGGCGGACGTCCGCGAGCCGCACGCGCAGGTAGCGGGTCAGCCGTGCCCGGCGGGCGGGGTGGCGCAGGCCGGTGCACTTCAGCGCGCTGACGACGTCGTCGGCGTGGGTGACGATCAGGTCGCGCGCGTACCGCGGGCACGGTTCGCCGAACACCATCTCGTAGAAGTACTCGGCCCACACCGGCATCATCAGGTCGCGCAGCCGGGCCTCGGTGACGCGGCCGGTGAGCACCTCGTCGAGCACCTTCGCCGTGCACCTCGTGGCGGCGGCGGACAGCTCCTCGGTGGACCCGGCCAGGAAGGTGCGGGTCGCGCGGGCCACGTCGTCGTAGCGCGGCCCGGCCTCCAGGTGCTCCTGGTGCACCTCGGGGCCGGGGGAGAGCCAGTACCAGAACAGGTCCGACAGCCCGGCGCCCTTGCTGCGGCCGTTGGCGGCGGGGTGGCTGTAGAGCTCCTGGAAGCGGTCCGGGCCCACGACGTCGTTCGGGAACGTGATCGCGTTGTCGCCGTTGACCTTCTCGAACACCTTGACGCGCAACGCGACCACGCGGGCGGGCAGCCAGCTCAGCACCGGGCCACCACCATGTCCCTGCTCAACTCGCCCCCGCACAGCGTCAGGACGTGCAGGAACTCGTCGTGCAGCACGTCGAGCACCCGCCGCACGCCCTGCTCGCCGTCCGCGGCCAGCCCCCACAGCACCGGCCTGCCGATGCCGACGGCGGACGCGCCCAGTGCCAGTGCCACCGCGATGTCGCCTCCACCGCGGACACCGCCGTCGAGCACGACCGGCACCCGCCCCGCCACCGCGTCGGCCACGGCCGGCAACGCGTCGAGGGCCGCCGGGACGAGGTCGAGCTGACGACCGCCGTGGTTGGACACGACGATGCCCGCCACACCGTGCTCGACGGCCAGCACGGCGTCCGCCGGGTGCAGGACGCCCTTGACCCACAACGGAAGGGCGGTCATCTCCCGCAGCCGGTCGAGGTGCCCCCACGACACGGCCGGCGACATCTCGATGGTCCGCAGCCCGGGGCCGGTCAGGTCCCGCATGTTCTCCGCCGCCAGCCCGGCCGGCAGGTCGTGGAAGCCGTGCGCGAGGTCGCGCCGGTGCCGCCCGAAGACGGGGGAGTCGGCGGTCACCACGAGCGCCGAGCAGCCCGCTCGCTCCGCCCGGCGCACCAACGCCTCCGTCACGGCCGGGTCCGGCTGGACGTAGAGCTGGAACCACACCGGTCCGCCGGCGGCCGCCACGACCTCGGCGATCGGCACGGTCGAGGCCATGCTCGACACCAGCGTCGTCGTTCCCGCCGCCCGTGCCGTCGCCAGCTCGCCGTCGGGGTGGGCGAGCTTGTGGAACGCGGTCGGCGAGATCAGCACCGGGAAGTCCTGCGGGGTCTCGTTCCCCCGCAACACCCTCGGCAGCAGGGCGCGGCGCCGGAACGCCGCCTCGTTCTCCGCGAGCACGACCTCGTCCCCGACCCCGCCCGCGAAGAAGTCGTAGTGGACGGGGTCGAGCACCGCGCGCGCCTTGTCGTGCAGTTCCGCGAGCACGGGGTTCACCGGAGGTACTCCCGCAACGGTGCCTTGTGGACGGTCTCGCTGTCCCACTCGTTCTCGAGGTTCTCGGTGACGTGGTGCTCGTCGACGAGCTCGCCGGAGCGGAACCGCCGCACGACCGGGTGCAGGTAGCGGCCGTCGAGCCCGCTGGTGTCGTCCTGCGAGTTGCGGCCGGCGGTGATGTCGAACGGGTTGACCTTGTCGTGGTCGGCGCCGTACTCCAGGGTGACCGCCAGGTACGACTCGACGTCGCCGAACTCACCGCGCGCCACCGCGTCGTGCAGGTGCGCGACGGGCACCTCCTCCAGGTAGCGCACCGTGTCGTCGCGTCCGGTCAGCACCACGTCGGCGAGGAACCCGAACAGCTGCCACAGCGCGGAGGTCCGGTTGACCCGCGCGATGATCGCCTCGGCGACGGCCTCGGCATCCGCCGGAAGCGACCGGCTGGGCCAGTCCACGCCGTGGTAGCGCTGCTCGGTGATGCGGTGCAGTGCGCGCACGCCGTAGCGGAAGCCGTGGATGAACCCGCTGGTCGACTTCTTGAAGTCGCGCATCTGCGTGATCGTGCCCGCGAAGAACAAGTCCGGGACGTTGACCGACTCCCAGGCCGCCGTCTGGTCGGGGAACCGCGACTTGATCGTGAGCCGCGGGCGGCACTCCGGCGCGAAGATCGAGGCGTCGAACCGGAACCCGGTCGCGAGGACCACCCGGTCGTAGCGGATCTCCTTGACCACCTCGTTCACGCGCTGGAAGCTGACCTTCACGAGGTAGCCGTCGCCGTCGCGGCGGATGGCCGTGATGTGCCCGTCCAGCAACGCGTTCTGCGACTTGAGCTGGTAGGTGTCGAGGAAGTTGTTGTTCACGGCCCGCAGGTGGCCGACGAAGTGCGTCTGCCACGCGAGCTTCAGCGACCCGGGCCCGGCGACGTGGATGACCGACGTGGTCTCCATGAGCGCGTCGGCGGTCTCGAACGCCGAGTTGCCGCGGCCGATGATCAGCACCCGCTTGTTCGTGAAGTCCTGGGGGTCCACGGACACGTCGTAGTAGTGCTCGGCGTGCTCGACTCCGTCGATGTCCGGGACGTACGGCTGGGAGACACCGGTCGCCACGATGACGCGCTTCGCCCGGTAGGTGCCACCGTGCTGGTCACGCACCACGAAGTCGTCCGGGCGGGTCACCGACACGACCCTGGTGTCGTAGCGCACCGGGAGGTCGTTCTTGACGGCGAAGTCGCCGAGGTAGCGGACCATGTCGTCGGCGTGCGGGAAGTAGCGCGGCGTGTAGGCGGTGAACAGCAGCTCGGGGTCGTCGGACAGCAGCGAGTTCCAGTCCACCCGCAGGTTGAGCTCAGGGTCGTCCCAGCCCGTGTGGACCTTGTTGATGGAGATCAGCTGGCGGTGCCGGGGGAAGCGGGTGAAGAACGTCCCCGCGGCCTGGCCCGCCTCCAGCACCAGGTGCTCCCGCCCGGACTGCTCGAGCAGGTAGGACGCCTGCAGGCCCGCCGGACCGGCGCCGATGACGAGACACTCGGTCGTTACCTCGCTGGACACTGGGTTCTCCTTCACGCGGTGGTGGCCGACTCGGCCAGCTGACGTTTGTCGGGTTTGCCGCTGGGGGCGACGGGCGGTTCGCTGATCGCGGTGAGACGGCTGGGGGCGCAGGCCGCGCCGAGCCGGGCGGTGACGAGCTCGCGCAGCTCCCCGAGCCGGGGAACCCGATCGGCCTTCGGCACCACGAAGGCGTGCACGGCCTCGCCGGTCTCGTCGTCGGGCACCGCGACGACGTAGGCCTCGGCGACGTCCGGGTGCTCGGCGAGCACCTGTTCGATCGGGCCGATGTAGTGCAGGTTCGCGTTGACGATCACGACGTCGCGGGCCCGTCCGGTCAGTCGCAGGTAGCCGTCGTCGTCGATGCGGCCGAGGTCGCGCGTGCGGACCCAGCCGTCCACGAACACCTCGGCCGACTCCCCGGCGTCGGCCCAGTACCCGCTCGCCTGGCCGGGGGTGCGGACGTACAGCTCGCCGTCGCGGACCTCGACGTCGACGGGCGGCTTTCCCACCGTGCCGGGAGGATCGTCCGGCGTGGCCATCGAGATCATGCCGGTCTCGGTCTGGCCGTAGCCGTGGAAGAGCACCGGTCCCAGCACGTCCAGCGCCTCGCGGTGGCGGTCCGGCGTCAGGGGAGAGCCGGAGACCAGCAGGGCCTTCAGCGTGGAGAGGTCGGCGGGCTCGCGCTTCTGGGCGGCGACGAGCCTCCCGAGGCCCGGCACGGTGATCACGCGTGCGGTGGCCCTGAGCTCGGTGATCGCGTCGGCGGGGCGGTCGGCGACGACGATCGTGCCGCCCGCGGTGAGGGTGAGGACCGCGTACTCGAACATGACCTGGCTCGACAGCGACCCGAACACCAGGTAGCGGTCGAGCCTCGTCGCCAGGTCCCGGATCGCGGGGGGCCAGGCTTCGGGCCGCGCGGTCCAGGCGCCGGTCATGGCGGCGTAGGTCTGCGCGCAGGCTTTGGGGGCGCCCGTGCTGCCGCTGGTGTGGATGAGGCGGGCGACGTCGCCGAGCTTCCCGCGGCAACGCAGCGGTTCGGGGGAGTGGGCGAGCAGGTCGGTGACGGTGAGCCGCACGGGTGCCCCCGCCGCGACCGTCCGCGCTGCTCCACCGTCGTCGGTCACCACCGCCGCGATGTCGAGCCCGAGCAGGTGCCGCACCTGGTCGTCCGTCAGGCCCGGCCGCACCCCCACCACCCGAGCGCCCACGACGTGTCCGGCGAGGATCGTCGCGAACGCCCCGGCGTCGACGCCGAGCAGCAGCGCGAGCCCGTCACCGGGCCCGATCCCGTTGCCGCGCAACCCGGACGCGATCCGCGCGACGAGGTCGAGCATCTCCGCGCCGGTCACCACGCGGGTGCCGTGCTCGAACACCGGCCGGTCCGCGGCGGCGCCGAGCACGTCGAGCACCGCGCGCGGGAACGGCTCGGCGTCACGCGCCCGCAAGGCATTCCTCCACGAACGCGACCAGCGGCTGCCGGTCGCGGACCACCGGGTGCGGACAGCCCGTGTTGACGGCGTCGTTCTCGACGACGCGGGGGACCGAGATGTCGAAGGGGTCCCCGCTGCCGCGCTCGAGGACGGCGTGGTCGCGACCGTCCCGCGCCGGCAGCGCGGGGAGCTGCAAACCGGCCGGTCCGGCGCCGATGATCAGGTACTCGTGGGCCATGGACGGGGAAGCTACCCACGCGATCTCAGAACTTTCTGAGATCGGCTGCCTACCGTCCGTGCGGTGACCGCGACCGCAGCAGACACGTCCGTGGACCTGGGCTCGCCCCTGACCGTTCCGCACCTCCTCCGCGCGTCGGCGCCGGTGCCCGTGCTCGTCGGCTCCGACGTCCTGGACCGCGTCGAGCGCGGCCGCGCCTACCTGCGCACGGTGCTCGCCGACGACGAACGCCCGGTGTACGGGGCCAAGACCGGCTTCGGCGCGCTGGTGGGTTTCGCGGGGCGTGCGACCGAGGCCGACCAGTGCGACAACACCCTGGCGCACCTCGGCGCGGGCCAGGGCCCCGACCTCCCGCCGGACATCGCCAGGGCCGCCCTGCTGGTGCGCACCTGGTCGCTGGCGCAGGGCTTGTCGGGGGTCTCGCCGCACGTCGTCTCGGGGCTGGCGGCGATGTTCGCGACGACGTTCACCCCGGCGATCCCGCGCTACGGCTCGGTGGGCGCCAGCGGGGACCTGATCCCGCTCGCCTACGCCGCCCAGGCCCTGCGGGGCCGCGGGCACGCCTACCTGGACGGCGCCCGCCTGCCCGCCGCGGAGGCGTTGGCCTCGGCGGGCCTCGAAGCCCTGCGGCTGGACGGCCGCGACGCCCTCGCGCTGGTGAACGGCACGTCGGTGACGACGGCCGCGGCGGCGCTCGCCCTGTCGTCGGTGCGCGCCTCGCACCGGGCGCTGGCGTCGCTGACGTGCCTGCTGGCCGACCTCCTGGGAGCCGATCCCGGCTTCGCGGACCCGCGCCTGATCTCGGCGTTCGGCCACCCCGGCGCGACGGAGGTGGCGTCCTGGATGCGCGTGGTGCTCGACGGCACCACCCCGAGCGGCCTGCGGGCGTTGCAGGAGCCGTACAGCCTGCGCTGCTCACCCCAGCTGCTCGGCGCGGCCGAGGACGCCCTGCGCTACGTCGACGGCGTGGTGGCGGCCGATCTCGGCGGTGTCAGCGACAACCCGCTGTTCTTCCCCGGCGACGACCTCGTCGCGCACGGCGGCAACTTCTTCGGCCAGCCCGCCGCCTTCGCCGCCGACGTCCTGACCATGGTCACCGCGACGCTGGGCAACCTCGCCGAACGCCAGCTCGACCTGCTCGTCGACCCGGCCCGCAACACCGGCCTGCCGCCCATGCTCGCCGCCGGACCCGGTCAGCAGCACGGACTGCAGGGCGTGCAGCTCGCCACGACCGCGTTCGTCGCGGAGATCCGCCGCGGTGTGCTGCCCGCCAGCACGCAGAGCCTGCCGACGAACCTGCACAACCAGGACGTCGTGCCGTTCGGCACCCAGGCCGCCCTGCGCGCCTACGACCTCGCGGAGCTGCTGCGGCTGCTGTGCGGGTCGCTCGCCCTGGGGCTGCGGCAGGCGGTGCACGTGGGGGCGCGCCGGCCGACCGCGCCCCGGTGCGCCGCGTTGCTGGACGCGCTGGTGGCGGCCATCGAACCGGTGGACCCGGACCGGCCGCTGGACGCCGACGTGCGCGTCGCCGCGGCGGTGGTGGTCGACGGGGAGTGGTGAGGAGGGCCGGCCGCGCTGGTCACGGGCACGCGCCGGTCATGTGTCCCCCGCCGACCGGCAGGCCCGCTTCGGCCAGGGGCAGCCGCAGCGTGAACCGGGCTCCCGCACCGGGCCGCCCCACCGCCTCCACGGTCCCGCCGTGCCCGGTCACGATCTCCCGCACCAGCGCGAGGCCCAGCCCGAACCGCCCCTCACCGGGTCCCCGGTGGGACCGCTCGAACAGGCGCTCCGCCTCGGCGGGGTGGAACCCGTCGCCGTTGTCCGCCACCACCAGCTCCACCTGCCCGGCGACGGCCCGCACGCTCACCGAGATCCGGCCGCCGTCCGGGGTGTGGCGCAGGGCGTTGGCCAGCAGCTCGTCCACGGCGCGGCGCAGCCCGGTCTCGATCCCGCCGACCAGCACGGGCCGCCCGGGGTGGTCGAGCGACACGGTGATCCGTCGTTCGGCGGCACGTCCGGTCTCGCCGACCACCGCGGCCTCCGCGACGTCGGCGAGGTCGACGGGGACGCGGTCGCGCCGCTCGCGCAGCTGCGCGGACGCCAGCAGGTCGTCCACCACGTCGGCGAGCCCGCGGATCGACCTGGCCAGCGCGTCGAGGTCGGTGCGCTGGTCGGCGGGCAGCCCGGCGGCGAGCACCTGGGCGCGCAGGTGCGCGCGGGCGATCGGGGTGCGCAGCTCGTGGCTCGCGTCGGTGACGAACCGGCGTTGCCGGGCCAGCGCCTCCGCCCACGGCGCCACGGTGCGGCGGCTGATGGTCAGGCCGACCAGTGCGGCCAGCAGCAGGCCCGCCCCCAGTGCGATCGCCAGTGCCAGCAGCAGGTGTGCGCGGTCGAGGAGCTGGTAGCGCAGGTCGAACACGGCCTGCACCGTCGTGCCGTGAGGGCCCGGTGCCGTGAGCACCATGTACTCCGTACCGTTCGCCGTGACGTCGCGTTCGACGGAGCTCCGTGACGCGTGCACCGCGTCGATGTCGTCGCGCAACGGGAACCCGCGCGGCACCTCCAGATCACCCTCGTGCAAGGTCCCGTCCTCCAGCACGAACACCCACGCGCAGCGCGGCGCGATGCCCGGCACCCCGTACCGGGCGTTGTAGCGCAGCTCGCGCGACACCTGCGTCTCCTGGGCGTGCACCATCACGACGTACGCGATCCCGCCGACGAAGGCGATCATCAGCGCGATCGCCAGCGCCACCAGCACGCTCACCCGCAGCCGCGCCCTGCCGACCTCCGCGCGCTCCGCCTCGGCCCACGACCTCACAGAGCCCCCAACCGGTAGCCGATCCCCTGCACGGTCCGCACGACCGAACGCCCGACCTTGGTCCGCAGGTAGTGCACGTACGTGTCCACAATGGACATCGAGGGCGCGTCCTGGAACACGGTCCGCCGCAACGCCGCGCGCGTGTGCACGGTCTCGGGGTGCGTGGCGAGCACTCGCAGCAGCGCGAACTCCCTGGCGGTCAACGGGATCCTCTCACCGTCGGGCAGCACGACCTGGTGCTGTTCCAGCTCCAGGCGGCCGGCGCCGATCCGCAGCACGGCCGCCAGTTCCGCGGCCCGCCGGCACAGCGCCCGCAGCCGCGCGGTCAGCTCGCCCAGGTCGAACGGCTTGGCGAGGTAGTCGTCGGCGCCGGCGTCGAGTCCCTCGATCCGGTCGTGCACCGATCCCATCGCGGTGAGCACGAGCGCCTGCGTCCGCACGGACCGGGAACGCAACCGGGACAACAGGTCCAGCCCGTCGATCACCGGCAGCCCGCGGTCGATCACGACGACGTCGTAGGGGCGGGTGAGCGCGAGGTGCAGGCCGCGCTGCCCGTCGCGCGCGACGTCCACGACGTACCCCTCGCCGCGCAGCACGGTGGAGAGCAGCTCCACCAGCTCCCGGTCGTCGTCGACCAGCAGGAGCCGGAAGTCGTGACTGGACCGGGATTCCGCAGTGGAGCGCACGGCACTCACGATGGCACGCGTCCGGCGCGGCCAACCAGGTCACCGGGGCCGGGTGACAGCTCGCGGACAGGCACCGGACCGGTTCCCCGTCGTGATCACAACGCCCGGTGCTGCGGCGTTCCCCGGCCGCAGCCGCCTTGTGGATCAACCGGGTGCGCCGTTCGGCACACCGCGCGCAGCGGTAGGTGAAATATAAACAGGTGAACCGCGAGCCTCGCGTGACCTGCGATCACGCGAGAACTGTGAACGGCTACCAGGCCGGAGCCACGGCCGAGGCGGTGCGCAGCTCGCCCACCCAGCCCGCGGTCGCGACGGCCCGCAGCCCGTCGTCGCCCTCGGCGAGCTTGCCGTGCGGGCCCAGCACGTCGCTGCCGCCGTCGTGCCACCGCACCGGCAACCGGCCGTGGCGCTCCAGCAGGCCGGCGAACTTCGTGGTGAGTCTGGCACCCCCGATGTGCACCCACCGGCTGGGGAACAGCTCCAGCAGTTCGATCGTCGCCGGGCTGAGCTCCGGCACGACGGTGACGCCGTGATCGCGGCCGTACTCGACGAGATCACGCAGGTGGTCGGGATCGCCGGCGGGGAACACGTGCAGCACGTTGAGCTTGTAGGCGGCCATCCTGTCGATCGCCCTGCGCATCTCGGCGGGCGGGAGCAGCGCGCTCGACACCCCGCGCCACGCGAAGGCGGGGGAGTCGCGCACGTCGGCCGCCCGCACCGTGCCGTCGCGGGTCATCAGCTGCCGGAACGACTGCACGCCGTGCCGCAGCCCCGCCTGCGTGCCGGCGCGCAGCATCACCGCTTCGTTGCTGACCAGCAGCGCGTACCCCTCGGGCCCGAGCCCGCGCATCGCCGGGTCGTGCGACACCATCAGCATGCCGTCGGGCGACTCCGCCAGCAGGTAGCCGGTCTGTCTGAAGATGTGCTCGCGCAGCATCGCGGCGGCGGTGCGCGCCTGTCCGGTCACCCGGACGGTGACGTCTTCGGTCAGTACGAACGAGCCCGTGCGACGGGGCGCGCTCGTGGGCATGGGAACAATCACCGGTTTCCTCTCCAGCAACCCAACGCTGGCAGTATCAGGGGAGTTCCGGCGTCCCGAGGGTGAACCCGGCCGTGGCGGCTGTTGTGCTGATCACACTGGTCTAGTCCAAAAGCTCCCGGACCCGCGGCACGACCTGCGTCCCGTACAGCTCGATCGTCCGCAGGAGCGAGTCGTGCGACAGCCCGCCGATCCCGTACTTGAGGTCGAACCGGTCGGCGTCGAGCTTCTTCATGGTGCGGGCCATCTTCTGCGCGACCGTCTCCGGCGAGCCGACGAACAGCGCGCCGTGCGGCCCCACCTCGTGCGCGTAGGACTCCGGCGTCGGCGTGGCGAACCCGCGCGTCTTGCCCAGCCGTCCGATCACGTCGAGGTAGTGCGGCCAGAACTCCTCGCGCGCCTGCTCGTCGGTCGGTGCCACGTGGCCGGGGGAGTGGATCCCGATCGGCTGCGGCCCGTGGCCGAACTTCTCCAGCGCGTGCTTGTAGAGCTCCGAGAACGGGGCGAAGCGGCCGGGGTGGCCGCCGATGATCGCGAGCATCAGCGAGAAGCCGTACGAGGCCGCGCGCACGACCGACTGCGGGCTGCCGCCGACACCGATCCACGTCGGGAACGGCTCGGTGTGGGGCACGACGTCCTGCTCGTGCAGCGCGGGGCGGGTCTTGCCCTGCCAGGTGACCGGCCCGCCCCGCAGCAGCTCGGCGAACAGGTGCGTCTTCTCCTCGAACAGGTCCTCGTAGTCGGCGAGGTCGTAGCCGAACAGCGGGAACGAGTCCACACTGGACCCGCGCCCGAGGATGATCTCCGCGCGGCCGTCCGACAGCGCGTTGAGCGTCGAGAAGCGCTGGAACACGCGGACCGGGTCGTCGGAGCTCAGCACGGTGACGGCCGAGCCGAGGTGGATCGACGACGTGCGGGCGGCGATCGCGGCCAGCACCACGTCGGCCGCCGACAGCGGCATGTCCGCGGTGTGGTGCTCGCCGATGCCGAAGAAGTCGAGGCCCACCTGGTCGGCGAGCACGCCCTGGTCGACGAGGTTGCGGATGGTCTGCGCGTGCGACAGCGGGGTGCCGGAGGCGTCGTGGGTGACGTCGCCGAACGTGTCGAGTCCGAACGTGGTCATGACTGCTCCTTGGTGTGCGTCTCGAACTCCTGCCTGCGGGCCGCGCCGCCGAACAGCGGGCTGCCCGGTTCCAGCAGCCGTCCCGCGGCCAGCGGTCCCACCGGCACCGGGTCGAACCCGATGTCCCGCAGGAACGACGCGACGACCTCGACGGCGCCGGGTGAGTCGCCGGCGACGCCGACGGCACGGCCCGCGGCGGGGTCCATGTCCTGGTAGGCGACGTGGTTGAGGGACTTGACGACGTCCGCGCCCGCCAGCCGCGCCGCCACCTGCTCGCTCGTGCCGAGGGGCTCGGCGGAGGGCGGCCAGTGGTTCATCGCGTCGACGACGACCTTGCCCGCGAACGCGCCCGGCTCCAGCGAGGAGAACCGGTGCCACGGGAGGGCGAGCACCACCAGGTCCGCGTCGGCGACCGCGCCGGCCGCCGTGAGCGCCTTCGCGCCCGGCGCGAGGAAACCGACGATCATCTCGATCCGCGAGGGATCACCGGAGCCCGCGATGGCGACCTCGTGACCCGCGCCGAGGGCGAGGCGCGCGAGGACAGGACCGACGTGGCCCGCACCGAGAACAGCGATCTTCACAGCACACCCGACCTGGTTGGTTGACGTGTCATCCACTCTAACCGGACCGGACCCCGTTTATTCCGGTGGGTTGCCTGTGGCGGAGACCGGCTGGGTCGTTGCGGTGCCCTCTCCTCCCTGGGGGGCTTTGTCGCCGGGTGGTCTGCGCGGCACCGCTTCGCCCGAGCGGGTGGCCGGCGATCGCGCGAAGATCACCCCGGCGGTTCTTCCGCCGTGTTCCGGACGGCGGGTGACGCAGGGAGGAGATGGCGTCCGGCCGGGTCCGAACAATGGCGCGGCGGGACCTTCCCCGGGGAATGCGGCGGTGAAACCCTGAATTTCCGCGGGTCGCCCCACCGGGCGAACCACGGCTGCTGACCAGCGCGATCTTCTCCGGTCGAGGTGCGCTCCGACGAGGGGAAATGACATTGCCGAATCGCGAAAGGATAGGCTCGCCTAATTCCTCCCGAATTGCGGGCCCCGCGCCGCGGTGGCATCGTCGCGATTACCGAACCTTTCCCACCACGGCAGGAGCGGACATGACCACTCTCGAGAACCCGGCGATGCCCGCAGTCCACGATTGCACCGTGAGCGACTGCTCCTACAACCACGACGGCTGCCACGCCTTCGCGATCACCGTGCGCGGTGACAACGGTGCGGCCGACTGCGGGACGTTCATCCCGCTGGGCACCAAGGGCGGCCTGGACAAGGTCATCGCCCAGGTCGGCGCCTGTTCGCGCACCGACTGCAGGCACAACGCCTCGCTGGAGTGCACGGCGCAGAGCGTGCGGGTCGGCCAGGGCGAAGGCGCCCACCACGCGAACTGCCTGACGTACGAGCCGCGCTAGGAGCGGCCGCAACGGCGCAGGGCGGTGCACGCGGAGCCTCGACGCTCCCCGTGCACCGCCCTGCGCCGTTGCGGTCCTAGCCTTCGTCGTCCTTGCGGTCGACGGCCCGGCCGAGTTCCCGCAGGCCGACGTTGACCGCGATGATCGCCACGGTCCCGGCCGCCGCGACGGCGTGCAGGCCCGCACCCGCCAGCGACCCCACCGCCGCCGCGCACCAGAGCGTGGCCGCGGTGTTGAGCCCGCGCACCGACAGCCCGTCGCGCAGGATCACGCCCGCACCGAGAAACCCGATGCCGGACACCACCTGGGCGGCGACCCGCGTGGGGTCGCCCTGGCCGTCGAAGCCCTGCGCGGACAGCAGGACGAACAACGCGGCCCCCACCGCGACGAGGGCGTTGGTCCGCAGACCCGCCATCCGCGAGCGGTACTGCCGCTCGAAACCGATCAACGCGCCGAGGCCCATGCTCTCGGCGATGCGCAATGTCATGTCGAAGACGTGCATCGTGTGACTCCCCTCGGTTTCAGGGGGTGTGCGTCACACGCCAGAACTGGAGCGTGCGAGGTGAGGGGACCTGCGCGGGCTACTGGCGCCTGGCATGTGTCGCTCACCTCGCTTCCCGTGCCTGGTGTCGGAACCGGGGGTCAACGGTAGCGAACCGCGCGGGACCCGCCCCGGGAGTGGGACGCGCGTCTCACTCCCAGTGGAAGTTCTCGCGCTCGAACACCAACCGGTGCCCGGTCTCGCCCCGGAGCGCCCGCAGGGTGTCGTCGAGCATCGCCGTCACGCCGGGCCACACCGGCTTGTCGTCGGCGCCGCTGTACTTGCCCCACTCCGTGACGCACCCGTGCAGCGGGCCCGGGCGCAGGTCGACGAACAGCTCGTGCCCGGAACCGTCCGCCGCGACGGGCAGCCACGCCGGCAACCAGATGTCCACGCACGGCGTTCCCGCGGGCTCGCGCAGCGCCACCGCCTCGTAGTCCTTCTCCTCGCCGATCGTGGCGAACGCGATGCCGCTGATCGCCTGCATCATCAGCGTGCGGAAGTGCAGGGCGCGGTCGAGACCGTGCGGCTGCCAGATGTCGGGCACGAGCGGCCAGTGGTGATACGTCTCGCCGATGCCGCCGAACCGCCGCCACCAGCCGGTGACGTCGTCCGGCAGCGCGTAGCCGATCGCCTCCTCGGCGTCGGCGAGGTCGGTGGCCGTGGAGGGCGGGAGCAGCGCCGCGTCCAGGGCGGGGGCCTTCTCGCTGATCCAGTGCTCGATCTCGGTCCAGCTCATCCGCGGTACTAAAGCACGGCGAGCGGGGTCGGCCCGGAAGGGGGAGGGAAGGCGGTGTCGAGGTCGGCGAGGTCCTCGGTGGTCAGTCGCAGCTCCAGCGCCCGCGCGTTCTCCCGGACGTGCTCGGCGGTGCCCGCCTTGGGGATCGCGGTCACGTGCGGGAGCCGCAGCACCCACGCCAGCGCGACCTGGGCGGGCGTGGCGCCGTGCCGTCCGGCGACCGAGGCGAGCGCGGGGGAGTCCAGCAGCCGGCCCTGCTCGACGGGGGAGTAGGCCATGACCGGGATGCCGGTGGAGGCGTGCCACGGCAGCAGGTCGTGCTCGGGGCCGCGGCGGGAGAGGTTGTAGAGGATCTGGTTGGTCTGGCAGGAGCCCGGCAACGCCGTCAGCTCGCGCATGTCGTCCAGGTCGAGGTTGCTGACACCCCAGTGCCGGATCTTGCCGGACTCGACCAGCGCGGCGAAGCCCTCCAGGGTCTGCTCGAACGGCACGCCGCCGCGCCAGTGCAGCAGGTACAGGTCGAGGCGGTCCGTGCCGAGCCGGCGCAGCGACGCCTCGCACGCCCTCACCGTCCCCGCCGCCGACGCGTGGGAGGGCAGCACCTTCGACACCAGGAACACCTCGTCGCGCCGGCCCGCGATCGCCTCGCTCACGAGCTCCTCGGACGCGCCGTTCGCGTACATCTCGGCCGTGTCGACGAGGCCCAGCCCCAGGTCGAGGCCGGTGCGCAGCGCGGCGATCTCGTCGGTGCGCCTGCCGGGGCGCTCGGCCATCATCCAGGTGCCCATGCCGAGCGCGGGGATCGTCTCGCCGGAGGGGAGCAGCACGGTCATGCCCTCCAGCTTGCCGGGTACGTTGGTCTGATGCGACGTACGGGCCTGGTCCTCCTCGTGCTGCTCGTCGCCGCCCTGGCGGTGGCGGCGCAGCTCGTGGACCTCCCCGACGGCGCCGAGCTCCGCGCCTTGGTCGACTCCGCGGGCGCCGCGGCACCGGTGGTGTTCGTGGCGGTGTGCGCGCTCGGCACGGCGGTGTTCTTCCCGAAGCCGGTGCTCGCGACGGCGGCGGGGCTGCTGTTCGGCGTGGGGTGGGGGAGCGCGCTCGCGATCGCGGGGTTCACCGCGGGCGCGATGATCGCGTTCGCCGTCGCCCGCGGGCTCGGCCGCGGCACGGTGGAGGGCTGGCTCGGGGAGCGGTTCGCCGTGCTCGAACGGGTCTTCTCGCGGCGCGGGGTCGAGGCGACGCTCGTGATCAGGCTGTTGCCGGTCCTGCCGTTCGCGCTGGCCAACTACGGCGCGGGCGTGACGTCGGTGCGCGGCGGGCACTTCGCGCTCGGCACCGCGCTCGGGCTCGTGCCCTCGACGGTGCTCGCCGCGGTGCTGGGGGACGCGCTGAGCGACCTCGGCTCACCGCGCTCGATCGTCGCGTTGTCGATCTGGGCGGTCCTGGCGGCCGTGGGGGTGTGGTGGGGCCGGAACTTGATCACAGCGGCCGCACGGGCCTCCTAGGGGCCTTGCCGAGGCACGCAAAAAGCCGCCCCGGCGGGAGACCGGGACGGCTTGGAGCGTCTGCGACCTGTCAGGTCGAGATCAGGCCGTGCGAGTGCGGCGTCCGCGCAGCTCTTCGAGGCGCTCGTCGAGCAGCTCCTCGAGCTCGGGGATCGACCGGCGCTCCAGGAGCATGTCCCAGTGCGTGCGCGGCGGCTTGATCTTCTTCACCTCCGGCTCGACGCCGTCGATGATCTTCGACTCGGTGCCGTGGAGACGGCATTCCCAGGTCGGCGGCAACTCGGCGTCGTCGGAGAACGGGACCTCGAAGTCGTGTCCCTTCGGGCAGGCGTACCGCGCTGCCCGGCGCGGAGCGAGATCGTGGTTGCGATCGGTCTCGTAGCTGACTGCTCCGAGCCGGCTGCCACGCAAAACGCGGTCGGCCATGGCGGTGTCCTTTCGCTCGGCTCAGGGCCGGGGCCCAGGCTTCTTGCTCACCGTGTGCAACGCCCGGATTGCTCCGTTTGTTTCCGGTTCGCTCTCATGGTCGCCCACAGTGACGTCGTTCACTCGTCAACGAAGGCTTCCTACTAATGGATGCGATCGCCACAGGATCGTGACGCGTTATCAAGCTTCTGCGCTCGTGCATCACTCTAATGGCCCAACGAAGGCCGTGGGTAATCGCCTAGGCCAACCGGAGTTGGCCACTTTGTGCGACGTCAGGCCCCAGGTCTCCCAACCTAAAGTGACGCCTGCAGAGCACCTGATAGCGCACAGTAGTTTCCGTGTTGTCGGTAACACCGTCGCTCTCCGTACCCGACCGGTGCTGTTCCGTGTCCGGAACCGTGTCGGCGACGAGAACGGTGTCCCCGGCCCGGATCACCTGTCCGGCGCGCACCCGTGCGTTGAACCTCCCGGGTACCCCGCACCAGCACAGGACCTCGACCTGGATGGCCTTCAGCTCGTCGGCGAGCTCGAACAGCCGCCGCGATCCGGGGAACATCTCCCCGCGGAAGTCGGTGGCGAGCCCGAAGCAGTAGACGTCGACCTGGACGTCGTCCGCGAGCTCCGCGAGCTGCTCCACCTGCGCCGCCGACAGGAACTGCGCCTCGTCGACGATCAGGTAGTCGACCCGCCGGCCCTCGGCCCACTCGGCGCGGACCAGGTGGCGGAGATCGTCGTCGCGGATCTCCGAGGCCGCCCGCGTGATGCCGATGCGGCTGGAGATCTGCGGCCTGCCGGACCGGTCGTGCCGGACGAGCAGCAGCCCGCGCCGGCCCTGGCGCGAGTTGTTGTGGTCGATCTGCAGGGCGAGCGTCGACTTGCCGCAGTCCATCGGACCGAAGAAGAACTTGAGGTGCCCGACCACCGGCGTCGAGCGCCGGGAACCAGCGACAGGAACAGCGGAAAGGGCGTCTGTCGGATCGGGGAGGGCGTCCACGGCGGGTCACCCTAGTGCCTGGATCCCGATCATGAGGAATCCCCACGGTCCGTCCTTCTCCATCGTCCGCCCCTCCGGGTGCGACCTGCTACTTCCGGGAAGACATAGCCGCTGCCGCCGGTTTTGAAACATTGACTCTGTTTGTAATCTTTATTACTTCAGTGTTGACTGAATTCAATCGTTACCGGTGGTCGGCGAGGCGTTCGGTCAGGGGGAGTGGACGTAGCCCTGAACTACAGCAACACGCCCAGCCGTGGGCGGGTGGGCAACGTCAGACGCGGACGGCGTGTCCGGGCGGGGTAGGGGAGGGCCGCGCCGCGTCGGCGGCGTGACCTCGGCCTTCGAGCACTCGTTTTGGCTGGTGAGGGGCGGCCGCACGCGCCGGCGCCCGTCTGGCGGCGCCTGAAGTTGCCCCTCCGGCTTGCTTCGCCTACTCAATAGCTTCAGTGTTGAATGAACTTAACTCTTCGTCACCACTCGCTTTCCGATATAGCTCGCGCCACGATATACTCCTCGACATGAGTGGTCGAGTCATGTCGGAGCAGGCGTTCCTGGTGCTCACGGCGCTGGCGGAGGAACCGCTGCACGGGTACGCGATCGTGCAGGCGGTCGAGCAGCTGTCCGAGGGGCGGACGGTGCTGCGGGTGGGCACGTTGTACGGCGTCCTGGACCGGCTGGTGGCGGACGGGCTGGCCGAGCGCGACCGCGAGGAGGTGCACCAGGGGCGGCTGCGGCGCTACTACCGGCTCACCGACTCCGGAGTGCGGGCGTTGCAGGCGGAGGTGGCGCGGCTGAGCGCGAACGTGCGCGCGGCGAGCGCGGTGCTGCGGAGCAGGGGGTTGCAGGCGTGGGCGGGTCGGGCGTGAGAAATCTGGAGCGGCGGTACCGGTCGTTGCTGAAGGTGCTGCCGGGGTGGTACCGGCGGGACCGCGAGGAGGAGATGGTCGGGATCTTCCTGGCCGAGCGGACCGACGACCTCGACCTGGAGCACAGCTGGCCGGGGTGGGGGGAGACGTGGGCGGTGCTCGGGCTCGCGGTGCGGACGCACTTGGCGGCCGGGGCGGCGTTCACGGGTGTGCCGGCGAGGGTGGCGTGGCGCGGGGAAGCGGTGCGGGCGCTGGGGATGCTCGGGTTGCTGCTGGGGCTGTACTACGCGACGGCGGCGGTGGTGGTCGTGCTCGCCGACCGGCACGGTCCGGGTCCCGTGTGGTGGCGGGTGCTGGAGCTGGCGCCGTTCGTGGCGTTCGCGGCGTTGCTGGACGGGCGGCGGACGCCGGCCAAGGTCGCGGCGGCCGCGCCGGTGGTCGTGTCGGTGCTGTCCGCCGGGGATGTGCGGACGGCGTTGATGTCGGCGACGTTCGCGGTGCCGTCGCTGGTGATGTTCGCCTGTCTGTGCCTGGGGTTCCACCGCGAGGCGCCTACGCCGCCCGCGCGCGGGTCGCTGTGGTGGGGTGGGGGAGCGGTGCTGCTCGGCGTGGTCGGCGGGTTCGCCACGGGGACGGGGCTGCTGCTCGTCGGGCTGGTCACCGCGGCGGTGCGCGTCTTCGCGTTCGTGCGGGGTGATGCGGTGTTCGGGCGGGCGTTGTCGGTGTTCGCGTTGCTGCAGCTGGTTCCGCTGGTGGTGCTGGCGGCGGCGTGGGGTGAGGTCACCGCCGAGCGGAACGTGCTGGCGGCGGTGCTCCTGCTCGCGGTGGTGGCTCCGGTGCGGCGCGGGCGGCGGGTCCGGGCGTGACGAAGGGGCGGTGCCGGTGCGGCACCGCCCCTTCGTGGTGTGGTCAGACGAGTTCGGGTTCCCTGTTGCCGACGGCTTTGATGGCGCGCCGGACGGGGACGAAGATCAGCAGGACGAAGCCGGCGACGAAGAAGATGATCAGGGCGAGGATGGCGGGGCGCAGGCTGCCGGTGGCCTGGCCGACGCCCGCGAACACCAGCGGGCCGAGCCAGCTGGTGGAGCGCTCGCCGACCTCGTAGAGCGAGAAGTACTGCGCTTCGCGGCCCGGTGGCACCATCTGGCTGAAGAGGCTGCGGGACAGGGCGTTCGTGCCGCCGAGCACGATGCCGATGCCGGCCGCGACGAGGTAGAACGACGTCTCGTCGCCCGCCTGGACGAAGAACGCCGCGGTGATCACGACGATCCACACGACCAGGGAGCCGAGGATCGTCTTCTTGGCGCCGATGCGCTTGGCGACGGCTCCGTGCAGGACGCCGCCGATGAAGGCGACGAACTGGACGATGAGGATCACGGTGATCAGCGTCTGCTGCTCGAACTTGAGCTCGACGCTGCCGTACTGGGCCGAGACGTTGGCGACGGTGGCGATGCCGTCGGTGTAGATCAGGTAGGTGCCGAGGAACGCCAGGGTGAGCGGGAAGGCCTTGGCCTGCCTCAGGGTCGTGCCGAGTTCCTTGAAGCCGGCGGAGATGACCGAGGCGCCGTGTTCGCGGCCGTGCGGGCTCTGGTGCTCGGTGAGGGCGCGCAGCGGGATGATCGTGAAGGCGGCCCACCAGATGCCGGAGATGACGAACGCGATGCGGGCGGCGTCGCCGGAGGTGATGCCGAGGGAGTCGGCGGACAGGGTGATGCCGAGCTGGATCGCGAGGGCGACGCCGCCGCCGAGGTAGCCGAAGGCCCAGCCGCGGCTCGAGACGGCGTCGCGTTCGTCGGGGGCGGCGATCTCGGGCAGGAAGGCGTAGTAGACGACGACGCTGGAGCCGTAGCAGATGTTGGCGAGGACGAAGAGCAGGACGCCGAGCTTCCAGTTGGTGCCTTCGACGGCGGCGAGCGCGATGGTGGCCGCGGAGCCGGTGAAGGCGAAGAAGCCGAGCATCTTCTTCTTGTTCTGGGTGCGGTCGGCGATGGCGCCCATGACGGGCAGCACGATCACCTGGATGACGGTGGCGGCGGAGAGCAGGTAGCCCCACAGCGAGCCCGAGGGGAACTGCAGGCCGAGGAGCGTGACGTCGCAGCGGTCGAAGGCGTTGTCGTTCGCGCAGGGGTTGGCGCCGTTGAGCGCGGTGTCGGCTTTGGCGGCGTTGGTCGCGATGCTCGTGAGGTACAGCGAGAGGAAGACGGTGATCACGGACGTGGGGAACACGGAGTTCGCCACGTCGTACCAGACCCAGCCGCGTTGTTCCCTGCGGCGGCCTGCGGTGTTGGCGTCGGCGGCGTCGTCGCCCTTGACCTTCATGTCGGCGGACTGTACTTGTCCGCCGACGCCTCCCATGATCGGCTGTCCAACCTGTTACCAGCTGTTGCGGGACTGGAGAACTCGGCGCAGGACGTCGGGCCGGTCGGTCACGAGTCCGTCCACCCCGAGGTCGAGCAGGGCGTGCATGTCGGTCTCGTCGTCGATGGTCCAGACGTGGACTTCGAGGGCCCTGCGGTGGGCGGCTCGGACGAAGCGGCGGTCGACGATGTGCAGGCGTCCCTGGTTGACGGGGACCTGGGCGACCTGGCCGCGGACGGCGAGTCCGGCGAAGGGGACGCGGCCCGCGGCCCAGAGGGCTCCGGCGGAGCGGGGGCCCATGGAGGTGAGGAGCCCGGGGCCGGCGAGGCGGCGCAGGCGGGCGAGGCGGTTGTCGGAGAAGCTGGCGAGGCAGACGCGGTGCAGGGACTTGGCCTTGCGCAGCAGGGTGATGACGGGTTCGACGGCGTTCTCGGACTTGACGTCGATGTTGAAGAACGTGTCGGGGAGCTCCTCGAGGACGTCGGCGAGGCGGGCGACGGGTTCGCGGCCACCGATGTTGGCGCGCTTGACCTCGGTCCAGGGGAGTGCGGAGACGACGCCGGTGGCGTCGGTGGTGCGGTCGAGGGTGTGGTCGTGGTGGACGACGACCTCGCCGTCGGCGGTGGCGTGGACGTCGGTCTCGACGTAGCGGTAGCCCTCCTGCACGGCCCTGCGGAACGAGCTCAGCGAGTTCTCCATGCCGGTGAGGTCGTCGACGTGCCAGCCGCGGTGGGCGAAGGCGCGGGGGTGTGGGCCTGCGAGGTAGGGATGTGTCACGCCGTGGAGTCTGCCTTCCGGCGGTGGCTCCGGGGTGGACGGTGGGTGGCGACACACTTTCTTCTTGTTCTCTATGATTTCAGTGTTGACCAAAGTAGAACTCATCGAGGTGCCACGCAGTCACGCCTGATCGAGCCAAATCCAGCAAAGACGCAAGAGGTCGACCGAAGTTGATCAGAATCGCCCCGGAAACGACACCAGCGGACCGCGGGGTACTGTCCGGTTCCCTACGAAGGTCGGGCTTTCTGGCGCGTCGCTGGAGACCACCCGCCGGCATTCGCTACCGTCGCGCGCCATGGAGCGCTCCATGGAGGCGGATGAGCCCAGGCACTGTGCGTGGTGCGGGAGGCGGTTGCCGGGGAGTGGGCGGATCGGCCGGCCGAGGCGGTACTGCGCGCAGCCGTGTCGTCAGCGGGCGTACGAGCGCAGGGCGGCGTTGCAGCGCGGTGGTCTGCCGGAGGACGCGGTGGTGCTGAGCACCGCGGAGCTGGCGGACCTGCAGGACAGGTTGTTCCAGCTGCGGTGTGCCGCGGAGGACGTGGTGACGGCGGCGCAGGACGGGGCGGAGAACGAGGAGCTGAGGAAGCTGGCTGCCGAGCTGGTGGAGTCGGCGAAGGGTTTGGAGCGGCTGCGATAGCCGTTCGCCAAGTAGCGAACCTACCGGCGTAGCGGGTTGCTTACGTCCGGTGATCGGACGATCATGACGCGCGTGACCTCCTACTGCCGCACGGTGCTGGACCGGGCGGGTGTCGGCTATGCCGTGACGGATGCGCGCGGGAACCTGTTGTGGTGCAACCGCGCGCTGGGTGCTGTGCTGGGGGTTCCGGTGGAGCAGGCGTACGGGCGGTCGTTGCCCGCGCTGCTGCCGGGGGTGCCCGAGGTGCCTGCTCCGGTGCGGGAGGTGCTGGCACCGGGGCCGAAGTGGCTTGAGGTGCGGTGCTCCCGGCTGGGTGACGACCTGATGTACGAGGTCGTGGACGTGTCGGCGTGGCGTGATCGTGAGCTGACGGTGACCCAGGAGGCGGACGCGTTGCGCCGGGCGCAGGCGTTGGGCCGGATGGGGACCTGGGAGTGGTCGATCCGCGAGGACCGGGTGACGTGGTCGGACACGTTGCTGGAGATGTTCGGGTTCGAGCCGGGGACGGCGTTCGACTTCGGGCTGTACTCGCAGCTGGTGCACCCGGAGGACCTGCCGATGATCGAGGAGACGCTGGACGCGGCTCTGAAGACGGGGTCGGTGTTCACGTACACGCACCGGATGTTGCGTCCGGACGGCAAGGAGCGGGTGTTCGAGTGCTTCGGTGAGGTCGTGCTGGGTGATGACGGCTCGCCGTTGCGGGCGTTGGGCACGGCTCATGACGTGACGCAGTCGTCGCGGGTGCACGACGAGCTGCTGCGGATGGCGGAGCAGGACCCGTTGACGGGGTTGCCGAACCGGCGGGCGTTGACGCGGGCGTTGGAGCGGGAGCTGGCGAACAACGGTTCGGGTGCGTTGCTGGTGCTGGACCTGGACAACTTCAAGGACGTCAACGATCTGCGCGGTCATGCGGTGGGTGACCGGGTGATGCGGATGCTGGCGTCGGCGTTGCAGTCTCGTTTGGGTGACAGGTTGATCGCTCGTCTGGGTGGTGATGAGTTCGCGGTGGTGTTGCCGGGGGCGTCGCCGAAGGACGCGTCGGAGGTGGCGGACGGGCTGCGGGACGCGGTGGCGGGTTTTCCGCTGGCGGGGACGGGGACGCCGGCGCGGATCACGGTGAGCACGGGGCTGGCGGAGTTCGGTCCGGGGGATTCGTGGGAGCTGGTGCTGGCGAACGCGGATCTGGCGTTGTACGCGTCGAAGGCGGCGGGCCGGGACCGGGTGACGGTGTACGAGCCGAACCACTACGCGGACACGGTGAAGCGGGTCAGTGTGCTGGACCGGTTGCGGGCGGCTCTGGCGGGTGGCGGTCTGACGTTGTACGGGATGCCGATGGTGGAGTTGTCGTCGGGTGTGACGCTGGGTCATGAGTTGTTGTTGCGGTTGGAGGACGGGCAGGAGCCGTATTTGGGGCCTGCGGACTTCCTGCCGGTGGCGGAGCGGTCGAACCTGATCCTGGACGTGGACCGGTGGGTGTTGTCGACGGCGATCGACGCGTTGGTGGCGCAGCCGGATTCGCGGTTGCGGTTCAACGTGAACGTGTCGGGCCGGACGTTGGAGGACCCGGAGTTCGGGGATTTCGTGCTGGACAGGCTGGGGTCTGCCGGTGTGGCGCCGGGGCGGCTGGGGTTGGAGATCACGGAGACGGCGGCGGTGACGAACCTGGACGCGGCGGTGGCGCTGGCGACGCAGCTGCGGGGTTTCGGGTGCCGGATCACGTTGGACGACTTCGGTTCGGGGTTCGGGTCGTTCGTGCACTTGAAGCACTTGCCGATCACGGGGATCAAGATCGACGGTGAGTTCGTGAAGGGCATCGAGACCAGTGACGCGGATGCGGTGCTGGTGTCGGGGATCGTGCGGATCGCGGACGGGCTGGGGTTGTCGGCGGTGGCGGAGTGGGTGGAGCGTCCGTCGCAGGTGGAGGCTTTGCGGCGGTTGGGGGTGCGGGTGGGGCAGGGTTTCCACCTGGGCCGGCCGGTGCCGTTGCGTGATGTCGTGGACGCGGAGCGCATGCGTCCGAATGGCGCATTGTCGTCTCGGGTGGTCGGAGCAGAGGATGGTGCGCGCTCCTGATCCCCGCCTGATGGGATGCCCGTGTCGTCTTGTGGTCTTCGTCGTCTTGAGTTGAGCGTTGCCGAGCCCGAGTTGTCGGTGGATTTCTTCGCCGGGGTGCTGGGGTGGGCGGTGATCGCGGAGCCCGGTGGGTCGTTCTCGGGTTTCGTGGGTGATCGGCTGGCGGCTCGGGTTGTTGCGGGGGATCAGGGTTGGCACGTGTTCTTCGGTGGTGACGGGGCGCGGGCGTTGCGGGCGAATTCCTCTGTGGACGGTGGGCGGGTGTTGCACGGTCCGTGGGCGCCGCCGCCGCGGCATGGTGAGCCGTGCTGGGTGCAGTTGCTGGCGAGCGCGCCGGAGCAGGACGACGCCTACTGGACCGCGGAGCTGGGTTGGGGGTCGGCGGCCGGGGATGGGGCGCTGGGGCTGTACACGTCGGCTCGGCACGGTGGGGCGCGGCCGGTGGCGGGGACGATGCGGTCGTGTCCGGGCGCGGTGTCGCACTGGGGTGTGTTCTTCGCGGTGGACGACGTGGAGGCGGCGTGTGCGCGGGTGGTGGAGCTGGGGGGCGAGGTGGGTACGGGTCCCGGTCTGCTGCCGATCGGCAGGGTGGCGTCGGTGGAGGGCCCGCACGGCGGGTACTGCGGGTTGCTGGAGGGGCCCGCGGGGTGGGGCGGGAACTGGGCGGGTTAGTGGCTGGGCGGGTTAGTGGTCAGGTTGCCGCGAGGCGTCCTGCTGGGCGTGTATCACCCAGCAGGGGTTCTGGCGTGAGCCTCTGGGTCATTGCTGCAGTTCGGGTGGGAAGCCGCCGGTGGCGATGGGGCCCCAGCTGTCGATGGTGATGCGGATGAGGGCTTTGCCCTGGCGCAGCATGGCGGCGCGGTACTCGTCCCAGTCGGGGTGTTCGCCTGCTGTGCAGCGGTAGTAGTCGACGAAGTCGTCGAGGGCGTCGGGGAGGTCGAGGACTTCGGCGGTGCCGTCGACCTGGACGTAGGCGCCGTCCCAGTCGTCGGAGAGCACGCACAGGGTGACGGCGGGGTTGCGGCGGGCGTTGCGGACCTTGGCGCGCTGGGGGTAGGTGGAGACGACGATGCGGCCCTGTGCGTCGATGCCGCAGGAGACGGGGGAGACCTGCACGCCGTCGGTGCTGCTGCGGCGGGTGATGAGAACGCCGTGGTGGCGGGGGCGCAGGAACTCGAGCAGCTGTGGCCGGTCGACCCGGTCGGACGTGGCGATCTTCGGCATGATGTGCAGCATGGCACGGTTCACCTCGTTCGACGGCACGCAGCTCGCTTACCGGGAGGTCGGTGGGGGTGCTCCGCTGGTGGTGCTGGCCGGTGGTCCCGGCCGGGCTTCGGAGTACCTGGAGACGTTGGGCGGGCTGGAGGGGTCGCGGCGGCTGGTGGTGCTGGACAACCGGGGGACGGGGGAGTCCGGTGAGCCGGCGGATCGGGTGACCTATCGGCGGGATCTGCTGGTGCGGGACGTGGAGATGTTGCGTCGGCACCTGGGGCTCGCGGTGGTGGACGTGCTGGGGCATTCGGCGGGTGCGGGGATCGCGATGGGGTATGCGGCGGATTTCCCGGATCGGGTGGGGAAGCTGGTGCTGCTGGCGCCGGCGTTGCGCAGTGTGGGGTTGTCGCCGGAGCGCGGTGACTGGGACGCGTTCCTGGCGGCGCGGGCCGGTGAGCCGTGGTTCGAGTCGGCGACGGCGGCGCTGCGGCGCACCGGGGAGGGTGACGTCTCGGTGGAGAACCGGGTGGCGGTGTCGCCGTTGCTGTACGCGCGGTGGGACGAGCGGGCGCGGGCGCATGCGCGGGCCGAGTTGGGGCAGTGGAACTGCGAGGCGGCGCGGGGCTACAACGCCGAGGGGGCGTTCGTGCCGGGGGTGTTGCGGCGGGCGTTGGTGGAGTTCGGTCACCCGGTGCTGGTGTACGCGTGTTCGGAGGATCCGATTTCGCCGGTGCGGCGGTGCCGGGAGTTGGCGGAGCTGTTTTCCGATGTGACGGTGTTCGTGCACGAGGGTGTGGGGCACTACCCGTGGGTGGAGGATCCGGACACGGTCGCGCGGCAGGTGGAGGCGTTCCTGCGGGGCTGATCGGGTGGGGTCAGCGGGCGGCGGCGGTGGCGACGCGGTCGCGGCCGTTGTTCTTGGCCTGGTAGAGGGCTTCGTCGGCGGCGAGCAGCAGCGGGGACAGGTCGGTGGCGTTGTCGGGGAACACGGCGGCGCCGACGGAGGCGGTGAGGCCGGAGACGACCTGTTCGCGGCCGAGGCGGTCGACGGCGACGATGTGCAGGCTCGCGATTTCGAAGCGGATGCGTTCGGCGGTGGCGCGGACCTCGTCGGTGCTGACGCCGGGCAGCAGGACGGCGAACTCCTCGCCGCCGAAGCGGCCGACGAGGTCGTAGGAGCGCACGGAGTGCTTGAGGGCGTCGGCGACGGCGCGCAGGACTTTGTCGCCGGCGAGGTGGCCGTAGGTGTCGTTGATCTGTTTGAAGTGGTCGAGGTCGAGGATCAGCACGCCGACGGTGGACAGCAGGCGGCGGGCGCGTTCGATCTCGCGGCCGGCGACGTCGTGCCAGAAGGTGGCGTCGACGAGGCCGGTTTTGGAGTCGGTGCGGGCGGCGACGCGGAACTGGGGTAGCAGCAGGCCCATGTGCAGGGCCAGGACGGTGAGCAGCAGCAGCGGGGTGAGCCAGGGGCGGCTCGACATCATGATCGCGAGTACGGAGCCCAGGCCGATGGAGGCGAGGATGATCAGCTGGTCGGAGGCGTTGCCCAGGGCGGCGCGGGCGGGCTGGTCGCGGTTGGTCATGACGATGGCGCCGACGACGAGGGCGTAGTTGACGAGCCAGTAGGCGAGGCCGGCGCTGGTGAGGGCGAGCAGTCCGAGGGGTCCGTCAACGTCAAGAGGCCGGTTCGAAAAGATGCGAAGAATGAGTTGCGCGGCGGCGCATGCGAGTACGACAGTGGCCGCGGAGAACACCTTGCGGAACAGGACCGCGCGTCGTTTGTAGACCCGGAGCCACGCGTGCAGGTAGCTGATGGTGATCAGCGCGACCAGCAGGGGCGTCGGTAGTACGAGCACGCCCGCGAACAGCCACACGGACTGCATGTGGGCGTGCGGTGAGCCTTCGCGGGAGATCTCGCGGATGCGCTCGATTCCCTGGGCTGCTTCGAGGTGCAGCACGGCGCCGCCGGCGAGCAGCAGGAACAACGGCCAGGTCAAGGCCTCGGCAGGGGTACGCCATGCGGTGGCGATCGTGACGAGGGACGCCGAAACGACCACCGTCACGACATAGGCCAGCACCGCAGGAGGAAGCGACCATAACCTCCATCGGCGCGGGTCGAGCCCAGGCACGCTGCCACCCCCACACCACCGTCAGGAAGAAACAACTGTAGCTACCGGGTAACTCAAAGTCGTGGCTCCATGTGGGGGACCTCACCCTGAGTAGTACTCACGATTTCCGCATCCCTTTTGTCGAAGGAGATCCGTCATGATCGTCCGCACTTCTTCCCCGCGTCCCGTCCGCCCGAACGACTGGCAGCGTCCCAACGACTGGCAGCGTCCTAACGACTGGCGTTCGAGCGAGACCCGCTGACCCACCACACGAGCGCCGCACCGCCTGCCGCGAGCACGCCGAGTGCTCCGGCGGCGGCGACGACGAGGTGCGCGGCGAGTCGTTCGGCGGCCACGCCGGCCAGGGCCACCCCGAGGCTCTGGGAGACGCGCAGCGCGGTGACGGCCAGGCCGAACGCCTGTCCGCGTGAGGAGTCCGGGACCGCGCGGACGAAGGTGGTGTTGGCGATGAGGTGGTAGGCGCTGGCTGCTCCGGACAGCGCGAACATCGTCACGCTGAGGGCCAGGCCCGGCTGGGTCGCGGCCGGGACGAGTGCGGCGCAGGCGGCGATGGCGAGCCAGGGCATGAGCCGCAGTTGCCGCTGGTGGTCCAGGCGTGCGACGAGGAGCATTCCGATGGCGGCTCCGGCGGCGTAGGCGCCGAAGATCAGGCCGACCCCGGCCGGTCCGGCTCCGAGCTGGGCCGAGTAGGGCGCGGCGAGGGCTTCGCCCGCGATGTAGAACCCGGAGACGCAGGCGAGGGCGACCAGTGCGCGCAGTCGCCGGTCGCCCCACACCAGTCGTGCCCCGCCGAGGAGGTCGGCGGGCCAGGCCCGTGCGTGTGTGGCGCGTGGTGCGGGCCGGTCGTGCAGGAACACCGCGGTGAGGGACGCGGCGAGCAGGAACGTCACGGCGTCGGCGATGAGCACGGGTCGGTGGCCGAGCAGTGCCACGAGGGCTCCGCCGCCGACGAACCCGGCGACCTGTGCGATCTGGGTGGCGGTGCTGAGCACGGCCTGGCCCAGGGGGTAGCGCTGGTCGGGCAGGATCTGCGGCAGCAGCGCCGCCCGTGCGGCTCCGTGGGGTGCGCCCGCGAGCTGGACGAGCACCAGCACGGCGGCGAGCAGCCACAGCGGCATCCCGGGGATGACCATGGCGAGCAGCAGTGCGGCGCGGACGAGGTCGGCGGCGACCATGACGTCCTTGCGGGCGAACCGGTCGGCCAGGCCGGAGAGCAGCGGCCCGCCGACCAGGTCCGGCAGGAACGTCAGCGCGTAGGTCAGCGCGGTCAGGCCGGTGCTGGCGGTGCGGTCGTAGACGTGCACCGTGAGCGCGACCCTCGCGAACTGGTCTCCGGCGACTGACACCGCGTGCGCCGCGAACAGCGCGCGGAACTCGGTGTCACGGGCGAGGTCGCGGTATCCGGGCACGCCCTACAGGATGGACGACCAGAACCCGCACCGGTGATCGCGGACGAAGTCGGTCGCGCCGGTCGCGCCGGGTGCGAAGGACTGGACGGGGGCACGCCAGCCCGGGTCGCCGGTGCGGGCGAACCGTCCCCACGCGGCGATCATGTGGTCCGACACGCGGCGCTGTGCCGGTGTGAGGGTCTGGCCCAGGTCGAACAGCATCAGCAGTTCGGAGCCGTGGTAGGCGCCGTACTCGGGGAACGGCGGCAGGCCGGGGAAGATCATCGGCACGTCCGGGTCGGCGAACTCGTAGCCGGACACGCGGGTGTGCCGGCGCAGCTGGTCGCGCGTGTCCTGGGAGGGGCAGGCCCACGACCGGTCGGTCAGCACGTGGGCGATCTCGTCGCGCGCGTCGCCGTTGCCGTTGACGGGGTAGCGCGCGGCGACCGGTGCCGCGTGCGTTCCGAAGATCGCGGTCAGCAGCTCGCCGTAGGAGGTCTCGGGCAGCGGCTGCGGCCAGAACAGGGGCGCGAACAGGGTCATCTCGTCGTGGGTGGAGCCCACCATGGTCGGTACGCGGTGCATGCGGCCGGTGCGCTGCGCCACGACGGGGTCGATCGGCAGGACCGCGGTGTCGAACGACGGTGAGGCGAACTGCTCGTGCAGCGTCAGCAGCGCCGTGACCGGCTGTGCGCGCAGGCACGCGATGTCCGCGCAGCCCAGTGCTCCGGCTCCGGCCTGCTCGGTGGCGGTGCGCGAGCGCCACACGCCCGTGAACTCGCCGGGGGTGGTGAACGACGGCAGTTCGAGCGCGCACGGCCCGGATTGGATGATCGCCTTGGCGAACAGGCCGGCCGCGCGTGGTGAGGCCAGTTGGGCGCACACGCTCAGGCCGCCGGCGGATTCGCCGAACACCGTCACGTTGCGCGCGTCGCCGCCGAACGCCCGTGCGTTGCGCTGCACCCACCGCAGCGCCGCCTGCTGGTCGGCGAGCCCGAAGGCCCCGGAGCCGGCGAGGCCGGGGTGCCCGAAGAACCCGAACACGCCGAGCCGGTAGTTCACGGTGACCACGACGGCGTCGGTGCGGGCGGCCAGCCACGTCGCGTCGTACATCGACGCCGTGCCCGAGGTGAACCCGCCGCCGTGGATCCACACCATGACCGGCCGCGGTGTGCGCGGGTGCCGGGCCGGTGTGGTGACGTCGAGGTAGAGGCAGTCCTCGGCCTCGGAGCCGGGTTCGCCCAGCTGCGGGTTCTGCGCGCAGCGCGGCGCGGGCCTCGTGGCGTCCCGCACGCCGCGCCACGGCGGTACGGGCTGCGGGTCGCGCCACCGGTTGTCGCCGACGGGGGCGGCGGCGAACGGGATGGCGCCGAAGGTCCGCACCGCCCCGGTCACCGTTCCCCGCACGGTCCCCTTGTCCGTGCGCACGACGGCGCCACCACTGTCGGCGGCAGCCGGGCTCACCATCACCGCACACGCCATCACGGCGGACACGACCGCCGACAGCAACGTCCTCACAGCACTCCCCAGGTCACCGGTCCGTCAGTGCCTTTCGGGTTCGAACGTAGCGAGACCCAGGCGCGCGGGAAACCGGAGGAAGGGGACTGGTGGGTCCTCCGAAAGTCGTTGCCGACAGCACCGGTTGCCGACATACCGACCGGTCGGTACCCTCCGTTCCGTGGGTGACACAACGCTTCCGCGGCGACCCGAGGTCGACGCGCTCGTCTTCGACTGGGGCGGCGTCCTGACCGTCTCCGTACCCGAGTTCGTCGGCGCCTGGCTGCACGCCGAGGCCATCGACCGCGACGTCTACGGCCGCATCATGCGCGACTGGCTCGGCCGCGACGCCCTGCCGGACAACCCCGTGTTCCGCCTGGAGACCGGCGAGCTGACCGTCGCCGAGTTCGAACGGCTGCTCGCCGCCGAGCTCATCACCACCAGCGGCGCGAAGATCGACGAGAACGGGCTGCTCCAGCGCATGTTCGGCGGCGCCACCCCCGACCCGGCGATGGTCGAACTCGTCCGCGCCGCCCGCGCCGCCGGCCTGCACACCGCGCTGCTGTCCAACAGCTGGGGCGAGGGCTACCCCAAGGACCTGCTGCTCGAGCTGTTCGACACCATCGTCATCAGCGGCCGCATCGGCCTGCGCAAACCCGACGAGCGCATCTACCGCCACACCCTCGAGCGGATCGGCGTCCCCGCCGGCCGCGCGGTGTTCTTCGACGACGCCCCCGTCAACGTCGAAGCCGCCCAGGCCGTGGGCATGCACGCCTTCCGCCACACCGGCGCCGACGCCACCCGCGCTCACCTCGCCACCCTCGGAGTGAACCTGTGACCGACCTCCCCGGCCTCGACCTGGCCGCGCTCGCCACCCACCTCGGCACGGGCCCGCTGACCGGCGAGCTGTTCCGCGGCGGCCGCTCCAACCTCACCTACCGCGTCAGCGACGGCACCGACAGCTGGGTGCTGCGCCGCCCGCCGCTGGGCCACGTCCTGGCCACCGCCCACGACATGGCCCGCGAGTTCCGCGTCATCTCCGCCCTGGCCGGCACCACCGTGCCCGTGCCCGGCGCCCGCCTGCTCGTCGAGGACACCTCCGTCATCGGCGCGCCGTTCTACCTCATGGACGAGATGCCCGGCGCCGCCCTGCGCGAACGCTCCCAGTGCCCGTGGCTCACCGCCGAGCAGGCCACCGCCCTGTCCGCACGGCTGGTCGACGTGCTCGCCGACCTGCACTCGGTCGACCCCGCCTCCGTCGGCCTGCAGGACTTCGGCCGCCCGGAGGGGTTCCTCGCCCGGCAGGTCACGCGGTGGGGCAAGCAGCTCGACGCCTCCCGCAGCCGCGACCTGCCCGGCATCGACGAACTGCGCGACAAGCTCGCCGGCACCGTCCCCGACTCGCCGCGCCCCGCGATCATCCACGGCGACTTCCGCCTCGACAACGCCCTCGTCACCCGCGACCCGCTCGGCATCAGCGCCGTGCTGGACTGGGAGATGGCCACCCTCGGCGACCCGCTCGCCGACCTCGGCCTGCTCTACGTCTACTGGGAGGGCCTGGGCGCCGACCCGCGCGCCGGCAGCGACCCCATCACCGGCGGCGTCACCTCGCTGCCCGGGTTCCTCACCGCCGACGAGCTCGTCGCCCGCTACACCGCCCGCACCGGCACCGACACCTCCGGACTGGGCTGGTACATCGCCTTCGGCTACTTCAAGCTCGCCGTCATCGTCGAGGGCATCCACTTCCGCTTCGCCAGCGGCAAGACCGTCGGCGCCGGCTTCGACAAGCTCGGCGCGTTCACCGTTCCCCTCGTGCGGCAGGGACTCGCCGCGGCCCACAAGGAGCTCTGAGTCATGGACTTCGCCTACGACGCCAAGACCGAGGAACTGCGCGGCAAGCTCCTCGCGTTCATGGACTCCCACGTCTACCCCGCCGAAGCGGTGCTCGAGCGGCAGCTGCACGCCGCCACCGACCCGTGGCAGCGCCAGCCGGTCCTCGACGAGCTCAAGGCCGAGGCCCGCCGCCAGGGTCTGTGGAACCTGTTCCTGCCCGACGCCGAGCACGGCGGCGGCCTGACGAACCTGCAGTACGCGCCGCTCGCCGAGATCACCGGCCGCAGCCCCCACCTCGCCCCCGAGGCCCTCAACTGCGCCGCCCCGGACACCGGCAACATGGAGGTGCTGGCGATGTTCGGCACCGACGAGCAGAAGAAGCAGTGGCTGCAGCCGCTGCTCGACGGCGAGATCCGCTCGGCGTTCTGCATGACCGAACCCGACGTCGCCTCCTCCGACGCCACCAACATCGCCACCCGCATCGAACGCGACGGCGACGACTACGTCATCAACGGCCGCAAGTGGTGGTCCTCCGGTGCGATGAACCCCAACTGCGCCATCTTCATCGTCATGGGCAAGACCGACCCCGGCGCCGACCGCCACCGCCAGCAGTCGCAGATCCTCGTGCCCCGCGACACCCCCGGCGTCACCATCGAGCGTGAGATGCGCGTCTTCGGCTACGGCGACCACGCCCACGGCGGTCACGCCGAGATCGTCTTCGACGACGTCCGCGTCCCCGCCACCAACCTCATCGCCGGCGAGGGCGAGGGCTTCGCCATCGCCCAGGCCCGCCTGGGCCCCGGCCGCATCCACCACTGCATGCGCCTGATCGGCATGGCCGAACGCGCCCTGGAGCTGATGTGCCGCCGCGCCGTCTCGCGCGTGGCGTTCGGCAAGCCCATCGCCACCCAGGGCGTCGTGCAGGAGTGGATCGCCGAGGCCCGCGTGCGCATCGAGCAGGCCCGCCTGCTGGTGCTCAAGACCGCGTGGCTGATGGACACCGTCGGCAACAAGGGCGCCCACACCGAGATCCAGGCCATCAAGATCGGCACCCCGCTGATGACCGAATGGGTCCTCGACAAGGCCATCCAGGCCCACGGCGCCGGCGGCGTCAGCCAGGATACCCCGCTCGCCGAGCTGTGGGTCGCCGCCCGCACCCTGCGCCTGGCCGACGGGCCCGACGAGGTGCACCGCATGTCGCTGGCCAAGCGCGAGCTCAAGAAGTACCTCTAGCCCAGGAACAGGCACAACGGGTGACCGTCCGGGTCGAACAGGACCCGGACGTCGTCCCGCGGCTGCACCCCGGCGAGCACCGCCCCCCACGCCGGCGCGTGCCCCACCGCCGCGTGCAGGTCGTCGACCTGCACGTCCAGGTGCCGCGACGCCGTCCGCGCGCCCTCCCTCGCCGGCCGCCGGAAGTGCCGCTCGAGCTCGAACGCGAGCGACCACCCGCCCGGCCCTCGTCGTCGGTCTCGACGGTGCCGCCGGGCAGCCGCGCGTCGAGTGCGCACGGCCCGACGCTAGTGCGCCGCCTCGCGCGCCGCGAGCGCCGCCCGGCAGGCGTGCACGAAGTCCCAGAACACCTCGGTCGTGGTGTGCTTGCGGTCCGAGCGGGAGTTCTCGGAGAACATCGCCGTGCGCAGGGGAGTGGTCAGCTCCAGCTGACCGCCTTGGCGCGAACGGGTGCGGTTGGCGATGTTGGACCGGTCGAAGCCGCCCAGCACCGGGTGGTCGGCCGCGTCGACGGTGTGGAAACCGGCGCGGCGCAGCCGGGTCAGCAGCTCCTGGCGCAGCAGCACGTCACGGCCGCCGACCAGCACCGCCCGGTCGTGGTCCTCCAGGCCCGCCGCCGCGGCCGTGCAGCCGTGCAGGCCCAGTGCGTGCGCGGCGCCGGAGACCAAGGCGCGGGCCACGCGGTCGTCGCAGTGGGACGACGTCACGTGCAGCTCGTCGTTCGCGACCGGCCGCAGGCCCTCGAACATCCAGAAGTCGTGCGTCTGGCCGATCGGCACCCGCGTGGACGGGTGGAAACCCGCGATCGCCAGGCACAGCTCCGAGGTGCCGACTTCGATGCCGCCGCCGTGCGGGGCCAGGACGACCGACGGGGTGCGGGGACGGTGCCGCTTGAAGCGGCGCCGGTAGTCCACCCGTTCCACCAGTCGGGGATCGGCGTAGAGGTCGGAATTGGACGCGTAGACGTCCAACGCCGCCCACTGAGGCTGGGGTCTCATGGCGGGCGGAAGCCTACCCGGCATCACCCGGTCGGCCGCCGCCCGCCAGGGGGACTCACGCGTCGATCTGCTTGGGCGTCTCGTCGGCCGAGGTGATGGCGATCTTGCGGGGCTTCGCGCGCTCCGCGATCGGGATCCGCAGCGTCAGCACACCCGCGTCGCACTTCGCTTCGATGTGGTCGGTGTCGAGCGTGTCGCCCAGGAACAGCTGCCGCGAGAACACACCCAGCGGCCTCTCCGACACCTGCATCTCGACGTCCTTGCCCACCGGGCGGCGCTCCGCCTTCACGGTCAGCACGTTGCGCTCGACGTCGAGCTCGATGGCGTCGGGGGAGACGCCCGGCAAGTCGAACGACACCACGAACTCGTCACCGTCGCGGTAGGCGTCCATCGGCATCGCCGTCGGCCGCGACCACGTCCCGGTCGTGCCGAACACCTGCTGGGTCAGCCGGTCGAGCTCGCGGAACGGGTCAGTGCGCATCAACATCTGACACCTCCAGTCATCTCTCGTGGACTGTCAATGCGCTGCACCACTGTTGTAGCATGTCGTCGGAACGATGACAAGTACCGATTGTCGTCGGAAGGATGACACCATGACGAGTGACTACGAGACCGTCCGGTCCGCGGCCGCCTCACCCGGCAGCGCCACCGAGGTGCTCGCGGCGCTGATGCTGCTCAGGCAGCTGCGCGACGAACTGTCCGGGTGGGAGCCCCAGCTCATCGAAGCCGCACGGGAACTCGGCACCAGCTGGGCCGACCTCGCCCCCGCCCTCGGCGTCGCCAGCCGCCAGGCCGCGGAAAAGCGCTACCTGCGCGTGCGGCGCACCGGCGAGAGCGGCACCGGCGACGAACGCGTGCAGGCCGAACGCGACCGGCGCGCCGGCGACAGGGCCGTCGCCGCCTGGGCCCGCGAGAACGCCGCCGTGCTGCGCGGCCTCGCCGCCCGCGTCGGCCCGCACGACGCCGCCGTGCAGCAGGCCCTCGGCGAAGAGGACGCCGCCGGTCTGCTCGCACCCCTGGCCGACGCCGGACCCGGCCTGCGCGCGGGCCAGCCCGCGCTCGCCGAGCAGATCGCCGGCATCGGCGAGCACACCGACAGGCTGCGCGCCGACGCGCTACAACAGCGTCAGCGAACCGGCTGAGGCGTCCAGCTCGGCCGGCACGCCCAGGGGCAGCGACCACGAACCGGCGCAGTGGCCGAACCCGAACTCGCCCAGCACCGGCACACCCAGCCCGCCCAGGCGGTCGGCCAGCACCGCCGAGACGTCACCGCAGTCCGTCCACGACCCGAGCACGATGCCCGACACCGGCGCGAACCAGCCCGCCCGCAGCAGCTGGGTGAGGATCCGGTCCAGCCGGTAGGGCTCCTCGCCGACGTCCTCGAGCACCGCGATCGCCCCTGGCGCCGGCACGGCCCACCGCGGCCCGCCCACCGACGCCGCCAGCAACGCCGCGTTCCCGCCCGTGAGCACCCCGCGGGCGGTACCGGGCACCACGGGCGTCCCGGCCCGCCACGACCGCCTGCCGGTGAGCAGCACCTCGTGCAGCCGCCGCTGGGCCAGGGGGTCGTCGACGAAGTCCGCGGTGCCCGGCATCGGCCCGAACACCGTCGCCATGCCCACCGCGTTGAGCTCGGCGTGCAGCACCGTCACATCCGAGGACCCCACGAACACCCGCGGCGGCAACGTCTCCCACGGCACGAGGTCGGTCATCCGCAGACACCCGTAGCCGCCGCGCACGCAGAACACCGCCGCCACGTCCGAACACCACGCCGACACGAACTCCTCGGCCCGTGCCCCGTCGGAACCCGCGAGGTACGGCAACGACCACGACCCCACCACGGGTGTGGTGACCTCCAGGCCCCACGAGCGCAGCACCCGCGCGCCCGCGGCCACCCTCGACGCCATGGCCGGGCCGGCCGGGGACACCAGCGCCACCCGGTCCCCGGCGGACAGCAGGCCCACCCGGTCCTGGGTCAACGGCTCAGGTCCAGCACCGGCACGCCCGGCGGCACGAACCCGAACGCCTGGCCGTAGAACGACAGCTCCGCCTCCAGTGCCGCCTTGATGTTCTCGGCCTTGCGGAAGCCGTGCTGCTCACCTTCGAACGTGAGGTACGCGTGCGGGATCCCCGACCCCGCGAGGTCCGCGGCGAACCGGTTCGCCTGCTCGGGCGGGCAGATCTCGTCCTCCAGGCCCTGCAGCAGCAGCACCGGGCCCGACACCGACCGCGCCTTGGTCGACGGCGAGCGTTCGGCGTAGCGCTGCGCGGCCTCGGGCAGCGCGCCGGCCAGGCCCTCGACGTAGCGAGACTCGAAGTCGTGCGTCTCGCCGCCCTGCGACGTCCAGCCCGCCAGGTCCAGGATCGGGAACGCCACCATGCCGCACCGGTAGACCCGCGTCGAGGTCAGCGACGCCGCCGCCGTCCAGCCGCCCGCCGAGCCGCCGCGGATGCCCAGCCGCGCCGGGTCCGCGGTGCCCTCCTGCGCCAGCTGCCGGGCCACGAACGCGCAGTCCTGCACGTCCACCACACCCCACTGCCCGCGCAGCCGCTCCCGGAATTCCCGCCCGTAGCCGGTGGAGCCGCCGTAGTTCACCGCCACCACACCGATGCCGCGGCTGGTGAAGTACGCGATGTCGGTGTCGAGCTTGGGCAACGCCCGGCCCGTCGGACCGCCGTGCACGTGCACCACGTACGGCGGCAGCTCGTCCTGCGGCCCGGCGAAGTCCGGGTTGGACGGCGCGTAGACGTAGGCAGGGATGTCGCCGAACACGCGCTCCACCGGCACCGGCAGGTACGGCGAGACCGGCGACTGCTGCCCGCCGGTGAGGTAGGTCAGCTCCCCGTTGGACAGGTCCAGGCGCACCACCGCGTAGTCCGACGTCGGCCCCGCCGCGCCGCACACCACCACGCCGTCGCGCACCGACAGGTCCGCCGCCCACGTCGGCAGGTCGGTCTGCACGTCGGTCACCGTCGCGCTGCGCTCGTCGAGCACCGCCAGGTGACCCGAGCGCACCACCAGGTAGCGGCCCGGTGAGAGCGTGGCGAACCAGCGGTTGCCCAGCCGCCACATCGGCCCGCCCAGCTCCTGCTCGCACGGCGCCAGGTTCTCGCGGCTGCCGTCGGGACGGACGCGGAAGAGGTTCCACCAGCCGTCCGGGTCGGTCAGCGCCAGCAGGTCCTCGCCCTCCCACTCGAACTGGCACACCGCCTCGGTCTTCGAGCCCGTGACGACGCGGTGCTCCGACGAGCCGACGTCGGCCACGCACAGCTCGGTGCCGTCCCACGGCATCTGCGGGTGGTTCCAGCCGATCCAGGCGAACCTCGTGCCGTCCGGGCTGAGCTTGGGGCCGGTCATGAAGTGGTGCGACGCCCCCAGCACCCGAACCTCACCGCAACGGGTGATCGCGACCAGGTCGCGGTGCACGTCGGTGCGCGCGTCACCGGTGACGCTCTCGCGCACGCACCACACCTCGCCGTCCGGGCCCGCGGACAGGTCGGAGTAGCGCACGCCGTGGTGGCGCCGCGGCGCCTCGGTCAGCGGCACGGGCTCGGGCGAGGCGGGGTCGAACACGTAGACGCGCTGGTCGTCCCAGTGCGTGAACGCCACCCGGTCGTGCGCCAGGACCACGAACGGGCGGCCGCCGTACTCGTGCACCCGGTTGCGGGCGTTCCACGGCGCGGGCAGCACCTCCACGCCGTCGCGCACCAAGGCCACCCTGCCGCCCTCGGCGGGCCTGCTCTCAGCCCACCACACCTGCTCACCGTGCAGGTCGGCCCACTGGAACCCACCGCCGGCCGCGCCGGTGTCACCGGCCGTGATCGGCGAGGTCCAGGTCCCGTACGAAGCGATCTTCACCACAGCCCGACCCTATACGCGGAGTGTTTGGTGGGGGAGGACCTGCCGACGATCTCCGCGTGGCCTAGGGTCGTAGGTGCCATGGCTCGCGTCATCCACGTATTCCGCGCACCCGACCGGTTCATCGCCGGGACAGTCGGGCAGCCCGGCGACCGCACCTTCTACCTGCAGGCCTCCGAGCAGAGCAGGTTGATCAGCGTCGCGCTCGAGAAGCAGCAGGTCCAGGTCCTCGCCGAACGCATCGGCTCGCTGCTCGAGGAGGTGCACCGCCGCTTCGGCACCGACGTGCCCGACGACGCGCCGCCCGACGACCTCGACACCCAGCCCCTCGACGTCCCCGTCGAGGAGGAGTTCCGGGTCGGCACGATGGGCCTGGGCTGGGACGCCGAGTCCAAGGCCGTCGTCATCGAGCTCCTCGCGATCTCCGAGGAGGAGGTCGACGAGGCCGTCGTGCTCGACGACACCGAGGAAGGCCCCGACGCCGTGCGGGTCTTCCTGTCGCCCTCGGCCGCCCGCGCCTTCGCCGAACGCGCCGACCGCGTCGTCAACGCGGGCCGCAAACCGTGCCCCCTGTGCGCCGAACCGCTCGACGCGGAAGGCCACATCTGCCCGCGGCAGAACGGCTACCGCCGCAGCGAAGAAGACTGACGTGGACACCTCCGCGGCCCTGCAGTTGCTCGAACACGGCCGCATCGAGGTGGAAGGACGCCTCGTCGACGCCTCCAACGCGACCCTGTTCTGCAAGATCTCGCTCGACGGCGTCGACGCCCAGTGCGTCTACAAACCCGTGCGCGGCGAGCGTCCGCTGTGGGACTTCCCCGACGGCACCCTCGCCGGCCGCGAGGTGGCGACCTACCTGATCTCCGCCGCGTCCTTCGGGCTCGTCCCGCCGACCGTGCTGCGGCCCGGCCCGTTCGGCACCGGCATGGTGCAGCTGTGGGTCGAGACCCGCGAGGAGGACGAGCTCGTCGACATCGTCGGCGTCGACGACGTCAAACCCGGCTGGATCCCCGTCTTCCACGCCCACGACCGCTTCGGCGACCCTGCCGTCCTCGTGCACGCCGATCACCCCCGCATCGCCGCCATGTCCGCCTTCGACGTCGTCGTCAACAACGCCGACCGCAAGGGCGGCCACGTCCTGCACGCCGTCGACGGCTCCGTGCACGGCGTCGACCACGGCATCTGCCTGCACGTCGAACCCAAGCTGCGCACCGTGCTGTGGGGCTGGGCCCGCGAACCGCTGCCCGACCACGTCCTGGAACCGCTGCGCCGGCTGCGGCCCGCGCTGGACGGCGAGCTGGGGGAGTCGCTGCACGACCACCTCACCCGCGCCGAGGTGCGGGCCGTGGGCGAGCGGGTGGACAAGCTCCTGGCCGCCGGGGTGTACCCGGAACCGTCCGGGGACTGGCCCGCCATCCCCTGGCCCGCCTTCTAGACCAGCCGCACGGCGAGGCCGGTGGGCGCACGTCCCGGGAGCGGGCCGTCACCGCTCCGCGCACCGGAGCCCGGCCCGGCCGCCGGCGTCGCGGGCCTGTCCCCCTGCCGCCCGCACCGTCTGAGAACGTGCTTCGGCCTGATCCCCGTCGAGTGCCCGGCCACCCGCAAGACCGGCTCCACCCCGCGGGAACGGGCCGACGACCTACCCGCGGCGCACGACCACCGTCCCCTGCTGATCAGCGAAACACCTGCCGCCCGTCGACACAGCCGAATGAGATGGCGGGGTGTTTGACGCACGAAGGGCCCTGGCCCTATCTTCGTCGTCCTGACCTGCGGAAACATCGAACTGTGCGGGCGGACTCGGTGAGATGACCTCTGTCGAGCGGATCGTCGTGGTGGGCGCGGCCGGCCTCGGTGCGTGGGCGGCCGCCTGCCTCGCGCGCCGGTTCGGGCCCGTGCACCTGATCGGTCCCGGCGGGGAGCGGCTCGCCGACGCCGGCGTCCGGCACCACCCGCACGCCACCGTCCGCGACCTCGACCTCGACACGCCCGCGGTCATCGTCGAGAACGACGGCGGGCGGTTGCAGCGCCTGGTGTGCGACCGGCTGGTCGTGGCGGGGTGGCCGGTGCCGCTGCTGCCGGTCAACCGGTGGGTCGTGGACGGCAAGGTCGCCATCGCCGGGGACGGCGCGGACCTGCGGCTGCTGTCGACCTGCTTCGACGCCAACGGCCTGTGGCGGCCCGCGCTCGCCGACTACCAGCTGCGCCGCCAGTCCGCAGCGGGCTCCCTGCGCTGAACCGGACTCGCCGATGACCCCAGAAGCGCGTGAGAGGGCACACCCGGCACGGGGGGAACGGCGAACCGTGATCGACGACGACGCCCGGGCACGGCTGGTCCGGCGGTTCGGCGACGACGTGACCGGGTGGGTCGACGCCCTGCCCGGCCTGGTCGCCGAGCTCACCGCCCGCTGGGACCTCACGCTCGTCGAGCACGTGCCCGGCGGCACCGGCGCGACGTTCCTGTGCACCGGCGCGGTCCTCAAGCTCCCCCCCCGACCTCGGTGTCGCCGCCCTCGAGGCCCGCGCGCTCACCGCCTGGGCCCGCACCGGCGCGGTGGTCGACCTGCTCGACACCGACCTGCCGCGCGGCGCCCTGCTGCTCGAACGGATCCACCCCGGCACCCCCGCGACCGACCCGGCCCGGGTCGTGCCGCACCTGCACGACGCACCACCCGAGGGGTTCCCGCCGCTGCTCGCCCGCGTCGACTTCCTGTTCGAGACCCTGCTGCCCCGCCGCACCGGCACCTACTACGCCACCGAGCACCGCCGTGCGCGCAAACTCGCGCAAGACAACGTCACACCCGTGCTGCTGCACGGCGACATGCACCCGGCAACGTCCTGCAAGGACCGCACGGGCCCCGGGCCATCGATCCGAGGGCCTGCGTCGGCGACCCGGCGGTCGACTGGTGCGACTTCGTGCACGGCGGCTACGACCTGCCCGGCGCGGACGTCGACCTCGACCGCGTCCACGAGTGGCTCACCGCCTTCGCACCCTTCTACGGCTAGGGTCGGGCACCGTGCGTTCCCACGACTACGGCCGCGACGTCCTGTCGGGCCGCAAGCGCAAGAAGGTCCCCGAGATCCCGGCCGAGCCCGGCCTCGTCGTGGAGGACCCCGCCAGCGGTTTCTGCGGCGCGGTCGTGAAGTTCGAGCACGGCCGGGTCGTGCTCGAAGACCGCCACGGCCGGCACCGGCTGTTCCCGCTCAACCCCGCCGGGTTCCTCGTCGACGGCGAACCCGTCACGCTCGTCAAACCCATGCCGGGGCGGCAGAAGCCGAAGATCAGCGCGTCCGGTTCGGTGAAGGTCGAGGGGCTGCGCGCGCGGACGGCCAAGGCCAGCCGCATCTGGGTCGAGGGCAAGCACGACGCCGAGCTCGTCGAACGGGTGTGGGGCCACGACCTGCGCGTCGAGGGCGTCGTCGTCGAACCCCTGCACGGCGTCGACGAGCTGCCGCAGCGCATCGCCGAGTTCGAACCCGCACCGCACCGCCGCCTCGGCGTCCTGGTCGACCACCTCGTCGCGGGCTCCAAGGAACAACGCGTCGTCGACCGGATCACCGACGCCGACGTGCTGGTCACCGGCCACCCCTACGTCGACATCTGGCAGGCCGTGAAGCCCGCGGCCGTCGGGATCGAGGCGTGGCCGGTCGTGCCGCGCGGCGCCGACTGGAAGACCGGCGTGTGCGCGGAGCTCGGCTGGGGCGAGACGTGGGAGGGCTGGCAGCGCGTGCTGGGCGCCGTCTCCAGCTACCGCGACATCGAGTCCGACCTGCTCGGCGCCGTCGAGCGGCTGATCGACTTCGTCACCGTTCCCCGGGACTGACCCGCGAGCGGTGGGCGGCGCCGGCCCCTCGAAAAGCCGCGCGCCGCTGCCTGGGGTCAGCGGGTGGACCAGGCCGGCGGCAGGCTCGGGCGCACCGTCCTCGGCACCGGCCGTTGATCGATTTCGTCACGGTCGGGGGACCAGCACGGTGAATCCCGGCGCTGTGCACCGCCCGTTGGTGTATGTATGGGCGCATGGCCGCGCTGATCTGGCTGATCGTCGGGATACTGCTCGTCGTCGCCGAGGTTCTCTCCGGTGACTTCGTGCTGGTCATGCTCGGCGCCGCCGCGCTGGCCGCGGCGGGCGTGTCCGCGCTGGGCGCCGCCGACCTGGTGAGCGTGCTCGTGTTCGCCGCGACGTCGCTGGGGCTGATCGTCACGGCCCGGCCGCTGCTCAAGAAGCGCCTGCAGCTCGGCTCCGACGTCCGCATGCACCACGAGGCGCTGCTGGGCGGCAGGGCCGTGGCGTTGTCGCGGGTGGACGAGCACGGCGGGCAGGTCAAGATCGGCGGCGAGACCTGGAGCGCGCGCACCCTCGACGGGTCCGTGGTCGAAGAAGGCGAAGCCGTCACCGTTGTCGAGATCTCGGGTGCGACCGCCGTGGTCATCGCGGCCGTGTGACCCCGTAGAAGGATGTGAACGAGTTGGACCCGATCACCCTCGTGGTCGTGGCCGTCATCGCGATCTTCGTGCTGACCATCGCCGTGAAGTCGGTGCTGGTCATCCCGCAGGCGCAGGCCGCCGTCATCGAACGCCTCGGCCGCTTCCGCACCACCGCGGCACCCGGCCTGAACATCATGGTGCCGTTCATCGACAAGGTGCGTGCCCGCATCGACCTGCGCGAGCAGGTCGTGTCGTTCCCGCCGCAGCCGGTGATCACCCAGGACAACCTCACCGTTTCGATCGACACGGTCGTGTACTTCCAGGTCACCGACCCGCGCTCGGCGGTGTACGAGATCTCGAACTACATCGTCGGCGTCGAGCAGCTCACGATCACGACGCTGCGCAACCTCGTCGGTGGCATGAGCCTCGAGGAGACGCTGACCTCGCGCGACCACATCAACGGCCAGCTGCGCGGTGTGCTGGACGAGGCGACCGGCCGGTGGGGCCTGCGCGTGGCCCGCGTGGAGCTCAAGTCGATCGACCCGCCGCCCTCCATCCAGGACTCGATGGAGAAGCAGATGCGCGCCGACCGCGAGAAGCGCGCCATGATCCTCAACGCCGAGGGCCAGCGCGAGTCGTCCATCAAGACCGCGGAGGGCCAGAAGCAGTCGCAGATCCTCGCGGCCGAGGGCGCCAAGCAGGCGGCGATCCTCTCGGCGGAGGGGGAGCGGCAGTCGCAGATCCTGCGCGCGCAGGGTGAACGCGCCGCCCGCTACCTGCAGGCGCAGGGTCAGGCCAAGGCCATCGAGAAGATCTTCGGCGCGATCAAGGACGGCAAGCCCACCCCGGAGGTGCTGGCCTACCAGTACCTGCAGACGCTGCCGCAGATGGCGCAGGGCGACGCGAACAAGGTCTGGATGATCCCGTCCGACTACGGCAAGGCACTGGAGGGCTTCGCCCGCATGCTGGGCGCGCCCGGCGACGACGGCGTCTTCCGCTACGAGGCGCCGGCCGACGACACCGAGCGGCCGAAGCCCGAGGACGACGACGAGTCGGTCGCCGCCTGGTTCGACCTCAAGTCCGACCCGAAGGTCGCCGAGGCCGTCGCCGCCGCGGAGGCGGTGGCGCGTCAGGAGGTGCCCAGCCCGCTGAGCACCCCGCCGCGGCAGGTCGCCGGCGTGGCGCCGGTGCCCGAGCTGGAGGCCGAGCAGCCGCGGTCGCTGCACCAGCCCGACGAGCAGGTCTGAGCACGCACGACACACCACCAGCGGCCCATCCCGATCATCGGGATGGGCCGCTGTCCTGTCTGACCAGGACGAACGGAAAGTTCCAGGAAATGTTCGGGTCGTGTGTCGATCGAAGCGCCCGCCCGTTCGACCTGGGCGTGAAAGGGTCCACAAGGGACCCGCACGAACCACCCGGGAGAGACCACCATGAAGTTCATGCTGATCTGGCGCGTGACCTCCGACGAGGCGTGGAACAACCTCGGCGACATCGACTTCGACCAGATGCTCGAGACCGTCGGCAAGTTCAACGAGGAGCTCATCGACGCCGGTGTGCTGATCGCCGCCGAGGGCCTCGCCCCGGCCGAGGAGGGCGTGGTCGTCGACTTCTCCTCCGAACCGCCGGTCGTCACCGACGGCCCGTACGGCGAGACCAAGGAGCTGTTCAACGGCTTCTACCTGATCAACGTCCCCAGCATCGAGGACGCCGTCGAATGGGCCAAGCGCACCCCGATGACCGCCGCCGGGTTCAAGACCGAGATCCGCCGGGTGCCGACGATCGACGAGTTCCCGCAGGACAACGAGTGGATCAAGAAGGAACGGGCCTGGCGCGAGGCGACCGGCCAGCTCTGAGCTGATCGCGCTGATCTATTTTGGGCGCCATGAGCAGCGGTGACCCCACGGGACGCAAGGCCGTCGCGGCGGTGTGGCGCATCGACTCCGCGAGGATCATCGGTGCGCTCACCCGCTACACCGGCGACTTCGCCCTCGCCGAGGACCTCGCCCAGGAGGCGCTGGCCGAGGCGCTGGTGACCTGGCCGCGCGAGGGCGTGCCGGCCAACCCGGCGGGGTGGCTGCTCACCGTCGGGCGGCGGCGTGCGATCGACGCGTTCCGCCGCCGCAGCACCCGTGACGAGAAGTACGCCGCCCTGGCGCACCACCTGCCCGAGGGCGGCGCTCTCACCGGCGCCACCGAACCCGGACCGGCGCCCGACGACGTGCTGTGGGACCCCGACCAGATCGACGACGACACCCTCGCGCTGATGTTCACCTCGTGCCACCCGGTGCTGTCGCGGGAAGCCGCGGTGGCGCTGACGCTGCGCGTGATCGGCGGGCTGACCAGCGACGAGATCGCACGGGCGTTCCTGGTGCCCACGGCGACGGTGCAGGCCCGCATCACCCGCGCGAAGAAGACCCTCGGCGCGGCGAACGTGCCGTTCGAGGTGCCGCCGGTCGGCGAACGCCCGGCCCGGCTCGCCCCGGTGCTCTCGGTCGTCTACCTGATCTTCACCGAGGGCTCCTCCGCGAGCTCCGGGGACGAGGTCATCCGCTTCGACCTGGCCGGGGAGGCGCAGCGGCTCGCGCGCATCCTGTCGCGGCTGATGCCCGCCGAACCCGAGGTGCACAGCCTGCTCGCCCTGCTGGAACTGACCGCCGCCCGCTTCCCGGCCCGCCGCGGCCCCGGCGGGGAGACCGTGCTGCTGCAGGAACAGGACCGGCGGCGCTGGGACCGCTCCGCCATCGCCCGCGGCCGCGCCGCCCTGGCGAGGGCCGCGCAGGCGGGCCGCGGCTACGGCTACTACGGGCTGCAGGCCGCGATCGCCGAGTGCCACGCGCTGGCCGGGTCGGTCGAGGAGACGAACTGGGACCGCATCGTCGCCCTCTACGACGGCCTCGGCAAGCTCGCCCCGTCCCCGGTCGTGGACCTCAACCGCGCGGTCGCCGTCTCCATGGCCCGGGGACCGGCCGCCGCGCTGCCCCTGGTCGACGCGCTGGCGGCCGGTGAGGCGTTCAAGGGTTCCCACCAGCTGCCGGGCGTGCGCGGGGAGCTGTTGCGCCGGCTCGGCCGCCGCGACGAGGCCCGCGCGGCGCTGGAGCAGGCGATCGCGTTGTGCGGCAACGAACGCGAGCGCGAGGTGCTGACCGGGAAACTGGCGCAACTGTGATCATCTGACCGCGCGGGGTGAACCTCGAATCCGTTAGGGCGACATCGGTGGCACTCGACCGGGTGACGCGGGAATGATGTTGTGATGCACTCGCTGCCCGCCACCGTGGCCTCCGCGCTCGCCGAGGCCGACAGCGAGAGCACCGACTGGCCCGCCCGGTGGCAGGCGCTCACCGCCGTGTCGGTCGAGCTGCAGTCGTTGCTGATCACCGACCCCGGACCGGAGCTCGTCGCGCTGATCGAGCAGATCGTCACCCAGCTCGCGGACGGGGTCGCCGCGAGCTGGCCCACCGCGTGGAGCTGGCCGAGCTGGCCCACCGCGTGCTGGACACCCACGCCCGCGCGTGCGCCGAGACCACGGCCGACCCCGTGCGGCTCGCCGACTGGCTGCTCGACCTGCAACTGCGGCACCCCGAAGCGCCCGACGTCGGCCTCGCCGCCTACGCACGGGCCCTCGACGACGACGGCCTGCAGCGCTACCGCGACCGTGCCGTCGCGCTGTTCGAGCCGCTGCCGGTGATCGGGTTCGGCGAGACCGGCCGCTACGACCGCGCCCGCTGGGCGTTGCTGCGCGTCATGGAAGAGCTCGCCGAGTACACCGAGGACGTCGACCTGCAGCTGCTGGTGCTGTCCAAGGACCTGTCCTCGGGCTGGCACTACCTGCAGGTGGCGACCGTGCTGCGCGACAACGGCCGCTCCGGTGAAGCCCTGGAGTGGGTGGAGCGGGGCCTGCGCGCCGTGGGCGGCCGGGGCGCGGCGCTGCGGCTGATCGACCTCGCGGTGGAGGAGCACGTACGGCGGGGCGCGCCCGAACAGGCGGTGCGGGTGTGCCGGGAGGCATTCCTGACCCGGCCCAGCCTCGAGGTCTACCTCAAGATCCGCGCGCTGGCCGTGCACACCGAAGGGTGGCCGCCGCTGCGCGCGGAGCTGGTCGAGCACCTCGTGCGGGACGGCAGCCGTCTGGCGATCGAGGTCTACCGGCGCGTGGTCGAGGTGGAGCTGGCGCGCCGCGGCGTGCAGGAGCAGGACGTGGTCGTGGAATGGCTGCGGCAACTACGCGGTCTGCAGCCCGACGCGTTCGCCGACTACCTGGACCACATCAGGTCGCGGCACGTGGCGGACCGGGAACTGCTCGACGAGTTGTCCCGCCGCGGATTCTGATCGCTCCCACTTCGGATAGTACGTACTCGTACTATTCTAGTTCGCCTGACCGAGGCCGGAGGGGGTTCGGTCCGCCCACGGCCGGGCGCGCTCCAGCTGGGCGGAGACCGACAGCAGGGTGCACTCGTCGTGCTGGCGGCCCACGAGCTGCACCGCCAGCGGCAGCCCCGACGAGGTGCGCCCGGCGGGAACCGACGCGGCGGGGTTGCCGACGATGTTCCACAGCGGCAGGAACGTGGTGTAGCGGGCGGCGGCGAGCAGGGCGGTGACGACGTCGCGGCCGTCCCACTCGCCGACGCGGATCGGCGGACGGGTCAGCGCCGGGGTCAGCAGCACGTCGACGGAGGTGAACACCCGGTTCGCGTACGCCGTGAGCGCGGTGTCGGATCCGGTGGCCCACCGCACCAGGCCGCGCGGCACGCGGCGTCCCAGCTCGGCGGCCGTGCGGGTGCGGGCCTCGACCAGGTCCGGGAGCTCCAGGCCGGCGCGCGCGAGGTGCGCGTTGTGCAGGTAGCGCAGCGCGAACTGCGTGGAGGCGGCGAGGTCGCGCATCGGCGGGTCCAGCCGCACGACGTCGTGGCCGAGGTCGGTGAGCAGCGCGGCGGTGTCCTGCACGGCGTCGCGCACCTCGTCGGCGATCGGGATGCCCGGCCCCCACGGCCGCAGCGACACCCCGATCCGCAGCCGGCCGGGGTCGGTGCGCGCGGCCTCGGTGAAGCTGGTCCGGGGCGGGTGCGCGACGTGGGCGTCACCGGGGGCGGCGCCGTGGATCTGGTCGGCGACCAGCGCCCAGTCGCCGACCGTGCGGGTGAGGGGGCCCGCGACCACGAGACCGCCGAGCATCTGCGGTTCCGGGGCGAGGGAGACGCGGCCGCGCTGGGGCTTGAGCGCGAACAGGCCCGTCACCGCGGCGGGGATGCGCAGGGAGCCGGCGCCGTCGGTGCCGATCGCCGCGGCCGCGAGGCCCGCCGCCACGGCCGCGGCCGAGCCGCCGCTGGACCCGCCGGGGGAGTGCGTGAGCGACCACGGGTTGCGCGTCGGCCCCGCCCAGCTGCTCTCGGTGTGCGGCCACAGCCCGAGCTCCGGCATGCGGGTGCGGCCGATGACCACGGCCCCGGCCGCGCGCAGCCGCGCCACGATCGCCGAGTCGGCCGGCTGCGGGGCGCGGGCGGCGTTGGTGCCCTTCGTGGTGGGCAGGCCCTCGACCGCGATGTCCTCCTTGACCGCGATCGGCACGCCCAGCAGCGGCAGGTCCTCACCCGCCGCGCGGCGCGCGTCGGCCCGCTCGGCCTGCGCCAGTGCCTGCTCGGTGAACACGAGCCGGAACGCGTTGAGCTTCGGGTCGATGCGCTCGATGCGGCGCAGGTGCTCGAGGACCAGCTCGCGCGCGGTCACCTCACCTGACCGCACGGCGTGCGCCTGCCTCGCGACCCCGGCGAAACACAGCTGCGTCAGCTCCATGAACCGAATCCAAGCATCGACCGGTGATCTGCGGAATGGGAGTGGTCCGCCTGAAGGTCCTCGCGATGGCCGCGACGGTCCTCGTCGCCTTGAGCACGCTGGTGTCACCGGCGTACGCCGTCACCCCGGTGTACCGCCACGAGATCATCGACCGCGCCAACAGCCGGCTGACCGCCGACACCGGCGTGCGCGTGCCGTACGACATCCACTCGCACCGGGACGGGCCACCGCCAGGACTGCACCGGCTACGTCTCGATGACCGCGCGCCTGGACAAGCCCGTCCCGATCACCGTCGAGCTCGCGTCCGGGACGTGGTCGGAGCCGATCGCCACGTCCTCACTCCGGCGCGGCGACATCGTCGTGGACGGCATCGGCGCCACCGCGCAGGACCGGCACGTCGTGATCTTCGACCGCTGGGTCGACTCCACCCGCCGCGCCCACGTCGCCTACGGGCAGCGCGGCGGCCACGGCACCGACTGGCGCAGCCTCACCCACGGCCTGGAGGCGAGCTCCCGGTACAAGGCGCGGCGGCTCAAGAACGTCATCGACAAGTGAGGCCGGGGGTGCCCGCCGAGTGCGGTGGGCACCCGCTCACGCGCCGCGGCGGCTGCGGTGCTGGGCGACGGCGACGCGGTTGGCGCACCTGGTGGAGCAGAAGCGCCGTTTGCCGTTGCGGCTGGTGTCGACGAACACCGTGTCGCAGCCCTCGCGGCCGCACCAGCCGATGCGCCCGGCGTCCTCGCAGAACAACGCCGCCATGCCCGCCGCGGTGTAGGCCTTGACCCGCACGTCGGTCGGCGCGTCCTCGCGGGCGTAGTGCAGGTGCGGGGCGCGGCCGTCGTGGGTGGAGATGTAGTGGGTGGTCGACGAGCGGGCGAGCAGGTCGTTGAGCAGCTCCACGGTGGGCGCGCGGAACACCTGGCGCAGCAGCTCGACCCAGTCCCGCACGTCACGTTCCTGCCGGGCGTCGAGCGACCCGAGGGGCTTGTAGTCGGAGGCTTCGAGCAGCTCGATCAGGGGCTGGGCGGGATCGGCGTTGACCAGCTTCGCCGCCAGCTCGGCGGCCGCCCCGCCGTAAGGGTTGAAATGCACTAGACCATGACACCAGGCTGGGGGTCATGATCGCCACCTGCCCCGCCTGCCACTGGCCCTGCACCGGCGCCGTCTCCGCGCACGGCCCCGTCGCCTACGTCCGCTGCGTGTGCGGCCTGTTCCTCGTCGTGGAGAGCGGAACGGTCACCGCCACGGCCGGGACCAGCGCGTTCGCCCCGGTTCACCACACCGGTGGTGATCTTGCTAGTGTCGCGGACCGTGAGCCGTCGTGATCTGCTGTGCGACACCGCGATCCAGATCCTCGCGGTGGACGGCGGCCGGGGCCTGACCCACCGCGCGATCGACCGCGAGGCAGGCGTCCCCCTCGGCACCACCAAGAACTACTTCCCGACCCGTGAGGCGATCCTCACCGCCACCGCCGCGCGCATGACCGCCCTGCACCGCGCCGCCGTCGACCGCCTGCGCGAGACCACCCCGGCCGGCATCAGCGCCGCCGACGTCGCCGAGCTCTACCCGGCCCTGCTGCGCCGCGCGGTCGCCGACGACCCGACGCAGATGCTCGCCATGGTCGAGCTGTACCTGGAGGCGGTGCGCCGGCCGGGGGTGCGTGAGGCGTTGTCGGGCATGGTGCTCGCCAACGCCGAGGCCGCCGCCGCCCTGCAGCAGAAGGCGGGCCTGCCCTCCACCGTCCGCGACACCGGCCTGCTCGACGCCTACTTCCTCGGCGTGGCGATCTCCTTGCTGGCGCTGCCGCCGGAGACCCTGCGCACCGTCGGGCTCGACGACCCGTACGAGCTGGGCATCGGCGTGTTCTGCGCGACCGTGCCCGCCGCCGCCCCGCCGCGGGACCGCTCAGCCGGGCCGGGCTGAGCCCGGTTCCGCGATGCCGGCGTAGCGGTGTGCCAGCTGCCGGCACGCCCGCACGAGCGCGGACGGCCGCACCTCGGTGAGATCGGTGTCGAACGTGGCGAGGATCCCGGCGATGCCGGCCCAGGACCAGGCGCCGAGCGTGAGGCGGCTGTGGCCGTCGTCGAGGTGTTCGACGACGGAGCCGCCCGGCGCCCAGCGGGCCACGACGTGCGCGGGCAGGGCGAGGCGGGCGGAGCCGGTGCACTGCCAGGCCGCGGGGGTGTCGCCGCGGTCGTGGCTGGTCATGACGAAGTGCGCGATGTCGCCGCCGGGCAGCTCGCGCGGGGCGAAGCGGCGGCCGGTGGGGCGCGGGTGCAGCCGGTCCACCCGGTCCACCCGCCAGCGCTGCTCGTCGAGGTCGTGGCCGACGAGGTACCACCGCCCCGCCCACACGACCAGGTGGTGGGGCTCGAGGCGGTGCGCCGCGGTGAAGTCCGGCTCGCCGGGGGCGGCGCGCGTGCCGTCCGGGCGCAGGACCTCCGCGACGAGGACGTGGCGCAGCCGCACGGCGGTGCCGACGGTGCTCAGCGCGGCGGGGTCGATCGGGGGCGCGGGGAACTCCCAGTAGTTGCGCAGCCTGGTCAGGCGCAGGGACTCCATCGCGGCGCGCAGCGTGTCGGGCATGGCCTGCTGCACGGTCACCAGGGCTCGCGCGGTGTCGTCCTGCAGGCCGAACACGGAGCTGGGCGCGGTCTGCAGCGCGATGGCGACCGCGAGCGCCTGGTCGTGGTCGAACAGCAACGGCGGCAGGGTGTGCCCGCTGCCCAGCCGGTAGCCGCCGTCCGGGCCGCGCACGGTCATCACCGGGTAGCCGAGCTCGCGCAAGGTGTCCAGGTCGCGCCGCACGGTGCGTTCGCTGACCGCCAGGCGGCCGGCGAGGTCGCGCAGCCGCCACGTCGCCCGCGAGCCGAGCAGGGACAGCAGCCGCAGCGCGCGGTGTGACGTGGTCGCCATCGCGTCATCGTGGCAGCAGTACTGGCCGTCCGGTGTCCACTGCTGCTGCCAGTGTCGATCTCGACGGACGTCGGCGACGGAAAGGCTGGTCGGGTTGTGCGCGTAGTCGTGGTCGGAGGAGGAATCGGCGGGCTCGCCCTGGGGGCGGGGCTGCGCCGCGGTGGTCACGAGGTGGCGGTGTTCGACCGCGACACCGACATCGCCGCGACCGGCGGGTACCACATCACCCTCGACGAGCGGGCCCTGGCGGCGCTGGAACGGCTCGTCGCGCCGCAGGTGGTGCGCCGGCTGCTGGCGTCGGCGTCGGCGCTGCGCCTGCGCGACCGCGACGTGTTCTTCGACCACCGCGGCCGCGTGCTCGGCCACGGCCCGGACCTGTCGGGCAGCGCGAGCATCGACGTCGACCGCATCACGCTGCGCACGCTGCTGGCGGACGCCGTCGGCGAGGACCTGCACCCGGGCCGGGCCGTGACGGAGGTGGGCACCGGCGGCGACGGCAGGCCGCGGGTCGTTTTCGCCGACGGCGCGGTGGTCGAGGCGGACCTGGTGGTCGGCGCCGACGGAACCCACTCGGTCGTCGCCCGCCACCTGGCGGGAGCCCCGACCCACCGGCCCGCCGGCATCATCGGGTTCTCCGGCCGCACCCGCCGCGCCGACCTCACCGCCGCCGGGCAGCACCGCCTGGGAACGCGGTCGGCGATGGGCATCGGCCCGCGGGGCGCCGCGCTCTACGTCGGGTTCCTCGACCCGGTCGGCAACGCCGCCCTCGACGCCCCCGAGCTCAGCGCGTCGGTCACCACCGGCCCGACCTACATCTGGGGGGCGATGTTCCCCGAGTCCGCCCGGACCGGCTCGCTGCGCGACCTGCGCGGCGCCGAGCTGCAGGCCGCCCTGCTCGACCGGTTCCGCGAGCACAGGTGGGCCGAGCACACCCTGGAGGTCCTCGCGCGCGCCGACCCCGCCGGTGTGGCCGCGTTCCGGTTCAACGCCGCCTCGACCCGTGCCGCCGACCTCGCGCCCTGGCCCGCCGGTCGCATCACCGCCCTGGGCGACGCCGTGCACGCCACCCCGCCCACCGCGGGCATGGGCGCCGGCGCGGCCGTGCGGGACGCCGCCGACCTGCTGGCCGAGCTGGACGCCCTGCCCGGTGCCGCGGGCGTCACGGAGGCGGTCGGCCGTTTCGAGGCGCGGATGCGCGTACGCGGCGCCGAGGTCCTCACGGCGGCGATGAGGACCGTGCGGCTGATCCTGGCCACCGACACCGTTCCCGGCGCCCTGGCCACCGCCGCGCTGTGCCCGCTGCTGGCCGCCGCCACCCGCCTTCGCCGCCCACCCGCCGCGCACGCCGGGCCGTAGCGGGCACGCACGGCGCCGAGGGTCTCGCGGTCAGCGGTGGACCCGCACCCGCTGCTCGATCGCCGTCGCCACCAGCGCGATCGCGACGTCCGGTGACTTGCCGCAGCTCGCCGGGCGCGGCGGCACGGGCTGCTCGGCCAGCGACACCCGCCACTCGCGGCCGTCGGCGTGCCGCACGGTCGCGGAGTCCGCGGTCTCGGCGACGACGGTGAGCACGTCGCGCGTCTCGCCGGTCTTCTCGCGCACGGCGACCTCGGCGACCTGGCCGCGCGGGGTGAAGCAGGAACGGCCGCGGCACCGGTCGGCGAGGAGCCCCTCGGTGACGACGCGCTCGGCCAGCCGGTGGTCGAGACGCCCGTACAGGTGACCGGTGGGCAGCAGGACACCGGTGGGCGCGAAGCGGTGCCCGCCGGTGTGCGTGCACTCCCACAGCCGCAGCGCGGTGGCGATCGGGCGGCCGTACAGGGCACAACACACGTCGCGTTTGCTGTTGGTGCAGATCAGCAGCAACGGGTCGTGCACCGGGGTGCCGAACGCGGTGGAGCGGCCCGCGCCCAGGGCCTCGAAGTCCAGCTCCAGCGCCTCCTCCGGGGACGCGAGATCGGCCTGCTCCAGCCATGATCCACCGGGCTTCGTCGAGGCCAGGTACAGGCGCCTGGTCGCGGGCACGTGGTCGTCGGCGTGGCGGCCGGGACGGCGGATGAGCAGGATCCGCACCCCGGTTCCGGCGGCACGGCGGGCCAGTTCGGCACCGAGCTCGGGGTCGAGGTGGCTCTCGGTCAGCGCGTCGCGGCCCCACGGGCCCGGCTGCTCCAGGCACAGCCACGCCGTCGCGGTCGCGGCCGTGCCGGCCAGCGGTTCCCCCGCGAAGTCGGAGAGTGTCGAGCACCTCATCTGCACACTCTATACGGCCGTTCGGGTGAGGAGTAAGGGCAGCCTTACTCACGGTTCGTGGATGCTTCGAGAGCGGGCTTCACCTGTCCGGCCGTCGTGAAACGAGATCGGGCGAGTGTCACGGCACCGCAACCCGAAGCCGCAGCACTTCCGGGCGGGGGGTGGCGATCAGCTCGTGGAGCCGCGGCGGCGCACCGGCCGTCGCGGCAACAGCGCCGGCACCGCGACAGCCAGGGGATTCGCGCTCGAACACATAGGGTGGCGGCATGACAACGGTGATCACCGGGGGAAGCCGGGGTATCGGTGCCGCGACCGCGCGCAGGCTCGTGCGCGACGGGCACCGGGTCGTGATCAGCTACCGCCAGGCCGCCGACGAGGCCCGCGCACTGCAACAGGAGCTGGGCGTGCTCGCGGTGCGGGCCGACACCGCGAACGAGGACGACGTGGTGCGCCTGTTCGACGCGGCCGGCGACGACATCACCGGCGTGGTCAACAACGCGGGCATCACCTCCCCGTCCGGCCCGCTGGCCGAGCTGCGCACCGAGGACCTGCGCCGCGTCGTGGACGTCAACGTCATCGGCGCGATCTTCGTCGCCCGCGAGGCCGCGCGGCGCATGACCCGCGGCGCGATCGTGAACGTCTCCTCCGGCGCGGCCACGCTGGGCAGCCCGGGGGAGTACGTGCACTACGCCGCCACCAAGGCCGCCGTCGACGCGCTGACGATCGGCCTGGGCAAGGAGCTCGCGCCGCGCGGCATCCGCGTCAACGGCGTGCAGCCCGGCACCGTGCGCACCGACATCCACCGGCTCTCCGGCCAGCCCGACCGCCCCGACCGCGTCGCCGGGCGGGTGCCCCTGGGCCGTCCCGGCGAGGCGGAGGAGATCGCGAACGCCATCGCGTGGCTGCTCTCGGACGAGGCCTCCTACGCCACGGGCTCGATCCTGCGGGTGACCGGCGGAACGTGACCGCGCGATCTGCGTCCGTTCGCCTCTGCGGGCGTCCGGTGCGCTGCCCCTAAGCTTCACCGTCATGTCCGCGCCCGCGCTCACCGACTTCGTGCTCGCCCACACCTCGCCGGTGCCGGTGCCGCTGGTGCCGGAGGTGGTGCTGCACAGCGCGGTCGAGGCGATGGACCTGTGGGAACGCACCCGCCACGACCAGCCGCCGTTCTGGGCGTTCCCCTGGGCGGGAGGCCAGGCCCTCGCGCGGCACGTGCTCGACCACGCGGACCTGGTCCGCGGCAGGAAGGTCTTCGACCTCGCGTCCGGCTCCGGTCTCGTGGCGATCGCGGCGGCCCTGGCCGGAGCCGAGTGCGTGACGGCCAACGACATCGACCCGCTCGCGCTCGCGGCCGTGGAGCTCAACGCCGCCGCCAACGGCGTCACCGTCACCGCCCTGGAAGGTGACCGGCTCGGCGGCGACGCCCGCGGAGCCGACGTCGTGCTGGCCGGGGACGTGTTCTACGACGCGGAGATCACCGCCTTGGTGCTGCCGTTCCTGGCCAGGGCCGCCGCACGGGGTGCGCTGGTGCTGCTGGGCGACCCGGACCGCGCGCACCTGCCGCGGGACCGGTTCGCCGCCCAGGCCCGCTACGAGGTGCCGGTGCCGCTGACGCTGGAGAGCACCGAGACCCGCAGCGCCACCGTCTGGCGCGCCTAGCCGAGCCGTTCCACCACGAACGCCGTCAGGAACCCGGCAGTCGTGCACAACCCGGTGTACAGGCGCGCGCGTTCGTAGGCCTCGGGGATCATCGTGTCCGCGATCATCGCCAGGATCGCCCCCGCCGCCACGGCCGTGATCACCGCGATCAGCTGCGGCGACGCCCCGTCGAGCAGCACGTTGCCCAGCGCCGCGGACACCCCGCTCGCCACCGCGATCGCACCCCACACCCCGAACACGTACCCGGCGCCGCGGCCCGCGCGTTTCATGCCCGCGACGCTGGAGAGCCCTTCCGGGACGTTGGAGATGACCACCGCCGCCAGCATCGCCACCCCGACCCCGCCGCCGCCGAGCAGCGACACCCCCAGCACCACCGACTCCGGCACGCCGTCGAGCAGCGCCCCGACCGCGATGGCCGACCCGCTGCCCTCCTGCTCGGACTCCGTGGGCTGGTTGCTGCTGCGCTTGCGGTGCCGGGCACCACGGCGGGCGAGCACCGCGTTGGCCAGCACGTACACCACCGCACCGCCGAGGAAACCCACGGAGGTCGCGAGCAGGCCGCCGGTCTGCTCGGCCTCGTCCATCAGCTCGAACGCCGCGGCCGCCATCAGCACCCCGGCACCGAACGCCATCACCACGGCGACCACGTCCCGCGGCACCCGGACGAACCAGGCGACGAGCGCCCCCAGCACGAGCGCACCGCCGCCCGCCAACCCCCACACACCCGCTTCGACCCACTGAGGCATGCCCCGGGATGACCTTCAACCCCGCGAGCTACACCTGGAGATCACCACGCCCACCGAAGGCGCATACCCGGAAGGCGTCGGGGGAGCACCGACACCCGAACTCCGGCGCCCTCGGCATCGCCGGCCCACGACCCTTGCGGCCAGAAGCCGTCCTAAAGTGTCGGACCATGCTGGAAACCTCGGCGCGCCTGCTGCGCCTGCTCGCCCTGCTGCAGTCACGCCGCGACTGGCAGGGCAGCGAACTCGCCGACGAGCTGCGGGTCAGCCCCCGCACCGTGCGCCGCGACGTCGACCGGCTGCGCGAGCTCGGCTACCCCGTCAACGCCACCACCGGCTCCTTCGGCGGCTACCGCCTCGGCGCCGGCGCCGAACTCCCGCCCCTGCTGCTCGACGACAACGAAGCCGTCGCCGTGGCCGCCGCCCTGCGCGCCAACCCCGTCACGGGCCTGCAGGAGGTCTCCCTGCGCGCCCTGCTCAAGCTGGAGCAGGTCCTGCCCTCCCGCCTGCGCCACCGCGTCGCCGCCCTCGACCAGGTCGAGTCCGTCCCGCACGACCACCCGGCCCCCGCCCTCGACCCGGAACTGCTCTCCACCCTCGCCGCCGCCTGCCGCGACAGCGACACCCTGCGCTTCGACTACCGCTCCCACGACGGCACCGCCACCCGCCGCCGCGTCGAACCCCACCGCCTCGTCAACTGGGGCCGCCGCTGGTACCTCGTCGCCTTCGACGCCGAAAAGCAGGACTGGCGCAGCTTCCGCGTCGACCGCATCGACCCGCCCCGGCCCCCGCACGGCCCCCGCTTCACCCCGCGCGAGTTCGACGCCACCGGCTACGTCGCCTCTCGCGTCAGCCAGGCCGCCTGGCGCTTCCAGGCCCGCGTCCTCGTCCACGCCCCGGCCGACGCCGCCGCCGCCCGCATCCACGCCGCGGTCGGCACCGTCGAAGCCGTCGACGACACGACCTGCGTCCTCGATGTCGGCTCCGACTCCGTCGAGACCCTCGCCGTGTGGCTCGGCGCGCTCGGCTTCGACTTCGAGGTCACCTCACCACCCGAGCTCGTGGCACACGTTCGCTCTCTTGCGGCCCGCTACGCCCGCGCCGTACAAGACTGAGCATGGCCATCACCGGACGGGACATCGAGCACCTGCTCTACACCGACACCCCCGACCCGGTCCTGGTCGTGCACCAGGGGTCGACGCAGATCGTGGCCGCCGCCGAACTGGGCGGCCACACCGGCGCGGTCGTGGTGTGCTCGCGCACCGAGGTGCTGCGCAAGGTGGGGGAGCGCGACCTCAGCGAACAGGATCTCGCCGCGATCGCCGGCTCCCTGACGGCGGCCATTCAAGACCCAACTCAGCCGCCGCCGCCTTGGCCCGCTTGAACAGATCGGGTCGTCCTGTGCACACGTCCTCGTCGATTCCGGTGAGCAGTTCCTCCGTGGAGAGGTACGCGCGCCCCGCCGGGAACTGGAAGCCGCGCTCGTGCAGCCGCATCCACGCTTCCACCACCTCGGCGCTGTCGTACACCCACTCCTCCGCGAAGGCCGAGAGGATCGCCAGGTCGTCACCACCGATCCCGATGCGAGCACACGACTCACGATGCCGCAGGGAGGCCTTGGTCAATCGCCGCAGCACCGGCACACACCTCGACACGGGTGTCGCCGCCAGCTCGACGAGAGTGACGGCATCGTTGATCGAATGCACGGACGTCAAGGGCTGCATCGCGTCCCGCCACGTCAGGCTGACCTCGTCCAAGGTGACGTACGGCTCCGACATCAGCAGCCATTCCGGCTCCGCCTCGGTACCCGCTCCCTTGTGCAGGCTGAGGTGGAAGTGCTGCTCGCGGTCGCGGGTCAGCCACACGCACCGCACGAAACTCGCCCACTCCGCGGCGGACAGCCGCGACTTCCAGAACAGCGTCGCCCGCCGCCAGTCGTCGACGCCGAACCGCAGATCGGGCGCGTACACCTTCTCCCGCAGCACCAGCGTCAACGTCACGAGGTTGGCCGCGTACTTCGCCTCACGGGTGGAGTCGGGCAACGGGACCGGCTCGTACGCCGGCCGCGTCGCGCGACGGTCGTCCCTCGTCTCCAGCAGTCGCACGACCAGGTCGAACATCCGGTCGTCGTCCGCGAGCTCCCGCAGGAAGTCCAGCACGGGCTTGCTGGTGGTCAGCGTCATGAACGACAGCACCGAGTACAGCTCGGTGTCGTCCACGGTGGTCTTGCGGCGCGACTTGGCGGCGTCCTCGCGCAGCAGGTCGGTCAGCGTCCGCCAGACGAACCGCGCCACGAGGTACTCGCCGAAGGTGGCGTGCAGGAACTCGTAGGTCGCGAGCTTCGTGTCGTCGCCCCGCACCGCCTCCGTCTTCTGCACGAAGAAGAACCGCCCCAGCGCCAGGTCACCGGAGGACAGGGGGGTGCGCGCACCCACGGACCTGTCCGCCGAGCCGACCTCGAGCAGCGCGGCGAGGTCAGCCGTCACCTGGTCCCCGGTCACCCACTGCACGCCGCGGTTGAACATCGCGAGCGCCACCACCGACAACCGGTCCAGCTCGAACTCGACGTCGTCGTCCAGGCCCTCCTCGGTGCGTTCGACAGGGGACTTCCCGACCTCACGCCGGGCGAAGCGCTCCAGCAGCCGCTCGTAGAGCTGTCCCCGGCTGATCTGCTGGTGGTCGCGCTGCAACGCGCCGTCCACCGCGTCGTACAACGCCAGCATCAGCAACAGCAGCGGCTGCTCGGCCAGCTCCGGGTACTCCAGCGCCACCCCGGCGGGCAGCGGCGCACCGCCCTCGTTCCACACCCGCAGCCACTGCCGCACCTGCTCGTCGGAGAACGGCAGCAGCCGCACCACGTGCGACATCGGCGGCAACGCCAGACCCGCGCACACGCTGAGCCGACTCGTCACCACGAACGCCGCCGGCCGTTGCTTGTCGGCGAGGTCGCGCTGGAGCTCCGCGATCGTCGTCAGGTACCGGTTCTGGCTCACCCCGGTCGCCTGCATCAGCTCGTCCAGCCCGTCGAGGACCACCACGGGCACCGAACCCCCGGTGGCGCGGGAGAACGCCGCCCAGCCCACGGGTTCGTCGAGCAACCGCCGCAGGCCGTGCTCGATCTGCTGCCGCACGTCCGAGTCCGCCGGCGCGGTGCGCAGCTCGACCCGCACCACGGGTGTCCCCGCGGCCGACAGCCGCGCCGCCAGCACCTCCGTGAGCACCGACTTGCCCGACCCGGGGTCACCCAGCACCAGCAACGGCGACCACCACGCCTCCGACGACGTCAGATGACCCGCCAGGTAGGCGTAGAGATCGGTCCGCTCCGGCCGGTCGGCCCAGTACCCGGCCGTCGAGGGCACCGTCTCCCGGCCGGCGTTCACCAGCAGCTGGAACCGCGGGTCGACGTACGCCTCCCCGAGTGCCGGGATCCGCCGCCCGCCGTCGGAGAGGACCAGCGGCCGTCGCAGCGCCGCCGAGTACACCGCCGCCAGCTCCGTGAGCCACACGCCGCGCACAGGCTCGGCCGTCACCTCGCGCAGCACGTCCTCCAGCCGCGCGAGCGCCGCCCTGGTGGCGCGGTGGTCCTCCATCGACGCCCAGAACGCCACCTCGGGGCAGTCCACCGCGAGCTGCCGGAACAGCTCCTGGTAGCGGCGCACCGCCCGCTCGGGCAGCACCCGGTACGACGCGAGCGCCCGCTCCTTCTCCGCCTCGGAGAGCTCGTCCCACGCCGCCAACCCCGTCGAGACCCATTCGAGGTCGTGGTTGAGCTCCTCGTAGAAGGTGCCGACCACGACCAGGTTCGCCTCGTGGCTGCGGCCCGCCGACGGCGCGGGCAACGGCTTCTCGAACGGGTGCCCGACCTGCAGAAGGTTCTCGTCTTCCGGCGAGAAAGGGAACGGCAGCTCCAGCTCGCGCAGCACCTCGAAGTACGCCGTCACGACGATGACCGAGTGGGCCGCGTGCAGCCGTTGCGTGCGGTCGTAGCGGTTGAGGCCACGGCGCTTCTCGGTCACCTTCGTGACGAGGTCGGAGAACAACCGGGTGAAGTCGGGCTTGGCGTCGAACAGGTCCAGCACCTGCCCCAGCCCCAGCGATCCCGCCAGCAACGCGCCGCCGAGCACCCTGTCCATCGCGGCGACCACCGGGTGGTCCTGGCCGCCGAGGATCTTCACCGCTTCGACGTAGCTGTAGGTCGTCCGCACCCGGACGTGTCTACCTGATCTTGGCCCCGCTCATCCCGAGAACAACACCAAAAGACCGATCGCGATCAGCACGACGGGCAGGGCGACGTGCCCCCACCTCGCCAGAGCGCGCGCCACCACCTGGCGCGAGGCCAGGAACCAGCCCGCGAGACACCACACACCGACCAGCACCAGGAACACCACGACGTAGAGCCACAACGAGTCCGCCACGGCGAACACCGGGACGTACACACCGATGTTGTCGCCGCCGTTCGCGAGCGTCACGCCGGCCATCGCGACAACACCCGGCGCGGCGTCCGGCTCGTCCTCGTCCTCCGACCCCCGCCACAGCGACCAGGCCGCCTTGAGGCCGAGTGCGAGGGGGAGGAGACCCAGCCACGGGCGCACCTGCTCCGGCAGCAGGGAAGCACCGAGCGCGCCGACGACCGCAACGGTCAGGATGCCCGTGAAACCCAGGTACTGCCCCGCCATCACCTGCCACGGCGACCGGGCCCGCCCGAAGAACAGCGCCAGCAGCACCAGGTCGTCGACGTTCGTCACCGCGAACATGCCCGCCGCCTGACCGGCCACCCCCAGATCCACGACAGCATTCTCACCCACACCGAAGCGGATAGAGAATCCACATCCGTGCTAGCGTCACGACGGTAAGTGGATCAACTATCCGCATCGGAGGACGACATGACACGCCGAGCAGTCATCACCGCCGGAACCGGCGGCATCGGACTCGAAATCGCACTCGGACTCACCAGAGCCGGATTCGCCGTCACCGTCATCGGACGCAACGCCGAACGCGGCGCACGAGCCGTCGACACCCTCAACGCCCAACAAGGCCAACCCGCCCAGTTCCTCCAAGCCGACCTCGCCTCACTCGACCAGGTCCGCGCCCTCGCCACCCGCATCACCACCGGGGGAGACCTCGACCTGCTCGTCAACAACGTCGGCGCCATGTACCCCGACCACACCCTCATCGACGGCCTCGAAGCCTCCTTCGTCGTCAACCACCTCTCGCCCTACCTGCTCACCGAACTGCTCCTGCCCGCACTCACCCGCCGCGTCGTCAACATCACCTCCGGCGCCGTCATCACCGCCAAAAAGATCTTCGACCACGTCGAACCACCCGGCGACTACTACGGCTTCCACTGGTACGGACGCGCCAAGCTCGCCAACCTCGCCTACACCCTCGACCTCGCCCACCGACTCGACACCACCGCAGTGGACGTCCTCGCCGCCGACCCCGGGGGAGCGGCCACCGACATGACCGACGGAACCCTGCACGACCCCAAAATCGTCTCCCCGGCCCTGAGAGTGCTCTGGCCACTCGTACGACGCACCTTCGAACGCTCCACCTCCGGCTCCGCCGCCACCGCGGCACTCCCGTCGATCGAAGCCGCCACCGGACCACACCCCAACGGCACCGTCATCGGCCGCCACGGCACACCCGTCACACCCGCCCGAACCGCCACCGACCCCCGCGTGCAGCAAGCAGTACGCCGACTCAGCGAACGCCACGCCCCACTCCGACGCGTTCCGGATGGCGTATCCAATTAACCTGGGAGACATGACGCCCCAGCGAAAGGACGCCGCCCGCAACTGGGAGCACATCCTCACCGTCGCCAGAGAACTCGTCGACGAAGGAACCCCACTGCAGCTCAACGACGTCGCCCGCCGCGCAGGCCTCGGCGTCGGCACCGTCTACCGGCACTTCCCGACCACCGAAGCACTCCTCGAAACCGTCGCCGCACCCCACCTCGAAACACTCGCCGACCACGGCGAAAAATCCCTCGACCACGACGACCCCTGGACCGCCTTCGCCGACTACCTCACCGAACTCGTCGAAGGCCAGGTCACCGACCCCGCCCTCGCCAAGGTCTCCGCCACCGCCCACGACGTCCTGCCCCGCACCACCGAACTCAAGACCCGCATCCTCACCGTCGGCGCCCAACTCCTCGCCCGCGCCCGCGAGGCCGGAGCCCTCCGCCCCGGCCTCGACGACGCCGACCTCGTCCCACTCATGTGCGGCATCTCCTACGCCACCTACGTCCACAGCGACAGCCCAGCCGACCGCCTCCCCACCGCACGCCGCTACCTCGACACCCTGCTCCGCGGCCTACACGCCTGACCGCGGGGGACCGGCAGCCACGAACGCCCGCAACTCCTCAAGCCCCCGCGCCCCACCATCGGTCAACATCCACGTCACACCCGCCGCCTCGTACCCCGCCACGTCCACCGGCAACTCAGACCCACCCCACAGCACCACATCCCCCTCCACCGGCCCACCCGACGCCACGAAATCCGCCTTCAGCCGAGCGGCATCAGCAGGGGAGAGC
>NZ_JAJCXE010000053.1:180168-199919 GCF_021056325.1 Lentzea sp. CC55 | reverse complement strand
TTGCGAGGCGGGGTGCCAGCGAGACCGGCGAGAGTGGTGCGCCCCCCGCGCCACCGCGTCCAGCGCCGTCAGCACCGGCATTGTTCTCCCCTCGAGGCCGCGGCCATCCCTGGTCTCAAGTCACTGGCACGCGCGTTTGCGATGCTGTAGATGGCCGACTCACCTCCTTTGCTCCGATCGGCGGCATTCGTCACCGGTGTGGGGCGGCATCGGGAACACTTATGGCAAAAAAGAGGTGTGGACGACGTGAAGTCAGTTCCGCGATCCACTGTGCGGCGGAAAGTGAAAGTGCACGTGAAATTCGTGGATTTACCTAATTTTTCCCGGTGTCGCTGTCGATGCGGTTCGACGGGGGAGAACGACGGCGAACATCGAGTCGCAGGACCGGTGCGGGACACCTCGGAAGGCTGCCTGGATTCGGCCGGATGAGAGGTTTGGTCCGATCCGACAGCGTTGCGTCGGCCGCAACGCGACAGGACCGCGCGAAGTGTCTCAATTGGGGCGCCGTGAGGCTTCGCTGGTCGCGGGTGTGTCCGGGCAGGTCCGAGCGCCGAGTCCGGGCGCAGATCGGCGATCTATCGGTGCTGAATCGATCTGCTGAGCTGATATGGCGCAGTGACCAGCGCGGAGTCCGGTGAGCAGGTGTCTGGTCGCGCAATTCCAAGCCGGAGGGCGCAGCGTCGTTTGGGTCCGCTTCGAACATCGCAGTGCTCAGGGCGTGTGACGTGGAACCTCGGTTTCCGTGCGGCTTGGACGTGAGCGAAATGGCGATTGTTCCGAAGTCTTCAAATTCGGTCTATTGCACGTTCGCGTGCGGAATGGGCCATCGGAGACGCTGATCACAGCGAGTGCGTGTGCGGATGCGCGAAGTGACTGGAGCTCGCGCGCGTCGATAGGTCGGCGAGGGACTTGTTGAATTGCGCAGCATCGGAAATTCGACTGTTCGGTGGATCCGTCCCGGTCGCGGCGGTGGCTAATCTGCGGTTGTCACCGATGTGACACGGGGGTTTTCTTTGGGGTGGACGCTTCCGGTTGATCGAGGATTCACGTGCGTGCCACGTGAATCTGTGAGTCGGCGGATGACGCAGGGGGCATTTTGTCGAACGAGCGATTCTCCACACCGCGTGAACAGGCTGGTCACCTGTTCGCGCGGTGAGTCACATCGCCTGGAACCGGGGGTTCCGGGTCGTCCCGGTCCTGTGATCGGCGTCGTGCGGTAGCGGGGTGCAGGGGCCTCGTGCGCCGCCTCATCGGCGACGGTCCCAAGAGCCTGCACGCGGCGTTCAGCCGTGCCGTTCGCGCTCACCGTGAGTAGCAGCGGCATCGCTGGATCCTGCGCTCATGCGGCGCTCCTTCACTCGCTGTATCTGCGACTCGAGCGGTCGTTCCCTGGTAGCGGAGCGGTTTCGTACTTCCCGGCAGCCGCACGCCAACGCATCCGTGAGGTGCCGGGGGGCAACGGTTCGAGAGGGAGCGGTTCAGTTGGTGGAGCGGCGTGCGGCAGGGGATCGGTACTCGCTGACCGCGGCGCAGGTGGACATGTGGCTGTCGGCGGAGCTGCTCGGGGACACCCCCGAGTTCAACCCCGCCCAGTACGTGGTGCTGCGCGGGCCTCTCGACGTGGAGCGCCTGCGGGCCGGCGCCCGTGTGGTGGCGGAGGAAACCGAGGCGTACCAGTTGTTCTTCGGCGAACACGCCGACGGGTCGCCGTGGCAGGCCTTCGCCGACGAGCTGCCCGCCGACGTCCTGCCGGTGGTCGACCTCCGCGGTGAGGACGACCCCGCGGGGTCGGCGCGGGCGTGGATGCGCGCCGACAGCGGCCGGCCGCTCGACCACCGGACGGCTCCGCTGTGGCGCTGGGCGCTGCTGCGCGTCGCCGACGGCGAGAACTGGTGGTACCACCGGGCGCACCACCTGATCACCGATCTCTTCTCGTTCGCTCTGATCACCCGTCGCGTCGCCGAGGTCTACGCCGGGGATGGCGTGCGCACGTTCGGCTCCTGGGCCGACGTCGTGGCGGAGGACCGGGCCTACCGGGAATCCGCCGACCGGGCCGACGACGAGCGGTACTGGCTCGAGTCGGTGGCGGAGGCGGTGCGGAGCCGCGAGACCGAGCGCCGGCCGGAACGGCGACGACCGTCCCGGCGCCGCACGGTCGCGGTCGACGGGGCGTTGCGCGACGCCGTCCTCGACCGCAGCGCGGAGCTCGGCCTGCGCGTGCCGCACTTCCTCGTGTCGGCTTTCGCGGCGTACCAACGGGAACTGACCGGCCGCGACGACGTCGTGTTCAGCCTGCCGACGGCCGCACGCCGCAGTCCGCTGGCCCGCACCACTCCCGGACTGCTGGCCAACGTCGCACGTCTCGCGCTGCACGTGCCGGAGGGCACGACGATCCGGCAGCTGGCGGACGCCACCGCCGCACGCCTGGCCGAGAACGCCCCGAGGTCGCGGTACCGGGGTGAGGACCTCGCCCGGAAGCTCGGCGTCACCGGCGGCGGCGCCTGGTTCGGCCCGACCTTCAACGTCGTCGACTTCAGCCGTCCGCTGAGCTTCGGTCCGGACGTGCACGCCGGCACACCGCGGAACCTGGCGGTCGGCCCGATCCGCGACCTGACCGTCACGACCTGCGGCTGGTCCGCAGGTGACCGGGCGTGGCTGGACTTCGACGTCGAGGACGGCGTGGCCGCCGAGGCCGAGCTGGCGCTGCACGAGGAACGGTTCCTCAGCGTGCTCGACCGGCTCGCGCGCGGACCGGTCGCCGATGCCCCACGACCCTCCACTGTGGACCTGGCGCGCACCCGGAGCTGGGGAACCGGCGCCGCACAGCCTGATGTGGCCTGCGTTCCCGATCTCGTGGCGGACCACGCCGGCACCCGTCCGGGAGCGACGGCGGTGGTGTGCGGTGACGAACGGCTCACCTTCGGCGAGCTCGGGGAGCGGGCCGACGCGCTCGCCGCCCGGCTGCGCCAGGCCGGGGTGACCGCGGGGTCCCCGGTCGCCGTGCTCGTTCCCCGGGGGCTCGACCTGGCGGTGGCGTTCCAGGGCGTGCTGCGCTCCGGTGGCGTGTACGTGCCGATCAACCCCGGCCTTCCGGCGGAACGCCTGGCGTTCCTGCTGGCGGACGCGGGCGTGGTGGCCGCGGTCACGACGTCGGCGCCGGCCGGTGAGCTGACCGGGTTCGCCGGAGACGTCCTGCTGCTCGACGACCACGGTCCGGCCGGCAGCGCGCCGCCGGTCGGCGTCGACCCGGACGCGGTGGCCTACCTCGCCTACACGTCAGGATCGACGGGACGACCCAAGGGCGTTGCGGTGACGCACAGGGCGTTGTCGTCGTACGTCGCCGGCTGGACGCGGGCGCTCGAACCGCTGGGCGGCGCGGGCACCGTGCTGTCGATGTCGGGCCCCGGTTTCGACGTGTCGATCGGCGACATGACGCGCGCGCTGGCGTTCGGGCGGACGCTGGTGTTCCTGCCGCACGACGAGGCGGTGTCGGTCGAGTCGCTGCACCGCACGCTGGCCGAGCACCGGGTCGAGGTCGCGGAGATCGTGCCGGGCATGCTGCTGCGCGACCTGGCCGCGCACTGCCGCGAGGCGGGGCCGGTCGAGTCGTTGCGCCTGGTCATCTCGGGCACCGACATGTGGACCTACGACGCGCTGACGGCGGCGGTCGAGGCCGTGGCGCCGAACGCGGTGCCGGGCAACGTCTTCGGCGTCACCGAGGCCGCGATCGACTCGGTCTTCCACCCGGTGGTGGCACGGCCGGAGCACGAGGGCGAGGTCGTCCCGATCGGCGTGCCGCTGGCGGGCGTCGACGTCTTCGTGGTGGACGGCCTGCTGCGACCGGTGCCCGTGGGCGTCGAGGGCGAGTTGCTGGTCGGCGGCGCGGGGGTGGCCCAGGGGTACGTGGGCCGGCCCGATCTGACCGCCGAGCGGTTCCTGCCGGACGTGTTCGGCGGGTCCGGTGGCCGGCTGTACCGGACGGGTGACCGGGCCCGGTGGCGTGCGGACGGGGTGCTGGAGTTCCTCGGCCGCGTCGACGAGCAGGTCAAGATCCGCGGCTACCGGGTCGAACCCGGTGAGGTCGAGGTCGTGATCGGTGACCACCCCGGCGTGCGCGATGTCGTCGTGGTGGCACGGGACGGCGGTCCCCACGGCGGCAAGCGCCTCGTGGCCTACGTCGTCGCCGAGGACACGGATGTCAGCGGTCAGGAACTGCGGTCGTGGCTGCGGGAACGGGTGCCGGACTACCTGGTGCCGTCGGTGTTCGTTGCCCTGGAACGGCTTCCGGTCACGCCCAACGGCAAGGTCGACCGGCGCGGGCTGCCCGACCCCGAGCCGGAGACGACCGGGGTCTACGAAGCGCCACGATCGTCCACAGAGGACGCTCTCGCGGCGGTGTGGAGCGGTGTGCTCGGGGTAGAGCGCGTCGGTGTGCACGACAACTTCTTCGAGCTGGGCGGCGACTCGATCCTGAGCCTGCAGATCGTGGCACGCGCCCGCGCCGCCGGTCTGAACGTGGACGTGGCCGACGTGCTCTCCCACCAGACCGTCGCCGGGCTGGCGGCCGTCGTGCGCGACACCCCCGCCGTGACGCTCGCGGAGCAGGGCGTGGTCACCGGTCCCGTTCCGCTGACGCCGATCCAGCGCTGGTTCACCGCTCAGGACGTCGGCGACCCCGACCACTGGAACTGGTCGGGCGTGTTCGAGCTGGCGCCGGGGACCGATCCCGGACGACTGGCCGAGGCTCTCGACACCTTGGTCGCGCACCACGACGCCCTGCGCCTGCGGTTCTCGCCCGAGGGCCAGCACAACGCCGGGGTCGAGGCCGCGGACCTGCTGCGGGTCGTCGAGGGCGACTCGGACGTGGTCGCCGAGATGACGGTGGCGCAGAAGTCGTTGCGGCTGGCCGACGGCCCGCTTCTCGCGGCCGTCTTCTTCGACCGCGGCGACGAACCGGCGTGGCTCGGGCTGGTGGTGCACCACCTGGTGATGGACGGCGTGTCGTGGAACGTCCTGCTGGAGGACCTCGGCACCGCGTACCGCTCGGAGGCGTTGCCCGCCAAGACGACCTCGTTCCGGCAGTGGGCGGAGCTGCTCCAGACCTTCGACGCCGCCGCCGAGCGGGACCACTGGGCCGCCGCGACCTCCGACGTCGTCGCGCTGCCGGTCGACGGCGGAGGACCGAACGACGAACGTTCGTCCCGGGTCCACACGACGCTGCTGACCGCCGCGACGACCGCCGCGTTGCTGGGTGACGCGCACAAGGCGTACCGGACGCAGGGCAACGACCTGCTGCTGGCCGCACTGGTGCGCACGCTGGGCCCGTGGGCCGGCGCGGACACGCTGACCATCGACCTGGAGAGCCACGGCCGCGAGGCGATCGCGGACGGCGTCGACCTGTCCCGCACGGTCGGCTGGTTCACGTCGATCTTCCCGGTGCGGCTGAGCCGGCACGAGGACCTGGGCGCCACGGTGAAGGCCGTCAAGGAACAGCTGCGCGCCGTGCCCCGCCGCGGTGTCGGCTACGGCGCTCTGCGGTGGCTGCACGGCGAACTGTCCGGCGCGCCCGATCGACCGGTGCTGTTCAACTACCTCGGATCCGGCGCGGGCACGGGAGACCTGCTCCGCCGTGAGCTGCCGGTGGCGCTGCGGGGTGCGGCGACGTCCGGCCACGGCACCCGGTCGCACGTGCTGAACCTCGAGGTGACCCGCACCGCTGACGGGCAGCTGCAGGTCGAGTGGCACTACAGCGCCGAACTGCACGAGGCCGCGACCGTCGCGCGGCTGGCCGAGACCTACCGGCGTGAGCTGGAGGCGCTCGTCGAGCACTGCCGGTCGGGAGTCGCGGGGCTCACGCCGTCGGACTTCCCGCTGGCGTCGCTGGCGCAGGACGAGGTCGACCGGCTCGCCGCCCGCTTCCCGGGCCTGGCCGACGTGTACCGGCTGGCGCCGGTGCAGTCCGGCATGCTGTTCGGTGTCGCGGGCGCACCGGCCGAGGGCGACGGGCTCTACTGGGGCCAGGGGATCTACGAGCTGACCGGCACCGTCGACGCGGACCGCCTCGCCCGCGCCTGGCAGGAGGTGATCTCCCGGCAGGCCGCGCTGCGCAGCGCGTTCGTGTGGGAGGGCGTCAGCGAACCGGTGCAGGTCGTGCTGGAGGGCGTCGACGTCCCGCTCCAGCTCCGCGACTGGTCCGATGTGGACGGTGACGTGCAGGACGCGCGGCTGCGCGAGCTGCTGGCGCAGGACCGCGCGCTGGGCTTCGACCCGGCGGCGCCGCCGCTGACCCGCCTGTACCTCGCCGACCGGGGCCACGGGCGGTACTGGCTGGTCTGGGGTCTCTACCAGGGCCTGTGCGACGGGTGGAGCCTGCCCGTCGTGGTGGACGAGGTGTCCGCCGCCTACGAGGGCACGACCCTCGCCCCGGCGAGGTCCTACCGCGAGTTCATCGCCTGGCTCGACCGGCGCGACCCCGCCGAGCCGGAAAGCTTCTGGCGGTCCTACCTGGACGGTTTCGAGGCACCGACACCGTTGCCGGTCGACCGGCTGGCGACGCACCACCACGCCCAGGACCGGCGCGGGACCGCGCTGACCCCGGACGTGACGGCGAAGATCGTCGACCTGGCACGCCGCGAGCGCGTGACGCTGTCCGCGGTGGTGCAGGCCGCGTGGGCCAAGGTGCTGTCGGCGAGTTCGGGCGAGGACGACGTCGTGTTCGGCCTGACCGTGTCGGGTCGCCCGCCGGAGCTGGCCGGGGTCGAGTCGACCGTGGGCCTGTTCATCAACACGCTGCCGGTGCGGACCACCGTGCCCGCGGACGTGCCGTTCACGTCCTGGCTGCGCGACCTGCGGGACAACCAGGTCGCGGTGCAGCGGTACGAGTACACGCCGCTGGTCGACGCGCAGCGCTGGTCGTCGGTGCCCGCTGGCCGCGCGCTGTTCGACAGCATCGTCGTGCTGCGCAACTACCCCGGCGGCCGGACGCGCGTCGCCGGCTTCGAGCTGTCGCCGCTGCTCGACTCGGTGGAGCAGGGCAACTACCCGCTCACGTTCGCGGTCGACGTGGGCGAGACGCTCCGGGTCGAGGCCGAGTTCTCCACCGCCGCGTTCGACGCCGCCACCGTGGACCGGGTCCTCGACCAGCTCGCGGTCGTGCTGACCGCGGTGGCCGAGCGGCCGGACCTGCTGGTCCGGGACGTGCCGCTGCAACGCCCGGAGCAGGCGGCGGTGCTGGTGGCGTGGGGCGAGACCCCCGAGCCCGCCACCGAACGGCCGGTGCCCGACCTGGTCGACGACTGGGCGCGGATCTCCCCCGAGGTCGCCGTGATCTGCGGCGACGAGCGGCTGACGTTCGCCGAGCTGGGCTTCCGGGCGGAAGCGCTGGCCGGGCGGCTGCAGCGGACCGGCGTCACCGTCGGATCGCGCGTCGCCGTGCTGGTGCCGCGCGGGGTCGACCTCGCCGTGGCGTTCCAGGGCGTGCTGCGCTCCGGTGGCGTGTACGTGCCGGTCAACCCCGGGCTTCCCGCCGAGCGACTGGCGTTCCTGCTGGCCGATGCCGGTGCGTCGGTCGTGGTGACGACCTCGTCGTTCGCGGGCGAGGTGGCCGGGCTCGCCGAGGTGCTGCTGATCGACGACGAGGACCGGGGGTTCGGCGCCCTGCCGGTGCCCGTCGACCCGCACTCGCTCGCGTACATCGCTTACACGTCCGGCTCGACCGGCCGCCCCAAGGGCGTGGCCGTGACGCACGCCGCGTTGTCCTCCTACGTCGCCGGCTGGCGGCGAGGACTCGTCGAGCTGGGCGGTCCGGGCACGGTGCTGTCCATGTCCGGCCCCGGTTTCGACGTGTCGATCGGCGACATGACCCGAGCGCTGGCGTTCGGCCGCACGGTGGTCTTCCTGCCCCACGACGAGCACGTGACCGTGGAGTCGCTGCACCGGACGCTGGTCGACCACGAGGTCGAGGTCGCGGAGATCGTGCCGGGCATGCTGCTGCGCGACCTGGCCGCGCACTGCCGCGAGGCGGGGCCGGTCAAGTCGCTGCGCCTGGTCATCTCCGGCACCGACATGTGGACGCACGACGCGCTCACCGGCGCGGTCGCCGACGTGGCGCCGAACGCCCTGGCGGGCAACGTGTTCGGCGTGACCGAGGCCGCGATCGACTCGATCTTCCACCCGGTCACCGAGGACCACCCGGCGTCGGTGGTGCCGATCGGCACGCCGCTGGCCGGCGCGCGGGCGTTCGTCGTGGACGGCGCGATGCGGCCGGTGCCGGTGGGGGTTCCGGGTGAGCTGCTGGTCGGTGGTGCCGGTGTCGCGCAGGGCTACGTCGGCCGCGCGGACCTGACGGCGACGCGGTTCGTACCGGACGTGTTCGGCGGCTCCGGTGGACGTCTGTACCGGACGGGTGACCGGGCCCGGTGGCGTGCGGACGGGGTGCTGGAGTTCCTCGGCCGGGTGGACGAGCAGGTGAAGATCCGCGGTTATCGGGTGGAGCCCGGTGAGGTCGAGGTCGTCCTCGGTGACCACCCGGACGTGCGTGATGTCGTCGTGGTGGCACGGGACGGCGGTCCCCACGGCGGCAAGCGCCTCGTGGCGTACGTGGTCGCCGAGGACGCCGAGGTCACCGGTTCCGCGTTGCGGTCGTGGCTGCGCGAGCGGGTGCCGGACTACCTGGTGCCGTCGGTGTTCGTTGCGTTGGAAAGGCTTCCGCTCACGCCCAACGGCAAGGTCGACCGGCGCGGGTTGCCGGAGCCGGAGCCCGAGGCGGCCACCGAGACCTACGTGGCTCCCCGCAACGCCGTCGAGGAGACCCTGGCCGCCGTGTGGAGCGGTGTGCTCGGCGTGGAGCGCGTCGGTGTGCACGACAACTTCTTCGAGCTGGGCGGAGACTCGATCCTCAGCCTGCAGATCGTGGCCCGCGTGCGTGCGGCGGAACTGGGCGTCGACGTGGCGGACGTGTTCGCCCACCAGACGATCGCCGAGCTGGCCCTCGTGGTGCGCGAGGCTCCCGAGGTCTCGGTGGCCGAGCAGGGCGTCGTCACCGGTCCCGTGCCGTTGACGCCGATCCAGCACTGGTTCCTGGCGCAGGACGTGCCGAACCGCGATCACTGGAACTGGTCGGGCGTGTTCGAGCTGGCGCCCGGCACCGATCCGGAACGGCTGCGGCAGGCGTTCGACGTCCTGCTCGCCCACCACGACGCCCTGCGCCTGCGGTTCTCGCCCGAGCGCCAGTACAACGCGGGGGTCGAGGCCGCGGACCTGCTGCGGGTCGTCGAGGGCGACTCGGATGTGGTCGCCGAGATGACGGTGGCGCAGAAGTCGTTGCGGCTGGCCGACGGCCCGCTTCTCGCGGCCGTTTTCTTCGACCGCGGTGACGAGTCCGCGTGGCTCGGTTTGACCGTGCACCACCTGGTGATGGACGGGGTGTCGTGGAACGTCCTGCTGGAGGACCTCGGCACCGCGTACCGCTCGGAGGCGTTGGGGCCCAAGACGGTCTCGTTCCGGCAGTGGGCCGGACACCTCCTGGAGCGGGACGCCGGCGGCGAACGGGACCACTGGGCGGCGGCGACCTCGGACGTGGTCGCACTGCCGCTCGACGGCGACGGCCCCAACACCGCGGAGTCCGGCGCCGTGGTGCGCACGTGGCTGGACGCCTCCACCACCTCCGCCCTGTTCGGCGAGGCCCACAGGGCCTACCGGACGCGGGCCGACGACCTGCTCCTCGCCGCTCTGGCCGACGTGCTGGGGGAGTGGACCGGGAGTGACCACGTCACGGTCGACCTGGAGAGCCACGGCCGCGAGGACCTCGACCTGTCGAGGACGGTCGGCTGGTTCACGTCGATCTTCCCGGTGCGGCTGAGCCGCCGGGAGGACGTCGGCGGGACGGTCAAGGCGGTCAAGGAGTCCCTGCGGTCGGTGCCGCGCCGCGGTGTCGGCTACGGCGCCCTGCGGTGGCTGCACGGCGAGTTCGCCGGTGCGCCGGAGCGGCCTGTGCTGTTCAACTACCTCGGCGCGTTCGACGCCGTCGACCCGGCGGGTCTGCTGCGCGGGGAGCTCCCCGCCGACCTCGCCGGGCCGGTGGAGGGACCGGGCGGGACGCGGGCCTACCCGCTGCAGCTCGAGGTCGTGCGCGAGGACGACGGCCGGCTGCGGATCGAGTGGCTGCACAGCACGAACCTGCACCGCGCCGAGACCGTCGAGCGCGTCGCGGACCGGTACGTGGCGGCGTTGCGAGCACTGGTGGAGCACTGCCGGTCGGGCGTCTCCGGCTTCACGCCGTCGGACTTCCCGCTCGCCTCGCTGACTCAGACCGAGGTCGACGGGCTGGCGGAGCGGTATCGGCTGGCGGACGTGCACCGGTTGGCGCCGGTGCAAGCGGGCATGCTGTTCGGTGTCGTCGGGTCACCGGTCGACGGCCTCTACTGGGGCCAGGGCGTCTACGACCTCGCGGGCCCGGTCGACGCCGAGCGGCTGGCGCGCGCGTGGCGCGAGGTGATCTCCCGGCACGCCGCGCTGCGCAGCGGGTTCGTGTGGGAGGGCGTCAGCGAGCCGGTGCAGGTCGTGCTGGCCGAGGTCGACGTCCCGCTCGCGGAACGCGACTGGTCCGGCCTCGACGCGGCCACCCAGCAGGTGCGACTGCGGGAGCTGCTGTCCGAGGACCGCGCGCTGGGCTTCGACCTCGCCGCGCCGCCGTTGACGCGCCTGTACCTGGTGGACCGCGGTGAAGACCGGCTGTGGCTGGTGTGGGGCCTGTACCAAGGGCTGTGCGACGGGTGGAGCCTGCCCGTCGTCATGGACGAGGTGTTCGCCTCCTACGACGGTGAAACCCTTGCCCCGGCACGGTCCTACCGCGAGTTCATCGCGTGGCTGGACCGGCGCGACCCCGACGAGTCCGAGGAGTTCTGGCGCCGGGCGCTGGACGGGTTCGAGGCGCCGACACCGTTGCCGGTCGACCGGCCGGCGACGAACCACTACGCCCAGGACCGCCGCAGGACCGCGCTCGACGAGGACGTCACGGCCGGGCTGGTGGAGCTGGCCCGCCGCGAGCGCGTGACGCTGTCGACGGTCGTGCAGGCGGCGTGGGCGAAGGTGCTGTCGGCGTCTTCCGGCGAGGACGACGTGCTGTTCGGCCTCACCGTCTCGGGCCGCCCCGGTGACCTCGCCGGCGTGGAGTCGATGGTCGGGTTGTTCATCAACACGCTGCCGGTGCGGACCACCGTGCCCGCGGACGTGCCGTTCACGTCCTGGCTGCGCGAGTTGCGGGACAACCAGGTCGCGGTGCAGCGGTTCGAGTACACGCCGCTGGTCGACGTGCAGCGGTGGTCGGCCGTTCCGGGTGGCCGGGCGTTGTTCGACTCGATCGTCGTGTTCGGCAACTACCCGCACCAGGAGCTCCCCGACGACCTGGACGCGGTCCCCGGCGGCTACGCCACCGTCGACTCGGTGGAGCAGGGCAACTACCCGCTCACGTTCGCGGTCGACCTGGAGCGCCGCCTCCGGATCGAGGCCGAGTTCTCGACGGCCGCGTTCGACGCCGTCACGGTCGAGCGGATCCTCGACCAGTTGGTGGTCGTGCTGACCGCCGTGGCGCGACGACCCGGGCTGGTGGTCGCCGAGGTGCCGTTGCAGCGTCCGGACCAGGCCGCGGAGCTCGTGGCGTGGGGCGAGACGCCGGTTCCCGCCGCCGAACCGCCGGTGCCCGATCTGGTCCGCGGCTGGGCCGGCTCCGGCGCCGTGGCCGTGGTGTGCGGTGAGGACAGCCTGACGTTCGCCGAGCTGGACGCTCGGGCGGAGGCGTTGGCTGCACGGCTTCGGCGCGCCGGGGTGACCGCGGAGTCGCCGGTGGCCGTGCTGGTGCCGCGTGGGCTGGACCTGGCGGTGGCGTTCCAGGGCGTGCTGCGTTCAGGCGGTGTGTACGTGCCGATCAACCCCGGACTGCCCGCCGAACGCCTGGCGTTCCTGCTGGCGGACTCCGGTGCCGTCGCCGTGGTCACGACCTCGCCGCTGGACGGCTTCGCGGGTGCGGTGCTGCTCGTGGACGACTCGACGGCGCCGGCTGAGGCGCTTCCGCCCGTTGATCCCGAAGCGTTGGCCTACATCGCGTACACGTCCGGTTCGACCGGTCGTCCGAAGGGCGTGGCGGTGACGCATGCGGCGTTGTCGTCCTATGTGGCCGGTTGGCGTGATGGTCTGGCTGCTCTGGGTGGTCCGGGCACGGTGTTGTCGATGTCGGGTCCGGGTTTCGACGTGTCGATCGGTGACATGACCCGTGCGTTGGCGTTCGGGCAGACCGTGGTGTTCCTGCCGCACGACGAGCACGTGTCGGTCGAGTCGTTGCACGCCACGTTGGTGGAGCACCGGATCGAGATCGCCGAGATCGTGCCGGGCATGCTGCTGCGCGATCTGGCCGCGTACTGCCGGACCGCGGGGCCGGTGGAGTCGTTGCGGCTGGTGATCTCGGGTACGGACATGTGGACGCATGGCGCGTTGACGTCCGCGGTTGCCGAGGTGGCGCCGAATGCGGTGCCGGGCAACGTGTTCGGGGTGACCGAGGCGGCGATCGACTCGATTTTCCACGCCGTCGCGGAGGACCACCCCGCCGCCGTGGTGCCGATCGGCACGCCGCTGGCCGGTGCTCGCGCCGTCGTCGTGGACTCCGCGCTGCGGCCGGTGCCCGTGGGCGTTCCCGGCGAGCTGCTGGTCGGCGGTGCCGGTGTGGCGCGGGGATACCTGGGGCGCCCCGACCTGACCTCGGTCCGGTTCGTCCCGGACCTGTTCGGTGAGGCCGGCGGGCGGCTCTACCGCACCGGTGATCGGGCGAAGTGGCGTGCGGACGGCACGATCGAGTTCCTCGGCCGCGTGGACGAACAGGTCAAGATCCGCGGCTACCGGGTCGAACCGGGCGAGGTCGAGGTCGTGATCGGTGACCACCCGGACGTGCGTGATGTCGTAGTGGTGGCGCGGGATGGCGGACCGCACGGCGGCAAGCGCCTGGTCGCCTACGTCGTCGCGGAGGGTGAGTTCGACTCGAAGGAACTGCGGTCCTGGTTGCGCGAGCGGGTGCCGGACTACCTGGTGCCGTCGGTGTTCGTTGCCCTGGAAAGGCTTCCGCTCACGCCCAACGGCAAGGTCGACCGGCGCGGGTTGCCGGAACCGGAGCCGGAGACGACCGGGGAGGCGTACGTGGCGCCCCGGACCGCGGTCGAGGAATCGCTCGCGGCGGTGTGGAGCGGTGTGCTCGGGGTCGAGCGCGTCGGTGTGCACGACAACTTCTTCGAGCTGGGCGGAGACTCGATCCTCAGCCTGCAGATCGTGGCGCGCGTGCGTGCGGCGGGTCTGGGTGTCGAGGTGGCGGACGTGTTCGCCCACCAGACGATCGCCGCGCTGGCGGGCGCCGTCCGCGACACTCCCGCGGTCACGCTGGCCGAGCAGGGCGTCGTCACCGGACCGGTGCCGTTGACGCCGATCCAGCACTGGTTCCTGGCGCAGGACATCCCGAACCGGGACCACTGGAACTGGTCCGGGATGTTCGAACTGGCTCCCGGCACGGATCCGGAGAGGCTCGGGCGGGCGCTGGGCGCCGTTGTCGCGCACCACGACGCCTTGCGCATCCGGTTCACGCCGGAGAGCCAGGTCAACGCCGCCGTCGGCGGTGGTGGGTTCCTGAGCGTCGCGACCGGTGGATCCGTGGTCGAGCGGATGACCGAGGCGCAGAAGTCGTTGCGGCTGGCCGACGGCCCGCTTCTCGCGGCCGTCTTCTTCGACCGTGGCGACGAGCCGGCGTGGCTCGGTTTGACCGTGCACCACCTGGTGATGGACGGCGTGTCGTGGAACATCCTGCTGGAGGACCTCGACGCGGCCTACGCGGGCCGGGAGCTCGGGCCGAAGACCACGTCGTTCCGGCAGTGGGCCGAGGTGCTGCGGGAGCTGGACGCGCGGGACGAGCGGGAGACCTGGCTCGCCCAGACCGCCGACGTCGTGGACCTGCCGCAGGACCACCACGGGCCCAACGACGAGACCTCGGCCGGCGTCGTCCGGTCGTGGCTGGACGCGGACAGCACCGCCGCCCTGCTCGGCGACGCCCACCGCGCGTACCGCACGCAGGGCAACGACCTGCTGCTGGCCGCTCTCGCCCAGGCTCTGGGGGAGTGGACCGGCACCGGTCACGTCACGGTGGACCTCGAGAGCCACGGCCGTGAGGCGGTGGCCGACGGCGTCGACCTGTCCCGCACGGTCGGCTGGTTCACGTCGATCTTCCCGGTGCGCCTCACGCACGAGAGCGACCCGGCGGCGGCGATCAAGGCCGTCAAGGAGGAGCTGCGGGCGATCCCGCGCCGCGGCGTCGGCTACGGCGCGTTGCGCTGGTTGCAGGGCGACCTGGCCGGTGCGCCGGACCGTCCGGTGCTGTTCAACTACCTCGGCGCCTTCGACGCCGTCGACTCGGTCGGCCTGATCCGCCGGGAGCTCCCCGCCGAGCTGGCCGGCCCGAGCGAGGGCACGGGCGGAACGCGGTCGCACGTCCTGCAGGTCGAGGCCCAGCAGGACGCCGACGGGCGCCTGCGGGTCGAGTGGCACTTCAGCCACGACCTGCACGACGCCCCCACCGTCGAACGCGTCGCTGAGCGCTACGTCGCGGCCCTGCGTGCGCTGGTCGCGCATTGCCGTTGCGCCAACGGCTTCACGCCGTCGGACTTCCCGCTGGCGTCGCTGACGCAGGCCGAGGTCGACGGACTCGCCGAGCGGTACCCGCTGGTCGACGTGCACCGGTTGGCGCCGGTGCAGTCCGGCATGCTGTTCGGTGTCGCGGGTTCTCCCGTGGACGGCCTCTACTGGGGTCAGGGCGTCTACGACCTGACCGGCCCGATCGACGCCGGCCGCCTCGCCCGGGCCTGGCGCTCGGTGATCTCCCGGCACGCCGCGCTGCGCAGCGTCTTCGTGTGGGAGGGCGTCAGCGAACCCGTCCAGGTCGTTCTCCCGGACGTCGAGGTGCCGCTGGAGCGGCGCGACTGGTCCGGCCTCGACGCGGCCACCCAGCAGGTGCGGTTGCGGGAGCTGCTCGACGAGGACCGCGCGCTGGGCTTCGACCTCGCTGTGCCGCCGTTGACGCGCCTGTACCTGGTGGACCGCGGCGAGGGCCGGTTGTGGCTGGTGTGGGGGCTCTACCAGGGGCTGTGCGACGGGTGGAGCCTGCCGGTCGTCATGGACGAGGTGTCGGCGCTCTACCAGGGGCGTTCCCTGGAGCCGGCGCGGTCGTACCGGGACTTCATCGCGTGGCTCGACCGGCGTGGCTCCGAAGAGGCCGAGGGGTTCTGGCGCACGTACCTGAGCGGGTTCGAGGCACCGACGGCACTTCCGGTCGACCGGCTCGCGAACAGCCACTACGACCAGGGCCGCCGTCGCATGCACCTGGACGAGGCGGTCACGGGCCGGTTGGTCGAGCTGGCCCGCCGTCAGCGCGTGACGTTGTCGACGGTCGTGCAGGCCGCGTGGGCGTTGCTGCTGTCGACGTACTCGGGCGACGACGACGTGGTGTTCGGCCTGACGGTCTCGGGTCGTCCGGCTGATCTGGCCGGTGTCGAGTCGGTGGTCGGGTTGTTCATCAACACGCTGCCGGTCCGGGCGTCCGTGCCGGCGGACACCCCGTTCGCGGCGTGGCTCCCGGCGTTGCAGGACAACCAGGTCGCGCTGCAGCGGTTCGAGTACACGCCGTTGGTCGACGTGCAGCGGTGGTCGGCCGTTCCGCACGGCCGCGCGTTGTTCGACTCGATCGTCGTGTTCGGCAACTACCCGCAGGAGGAGTTGCCGGAGGACCTCGGCGGGGTGCGGGCCACCGAGTCGGTGGAGCAGGGCAACTACCCGCTGACGTTCGCGGTCGACCTGGAGGACACGCTCAAGATCGAGGCGGAGTTCTCGACGGCGGCGTTCGACGCCGTCACCGTGGAACGGATCCTCGACCAGCTCGCGGTCGTGCTGACCGCGGTCGCGGAGCGCCCAGGGCTGGCGGTGCGCGAGGTGCCGGTGCAGCGGCCGGGGCAGGCGGCGGAGCTGGTGGCGTGGGGTGCCACGCCGGTGCCGGCTGCCGAACCACCGGTGCCGGAGCTGATCGCCGCGCGGACCTCGTCCGAGGTCGCCGTGGTCTGCGGTGACGAGCGGTTGACGTTCGCGGAGCTGAACGCTCGCGCCGATGCTCTCGCTGCCGGGCTGCGCCGTGCCGGTGTGACCGCGGGATCGCCGGTGGCCGTGCTGGTGCCGCGTGGGCTTGATCTGGCGGTCGCGTTCCAGGGCGTGCTGCGTTCGGGTGGCGTGTACCTGCCTGTCAACCCCGGACTTCCTGACGAACGCGTGGAGTTCCTGCTGGCCGATGCCGGTGTGGTGGCCGCGGTGGCGACGTCGCCACCGGCCGGGTTCACCGGTGAGGTGCTGTCGCCGGACGTGTCCGCCACCGTCGGTGAACCGCTCCCGCCGGTCGACCCGTCTGCGTTGGCGTACATCGCTTACACCTCGGGTTCGACCGGTCGTCCCAAGGGCGTGGCGGTGACGCATGCGGCGTTGTCGTCCTATGTGGCCGGTTGGCGTGACGGTCTGCGCTCCTTGGGTGGTCCGGGCACGGTGCTGTCGATGTCGGGTCCGGGTTTCGACGTGTCGATCGGTGACATGACCCGAGCGCTGGCGTTCGGTCAACGAGTGGTGTTCCTGCCGCACGACGAGCATGTGACCGTGGAGTCGTTGCACCGGACGTTGGTGGACCATCAGGTCGAGGTTGCGGAGATCGTGCCGGGCATGTTGTTGCGCGATCTCGCGGCTCACTGCCGGGTCGCAGGTTCGGTGGAGTCGTTGCGGCTGGTGATCTCGGGTACGGACATGTGGACGCACGACGCGTTGACTGGTGCTGTGGCCGAGGTGGCGCCGAATGCGGTGCCGGGCAACGTGTTCGGGGTGACCGAGGCGGCGATCGACTCGACCTTCCACGCCGTCGTGGAAGACAACCCCGCCGCTGTGGTGCCGATCGGCACGCCGCTGGCGGGTGTGCGGGCGTTCGTGGTGGACGGGTCTTTGCGGCCGGCACCGGTTGGTGTGCCGGGTGAGCTGCTGGTCGGTGGTGCGGGGGTGGCCCAGGGGTACGTGGGTCGTCCGGACCTGACCGCCGAGCGGTTCGTGCCGGACGTGTTCGGCGGGCCGGGTGGCCGGCTGTACCGGACGGGTGACCGGGCCCGGTGGCGTGCGGACGGGGTGCTGGAGTTCCTGGGCCGGGTGGATGAGCAGGTGAAGATCCGCGGCTATCGGGTGGAGCCCGGTGAGGTCGAGGTCGTGATCGGCGACCACCTGGGCGTGCGTGATGTCGTCGTGGTGGCGCGGGATGGCGGGCCGCACGGTGGCAAGCGCCTGGTGGCGTACGTCGTGGCGGAGGGCGGGTTCGACGCGAAGGCCTTGCGGTCGTGGCTGCGTGAGCGGGTGCCGGATTACCTGGTGCCGTCGGTGTTCGTGGCGCTCGACCAGCTCCCGCTGACGCCGAACGGCAAGGTCGACCGGCGTGGACTGCCCGACCCCGAGCCGGAGACGGCCGGGGTCCACGAAGCGCCGCGATCGTCCACAGAGGACACTCTGGCGGCGGTGTGGGCACAGGTGCTCGGCGTCGAGCGCGTCGGCGTGCACGACAACTTCTTCGAGCTGGGCGGCGACTCGATCCTGAGCCTGCAGATCGTGTCGCGTGTCCGCGCGGCGGGTCTGGGTGTCGAGGTGGCGGACGTGTTCGCCCACCAGACCATCGCCGAACTGGCCCTTGCGGTCCGTGACACCGCCGAGGTGACGCCGGCCGAGCAGGGCGTGGTCACGGGCCCGGTGCCGTTCACGCCGATCCAGCGGTGGTTCCTGGCGCAGGACCTGCCGAACCGGGACCACTGGAACTGGTCCGGCGTGTTCGAGCTGGCACCCGGCACCGATCCGGTCCGGCTCGGGCAGGCCCTCGACGCCCTGGTCGCGCACCACGACGCGCTGCGGATCCGGTTCACGCCGGAGAGCCAGGTCAACGCTCCCGTGGGCGACGGTGGCTTCCTGCGGGTGGTCGACGGTGAGTCCGTGGTCGAGCGGATGACCGAGGCGCAGAAGTCGTTGCGGCTGGCCGACGGCCCGCTGTTGGCGGCCGTGTACTTCGACCGTGGTGACGAGCGCGCGTGGCTCGGTTTGACCGTGCACCACCTGGTGATGGACGGGGTGTCGTGGAACGTCCTGCTGGAGGACCTCGACACGGCGTACCGGGGCGGCTCGCTGCCGCCCAAGACGACGTCGTTCCAGCACTGGGCGGTGCGGCTGCAGGACGACGACGCGAGCGGCGAGCGGGACCACTGGGTCGCCGCCACCGCCGACGTCGTCGAGCTCCCGGCGGACGGCGACGGCCCGAACACCGAGGTCTCCGCGGGGATCGTGCGGTCGTGGCTGGACGCCGGGACCACCGCGGCGCTGCTGGGCGACGCGCACAGGGCGTACCGCACGCAGGGCCACGAGCTGCTGCTGACCGCCCTGGCCCGGACGCTGGGCGAATGGGCCGGTTCCGATCACGTGACGATCGACCTGGAGAGCCACGGCCGCGAGGGCGCGGACCTGTCGCGGACGGTCGGCTGGTTCACGTCGATCTTCCCGGTCCGGCTGAGCCACCACACCGAACCCGGTGCCGCGGTCAAGGCGGTCAAGGAGGAGCTGCGGTCGGTGCCGCGCCGCGGTGTCGGCTACGGCGTGCTGCGGTGGCTGAGAGGCGAACTCGCCGACGCGCCGGACCGCCCGGTGCTGTTCAACTACCTCGGCGCCCACGACAGCGCCGACCAGGACGGGCTGATCCGCCGCGAACTGCCCGCCGAGCTGGCGGGCCCGAGCGAGGCGGTGGGCGGCACGCGGTCGCACCTGCTGCAGCTCGAGGTGCAGCAGACCGCGGACGGCCGGTTGTCGATCGAGTGGTTCCACTCCGGCAACGTCCACGGGACCGCGACGGTCGAACGGGTCGCCGCCCGGTACGTCGAGGCGTTGCGCGAGCTGGTGGCGCATTGCCGCGCCGGCAGCGGGTTCACGCCGTCGGACTTCCCGCTGGCGTCGCTGACCCAGGCCGAGGTCGACGGGCTGGCGGAGCGGTATCCGCTGGCGGACGTGCACCGGTTGGCGCCGGTGCAGTCCGGCATGCTGTTCGGTGTCGTCGGCGCTCCCGTCGACGGCCTCTACTGGGCGCAGAACGTCTACGACCTGGCCGGGCCGCTCGACGCGGAGAGACTGGCAGCCGCGTGGCGCGAGGTGATCGCCCGGCACGCGCCGCTGCGCAGCGGGTTCGTGTGGGAGGGCGTCAGCGAGCCCGTGCAGGTCGTGCTGACCGAGGTCGACGTGCCGCTCGCACTGCGCGACTGGTCCGGCCTGAACGAGTCCGCACAACAGGTGCGGTTGCGGGAGTTGCTGGCGGAGGACCGCGCGCTCGGCTTCGACCTCGCCGCGCCGCCGTTGACGCGCCTGTACCTGATCGAGCGCGGCGAGGGCCGGCTGTGGCTGGTGTGGAGCCTGTACCAGGGGCTGTGCGACGGGTGGAGCCTGCCCGTCGTCATGGACGAGGTGACGGCGGCGTACCAGCGCCAGGCGTTGCCGCCGGTGCGGCCGTACCGCGACTACATCGCCTGGCTCGACGAACGCGATCCCGGTGACACCGAGGGGTTCTGGCGCACCTACCTCGACGGGTTCGAGGCGCCCACCCCGCTGCCGGTCGACCGGCCGGCGGCGAG
>NZ_JAJCXE010000053.1:0-180158 GCF_021056325.1 Lentzea sp. CC55 | reverse complement strand
TGGCCCGCCGCGAGCGCGTGACGCTGTCGACGGTCGTGCAGGCGGCGTGGGCGAAGGTGCTGTCGGCGTCTTCCGGCGAGGACGACGTCGTGTTCGGCCTGACCGTGTCCGGGCGCCCGGCTGAACTGGCCGGTGTCGAGTCGATGGTCGGGTTGTTCATCAACACGCTGCCGGTCCGGGCCGCCGTACCGGTGGACACGTCGTTCGCCGCCTGGTTGCCGCAGCTGCGGGACAACCAGGTTGCGCTGCAACGGTTCGAGTACACGCCGCTGGTCGACGTGCAGCGGTGGTCGGCTGTCCCGCACGGCCGCGCGTTGTTCGACAGCATCGTGGTCTTCGGCAACTTCCCCCAGGAGGAGTTGCCGGAGGACCTCGGCGGGGTGCGGGCCACCGAGTCGGTGGAGCAGGGCAACTACCCGCTGACGTTCGCGGTCGACCTGGAGGACACGCTCAAGATCGAGGCGGAGTTCTCCACGGCGGCGTTCGACGCCGTCACGATCGAGCGGATCCTCGACCAGTTGGTGGTCGTGCTGTCCGCGGTGGCGGAACGTCCCGGACTCGCGGTCGGCGCCGTGCCGTTGCAGCGCCCCGAGCAGGCAGCGGCGTTGGTGGCACGGGGAACCACGCCGGTTCCGGCCGCCGAACCACCGGTGCCCGAGCTGATCCGCGGGTGGGCCACCGGCGAGGCCGTGGTGTGCGGTGATGAGCGGCTGACGTTCGCCGAGTTGAACGCTCGTGCGGACGCATTGGCCGTGCGGCTCCGGCAGGCCGGTGTGACCGTAGGATCGCCGGTCGCCGTGCTGGTGCCGCGTGGGCTGAACCTGGCGGTGGCGTTCCAGGGCGTGCTGCGTTCGGGCGGTGTGTACGTGCCGGTCAACCCCGGACTTCCGGCCGAGCGGGTGGAGTTCCTGCTGGCGGATTCCGGTGCCGTCGCCGCGGTCGCCACCTCGCCGCTGGCCGGCTTCGCGGGTGCGGTGCTGGAGGTGGACGGTCCGTCCACCGCTCCCGCGGACGTGCTCGCGCCGGTCGACCCGGAGGCGGTGGCGTACATCGCTTACACGTCCGGTTCAACCGGCCGTCCCAAGGGCGTGGCGGTGACGCACCGGGCGTTGTCGTCGTACGTCGCGGGATGGCGGGACGGTCTCGCCGGCCTCGGTGGTCCCGGAACGGTGCTGTCCATGTCCGGACCCGGTTTTGACGTGTCGATCGGTGACATGACCCGTGCGTTGGCGTTCGGGCAGACCGTGGTGTTCCTGCCGCACGACGAGCACGTGACCGTGGAGTCGTTGCACCGGACGTTGGTGGACCACCAGGTCGAGGTCGCGGAGATCGTGCCCGGCATGTTGTTGCGCGATCTCGCGGCGCACTGCCGGGTCGCAGGTTCGGTGGAGTCGTTGCGGTTGGTGATCTCGGGTACGGACATGTGGACGCACGACGCGTTGACTGGTGCTGTGGCCGAGGTGGCGCCGAATGCGGTGCCGGGCAACGTGTTCGGGGTGACCGAGGCGGCGATCGACTCGATCTTCCACCCCGTGTCCGAGGACCACCCTGCCGCCGTGGTGCCGATCGGCACGCCGCTGGCGGGTGCGCGGGCGTTCGTGGTGGACGGGTCGTTGCGGCCGGTTCCCGTCGGGGTGCCGGGTGAGCTGCTGGTCGGTGGTGCCGGTGTCGCGCAGGGCTACGTGGGCCGGCCCGACCTGACCGCCGAGCGGTTCGTGCCGGACGTGTTCGGCGGCGCCGGGGGCCGGTTGTACCGCACCGGTGACCGGGCGAAGTGGCGTGCGGACGGCACGATCGAGTTCCTGGGCCGGGTCGACGAGCAGGTGAAGATCCGCGGTTACCGGGTCGAACCGGGCGAAGTCGAAGTCGTCATCGGTGACCACCCGGACGTGCGTGGTGTCGTTGTGGTGGCGCGGGATGGTGGTCCGCACGGCGGCAAGCGCCTGATCGCCTACGTGGTCCCGGAGGGCGAGTTCAGCTCGAAGGCCTTGAGGGACTGGCTGCGCGAGCGGGTGCCGGACTACCTGGTGCCGTCGGTGTTCGTTGCGTTGGAACGGCTTCCGCTCACCCCGAACGGCAAGGTCGACCGCCGTGGTCTGCCCGACCCGGAGCCGGAGACGGCCGGAGAGGTGTTCGTCGCACCCAGGACCGCGGTCGAGGAGACCCTCGCGGCGGTGTGGAGCGGCGTGCTCGGCGTGGAGCGCGTCGGCGTGCACGACAACTTCTTCGAGCTGGGCGGCGACTCGATCCTGAGCCTGCAGATCGTCGCCAGGGCGCGGGCGGCGGGCCTCGGCATCGACGTGGCGGACGTGTTCGCCCACCAGTCGGTGGCCGAGCTGGCACCGGTGGTGCGCGACGCCCCGGCGGCGACGCTCGCCGAGCAGGGTGTCGTGACCGGTCCGGTGCCGTTCACGCCGATCCAGCGGTGGTTCCTGGCGCAGGACCTGCCGAACCGCGACCACTGGAACTGGTCGGGGATGTTCGAGCTGGCACCGGGAACCGATCCGGTCCGGCTCGGGCAGGCACTCGACGTCGTGGTGGCGCACCACGACGCGCTGCGGATCCGGTTCACGCCGGAGAGCCAGGTCAACGCACCGGTCGAGAGCGGCGAACTCCTGCGCGTGGCCGGCGGCGACTCGGTGGTCGAGCACATGACCGAGGCGCAGAAGTCGTTGCGGCTGAACGACGGTCCGCTTCTCGCGGCCGTGTACTTCGACCGTGGCGACGAGCCCGCGTGGCTCGGTTTGACCGTGCACCACCTGGTGATGGACGGCGTGTCGTGGAACGTCCTGCTGGAGGACCTCGACGCGGCCTACGCGGGCCGGGAGCTCGGGCCGAAGACCACGTCGTTCCGGCAGTGGGCGGCACAGCTGGAGGACGACGACGCGAGCGGCGAACGGGACCACTGGGCCACGGCGACCGCGGACGTGGTGGCGCTGCCGGCCGACGGCGACGGCCCGAACGACGATGCCTCCGAAGCCGTTGTGCGGTCCTGGCTGGACGCGGGCACGACCGCGGCCCTGCTCGGCGACGCCCACAGGGCGTACCGCACGCAGAGCCAGGACCTGCTGCTCGCGGCGTTGGCCCAGGCGCTCGGCGAGTGGGCCGGCAGCGACCACGTGACGATCGACCTGGAGAGCCACGGTCGCGAGGGCGCTGACCTGTCGCGCACGGTCGGCTGGTTCACGTCGATCTTCCCGGTGCGCCTCAGCGGCGGGAACGACCCGGCGGCGGCGATCAAGGCGGTCAAGGAGGAACTCCGCGCGGTACCGCGCCGGGGCGTCGGCTTCGGCGTGCTGCGCTGGCTGCGCGACGAGTTCGCCGAGGCGCCGGACCGTCCGGTGCTGTTCAACTACCTCGGTGCGCACGACGGCGCCGGCGACTCGACCGGCCTGATCCGGCGGGAGCTGGACGCCGACCTGGCGGGTCCGAGCGAGGCCGGGGGCGGCACGCGGTCGCACCTGCTGCAGCTCGAGGTGCAGCAGACCGCCGACGGCAGGCTGTCGATCGAGTGGTTCCACTCGACCGGCGTCCACGACACCGCCACGGTCGAACGGGTCGCGGCCCGCTACGTCGAGGCGCTGCGGGCACTGGTCGAGCACTGCCGGACGGCCACCGGCTTCACGCCGTCGGACTTCCCGCTGGCGTCGCTCACCCAGGCCGAGGTCGACGGGCTGGCCGGGAGCCATCCGTCCCTGGTGGACGTCTACCGGCTGGCGCCCGTGCAGTCCGGCATGCTGTTCGGCGTCGTCGGTGCCCCGGACGAGGGCGACGGCCTCTACTGGGGCCAGGGCGTCTACGACCTCGCCGGTCCGATCGACGCCGGCCGGTTCACCGCCGCCTGGCGCGAGGTGGTCGCGAGGCACGCCGCCCTGCGCAGCGGGTTCGTGTGGGAGGGCGTCGGCGAACCGGTGCAGATCGTGCTCGGCGACGTCGAGGTGCCGGTGACGGTCCACGACTGGTCCGCGCTCGACGACGCCGCACAGCGGGAGGCGCTGCGGGAACTGCTGGCGGACGACCGCGCGCTCGGCTTCGACCTGGCCCGGCCGCCGCTCACGCGCCTGTACCTCGCCAACCGCGGCAACGGGCGGAACTGGCTGGTCTGGGGCCTCTACCAGGGCCTGTGCGACGGGTGGAGCCTGCCCGTCGTCATGGACGAGGTGTCGGCGGCCTACCGGCGGCGGGCACTGCCGCCCACCAGGCCGTACCGCGACTACATCGCCTGGCTCGACCAGCGCGACCCCGCGGACACCGAGGCGTTCTGGCGCGCCTACCTCGACGGCTTCGAGGCGCCCACCGCGCTGCCGGTCGACCGCCTGGCCGCGAGCCACTACGCGCAGGACCGCCGGCGCACGCTCCTCGACCGGGACGTCACGACGAGGCTCGTCGAGCTGGCCCGGCGCGAACGCGTCACGCTGTCGACGGTCGTGCAGGCGGCGTGGGCGAAGGTCCTCTCGGCCGGTGCGGGCGAGGACGACGTGGTGTTCGGCCTGACCGTCTCGGGTCGTCCGGCCGACCTGGCCGGCGTGGAGTCGATGGTCGGGTTGTTCATCAACACGCTGCCGGTGCGAGCGGTGATCCCGCGCGGCACACCGTTCGCCACGTGGCTGCGCGAGCTGCGGGACAACCAGGTCGGGCTCCAACGGTTCGAGCACACGCCGCTGGTCGACGTCCAGCGCTGGTCGGCGGTCCCGCACGGCCGGGCGTTGTTCGACAGCATCGTGGTGTTCGGCAACTACCCGCAGGAGGAGGCACCCGCCGACGCCGGCGAGGAGTGGGCCGACGCCGTGGAGTCCGTCGAGCAGGGCGACTACCCGCTCACGTTCGCGGTCGACCTGGAGGACACGCTCAAGATCGAGGCGGAGTTCTCCACGGCCGCGTTCGACGCCTCGACCGTCGAGCGCGTTCTCGACCAGTTGGTCGTCGTCCTCACCGCCGTCGCCCACGAGCCGGAGCTGGCCGTGGCGGACCTGCCGCTGCAGCGTCCGGAGCAGGCCGCGGAACTCGTGGCACGGGGCGCGACCGGGGCACCGGCCGCCGAACCGCCGGTGCCCGAACTGGTCCACAGCTGGGCGCGCACCGGTGCCGTGGCCGCGAAGTGCGGCGACGAGCGGCTGACGTTCGCCGAGCTGGACGCGCGGTCCGCCGGCCTCGCCGCACGGCTGCGGCGGGCGGGCGTGGCGGTGGAGTCTCCGGTGGCGGTGCTCGTGCCGCGCGGACTCGACCTGGCTGTGGCGTTCCAGGGCGTGCTGCGCAGCGGTGGCGTCTACGTGCCGGTCAACCCGGGTCTGCCGCGGGAACGTCTCGCGTTCCTGCTCGCCGACGCCGGGGTGGTCGCGGCGGTCACCACCGAGGACCTCGCCGGAGAGCTGTCCGGGTTCGGCGGCGAGGTCCTCGTGCTGGACGGCACGGTCGGCGACCTGCCGGTGCGGATCGAACCGGATTCGTTGGCGTACATCGCTTACACGTCCGGTTCGACCGGGCGGCCGAAGGGCGTGGCGGTGACGCACCGCGCGTTGTCGTCGTACGTCGCGGGATGGCGCGACGGACTCGCCGGTCTCGGCGGGCCCGGCCCGGTGCTGTCGATGTCGGGTCCCGGCTTCGACGTGTCGATCGGCGACATGACCCGCGCCCTGGCGTTCGGCCAGACCGTGGTGTTCCTGCCGCACGACGAGCACGTGTCCGTGGAGTCGTTGCACAGCACGCTTTCCGACAACCGCGTGGCGATCGCCGAGATCGTGCCGGGCATGCTCCTGCGCGACCTCGCGGCTCACTGCCGGGAGGCGGGCCCGGTCGAGTCGTTGCGGCTCGTCATCTCGGGCACGGACATGTGGACGCACGACGCGCTCACCACCGCTGTCGCCGAGGTGGCGCCGAACGCGGTGCCGGGCAACGTGTTCGGGGTGACCGAGGCGGCGATCGACTCGATCTTCCACCCGGTCACCGACGACCACCCGCAGGCCGTCGTGCCCATCGGAACGCCGCTCGCCGGCGTCCGCGCCGTCATCGTCGACGACGCGCTGCGCCCGGCCCCGGCCGGTGTTCCCGGTGAGCTGCTCGTCGGCGGTCCCGGTGTGGCGCGGGGGTACGTGAACCGGCCCGACCTCACCGCGGAGCGGTTCGTGCCGGATCTGTTCGGCGGGTCGGGCGGGCGGCTCTACCGCACCGGTGACCGGGCGAAGTGGCGTGCGGACGGCACGATCGAGTTCCTCGGCCGCGTGGACGAACAGGTCAAGATCCGCGGCTACCGGGTCGAACCCGGTGAGGTCGAGGTCGTCCTCGGCGACCACCCCGGCGTGCGTGATGTCGTCGTGGTGGCACGGGACGGCGGACCGCACGGCGGCAAGCGCCTGGTCGCCTACGTCGTGGCGGAGGGCGGGTTCGACTCGAAGGAACTGCGGTCGTGGCTGCGGGAACGGGTGCCGGACCACCTGGTGCCCTCGGTGTTCGTGGCCCTCGACGAGGTGCCGCTCACGCCCAACGGCAAGGTGGACCGGCGCGGATTGCCGGACCCCGAGCCGGAGACGCCCGCGGAGGTCTTCGAGGCGCCCCGGACGTCCGTCGAGGACACCCTGGCGGCGGTGTGGGCACAGGTGCTCGGTCTCGACCGCGTCGGTGTGCACGACAACTTCTTCGAGCTGGGCGGCGACTCGATCCTGAGCCTGCAGATCGTCGCCAGGACGAGGGCGGCGGGCCTCGGTGTGGACGTGGCGGACGTGTTCGCCCACCAGACCATCGCCGAGCTGGCACCGGTCGTCCGCGACACCCCGGCGGCGACGCTGGCCGACCAGGGCGTCGTGACCGGACCCGTCCCGCTCACGCCGATCCAGCACTGGTTCGTCGAGGAGGACGTCCCGGACCGCGACCACTGGAACTGGTCGGGCGTCTTCGAGCTCGCGGCTGGCACGGAGAAGGGGAGGCTCGCGAGAGCGCTCGACGTCGTTGTGGCGCACCACGACGCGCTGCGCATCCGGTTCCGCCAGGAAGGCGGCACCTGGGTGCAGGACAACGACGGTGAGCTGACGGACGTTCTGCGCGTTGTCACCGCACGGACTGAAGACGAGGTCATCGCGCACATGACCGAGGCGCAGACGTCGTTGCGCCTCGCGACCGGTCCGCTCCTCGCCGCGATCTACTTCGACCGAGGCGACGAACCGGCCTGGCTCGGACTCACCGCGCACCACTTCGTCATGGACGGCGTGGCGTGGAACGTCCTGCTGGAGGACCTCGGCACCGCCTACGAGGCAGGGCCGGAGGCCCTGGCGCCCAAGACGACCTCGTTCCGGCAGTGGGCCGAGGTGCTGCACGCCGACGACCCCTCGGCGGAACGCGACCACTGGGCCGCGCAGACCGAACGGGTCACCGCCGTCCCCGTCGACGGCCGGGGTGCCAACACCGAGGCGTCCGCCGACACCGTCCGGACGTGGCTCGACGCGAAGTCCACCGAACTGCTGCTCGGTGAGGCGCACAAGGCGTACCGCACGCAGATCAACGACCTGCTGCTCGCGGCACTGCTGCGAACGCTGGGCGAGTGGGCGGGCGTCGGCGACGTCACGATCGACCTCGAAAGCCACGGCCGCGAGGCGATCGCCGACGGTGTCGACCTGTCGCGCACGGTCGGCTGGTTCACGTCGATCTTCCCGGTGCGCCTGCGCCACCCGCGCCTCGGCGACAGCGGCGAGCTGATCAAGGCGGTCAAGGAGCAGCTGCGCACCGTTCCGCGCCGCGGCGTCGGCTACGGGGTCCTGCGTTATCTCAAACGCGACGAACGACTGGCCGGCGCACCCGCGCGGCCGGTGTTGTTCAACTACCTCGGCGCGTTCGACGCCGCGGGCGACGACGCGGTCGGATTGATCCGGAAAGAACTCCCGTCCGACCTCTGCGGGCCCACCGAGGACGAAGGGGGAAGCCGCTCGCACCTCCTGCAGATCGAAGCCGAGCACACCTCGGACGGCCGTCTGCTCGTCGAGTGGTATTTCAGCACCAATGTGCACCGGCCAGCGACGGTCGAACGGCTCGCGGCGCGTTACGTGACCGTTCTGCGCGAACTCGTGGAGCACTGCCAATCGGGAGCCGGCGGCGTCACGCCGTCCGACTTCCCGCTGGCCAACATCGACCAGGCCGCTCTCGCCGCCGTGCTCAAGCAGATGGGAGGCTGATCCCGGCACATCAGGGGCGTTCAGCGCACCGGGGACCGCGCATCTGGGGCAAGGAATTGAGCGGTGATGGTGAGTTCTTTTCGACGTGCAATTTTCAATTGTTCATGAAAGCTGTTCATGCCCCTCATGCAAATGTCTTATGACCGGTCGAGCGGAATGGCTTGACCCTGTAAATGACGGTTGTGTAAAAAGGGTGTCAGGGGAGGGTCAGATCTGTGATCGAAGATATGTATCCGTTGGCGCCCGTTCAGCAGGGCATGCTTTTCCACGTCCTGGAAGCGCAATCGGACAACGGCGTCTACTGGGCGCAGGGGCTCTACGAGTTCGACGGCGTCCTCGACACCGACGCCATGCGACGGGCCTGGGCGCAGGTGGTGCACCGCCACGCCGTGCTGCGCACGGGCTTCGTCTGGGAGGGCGTGCCGGAACCGCTCCAGGTCGTCATGAGCGACGTCCAGGTGCCGTTCGAGGTGCACGACTTCTCGGGCGTCGACGACCAGCAGGCGGCGCTCGACGACCTGCTCGCCCGTGACCGCGCCGAAGGCTTCGACCTCACCAAGCCGCCGCTCATGCGCGTGCACCTCATCGACGACGGCACGAGCCACCACCGCATGATCTGGGCGCTCTACTCCGGACTGTGCGACGGCTGGAGCGTGCCCGTCGTCCTCGAAGAGGTCGGCGCCACCTACGACGCCCTCTGCCGCGGCACGACGCCCGACCTCGAACCCGTCCGGCCCTACCGCGACTTCATCGCCTGGCTCGCCAAGCGCGACCGCGCCGAGGCCGAGGCGTTCTGGCGCGACTACCTCGCGGGCTTCGACGCCCCGACGGCGCTGCCCGTCGACCGCGCGGTCCGCGACCACTGGGCCCAGGGCCGCCGGCGCGTCGAGCTGCCGCAGGACCTGACCAGCTCGATCATGCACCTGGCCCGCCGCCGGCACGTCACACCGTCGACGATCGTCCAGGCCGCCTGGGCACTGCTGCTGTCCGCCTACTCCGGTGACGACGAGGTCGTCTACGGCCTCACCGTGTCCGGCCGCCCCGCCGACCTGCCCGGCGTGGAGTCGATGGTGGGCGTCTTCATCAACACGCTGCCGGTGCGCGTGCGGGTGTCGTGGGAGCTGTCGTTCGCCGACTGGCTGGACGAGCTGCAGGCCGGCCAGATCGCGGTGCAGCGCTACGAGTTCACCGCGTTGTCCGACATCAAGCGCTGGTCGGACCTGCCGCGCGGCAGCGGAGTCTTCGACAGCATCGTGGTGTTCGGCAACTACCCGCAGGCCCTGCTCGCCGAGGAGGAGGAGAGCGACGACGAGGACCGCTTCGGCGCCGTCGACTCCATCGAGCAGGTCAACTACCCGATCGCGTTCGCGATCGACCTCGAGGACACGCTCAAGATCGAGGCGGAGTTCTCGACCGGCGCGTTCGACGAGAGCACCGTCGACCGGCTGCTCGAGCAGCTGCGGGCCGTGCTGACGAGCGCGGTCACCCGTCCCGATCGACCGGTGCGCGCGGTGACCGCCGCGCCCGCCGTCGGCCTGGGCGTCGGACCGGCGTTCGACGAGCCGTACACCGGTCTGGCCGAGCGCTTCCGCATGGCCGTCGACGACTTCTCCGGTCAGGTCGCCGTCCGCGGTGGTGGGGCCGAGCTGACCTACGCCGAACTGGGCGAGCGCGTCGCACGTGTCGCGTCCGGCCTGCGTGCCGCCGGTGTGCGCGAGGAAACCCGCGTCGGGCTGTGGTTCGAGCGTTCGGTCGACCTCGTCGTGGCGATCCTTGCCGTGGTGCAGGCAGGTGGCGCGTACGTGCCGCTCGATCCGGCACTGCCGCACGGCCGGCTCCGGGACGTGATGACCGCCGCCGGGGTCGACCTGGTCGTGTCGCGGGGCGACTACGTCCTGGACGCGCCGCGCCTCGGCGTGGTCGGCCTGGCGGACCTCGCCACCGCGCCCGCCGGGTGGCCCGAACTCGCCGCCCTGCCGGGACGTCTGGTCTACACGATGTTCACGTCCGGCTCGACCGGTGTGCCCAAGGGCGTCGAGGTCACCGAGGAGGGCGTGCTGCGGGTCGTGCTCGACCCGGCGGTGTCCGCCCGTCCCGGTGATGTCGTGGCGCACATGGCCGCGGTGTCGTTCGACGCGTCCACCTGGGAGATCTGGACGGCGCTGCTGACCGGCGCGACGCTGGCCGTCGCCCCGGCGAACCTCGCCGAGCGCCTGGACGTGGCGAAGCTGTACGCCGAGCACGGCGTGACGGTGTCGTTCATGACCACGGGGTTGTTCCACCAGCTGGCGGACACGGATCCGGACGTGTTCTCCGGCCACCGCCTGGTGCTGGCCGGTGGCGAGGCGATGTCACCGGTCCATGCCCGCAAGGTGCTCGACGCGAACCCGGCCGTGGCGATCCACAACATGTACGGCCCGACCGAGTCCACTGTGTACGCGTCGTCGCACGACATGCACACCGGGCGCCTCGGCCCGTCGTCGGTTCCGATCGGAACGGCGTTGCGGGGCCTGCGCTTCCACGTGCTCGACCGCTGGCTGCAGCCGGCCCCGGTCGGCGTGCCGGGGGAGCTCTACATCGGCGGCACCGGCCTCGCGCGCGGCTACGCGGGTCGTCCGGACCTGGCCGCCGAACGGTTCGTGCCCGACCCGTCCGTGCCCGGTGCCCGGATGTACCGCACGGGTGACCTGGTGCGGTGGGGCGCGGACGGCGCCGTCGACTTCGTCGGCCGCACCGACGACCAGGTGAAGATCCGCGGGTTCCGCGTGGAGCCCGGGGAGGTCGAGCACGTGCTCGCCGGGCACCCCGGCGTCGCCAACGCCGCCGTGGTCGTCACCGGCAAGCGCCTGATCGCCTACGTCGTCGGCACCGCGACGCCGGCCGCCCTGCGGACCTTCCTCGCCGGGCGGCTGCCCGAGTTCCTGGTGCCGTCGGCGATCGTGGCGCTGGACGAGCTGCCGTTGACCAGCAACGGAAAGCTCGACAGGCGAGCACTGCCGGACCCCGGCGCTCCCGAGACCACGACCGCCTACGAGCCGCCCGCGACCGATGCCGAACGCGTGCTGGCCGAGGTGTGGTCGCAGGTGCTCGGCGTGGAGCGCGTCGGCGTGCACGACAACTTCTTCGAGCTGGGCGGCGACTCGATCGTCAGCCTGCAGATCGTCGCGCGGTCCCGCGCCGCCGGGCTGCGGCTGGAGATCGCCGACCTGTTCACCCACCAGACCGTGCACGAGCTCGCCGCCCGCACCGGTACGGCCGCGCCGAGCACGGCCGACCAGGGGACCGTCACCGGACCCGTGGCGTTCACGCCGATCCAGCGGTGGTTCCTGCGCGAGGACCTGCCCGAGCGCGACCACTTCAACTGGTCCGGGATGTTCGAGCTGGCGGCGGGGACCGACGCGGACGCGATGCGCGCGGCGCTCGCCACCGTCGTCGCCCACCACGACGCCCTGCGGCTGCGCGTGCGCGGCGACACCCAGGAGAACGCGGCCGCCGAGACCGCAGACCTGGTGACCGTGCTCGACGCGCGCACCCTCGACGGCCCGGCGCTGGACGAGGCCGTCACCGCCGCCATGACGGCCGCGCAGACGTCCCTGAGCCTCACCGACGGACCGCTGCTGCGCGCCGTGCACGTCGACCGCGGCGACCGGCCGGCGTGGTTCGGCCTGACCGTGCACCACTACGTCGTCGACGCGGTCTCGTGGAACGTCCTGCTGGAAGACCTCGACACCGCGCACTCCGGCGGTGCGCTCGGCCCGAAGACGACCTCGTACCAGGAGTGGGCCGCCGCGCTGGAGGCGTTCGACCCGCGGGAGGAACTGGCCTGGTGGCGTGCCGTCGTGCGGACGACCACCCCCGTGCCGACCGACCTCGACGGCCCCAACACCGAGGACTCCACCGAGTCCGTGCGCGTCGTCCTGGACGCCGGACGCACGGCGGCGCTGCTCACGCAGGCCCACCGGGCCTACCGCACCCAGGGCCACGAGCTGCTGCTCGCCGCGCTGCTGCAGGTGCTCGGCCGGTGGACCGGCACGGGTGCCGCAGCCCTCGACCTGGAGAGCCACGGCCGCGAGCCCATCGCCGACGGCCTCGACCTCAGCCGGACCGTCGGCTGGTTCACCGCCGTCCACCCGGTCGGGCTGCAGCACACCGACCTCGCCGACACCGGCGGCGTCATCAAGGCGGTCAAGGAGCAGCTGCGGGCCGTGCCGCGCCGGGGTGTCGGCTACACCGTGCTGCGCGAGCGGGACGCGGAGCTGCGTGACGCGGTGCGGCGCCCGGTCGTCTTCAACTACCTCGGCGGTGCCGACGCGGCGGAGGACGACGCCGTCGGCCTGTTCGCCCGCGAGCTGCCCGAGGACCTGTGCGGGCCGGCGGAGGGGGATGGCGGGCTGCGGTCGCACGTGCTCGGCGTCGAGGTGGTCCAGGCCGCCGACGGCACGCTGGCCGTGGAGTGGCAGTACAGCACCAACCTCCACGAGCGCTCGACGGTCGAGCGCCTCGCCGAGGCCTACGTGCGGGCGCTCGCCGACCTCGTCGAGCACTGCCGTTCGGGAGCCCGCGGCCTCACGCCGTCGGACGTCCCGCTCGCCGGGCTCGACCAGTCCTCTGTGGACTCACTGGTGGCCCGTACGCCAGGACTGGCCGACGCCTACCCGTTGTCGCCGTTGCAGCAGGGCATGCTCTTCCACGCCGTCGAGTCGCCGGACAGCGGCGTCTACTGGACGCAGGACGTGCGCGAGCTGAGCGGCGCCCTCGACGCCGACGCCCTGCGTGCCGCCTGGCAGCTCGTGCTCGACCGGCACCCCGCGTTGCGCACCGCGTTCGTGTGGCAGGGCGTGCGGGAGCCGTTGCAGGTCGTCGTGGGTGACGTCCAGGTGCCGTTCGAGGTGCACGACTGGACGGACGTCGAGGACACCGACGCCGCCGTCGAGGAGCTGCTCGCCGCCGACCGCGCCCGCGGCTGCGACCTCACCGCCGCGCCGCTGCTGCGCGTCCACGTCGCCCGCGGCCGCGACCGGCACTGGGTCCTGCTGGCGTTCCACCACCTCTACGCCGACGGCTGGAGCATCCCGCTGCTGTGGGACGAGGTCACCGCCGCCTACCGGGGCGAGCAGCTGCCTGCCGTGCGGCCCTACCGCGACTTCATCGCGTGGCTGGCCGGGCGTGACTCCGCCGGGGCCGAGGCGTTCTGGCGGGAGTACCTCGCCGGGTTCGACTCACCGACGCCGCTGCCCGTCGACCGCGTGGTGCGCGAGCACTGGGCGCAGGGCCGCAGCGAACTGGCGCTGCCCCGCGACGTCACGGCGGAGCTCGTCGCCCTGGCCCGCGAGCAGCGGGTCACGCTGTCGACGGTCGTGCAGGCGGCGTGGGCCGTGCTGCTGTCCGCCTACTCGGGCGAGGACGACGTCGTGTTCGGCCTGACCGTGTCCGGCCGCCCGGCCGAGCTGCCCGGCGTCGAGTCGATCGTCGGCCTGTTCATCAACACGCTGCCGGTGCGCGTCCGGGTGCCGTGGGAGACGTCGTTCACCACGTGGCTCGGTGAGCTGCAGGAGAACCAGGTCGCCGTGCAGCGGCACGAGCACACGCCGCTCGCCGACATCCAGCGCGTCGCCACCGGCGGCCTGTTCGACAGCATGCTCGTCTTCGGCAACTACCCCCGGGGCGTGCTGCCGGAGGAGGGCGAGGAGGACCCGGAGGAGCTGTTCGCCTCGGCCGAGTCGGCCGAGCAGATGCACTACCCGATGATCCTCGCCGTCGACCTCGAGGCGACCCTGAGGGTGGAGGCCAACTTCTCCACCGGCGCCTTCGACGTGTCCACCGTGGAACGGCTGCTCGGGCAGCTCGCCGAGGTGCTCACCGCCGCCGCCCGCCGCCCTGCCGCCGTCGTGCGCGAGATGACGCCCGCACCGGTTGCCGGGTGGGGCTCGGGACCGTCGGCGGAGGAGCCCTTCACCGGGCTGGCCGAGCGGTTCCGGCTCACGGCGGCGCGGTTCTCCGACCAGGTGGCCGTCCGCGACGGCGCGGTCGAGCTGACCTACGCCGAGCTGGGCGACCGGGTGGCGCGCGTCGCCGCCGGTCTGCGTGCCGCGGGGGTGCGGGACGAGACGCGGGTCGGGTTGTGGTTCGAGAGGTCCGCCGACCTGGTCGTCGCGATCCTCGCCGTCGTGCGGGCGGGGGGCGCTTACGTGCCGATGGATCCCGCGCTGCCGCACAGCCGGCTCCGGGACGTCCAGACCGCTGCCGGGGTCGAGCTGGTCGTGTCGCGGGGCGACTACGCCCTCGACGCACCGCCTCTCGGCGTGGTCGGCCTGGCGGACCTCGACGGCGAGCCCTCGGAACCGGACCTCGCCGCCGCGCCGGGACGTCTGGTCTGCACGATGTTCACGTCCGGCTCGACCGGCGTGCCCAAGGGCGTCGAGGTCACCGAGGAGGGCGTGCTGCGGGTCGTGCTCGACCCGGCGGTGTCCGCCCGTCCCGGTGATGTCGTGGCGCACATGGCCGCGGTGTCGTTCGACGCGTCCACCTGGGAGATCTGGACGGCGCTGCTGACCGGCGCGACGCTGGCCGTCGCCCCGGCGAACCTCGCCGAGCGCCTGGACGTGGCGAAGCTGTACGCCGACCACGGTGTGACGGTGTCGTTCATGACCACCGGTCTGTTCCACCAGTTGGCGGACACGGATCCGGGCGTGTTCTCGGGACACCGCAAGGTCCTCGCCGGTGGCGAGGGCATGTCGCCGGTCCAGGCGCGCAAGGTGCTCGACGCGAACCCGGCCGTGGCGATCCACAACATGTACGGCCCGACCGAGTCCACCGTGTACGCGTCGTCGCACGACATGCACACCGGCCGGCTCGGGCCGGGCACCGTGCCGATCGGCGAAGCCCTGCGCGGACTGCGCTTCTCCGTGCTGGACCGCTGGCTGCGTCCCACTCCCGTCGGCGTGCCGGGGGAGCTGTACATCGGCGGCACCGGCCTCGCGCGCGGCTACGCGGGTCGTCCGGACCTGGCCGCCGAACGGTTCGTGCCCGATCCGGCCGTGCCCGGTGCCCGGATGTACCGCACGGGTGACCTGGTGCGGTGGGGTGCCGACGGCGCCGTCGACTTCGTCGGCCGCACCGATGACCAGGTGAAGATCCGCGGGTTCCGCGTGGAGCCCGGGGAGGTCGAGCACGTGCTCGCCGGCCACTCCGGTGTCGCCAACGCCGCCGTGGTCGTTCGCGAGCTGCCGCAGGGCAAGCGGCTCGTGGCGTACGTCGTGGGCACCGCCTCGCCCGCCGGCCTGCGCGAGTTCCTCGCCGGGCGGCTGCCCGAGTTCCTCGTCCCGTCGGCGATCGTGCCGCTCGACGAGCTGCCGTTGACCAGCAACGGAAAGCTCGACAAGCGAGCACTGCCGCTGCCCGGCGCGCCGGAGTCGGCGTCGTACGCGGCACCGGCCACGGACGTCGAACGCACCCTCGCCGCCGTGTGGCAGGACGTCCTCGGCGTCGAGCGCGTCGGCGTGCACGACAACTACTTCGAGCTCGGCGGCGACTCGATCGTCAGCTTGAAGATCGCCGCCAGGGCACGGGAAGCCGGCCTGGAGCTGAAGATCGCCGACATCTTCACGCACCAGACCGTCGCCGAGCTCGCCGCGCACACGGGGGTCGCCGCCGCGGACGCGGCGGAGGTGAAACCGCTGGCGGACCTCGAACCCCTCCGCGGACGGGTGCCGGGCCTGGTCGACGCCTACCCGTTGTCGCCCCTGCAGCAGGGCATGCTCTTCCACGTCCTGGAGGCGCCCGCCGACACCGCGGTGTACTGGGCGCAGGACGTCCGCGAGATCCGCGGGCCGCTCGACGCGGCCGCCCTGCGCGAAGCCTGGCACACGGTCGTGGGCCGGCACCCCGCGCTGCGCAGCGCGTTCGTGTGGGAGGGCGTCGAGGAACCGCTGCAGGCCGTGGTCGGCGAGGTCGCCGTGCCGTTCGAGGTGCTCGACTGGACCTCCGTCACCGACCCCGGCGCCGCGCTGGACGAGCTGCTCGACGCCGACCGGCGCCGTGGCTTCGACGTCACCACCGCGCCGTTGCTGCGGGTGTACGTGGCCGACCGGGGCGACCGCCAGTGGGTCGTGTTCACGTTCCACCACCTGTACCTCGACGGCTGGAGCATCCCGCTCGTCTGGGACGAGGTGGTCGCGGCCTACCGCGGCGAACCGCTGCCGCCGGTGCGCCCGTACCGCGACTACATCGCGTGGCTGCGGGAGCAGCCCCCGGCCGACGACTTCTGGCGCGCCTACCTCGACGGCTTCACCTCGCCCACCGCGCTGCCGGTCGACCGCACCACGCGGCTGCACTGGGAGCAGGGCAGGCGGCACCGCGAGCTGCCCGAGACCGTCGCCCTGCGGCTGGAGGAACTGGCCCGCCGCGAACGCGTCACGATCAGCGCCGTCGTGCAGGCGGCCTGGGCGCTGCTGCTCGCGTCGCACAGCGGTGACGACGACGTGGTCTTCGGCCTCACCGTCTCGGGACGCCCCGCGGACCTGGCCGGCGTCGAGTCGATCGTCGGCCTGTTCATCAACACGCTGCCGGTGCGGATCGCCGTCCCCGGCGACCGCACGCCGTTCGACGAGTGGCTGCGGACCGTCCAGGCGGGCCAGGTCGCCGTGCAGCGGTTCGAGCACTCGCCGCTGGTCGACATCCAGCGGGTGACGGGCGTGCCGCGGCTCTTCGAGAGCATCGTCGCGGTCCAGAACCTGCCCGGCGGTGCCGACGACGGTGCCGACGACGACGGGGACGAGTTCGACTCGCCGGCGTTGCTGGAGCAGGGCCGCTACCCGCTGAAGCTCGTCGTCGACGTCGACGGTCAGCTCGCCCTGCTGTGCGAGTACTCGGCGGGCGCGTTCGACGACGCCACCGTCGAGGCGCTGCTGGACCAGCTGGAGCTGATCCTCACGACCGTCGCCTCCGCTCCCGGCACGCCCGTGCGGGAGATCGCGCTGCTGGACGCCGTTCAGCGCGCCGAGGTGCTGTCGTGGAGCACGTCCGAGCCCCGTGAGCTGCCTTCCGCGCACCTGGCGGCGTTGTTCGGACGCCAGGTGGCCGCCCACCCGGACCGGGTGGCGCTGCGCGGCGGCACCGAGCTGACCTACGCGCAGCTCGACCGCCGGGCCGCCGGTGCCGCGGAGCAGTTGCGGGGCTTCGGCGTGGGCGCGGGGACGCGGGTCGGACTGCACCTCGACCGGAGCGCGGAGCTGATCGTCGCGATGCTCGGGGTCGTGGGGGCCGGTGGCAGCTACGTGCCGCTGGACCCGGCTCAGGGCCCGGCACGGCTCGGGCAGGTGGTGGGGACGGCCGGGGTCGAGCTCGTCGTGACGGCGGGCGGGTGGCCGGAAGCCGAGGTGCCCGGCGTGCGCGTGGTCGCCCTGACGGACGCGACGGCCGAAGGCCCGCTCCCCGTCACCGGTGACGCCGCGGACGAGCTCTACGTCCTCTTCACCTCCGGCTCGACCGGCGTCCCCAAGGGCGTGTCGCTCACCCACGAGGGTGTCGCCAGGGTCTGCACCGACCCGGCCGTCCGCGTCGAGCCCGGCGACGTCGTCGCGCACCTCGCCGGCATCGGCTTCGACACCGGCGCCTTCGAGATCTGGCTGGCGTTGCTGGGCGGCGCCACCCTCGTCGTCGGCCCTGCGGACCTCGCCGAGCGGATGGACGTCGGCAAGTTCCTGCGCGACAACGGCATCACGGCCTCGCTGCTCACGACGGGCCTCTTCCACCAGCTGGTCGAGACCTCGCCCGACGTGCTCGACGGCCTGCGCCTGCTCGTCGTCGGCGGTGACGCCCTGCAGGCCCAGCACGCCCGCACGGCCCGCGAGCGCCGGCCCGGCCTGCGCATCGTGAACGCCTACGGGCCCACCGAGACCACCATGACGTGCACGGTCCACACCCTCGGCGAGATCGGCGCGCACGTGCCGATCGGCCGGCCGTTCGCGGGCATGCGGGCGTTCGTGCTCGACCCGTGGCTGCGGCCGGTCCCGGCCGGGGTGGCGGGGGAGCTGTTCGTCGGAGGTCCCGGTGTGGCGCGCGGGTACGTCGGCCGTCCGGACCTCACGGCCGAGCGGTTCGTGCCCGACCCCACCCGGCCCGGCGCTCGCCTGTACCGCACCGGGGACCGGGCGCGGTGGAGGGCCGACGGCACGCTGGAGTTCCTCGGCAGGGCCGACGACCAGGTCAAGATCCGGGGCTTCCGGGTCGAGCCCGGCGAGGTCGAGGCGCTGCTGACCACGCACGGGGACGTGCGGGCCGCCGCGGTCGTCGCCCTGGCGTCCGGCACCGGCAAGCGTCTCGTCGCCTACGTGGTCACGGACGCCGCAACGGCGGAGCTGCGCGCGTTCCTGCGCGGGAAGTTGCCCGACTACCTGGTGCCGTCGGCGTTCGTGACGCTCGACGCGCTGCCGCTCACCGCCAACGGCAAGCTCGACCGCCGCGCCCTGCCCGAGCCCCCGGCACCGGAGGCGGACGGCGCGTACGTCGCCCCGCGCACCGAGGGCGAACGGGCACTGGCGGGCATCTGGGAGCGGTTGCTGGGCACCGGAAGGGTCGGCGTGCACGACAACTTCTTCGAGCTGGGCGGCGACTCGATCGCCAGCCTGCAGGTCGTGGCGCGGGCGCGCGCCGCGGGTCTCGGCCTCGCGGTCGCGGACCTGTTCACCCACCAGACGGTCGCCGAGCTGGCCGCCGCGGCCACCGTCCCGGCGCAGGTCGAGCAGGGCCCGGTCACCGGACCGGTGCCGCTCACGCCCATCCAGCGGTGGTTCACCGGTGCCACGATCGACGACCGCCACCACTGGAACTGGTCGGGGCTCTTCGAACTGGCGCCGGACGTCGACGCCGGCAGGCTCGCGGAAGCGCTGAACACCCTGGTGACGCACCACGACGCCCTGCGCACCCGCCTGCACCACGGGCCCGACGGCTGGCACCAGTGGATCGCCGAACCGGGGGAGACGGCGAGGTTCACGGTCGTGCGGGGCGATGTCCGGCACCACATGGACGAGCTGCAGCGGTCGCTGGACCTCGCCGGAGGCCCGCTGGTGGCGGCGGTGCTGCTCGACCGCGGCGACGCACCGGCGTGGCTCGGCCTCGTGGTCCACCACCTGGTCGTCGACGGCGTGTCGTGGAACGTGCTGCTGGAGGACCTCGACGCGGCGTACCGGGGCGAACCGCTCCCGCCGAAGACGACGTCGTTCCGGCGCTGGGCCGAGTCCGTCACCGCGTTCGCGGACAGCGGCGAGGCACGTGACGAGCTGCCGTACTGGCTCGACAAGGTCGAGACGGCCTTCACCCTGCCGGTCGACGCCACCGGTGCCAACACCGAGGACTCCGCGGCGGTCGTCGAGGTCGCCGTGGACGCCGGGAACCTGCCCAACGCGCAGGTCCTCGACGTGGTCCTGGCCGCGCTCCACCAGACGCTGGGGGAGTGGGCCGGCACGGACACCGTGGTCGTCGACCTCGAACACCACGGCCGCGAAAGCCTCGCGCCCGCGACGGACCTGTCCCGCACGGTCGGGTGGTTCACCTCGGTGCACCCGGTGGTGCTCCGGCACGGCGACCTGACCGATGGCGCCGGAGTCCTCGACGCCGCAAGGGAAAGCATCAACTCCGTGCCACGCCACGGAGTCGGCTACGGCGCACTGCGCCACCTGACGGCCGAGGACCCGGAGGTGCGCCGCCTGCGCGCCGCGCCGGAACGACAGATCAACATCAACTTCACGGGCGGGCTCGACGCCGTGAACGACGACGGGGTCAGGGGTCTCGTCGCCGACGAACTACCGGGTGACCTGTGCGGCGACAGCACCAGCGGAGGTGTCCGCCCGTACGCGCTGCACCTGGAGATCGAGCGCACCGGCGGGGGAGAGCTCCTCGTCGAATGGCACCACAGCACCAACCTCCACCGCACCGAGACCGTGCAGCGGGCCGCCATCCGCTTCCGGCAGGCCGCGGAGGCCCTGATCGCCCACCTGAACAGCAATTGAGGGGGAGCAGTCCTTGTCCACGCCCAAACGGATCTACACGCTGTCGTCGGAAGAAGCCGCCGAGGCCGAGACCCTGACGCTGCGCATCGCCAAGGAGTACTCGGGTCCCGCCGACGAGCAGCTGCTGCGCGACCTGCCGCTGCTCGCCGCCGAACTGCCCGTGGGACAGCGCCGCTTCCTGCGCGACTTCGCGCTCGAGGACGAGCTCGGCTACTGCGTGGTCCGCGGTCACAACATCGACGACGCCCGCATCGGCCCGACGCCGCGGCACTGGCGCGGCCGCCCCACCCCGGCCCCGGAGTTCGCCGAGGAGATCCTCCTGCTGCTGCACGGCGCCCTGCTCGGGGAGCCGTTCGGCTGGAAGACCCAGCAGGACGCCCGGCTCGTGCACGACATCTTCCCCATCAAGGGGTTCGAGACCGAGCAGATGGGGATCGGCAGCACCGACACGCTCACGCTGCACACCGAGGACGCGTTCCACCCGTGGCGCGCGGACTACCTGCTGCTGGAGTGCCTGCGCAACCCCGACCGGGTCGCCACGATCGTCTCCGAGCCGGACCTGCGCTCGCTCGCCCCCGAGCACCTCGCGCTCCTGCACGAGCCGAACTTCCTGATCCGGCCGGACGACTCGCACCTGGCGAAGCACAACGTCACCCAGGGCGTCGACGCCGAGTTCTCCGAGATCGACGAGATGAAGGCCGACGACAACCGCGTCGCGGTGCTCTACGGGTCGCGCGAGCACCCGTACATCCGCATCGACCCGTACTTCATGGAGATCCCGGCGGAGCCGGCGCCGCGCGCGGCCCTGCAGGCCGTCAGCGACCTGCTGGAGGCGTCCTGCCTGGACGTCGCCCTGGAGCCCGGCGACGTCCTCGTCATCAACAACCACCGCCTCGCGCACGGGCGGCAGGCGTTCCAGGCCCGCTACGACGGCACGGACCGCTGGCTCAAGCGGGTCAGCATCACGACCGACCTGCGGAAGTCCCACGAGCGACGCGCCTCGGCGACCGCACGCCTCATCTGACGGATACGGAAGTCATGCCGAACCCGCTCCACAACCTCCCGCCCACCGCCAGGGGCATCCTCGCCGTCCTCCGGGTGCTGCCCAGGGTCAGCCGGCCGCGCACGGCGCTCCTGGCGGGTGGCGTGGTGGTGAGCGCCGTCCTGCCCATCGGGATCGCGGTGCTCACCGGACTGCTCATCGGCGCGATCCCCGACGCGGCCAGGGGCGGCGCGGGCTCGCCCGCCGCGGACCGGGTGGGCTCCCTGCTCGTCGCGATCGCCGTCGCGATCCTCGTCGAACGCCTGACGTCCCCGCTGCTGCGGGCCGCGGTGTCGACGCTCGGCCGCGACGTCGACCGGTACCTGCAGGAGGTCGTGCTCACCGCCCTGGGCCGCCCGAGGGGCATCGCCCACCTCGAGGACCCCGGCGTGATGGACGAGGTCCGCGTCGTGCGGGGCCTCGGCATGAGCGCGCACCGGCCGGGACAGACCGTCGAGGCCCTGCCGGAGGTGCTCACGTCGTGGCTGCGGGCCGTCGGCTCGGCGGCCGTGCTCACCTGGTTCCACTGGTGGCTCGGCCTGCTGTGGCTCGTGGTCTGGCCGATCATCGTCTACCGGATGCAGCGCGACTACCTGCGCGTCGGCGAGGAGGGGTTCGGGCAGAGCGCCCAGCTCCGCCAGGCCGAGTACGCGCGTGACCTCGCGCTCGACCCGGCCCCGGCCAAGGAGGTCCGCCTCTGGGGCGCCCTCGACTGGCTCGTCACGCGGTTCGACACGTTGTGGCAGGCCGGGATCGGCCCCATCCGGCGGGCCCGCCGGCCGCGACCGGGCATGGTGCTCGGGTCGGCGTCCGCGATCCTCGCGATCAACGTGCTGTCCTACGGCCTGCTCGCGTACGCCGCGGTGGAAGGCGACCTGACGCTCGCCGCCCTCGCCGTGTTCGTGGAGGCGCTCGCGAACGCCAACGAGTACGCCGTCGGCGACGAGCACCTGTACCTCTCGAACGCCGCCGTCACCGTGCCGAAGCTGCTGTCGCTGGAGAAGCGGCTCGCGGACAGCGGGCCACCCGAGTCCGGCCTGCCGGTCGGGGCGGACGTCCCGGCGCGGGAGATCCGGTGCGAAGGCGTGTCCTTCAGCTACCCCGGCAACGACCGCGAGGTCCTGAACGGACTGGACCTCGTGATCCCCGCCGGGAAGTCGCTGGCGGTCGTCGGCGACAACGGCGCCGGCAAGACCTCGCTCGTGAAGCTGCTGGCCGGTCTCTACGAACCCACCGGCGGCAAGATCACCGTCGACGGAGCCGACCTGGTGGATCTCGACCCGCGGGAGTGGCGCAGGCGGGTCGCGGTGCTGTTCCAGGACTTCACCCGCTACCACCTGCCGGTGCGCGACAACATCGGGCTGGGCGCTCCCGAGCACGCGGGCGACGAGGCCATGCTGCGCCGCGCCGCCGAACGGGCCGGGATCGGCGACCTGGTCGAGTCGTTGCCCCACGGCTGGGACACCGTGCTGTCGCAGGCCTACAGCGACGGCGTCGACCTCTCCGGCGGGCAGTGGCAGCGCGTCGCCCTGGCCCGCGCGATGTTCGCCGTCGAGGCGGGCGCGAGGGTCCTCGTGCTCGACGAACCCGCCGCGGCGCTCGACGTGCGGGCGGAAGCCGAGCTGTACGAACGGTTCCTGGACCTTACCCAGGGCCTCACCACGATCATCATCTCGCACCGCTTCTCCACCGTGCGGCGCGCCGACCGGATCGTGGTCGTCTCCGAGGGCCGTGTCGTCGAGAACGGCGGCCACGACGAACTGCTCGACCTCGACGGCCGCTACGCCCACCTGTTCCGCCTGCAGGCGGAGCGCTTCCAGCCGGTGGGAGGCACCGATGCGTGACACCTGGAGGGCTTTCCTCACGACCATCAGCTTCGGCTTCCGGGCGGCGCGCCGGCACGCGGTCTTCCAGATCGTCACGGAGATCGCCCTCGCGCTCACCGGTCCCCTGATCGCCTACAGCGCCGGCAACCTGGTCGACGCCGCCCACGACGGTGATCTGGAGGGCGCGCTCACCGCCGGGTTCGGCATCGCCGCCGCCACCGGGCTGCTCATCGTCGCCCAGTACTACAACGCCCACTGCGTGTTCGCCGTGCTCGAACGCACGCAGGCGTTGTCGGACCGGACGCTGATGCGCCTGCTCGGCGGGATCGGCAGCCTCGCCCCGCACGAGAACCCGGAGTACCTGGACCAGATCCAGCTCCTGCGCGAGGAGCGCGAGAGCCTCGCCGAGATGACCAACGCGACCGCGGGCCTGATCAGCGCGATCGTCGGCTTCGGCACCACCGCGCTGCTGCTCGCCGACGTGCACCCCGCGCTGATCTCGCTGGCCCTGCTGGCGTTCATCTCGCTGTGGATCACCAGCCGGGCCAACGACCTCGCCGTGGACGCCCAGGAGGACACCGGCGAGACCGAGCGGTTGCGCCGCCACCTGTTCGACATCGGCACGACCGCCGGCGCGGGCAAGGAGCTGCGGATCTTCGGGCTCACCCGCGAACTGGTGCACCGCCACCACGAGGTCTCCGGCGAGGTGCTGGACACCCGCAACCGCGCGGCCTGGCGCGGCGCGGCGCTCAAGAGCATCGACGCCGTCGTCAACGCGGCCGGGTTCTTCGGCGCCATCGCGCTCGTGGTCTGGCTCGCGGTGCAGGGCAGGGCGACGCCCGGTGACGTCGTCCTGGTCGTCGCGCTCACCATCGAGATGGCCGCCGTCGTCGCCACGTCCGTCGGCTACAGCGGCGACTTCCTGTGGTGCCTCAAGCAGGCCAGGCGCTACGTGTGGCTGGAGCGGTTCGCCGCGTCCGCCGCGAAACAGCCGGACGAGCCGGCCACCCCGCCCGCGTCGCTGAGCCGCGGCATCGACCTCGTCGACGTCACCTACCGCTACCCGGGCAGTGAGCGCACCGTCCTCGACGGTGTCTCGCTGCACCTGCCCGCCGGCTCGGTCGTGGCACTGGTGGGGGAGAACGGCGCGGGCAAGTCGACGCTCGTGAAGCTGCTGTGCGACTTCTGCGAACCCGGCGAGGGCAGGGTCGAGGTCGACGGCGTCGACCTGCGCCGGTTCCCCGTCGCGCAGTGGCGGGCCCGGCTCACCGGTGCCTTCCAGGACTTCGTGGAGCTGCGGTTCGCGGTCCGCGAGAGCATCGGTGTCGCCGACACCGCGAAGATCGGCGACGACGCCGCGTTGCGGGGCGCCCTGCGGCGGGCGGGAGCGACGTCCGTCGTGGACCGCCTGCCGCACGGCCTCGACACGCGGCTGGGCCGGGACTGGGACGGTGGCGTCGAGCTGTCGGGCGGCCAGTGGCAGAGGCTGGCGCTCGCCCGGGGCCTGCTGCGCACCGATCCGCTGCTGGCGGTGTTCGACGAACCGACCGCCGCCCTGGACCCGCAGACCGAGCACGCCTTGTTCGAGCGCTTCGCCGAGGCGGCACGGGAAGGCAGTTCGCGCGGCACGGTGACCCTCCTGGTGTCGCACCGCTTCTCGACCGTGCGCATGGCCGACCTGATCGTCGTCCTCGACGGCGGCCGCATCCGCGAGGTGGGCAGCCACTCCGACCTCATGGCCCACCCCGACCTCTACGCCGAGCTGTACGAGCTGCAGTCCTCGGCCTACCGCTGAAAGGAGCCGTCCCGATGAAGTTCGAACCAGCACCTCTCGAGGACTGGATGCGTCTGTACTACTTCGCGGTCGACGACGACATCGGCAGCAGCGGGGTGGAGGACTACTCGCTCGCCGACCTGCGGGCGGTGCTCGGCATCGACGCCGCCGAGCTCGACGCCGTGGTGTTCCGCGACAGCACCTCGTTCGGCGGCGAGGAGGTCCGCACCGCCATCGCCGACGAGTGGGGGACCGGCGACCCCGACCGGGTCATGGTCACGCACGGCGGCAGCGAGGCGATCTACCTCGTGCTCAGCACGCTGCTCGACCCGAGCGACGCCGTCGTCGTCACCGAGCCGACCTACCACACGCACACGTCGATCGCCCGGACCATGGGCTGCGAGCTGCGGGTGTGGCCGCTGCGGCCCGAGAACGGGTTCCGGCCCGACCTCGACGACCTGCGTGCCGTGGTCGACGGCGCCAAAGCCGTCGTCGTGAACTTCCCGCACAACCCGACGGGGGCGTCTCTCACACCGGAGCAGCGCGACGAGTTCGTCGCGATCTGCCGCGAGGCGGGCGCGTACCTGGTGTGGGACCAGGCGTTCCGCGAGATGGTCGTCGAGGGCGAACCGCTGGTGGACCCCGTGCACGACTACGACAGGGCCATCTCGATCGGCACCCTGTCCAAGGGCTACGGCCTGCCGGGGCTGCGGGTCGGCTGGGCGATCGGGCCGCAGGACGTGCTGCACGGCACGCTGGAACTGCGCGACCGCATGACGCTGCACCTCTCGCCGTTGGTCGAGCTGCTCGCCACCCGCGTCGCGCGCAACGCGGGTCTCCTGGTCGGTGCCCGCATGCAGCAGGCCCGCCACAACCTGGGGCTGCTGCGCCGGTGGGCCGCCGACCACCCGGACCTGATCGACCTGCCGGAGCCGATGGGCGGCGCTTCCACGTTCCCGCGGCTGCTCGGCCACGCCGACACCACCGGCTTCTGCCACGACCTCGCGAGGGACCACCGCACGCTCCTCGTCCCGGGGTCGTGCTTCGGCGACCCGGCCCGCGTCCGGCTGGGCTACGGCGGCCCCACCGCCTCGTTCACCCGAGGCCTCGACACGCTCGCACTCGCAGGGGAGAAAGCCCGTGTTCAGAATTGACCTGTCCGACTCCGACGTCGCCGAGGCCGGCGCCCTGGTCGCGTCGCTGGCCGAGCGCTACCGCACGGTCGAGGACCCGGCCTTCGTGCGCGACGCCACCATCATCGCCCACGAGCTGCCCCGCGCCCTGCGCGCGGGCCTGACCGAGTTCCGCCTCACCGAGCCGCACCCGCTGTGCGTCGTCGGCGGCTACCGGATCGACGACGCCGGCATCGGCCCGACGCCGGCGCACTGGAAGGACTGCGGCGGCGAGGGACGTCCCACGCTCGCCGAGGACCTGTTCTTCTACCTGTGCGCGTCGCTGCTCGGTGACCCCATCGCGTGGTCCACCCAGCAGGACGGCCGGCTGCTGCACGACGTGTTCCCCATCAAGGAGCACCAGTACGAGCAGCTCGGCTCCGGCAGCGAGGAGCTGCTGACGTGGCACATCGAGGACGCGTTCCACCCGATGCGCACGGACTACGTGGGCCTGATGTGCCTGCGCAACCCCGACGGCGTCAACACCACCTACGGCTCGCTGGAAGGCGTCGACCTCCCGGCGGACGTCGTCGAGGTGCTGCGCCAGGAGCGCTTCCCGATCCGGCCCGACCGCTCGCACCTCGCCGCCAACCGCCAGAACGACGAGGAGGACGAGCAGCTGCGCCGCCTGCGCGACCGCAGCTACGAGTGGATCTCCGGCCTGGACGCGAACCCGGAGCCCATCGCGGTCCTCTTCGGCCCGCAGGAGGACCCCTACCTGCGCCTGGACCCGTACTTCATGGAGGTCCCCGCGTCGGACCCCGAGGCGGCCGCCGCGCTGGACGCGATCGTGAAGGCGATCGACGCCAACATCTCCGGCTACGCCCTCAAGCCCGGTGAGGTCCTGTTCCTGGACAACTACCGCGGCACGCACGGCCGGGAGCCGTTCAAGGCCCGTTTCGACGGCACCGACCGGTGGCTCACCCGCTTGAACATCGCCCGCGACCTCCGCAAGTCGCGTGCCCACCGCCGCAGCGCGGACGCCCGCACCATCTACTGAAAAGAGCCGATCAATGCGCACCAGCCCTTTCGACGACGAGGACGGCCGCTTCTTCGTGGTGGTCAATGACGAGGGCCAGCACGCCCTGTGGCCCGCGACGCTCGCCACCGTGCCCGACGGCTGGACCGTCGTGCACGGCGAGGAAACCCGCCAGTCGTGCCTCGACTACGTGAACGAGCACTGGACCGACATGCGCCCGCGCAGCGTCCGCGAGCAGCTCGACCGCGCCGCCGCGCGGCACTGACGGCGTGAACGCGAACCCCGCGCCCGGCCGGTCCGGGCGCGGGGTTTTGCGCTGAGGCGCAATGGCTACTGCGAGTGCGCGTGCGCGCTGTTTACTGCCGCCATGCGTTCGAGGAGCTTCAGCAGCACCGTCCGCCGGGTCGCCGCCGCGGCAGCGGTGGCGCTCTCGGTGATCACCGTGAACACCCCGTCCGCCGGCGCCGCCGCGCAGGAGTTCGTCTTCTCGGGACCGAGCTACGGCTACGCCGGGGCGACGTTCGACTGGACCGGCCGCGGCTCGGTCGGCAACATCGACCTGATCGTCTCCGACTGGGGTTGCGACGCCAAGCCGGTGTACGCGTACTTCCTGTTCTACAACGGGTCGCTCACCCCGGACACGACTCCGACGCGCCGCTACGACCACTCGGGCTGCGACAAGGAGGACTACTCGACCTACAACAACCTGTCGTGGTCGATCAGCGGCGACTCGATCACCTACTTCGCCGTGGTGGTCTGCCGTGACGCGTTCGACGGACCGTGCAACGCGAGCGGCCTGTCCGGCCGCAACCCCTACGCCTGAACGGTCAGCACGATCCTGCCGAAGACCTCGCCCGCGTCCATCTTCCGGTGCGCGAGCGCGGCCTGCTCCAACGGCAGCGCCTCGTGCACGACGGCCCGCAGTTCGCCGCGGACCGCGGCGGCGAACTGCGCGGCCCCCACCGTCCGCCTGTCCTCTTCGGACACCGTGTCGGCGCTGAACGTGCTGAAGGACAACGATTTCCGGAACGCCGCCATCATCCGCGTGCTGACGTCTCCGGGCGGAGGCCCGGCGACGGCACCGACCACGACGAGCCGCCCGTTGGGGTTGAGCCTGTCGAGGAACGACGGCAGGTCCTGCCCGGCCACGACGTCGACGACGACGTCGTAGCCGTCGTTCGTGGTGCCGGAGCGGCCCAGCACGTGGGTCGCTCCGAGCACGCGCAGCCGTTCACCCCGCGCGGCCGAGGACGTCGTGACCGCCACGGCCTTCGCGCCCCGCCGGGCCGCGAGTTGGACCGCCATGGTGCCGATGCCGCCGGACGCACCGCGCACCAGCACGGACTCGCCCGGGGAGAAGCGGGCGTGGGCCAGGCCGAAGTGCGCCACCACCCCGGCGCCGCCGAGCGCCACCGACTCCTCCGCGGACAGCCCCGCGGGGAGCGCGACGACCAAGCCGGCCGGCACGACCGCCAGTTCGGCGTACCCGCCCCCGACGCCGGTGGGCGCCCACACCCGCCGCCCCACCCAGGACGGGTCGACCCCGCCGCCCGTGGAGACCACGGTCCCCGCGACCTCCCCGCCGGGCACGTGGCCCTCCCGGAAACCGTAGGCGGCGAGGTCGCCGCGCCTGATCAGGACGTCGGCACCGCCGACCCCGGCCGCCTCGACGGCCACGAGCACCTGCCCCTCGGCGGGAACGGGGTCGGGGAGGTCGACGACGACCACCCCGTCCGGTGAGCCGAACGTCTGCACCACAATGGCTTTCACGACACCGACAGTAGATGGACGCACCCGTCCACTTCGCTAAAGTGAGAGCATGACAGCGCGTTTGTCCCACCCCGTGCGCTCCGATGCCCGGTACAACCGCGAGCACATCCTCGAAGCGGCCCGCGAGGTGTTCGCCACCGACGGCCTGAGCGCACCGATGCGCGAGGTGGCCCGCCGCGCCGGCGTCGGCCCCGCGACCCTCTACCGCCACTTCCCGACCAAGGAGGCGCTGGCCACCGAGGCGTTCGCCGAGCAGATGCAGGCGTGCGAGGTCATCGTGCGCGAAGGGCTCGCGGACCCCGACCCGTGGCGCGGCTTCTGCACCGTCGTCGAGAGGATCTGCGCCCTGCACGCCCGCGACCGGGGCTTCACCGCGGCCTTCACCTCCAACTTCCCCCGCGCCCTGGACTTCGCGGGCAGCCGCGAGCGGTCGCTGAAGGCGGTCGCGAAGCTCGCCCGCAAGGCCAAGCGGACCGGCCGGCTGCGCGAGGACTTCGTGGTCGACGACCTCGTCCTGGTGCTCATGGCGAACGGCGGCATCCGCGCCGCGACCCCGGAGGGCCGGGCCGCCGCGTCCCGGCGCTTCGCCGCGCTCGTGATCAGGGGGTTCGCGGCGTACTGATCGTGTCGCGTGGCCCGATCTCGGCCGCCGCGAACAACCGCTCGGCCGACGCGGCCGGGTCGCGGTGGTGCTCGGTCGCCATCACGATGCCGACGATCGATGTGCCGCGCTCGACCGCCGTGACGTCCGACGCCACCGCGCCCTCCGCCACCGTGCCCTCCGCCACCGTGCCCTCCGCCACCGCGCCCTCCGCCACCGCGCCCTCCGCCACCGCCCGCCGCAGCGGCGGCGGCCCGGCGGCCTCGCCGATCGCCGTCGCGCAGGAGTTCTCCCCGACCGGGTCCCCGTCGTGGGCGAGCGCCGTGGCGAGCCCCTTCGCGGTCACGCAGTAGGTGACCAGCTCACCCAGCCACGTCAACAGTGCCTCCCGGCCGAGGCCTGCGCCGTGCGCAGCGGACCTCCCGCCGAGATGCCGGAGACGGGTGCCGGGCACGACCGGATGAACGAGACCGGCATGGCGGGCCGGCCGGAGTTCGCACGGGCGCCGGGCCTGCCGCTCACGAGCTTCGAGGAGTGGGCGCGAGAGCACCTGGTCTGAGCCCGCCGGGTCGAGCGCCTCGTAGTCGGCCCGCTTCCCAGCGTGAGCGGCTCCACCGCGCCACTAGTCGCGACTGGTGAAGTATCCGAACGACTACAGACTGATGACCCGAATCGAGAAACAATGGACAAGGCATCCGTCGCTCGCTTCCTGCTGCTGGCTCTGCTGTGGGGGAGCAGCTTCACCTTCATCAAGGTCTCCCTCGAAGGCTTGACGCCGGGGCAGCTCGTGCTCGCCAGACTCGTGCTGGGGGCGGCGGTGCTGCTCAGCATCGCGGCCGTCCGCAAGGTCACCCTGCCGCGCTCCGCGCAGGTCTGGGGCCACATCGCCGCCGCCGGCCTGTTCGGCAACGTGATCCCGTTCCTGCTGCTGTCCTACGGCGAGAAGACCACGGGCGCGGGCATCGCGGGCGTGCTCATCGGCGCCACACCGCTGCTGACGCTGGCGCTCGCCACGGCCGCGCTGCCGACGGAGCGGGCGACCTCGCGCAAGGCGGTCGGCCTGGCGCTGGGCTTCGTCGGCGTGGTGCTGCTGATCGGCCCGTGGCACGAGTCGCTCGGGTCGCTCAGCGGCAGACTGGCCTGCTTCGGCGCGGCCATCAGCTACGCGATCGGCTTCGTGTACGTGCGCAAGTACCTGTCGCCGCTCGGCCTCGCGCCGCTGGCCCTGGCCGCGTCGCAGCTCGTCTCGGCGGCGGTGCTGCAGGCACTCGTGACGCCGTTCCTCGAGTGGCGCACACCGCACTTCACCGGCCCGGTCACGCTCAGCATCGTGCTGCTCGGCCTGCTCAGCACCGGCCTGGCGTACGTGCTCTACTTCCGCCTCATCGGTGACGTCGGCGCCACCACCGCCTCGGCGGTCAACTACGTGGTCCCGGTGTTCGCCGTGCTCGTCGGCGTGACGTTCCTCGGCGAACCCGTCACGTGGAACCTCTTGGCGGGCGGCCTGGTCGTGATGGTCGGCGTGGCCTACGCGGAGAACCGGCTCGGGCAGCTGCGCAAGGAGAAGGCGGGAGCGGTCCGGTGACCCCGCGGGCGCTGCTGCGCGTGGTCCTCGGCGACCTCGACATGGTCATGGACCGCGACCCGTCGATCCTGTCGCGCAGCGAGGCGCTGCTGCACCCGACGGTCATCGCGATCTGGGGCTGGCGCGTGTCGCACCGGCTGCACCTGCGAGGTCACCGCCGCGGCGCCCGCCTGGTCATGGTCCTCGCCCGCCTGCTCACCGGGGGCATCGAGATCCACCCCGGTGCGCGGATCGGCCGCGGCTTCTTCATCGACCACGGCGCGGGCGTCGTGATCGGCGAGACGGTGGAGATCGGCGACGACGTCACGATCTTCCACCAGGTGACGCTCGGCGCGGTCGGCTGGTGGCACGACAACCAGCGGCCGGAGGGGTCGCGGCGGCACCCGAAGCTCGGCGACCGGGTGGTCGTCGGGGCCAACGCGACGATCCTCGGCCCCGTCACCGTCGGGCACGACTCGGTGGTGGGCGCCCAGGCGCTCGTGATCCGGGACGTGCCGGCCGACTCGCGCGTCCTCGCACCGTTCTCCATCCCGAACCTGAGGTCGAGCCGCAGCGTCGCGAAGGCGGCCCGCCCGCGCCAGTCCGTGGTCGTCGCGGGCCAGCGGCACAAGGGCGCAGCGGTGTTCCCCAGCTGGTGAAAACCAACCGATCGGAGTGCTCGTGGACACCCGGCTCAGTCAGCCCCTCACCCGGCGGCCGCCCGCCCACTCGCTCGTCGACCTGATCGGTGGCACACCCACCGTCCGGCTCGACCTCGGCGTCACGACCGCGCAGCTCTTCGCCAAGCTGGAGATGGCCAACCCGCTGTCCAGCGTGAAGGACCGCGCCGCGCTCTACATGATCAACGGCGCGGAGCAGCGCGGGCAGCTCAGCAGGGGCACGGGCACCATCGTCGAGGCGACCTCGGGCAACACCGGCATCTCGATGGCCGCCATCGCCGCCGCACGCGGCTACAGGTGCGTGATCGTCCTGCCGGACAGCGCCACCAGCGAACGCCTGCAGCTGCTGCGCGCGTTCGGCGTGGAGATCGTGCTGACCCCGTACCAGGAGGGCTACGCGGCGGCGATCGCGAAGGCCGAGGAGATCCACCGCGAACGGCCGGGCTCGTGGTTCGCCTGCCAGCACGAGAACCCCGACAACGTGGCGGCGCACTACGCCACCACCGGCCCGGAGATCTGGAACGACACCGACGGCGAGGTGGACGTCTTCGTCTGCGGCGTCGGCACCGGCGGGACGCTCAGCGGCACGGCGCGGTACCTGAAGGAGCGCAACCCCGCGATCCGCGTGGTCGCGGTGGAGCCGGAGGGCTCACCCGTGCTCAGCCAGGGGTGGGGCGGCCTGCACCGCATCCCCGGCCTGAACGGCGGTTTCGTCGCCCCCACGACCGACGTCGACGTGATCGACGAGGTCCTGGCGGTCTCCAACGAGGACGCCTACGACACCGCGCGGGAGCTGGCGCGGACGGCGGGACTGCTGGTCGGCGTCTCGTCCGGCGCGGCGGCACACGCCTGCCGGGTCCTCGCGGCACGCCCGGAGCTCGCGGGCAAGAACTTGGTCACCGTCTTCCCGGACACGGGCGAGCGGTACCTCTCGTGGTTCAACCAGGAAGACACGACGGCTCACAGCGGCGAGAAGCACGAAGCGATCAACGAGGAGTGACCAGACATGACTCAGGTGTCCAACATCCTGCTTCCCGGCGAGGGTGAGTCGGTGCAGATCGGCACCACCACCCACACGACCTTCAAGGCGAGGGGCAGCGAGACGGACGGCCGGCTGGGCCTGTACGAGCACCGCATGGCCGCCGGAGCACCCGGCGCCTCGCCGCACGTGCACAACGAGCAGCTGGAGGCGTTCTACGTCCTGCACGGCATGGTGGAGCTGCACCTCGACGGCAAGTCGTTCGCCGCCCCGCCCGGCACCTACGTGAACGTGCCGATGGGGGTCTCGCACGGGTTCCACAACCCGTACGAGGACCAGGCCACGATGCTGATCATCTTCACGCCCGCGCTCAACCGCGAGGAGTACTTCCGCGGCCTCGCCGAGATGTACGCGGACGGCAACAAGCCCAGTGAGGACGAGTTGCTGACGTTGATGGCGAAGTACGACCAGTTCGAGGTGACGATGAACGGCCACAACGTCCCGAACTGGGGCCGGCACTGAGAACGGACGCGGGGCGGGCGCTCGAGGGCGCCCGCCCGCGCACCGGTCAGGGCAGGGTCACGAACGGGCGCAGGAAGTCCCGCGCGCCGGGCGTGTCGAGCCGGTAGACGACGTTGGTCGCGTAGCAGGGCGAGTCACCGGTGATCGTGGTGGCGGCGAGGACCCGCTTGCCGTCGATCGTGGCGAAGTTCGGGCCGCCGGAGTCGCCGTAGCAGGCCCCGCCGTTGCCCTGCGGAGCGGTCATGGCGAGCCGGGCCCACGCGTTGTTCAGGGCGTTGAACGTGACCGGCGCCTTCATCCGCACTCCGCCACCGGGGTGCGTGTGCCCGCCGGGACCGCGGCGGGCCTCCTGCGTGCCGTAGCCCGCGACGACCCACGACGTGGCGTCGAGGCCCTGCGGGCCGAGCTGCCCCAGCCGGTTCGCGGTCGGCAGCGTCGCCGGGGTGAACGACCACCGGGCCTTCATCTGCGCGGCGGAGACCTCGACGACCGAGATGTCGTGCGTGTCGGCCGCCGTGCCGGGGTAGGCCGGGTGGTTGTGCGCGGTGCCGGGGACGCCGACCGCCGCGGCGATCTGCGCCGGGGTGCCGGTGGCGCTGTCGAGCGCGGACTGGACGTCCTGGTGCAGCGAGACGTAGAACTTCACGTTCGCCGGCCAGTCGCTGGTGCAGTGCGCGGCGGTGAGGAAGGTGTCGGCGTCGGCCATGGTGCCGCTGCAGACCCAGTCGACGCGGTCCGGGGTCGCCGGGTCGTCGTCGTTGTCCCAGGTGGCGACGAGTGCGCCGACCTCGGTGCGTTCGGGCGCGGGCGTGGCGTTGTAGGAGTTGATCGCGGAAGCGGGAAGTGCTGCTGCGACGAGGATGGCGGCGGTGGCCGCGGTTGCCCTGATCAGACGCATGGAGTTGCTCCTTCGACGGCTGCGCGGATTCAACCCCCGCGCGCGCCGTCCCGGAAGCCTTCACAGATGACTGGCACGGCCGCCGCGGGCGAATAACACCCTCGAACGCGGGTATGAGCTCCCCATGCGTCTTGGCGTGCTGGACATCGGGTCGAACTCCGCGCAGCTGCAGGTCGTCGACGTCCGCCCCGGCGCACCACCGCTGCCCGCGCACTCGGTGAAGGAGCCGACGCTGCTCGGTGAGGAGATCGAGCCGGACGGGTCGGTCAGCCCCGCCGGGGTCGAGCGGGTGGTCCGGGCCGTGGCGGACGCGGTCGGCGCCGCCTACCGGCACGGCGTCGACCAGCTCTACACGTTCGCGACCTCGGCGGTGCGCGACGCCACCAACCGCGACGAGATCGTCGACCGCATCCACGCCGACGTCGGGATGCGGCCGCAGTTCCTGTCCGGCGAGCACGAGGCGCGCCTGACGTACCTCGCCGCGCACCGCTGGTACGGGTGGTCGGTCGGGCGGTTGCTGGTGCTCGACATCGGCGGCGGGTCCATGGAGATCGCGCTCGGGCGGGACGCCGACCCGGAGCTCGCCCTGTCGCTCCCGCTCGGAGCGGGCCGCCTGACCAGGGCGTTCCTGTCGAGCGACCCGCCGCGGCCCCCGGAGTTGAAGGCGTTGCGGCGCCACGTGCGCGAGACGCTGGCCGAGGTGGTCGACCGGCTGCGCTGGGAGAGCGTGCCGCACAAGGTCGTCGCCACCTCCAAGACGTTCAAGCAGCTGGCCCGGCTCGCGGGGGCGCCGCCGCAGCGCGAGGGCCCGTTCGTCGACCGGGACCTCACCGTCGAGGACGTCCGCCGCTGGATCCCGCGGCTGGCCAGGATGTCCGCGGCGCAGCGGGCGAGGTTGCGCGGGGTGTCGCAGCCCCGGGCCAGGCAGATCCTGGCCGGTGCCGTGGTCGCGCACGCCACGATGAGCGCGCTCGGTGTGGAACGGCTCCAGGTCTGCCCGTGGGCGTTGCGGGAGGGGATCATGTTGCGGCACCTGGAAACCACGGCGGACAGCGCGGTCGCCCTGCCGTTGCAGCCGCTCGTGCGCCTGCCCGAACAACTCGATGCCACGGTGACCCCGTTGCACCAGCCCTCGGAGTAGTCACGGCACGGCGGGGACGGCGTTCCGCACTCCTCCGGTGAACGCCTGAGCCCTGGGGGCCGAGGGGGGACAGCAGCGGGTGCAGAGCGCCGAACGCCAGTTCGGACTCGACGCCGGCACCGCGCACCACCCGCATGCCGCCGGCCTCCGCCGCGGCGTGGTCGGGCAACGCGGACCTGCCGATGCCGCCTCGCCGCGCAGCACCGGTGCCGCGGCCTGGAGCCCGCCCGCGACCCGCCGCCACCGCGACACCTCCGGGGACACGGGCCGCAACCGCTGGGAGGCCGTGGTCGTACCACCGGCTCCCGGTCGTGCTCTCACGCCACCGGGAGCCGGACCGCGGGCAACCCCTGTCAGGGACAGGCGGAGAACAACTTCCGGGTGCCGGGACCCGCGTACGCCGCCCGATCGGTGAACCGGCACCCGAACGTCTCCGAGGCCACCGCGGACCGGTCACCGACGGCGTCACCGGCGGGCTTCCTGCCGCGGTCGGTCCACGCCACCAGGTCGTCCCAGGCCGCACCGGCCTCCGAGGGCGAGAACTCGCAGTGGTCCACCGTGCGGATCGCCCGCTGCACCAGCCACCTCGACTGGCCGTTGCGGGCGACGTCGCCGCGGTACTCCTGCTCCATCGAGAACGGCACGAACAGGTCGCCCAGGCCGTGCAGGGAGACCACCGGCACCCGCGGCTTGCCCGCGATCCTCGGGATCTCGGTGAGCGCGGGGGACAGGCGCGAGCGCCAGTCGGCCGGCAGGACCCGTTGCACCGCGCGGTTCAGGTCGACCGGCGAGCTGGGCTGGTAGCGGGTGCCGAGGTTGGTCGCGAGGCGGCCGGGGTCGAAGGCGAGCGGCGCGTCCGGGGCGGGCGGGGAGGCGAGGCCGAAGAGGAAGTTCTTCCAGAACGCGAACGCGGGGGTCGCGCCGGGGCGGGGGCCGCCGCTGCGTTCGACCGTGACCGCGCGGAACTGGGCGCCGCGGGCGGTCACGGTGTCGGGGCCGCCCGGTACGAGGGTGGTGAGCCCCAGTTCCTCCTGGATGCGCGGCACCACCGCGGTGAGGTAGTCGGCCGGGACCGGGTAGGTGCCGATGCCGGAGAGCTTCTGCGCCGTCAGCTGGTAGTCGAGGAAGAAGTCGAACAGCTCGTGGTCGCCGAGCACGCCGCACATCGGCAGGGCGCCGTCGTAGAAGCCGGGGTACTGCTCCAGCGAACGGCCGATCACGTGGCCGCCCATCGAGACGCCCGCGATCAGGACCTGCTTCGGCCTCGCCACCAGCGTGCCGAAGTGGCGAGCCAGGTCGTGCGTGGCCTGGACACCGGCGCGGACGTCGTACCCATTGCCGTAGTAGGAGGACGCCGCCCACGCGTAGCCCTGGCCGAGCAGGCGGGTGCGCAGTCCGTAGGCGGGCGGGTCCACGGTGAGGACGGTGCCGGTGCCCCGGTAGCCGTGCGCCCACATGGCCAGCCGGCCGTTCCAGTTCGGGGGCACCTCGACGATGTACGCGGAGTGCCTGTGCACGCCCTGCAGCACGCGCGTCGGCTTGCCGCCGACGACCTCGGGCTTCAGCGGCGGGTTCGAGATGGTGTAGCCCGGCAGGGGCTGGTCACCGGGCGTCGGTGGTGACGCCAGCGCGGGAGCACCACCCGCGAAGAGCACCAGTCCGAGCAACGACACCACGAGCCGTGTACGCATGCCACACCTCCGTCGGGCTCCATTCCACCCGCCGGACGCGTCCCGGTCACCCCCTCAACGGCCGAATGACGAACCGTTCCGGTCGTCGCCGAGGAGGCCGGGGTGGTCCTTGAGCTGACGGCGCGAGGCCACACCGAGCTTGCGGAAGATCGCGCGCAGGTGCGCGTCGACCGTGCGCTTGCTGATGAACAGCTGGGTGGCGACCTCGGTCGACGTGGCCCCGGCGGCCACCAGCCGCGCGACGGCCACCTGCTGCATCGTGAGCTGTCCGTGGACCTGGTCGGAGCGGCGCTCCACCCGGTGCCCGGCGGCGCGCAGCTCGTCGGCCGCCCTGTGCGCGAACGCCTCCGCGCCCGCCGCCGTCAGCAGGTCGTGGGCGGTGCGCAGCTCGCGCAGGCCGTCCCTGCGGCGGCCCTGGCGGCGCAGCCACTCGCCGTAGAGCAGGTGCGCGCGGCCCTGGTACGGGCGCAGCGGCGCCTCCGCCAGGCACTCGACGGCTTCGCGGTAGTCGTCCTCCGCACCGGTCACGAGGCCGCGGGCGTACGCCGTGACGCCCCGGCCGAGCGCGGTCCCGGCGGCGCCGGTGCGTTCGGTCAGCGACGCCAGCGCCCGCTCCGCCACGGCGGGCTCGCGGCACTTGACGGCGGCCTCGACGAGCTCGGGCAGGGCGGCCCCGGTGAGGAAGAGGTCGCCGTGCCGCGTCGCCGCCGTGGCCGCGGCGAGGGCGGCGGGGTAGTCGGCGACGCCGTTGTGCAGCAGCGCCGCGGACCAGTGCAGGCTCGCGACCTGCCCGGACTGCCCGAGCAGGTCCAGGGTCTCCCCGCGTCGGCCCCGCATCGCCGCGAGCAGCAGCCGGTGGTGGCGCAGGGGAGGTTCGCCGACCGCGTCCGCGACGGCCTCCTCCTCCGCGGTCGCGGCGAGCGCCAGTCCCAGGTCTCCCGCGAGCACGGCGGAGGTGGCCTGCTGGGCGAAGGCGAGGCGCAGCAGCAACGGCGAGCCCGACTCCCGGCCCGCCTTCACGAGCCAGTCGGACAGGGCGAAGTGGGTGTCGAGGTCCCACAGCTCGGTGCTGATCATCGACGCCAGGGCGGGCCGCCTGCTCCACAACGGGCCGCCCTCGGCGCGCAACGCGTCGCGCAGCAGCGGGATGGCGGCGCGGTGGCCGTCCTCGCCGAGGACGACCAGCGCTTCGAGGAGGTCGGGCGACGCGGGAGCCGGCGCGGACTCCCGCGCGGCGGTGATGACCTCGTCGACCACCCCGCCGGCGCGGCCGACGACGAAGCTCATCTCGAGGGCGTCGAGGAAGTACTCGCGGGACAGGGCGGGGTCGAGGTGCGCGAGGCGCCGGGCCGCGCGCACCGTCCACGACGGACCGCTGCCGTCCGCGGGACGGGTGAAGGCGATCCGGCCCCGCAGCAGGTCGGCGCGGGCGTGCTGCGCCTCGTCCGGCGTCTCGACGGTCGCGAGGAGGTCCGCCGCCCGTTCCGCGTCCCCCGCCTCGATGCCGGCCTCCACCGCGGTGAGCGTCCGTTCGACCCGGCGGTGCGGGTCCAGTGACAGCGCGACCGCGCGTTCGAGGAACGCGGCCGCCGCCGCGACCCCGCCGCGGGCTCTGGCCCGCGCCGCGCAGCGTTCGAGATCGCGCGCGACGTCCTCGTCCGGGCCCGCGCACGCCTGGGCGCGGTGCCACGCCCGCCGGTCCGGCGCCGTGAGCGCGTCGGTGGCGTCGGCGAGCGCTCCGTGCACCGCGCGCCGCAGGCCGTCGTCCGCGGCGCGGTAGACCGCCGAGCGGGCCAGCGGGTGGCAGAAGCGGACGCGGGCGGCGAACTCGACCAGTCCGGTGGCGGCCGCTCCGGCGCTCGCCACCGGCACGTCGACGCCGAGCGCCGCGGCGGCGGGCCACAGCAGGCCGGGATCACCGGTGGGGTCGGCGCTCGCGATGGTCAGCAGCACTCGCGTGCCCGCGGAGAGGCCGGTCAGCCGCGCCCGGAACCCGTCCTCGACCCTGGCCGACGCGGACGCCCCGGCGGGCACCCCGAAACCGCCGGCCGACGGGAGTTCGAGCAGCGCCAGAGGGTTGCCGTTCGCCTCGGCGACGAGCCGGTCGCGGACCCGGTCGTCGAGCGGGAACGGGTTCCGCGCCGCCAGCAGGGCCTTGACGTCGTGGTCGCCCAACCGCTCCACGCCGAGGTGGTCAATACCGTCCACTGTGGACGGTGAACGGGCGGCGAGCAGCACCGCGACGGGATCGGCCGCGACCCGCCGGGCGAGGAAGGCCAGCGCCAGGGACGAGGCCGCGTCGAGCCACTGCGCGTCGTCGACCACGCACAGCACCGGCCGGTCGCCGCCCGCCGCCGTGACGAGGTCGAGCACCGCGAGACCGACCTCGAAGGGCTGCGGCGTCCCGTCCACCAGCCCGAACGCGATCCGCAACGCCTCGCGCCGCCGCGCGGGCAGGTCGCCGAGCCGGTCGAGCACCGGGACGCACAGCTGGTGCAGCGCGGCGTACGGCAGCTCCTGCTCGAACTCGGCCCCGTCCGCCCGCAGCACCAGGAACCCGGAGGCCTCCCGCACCGCGTGCGCCAGCAGGGCGCTCTTGCCGATTCCCGCCTCGCCGCGGAGCACCAACGCTCCGCCGCGCCCCGCTCGCGCGCCACCGACGAGTTCGCCGACACGGCGTTTCTCGCCGTGCCGGCCGAACAACGCGGCGTCGAGGACGGGACCGGTCACGCCGTCCATTGTGGCGGCGGGACGTCACCCCGTGGCCGCGGGGACCTCCTCCCGCCGGGCCGGCGCCGCGAGGAACCGCTGGATGATGAAGTACTCGGACACCAGGACGTTGCCGAGCAACGACAGCCACGCGCTCACCGTGTAGACCTCCCGGTACTCCAGCCAGGGCACCGAGTCCATCAGCGCGAGGAGCGGCAGCTGGTACAGCCGCAGCGTCACCGCGGCGAACGTGAGCGCGTAGTTGCGGATCATCCAGATCCGGTGCTGCCGGACCTCCCGCCGCCGGATCGTGGCGTAGGCCTTCGCCGCGGTGTACAGCCACGCCGCGATCAGCACGAAGAAGGCCACCTGCAGCGCGAACCCGCTCTTGGTCACCGCGGACGAGTAGATCGCGGCGAGCGAGGCGACGACGACCGAGACCAGGTACACCCGGCCCGTCACGCGGTGCAGCCCGGGGTAGCGGGCCCGGAACCGCGGCACGAACTGCCACGGGCCGGTGATCAGCGCGATCCCGGCGGGAACGGCGTGGATCACGAGGCTCGTGTAGTACCCCGGCGTGACGCGGTCGAGGTTCGGCACGGTCGTGCCCCCGACGAGGTACGGCGGGACGAAGACGCCGGCGGTGACGAGCGCCAGGACGGCGAGGAGACCCCAGAGGAACCACCACCAGCGCTTGCCGGTGTTCCGTGAGGTGACTGCTGTGGACATGGGCCGATCCTGACCGCGGCGGGGGTGCCGCCGCGTCGGCACAACATGCCTATCTTCGGCGTGCCCCGGCGCGGGATCACGGTCGTGAACGACGGCGCCTCCGGGACCGGCTGCCGGGCGAGGGCGGAGACCTGGGGGTGGAGCAGCGGAACGGCGAGTTCGTCACGGCCGCGATCTGTTCCGGCGGTGGCGTGATGACGACGGTCGTGCCGGCAGACGACGAGGCCCTGCTGCGCAAGGCGATCGCGTCCACCGCCGCGGTCACGGCGGTCGTGGTGACCACCGTGACCTGACGGCTGCCGGAGCGCTCGGAACACGAGCGCGGGCAGGGGGAGCGCTTCGAGCCGCGGGAGGGTGGTGCGGTCGAGTCGCGGAAGACGGCCGGACGGTGCCGGTAGCGGCGCGGTGCCGTGGCAGTGCTCGTCACTGCCACGGCACCGCTCAGTGCCGCAGCGCCTTGCACGCGCTGGGGCTGCGGGCATCGCGGCCACCGCCGTCAGCCGCGATGCCCTGCCGGTGCGGGAGGTCTCCGGCGGGAGCCGGGGCCCTCCCGCCTCCGATCACGCGGCCTGGCAGGAGATGCTCGGCCAGTTCCAGTTGCCGCCGTGCTGGATCGTGAACCCGAACGTGTTGCCGCTGCCGTTGGGCCGTGCGGTCATGACGTTCGCCGACGGCCAGGTCGCGCTGGTGTTCCAGGTCGCGATGATCCGCTGCGGTGAGCTGACGGTGACCGTGACGATCCAGTTGTCCGTGCCCGAGACGGTGACGTTGCCGTTGAAGCGGTCACTCCACTTCTCGCCCTCGGAGTACGTCGCGGTGCAGCCCCCGCCGCCGGGGTTGCTGGACGTGGTCGTCGTGGTGGTGGGCGGCGTGGTGCCGGTGCCGCTGTTCAGGGCGCTGAGGACCGAGTTGTACGCGGCCTTCTTGTTGCCGCTGCCGTCGAACAGCAGCGGGGTGCCCGAGGCGCGCCACGAGTCGGTGTCGCGGATGCCCCACACCGTGATGCCGGTGCAGCGGGCGACCGCGAGGCACGCCTGCGTGACGCCCTGGTACTGCTGGGCCTGCGTGCTGCCGGAGCCCTCGATGTCGAGCTCGGTGATCTGCACGTCGACGCCGAGGTTCGCGAAGTTCTGCAGGGTGGTGTGGTAGTTGGACGGAACGGGGTTGCCGCTGTTGAAGTGGGCCTGGAAGCCGACGCAGTCGATCGGCACGCCGCGGGACTTGAAGTCCTGCACCATCCGGTAGACGCCCTGGGTCTTGGCGTGCGACCAGTTGTCGGTGTTGTAGTCGTTGTAGCAGAGCTTGGCACCGGGGTCGGCCGCACGGGCCGCGCGGAACGCCGCCTCGATCCAGTCGTTGCCGGTGCGCTGGAGGTTCGAGTCACGACGGCCGCCGCTGCTGCCGTCGGCGAACGCCTCGTTCACCACGTCCCAGGCGTAGATCTTGCCGCGGTAGTACGTCGCGACCTGGGTGACGTGGTTCAGCATCGCGTTGCGCAACGCCGTGCCGGACATGTTCTGCATCCAGCCCGGCTGCTGCGAGTGCCACGCCAGCGCGTGACCGCGGATCCGCTTGCCCTGGCCCCGGGCCTGGTTCACGATCCGGTCCGCGTTGCCGTAGCTGAACTGGTTCTGGTTCGGCTCGGTCGCGTCCATCTTCATCTCGTTCTCGGCCGTGACCATGTCGAACTCACGGTTGAGGATCCCGACGTACGTCGAGTCACCGAGCTTGTTCGCCGCGACGGCGGTGCCGAAGTACCGGCCGCTCTGCTGAGCGGCGGCGGCGAGGGTGGAGGCGGCACCACTGGCGGGCGAGGCCGCGAGGACCGCGGCACCCACGGTCGCGGCGACCAGGGTCGACACGAGCGATGCTCGTGCAACTGACTTCGCTGTCAGCGTCATTTTCGGCGCTTTCTGAGAGCACCCGTGAAAATACGGGTGGAAACGGTATTCGGGCGAGGAGAACCCGGTTCGAGCGGGCGGATCGCGCCAAATCCGCTCCCCGCTCGACTCAGGTCCCCAGCAGTATCAGCAGACCCACTCGGCCCGATCAAGGCCTGTTCACCCGGCTGGTCTCCCGTCGGAGGGGATCGGGAACGGGTGAACCGGAGTCGAATCACCGTCGAACGCGCAAGTCGGCGGGTCGATCGGTGCCCGGCCGTTCGACGCGGTGGTTGTGAATGTTTCGAAAACTTCCGGACCGTGAATTCGCCACCCGGTTCTGTCAGGAGGGACCGGCGAGGTAGCGCGTCACCATGTCGACGAGCTCCTCCTCGATCTTGCCGGCGGGCTGCTCGAACGCCGCCAGGCGGTGCGTGTTCAGCTCCACGGTGAAGACGACGAGGTCGACGGCCGCGTCGAGGTCCCGCACGCGCACGTCCGGGTGGCGGGCGAACACGGCACGGACCTCGGCGACGCGCTGCTCGCCGTGCCGGGTGATCGTCTCGCGCAGCTCCGCGGAGAGCTGGCCCTCCTCGATCATGATCCGCAGCAGCCGCGGGTCGTCGCGGTGGTTGTCGATCGCGTCGCGGACCAGCGCCCGCACGACCGACTCCAGCGAGCCCGGTGAGAAGTCGAGCCGGTCGGCCCGCGTCCAGGTGCCCCGGTCGATGTGGCGGACCATCAGCTCGGCGAGGATCGCGTCCTTGTTCGGGAAGTACTGGTACAGCGACCCGATCGACACGCGGGCCTGCTCGGCGATGCGGTTGGTGGTGCCCGCGGCGTACCCGTGCTCGGAGAAAACGTGAGCAGCCGCGGTCAGGATGCGGTCGCGGGTCAGCTCCGCGCGCACCTGCCGGGGCTTGCGACGTGGCTCGACATCGCGGTTCGACGACGGCATGGCGACCTTTCCGAAGGCAGGGCGAAAGCGAGTACCCAGAACATGAGCAAAACCTCATAATAATGTCATGAGCTGCGAAAACGATGTGATACACCGGCTTGGCACCGTGGAGGAGGTCGAAGCCGTCATCGGGCGCCCGGCGTCGATGGTCAGGTTGAAGCAGCTCTCCGCGCTCGACGACGGCTGCCTCGCCGTCCTCGCCCGCAGTCCGATCGCCGGCTTCGGCCACCGGGACTCCGCGGGCACGAGCAGGACCACGTTCGTCGGTGGCGCCAAGGGTTTCGTGCGCGTGCACTCGCCGACGCGGATCTCCTTCCCGCTGGACGGGGCCGCCGATGGCCCGGCGTCGCTGGTCTTCCTCCTACCGGGAGCGGGGGAGACGTTGCGGGTCAACGGTGTCGTGCGCCGAGGCGGTTTCGACGTCGAGGAGGTGTACGTGCACTGCGCCCAGGCCGTGCTGCGGTCCGGGCTGTGGCAGGCACCCGCCGCGGCACCGCTCGCCCCCGAGGCGGGCGACGGGCCGCTCGCGGCGCCCGGCGTCGCGGACTTCGTCGCCGCCTCACCGTTCCTCGTGCTGTCCACCTGGGACTCTTCCGGCGGGAGCGACACGAGTCCGCGCGGCGACCAGCGGCAGGTGGCGCGGATCGTCGACGGCCGCACGCTCGTCATCGCGGACCGCCGGGGCAACCGGCGGGCGGACACGCTCCACAACCTGTTGAGCGACAACAGGATCTCGTTCGCGGCGCTCGTGCCGGGACGCAACGGCGTGTTGCACGGCCGCGGCAGGGCGACGATCACCGTGGACCCGGCCGTGCTGGAACCGCTGTCGCTGCGCGGCGTCCCGCCGCACGCCGCCTTGCTGATCGACGTCGAGGCCGCCGAGCTGACCGCGAACGACGCGGTGACGCGCGCCCGGCTGTGGAACCCGGCCGCCCGCGGGGAGGTCCCGGACCTGATGGCCCTCGCGAGCCGGCACCTCGCCGCGAACTCCCCGAAGGGGCGCTCCGTGCTGCTCGGGATCGCGGCACGGGTGCCGGCGCGGTGGCTGCGGGCGTTGATGAACCTCGCCTACCGCTCGGGCCTGCGCAAGGAGGGCTACGAGGTCGCCCCGCTCGAAGGCCGCGCGACCGCACCGGAAGCCGATCCGGTGCGGGAGGTGCGCGTGGCCGAGGTCCGGCACGAGACGCCGAGTGCCGTGACGCTGGTGCTGGAGGACGGCAGGCCGTTCGACTTCCTGCCCGGCCAGTTCTTCACGCTGGTGACCGACATCGGCGGCGAGCAGGTGCGCAGGCCGTACTCGGCGTCCTGCGCACCGGGTGGCACGCGCCTGGAGGTCACGGTCAAGCAGGTCGGCCGGTTCTCCACGCACGTCCGCTCGCTGCGGCCCGGCGACCGGCTGGGCGTGCGCGGCCCGTCCGGTGCCTTCCGGGTGGGGACCGGCCACGACGTCGTGCTGGTCGCGGCGGGCAGCGGCATCACGCCGGTGATGAGCGTGATCCGCACCCTGCTCGCCGGACCGGGCGGCGACCGGATCGCCCTGCTCTACAGCAACCGGACCGCCGAGGACACGATCTTCGCCGCCGAGCTCGCCGCACTGGGGGAGGAGCACCCCGATCGGTTCTCGGTCACGCACGTGCTGACGTCCCGCGACGGACGCCTCGACGGCCCTCGTTTCCGGAGCTGGACGCGAGAACTCGCACTCGGGCCGGCCACCCGGTTCTACCTCTGCGGTCCCGACCCCCTCGTGGAGAGCCTGCGGCGAACGCTGGAGCAGCTCGGCGTCCCGGACGACCACGTCCACGCCGAGAGCTACACCGGCGCCTCGGCCTCGGCCGGATCCGCCACGCCGCACCGGATGCGGGTCGAGAGCGGTGGCCGCGTCGTCGGCACGGCGGTGGTCGAACCGGGTCGGACGCTGCTCGACGCCGGCCTCGCCGCGGGCCTGCCGATGCCCTACAGCTGCACGGTCGGCAGCTGCCGGGAGTGCGCGGTGAAGCTGCTCGGAGGACAGGTCTCCCACCAGACGGAGGACGGTCTTGTGCTCACCTGCACGAGTGCGCCGCTGACGGACGTGACGCTGGAGGTGTAGCCCTCGTCCAGTTCGCCCAGGTCCCCGGTCTGGCGGAGCTCGGGTCCACGGCCCGGGTTGATCTTTTCGCGGCAGCGGGTAGCGTGCGCCGCACGGCTGCGAGCAACGTTGGGGGCGTGGATGACGGACGAGACTGCTGCTCCGGGCGGGGTGGACCTGACCCGCCCGAGCGCGGCGCGCGTGTACGACTACTACCTGGGCGGCGCGCACAACTTCGCCGTGGACCGGGAGATGGCCGAACGGGCGATCGGGCTGTGGCCGGACCTGCCGCAGATCATGCAGGCGAACCGGGCGTTCCTGCGGCGCGCGGTGCAGTTCTGCGTCGACGCCGGCATCCGCCAGTTCCTCGACCTGGGCTCCGGCATCCCCACGGTGGGCAACGTGCACGAGGTGGCGCAGAACCTGGCGCCTGAAGCCAAGATCGTCTACGTCGACAACGACCCCGTCGCCGCCGCGTACAGCGAGAACATCCTGCGCGGCAACGACCGCACGGCCGTCGTGCAGGCCGACCTGCGCCGGCCGGACCAGGTCCTGGACCACCCGGCGGTGCGGTCGCTGCTCGACTTCGACGAGCCGGTCGCGGTCATGATGGTCGCGGTGCTGCACTTCGTGCCGGACGGCGACGACCCGGCGGGCATCATCGCCCGGTACCGCGAGGTGATGGCGCCCGGCTCCTACCTGGTGCTGTCCCACGCGAGCCAGGACGGCCAGCCGGGGCAGGCGGACTCCCACCAGGACCTGTACCGCCGCACGGCGACCCCGATGACCATGAGGTCGAAGTCGCAGGTCGCCGCGCTGCTGGAGGACTTCGACGTCGTCGAGCCGGGAATCGTGTTCTTCCCGCAGTGGCGGCCACTGTCGCCCGAGGACGTCGACGACAACCCCGAGCGCTTCACCGGTCTCGCGGCGGTCGGCCGCAAGGCCTGACCGGTCCGGGCACCGTCCTGTGCGGACGGTGCCCGGCTCCCGTCACTACCGCGCCACGACCACGGTCGTCTCCGCCACCCGCTCGTTGTCGGCGGGGTTGTTGTCGTCCCGGCCGTCGAGGCGCACCCGCGCCTTGAGCGTCGCCTTGCCCAGCGCCGCGTCGTCCGCGGAGTAGGTGTAGGGGAACGACACGACCTCCGTGCCGTCCTTCGCCACGGTCCGCCGGACCGTGCCGACGACGGTGTGGTAGCCGTCCGCCCTGCGGCGCAGCAGCTCCACGACCACGGCCTCGTCGTAACGGGTGTTGGTCACCGACACCACGACCTGGCCGGTCTCGCCGACCTTCGCGGAGGCGGGCGCGACGACGTTCGACACCGTGACGTCGTGCGTCTCGACCTTCACCTTCTGGGTCGTGGTGCCGGTGCGGCCGTCCGCCGTGTACCCGGTGATCGTGAGCTCGTACTCGCCGTCGGCGGCGTAGCGGTGCGACACCTCGGCCTGGCCGGGAACCGCGGGGATCGGCGCCGACGTGCCGTCACCGAAGCGGACCTCGCCACCCGCGAGCCAGCGGCCGGCCGGGTCGCCGGGGTCGATGCCGAAGCGCACCTGGTCGAAGACGCCGGGCTGCTGCGGCAGCACCCACGACGCGAAGGGCTTGAGCTGCGGCGCTTCCTCCAGTCGCACCGTCAGCGGTGACGAGCCGTAGATGTCGTCCGAGACCCGGACGTAGTAGGTCTCGCCGGGCGTGACGGCGAAGACCACCGGGTCGTGCGAGGTGTGCCGGCAGTCCACTTCGGACAGCGAATCGAGTCCGGTGCCGCGGAAGACGGCGACGGCCGCGCCGCTGCCGCGCTGGGTGACCTTCGCCGCGAGGAACCCGCTGCCGCTCGCGGTGTGGCGGTACCACACCGATCGCGTGGAGGGGTACTGGCACGTGGGCTTCGGTTCGCCCGGCTCGAGCGTGGAAGGGCTCGGGTCACCGGCGACGTCGGTGTCCATCGGCAGGTCGGCGGCCGACGCGAAGTCGTCGTTCGCCGTTCTCGGCACGAGCTCCAGCCCGAACGTCACAGGCCCGGCGAACGTCGTGTCCTGCACCAGGAAGTGGTAGGTGGTGCCGGCGGTGACGGCGAAGGTGGTGGAGCTGTCGCCGTGCGGGGCCTGGCAGGCGTCCGTGACCCACGTCAGCGCGCCGCGTTCGCCCGTGAAGGCGGAGACGGCGGGCCTCTCACCGTCGGGCCGGTCGGTCGACATCTTGACGAACCCGTCGGCGGGCGCGGTGTAGCGGTACCAGACGCTGTTGGTGCCCCACCAGCAGTGCGACGGGTCGTCGCTGCCCATCGTGGCCCCACTGGTGTCCGCAGTGGACGTGAACGGCAGTGAGGTGACCGCCGTGGCGTCGGCGAAGTCGTCGTTGGACGGTGGTGCCGCGTGGGCGGCACCCGGTGCCAGCGCGGCGGTCAGCAGGACCGCCGCACCGATCATCAATGCGCGCAAGGAAGAACCCCAGTGTCCGTGGGCCGCTCCGGCGCGGCCCCTCATGGGCAGAAACGCGCGCCACGGCGCCGGGGATGGCTCCCCGCGCAAATTCGATCATCCGCACCAACGGCGCGGGGCCGACGGGAGGCGCTCCGCCTACGCCGCGCCGAACCAGCGGGCGAGGTGGTCGTCGAGGTCCCGCTGCAGCTCACCGGCCCAGGCCACGTACCCGTCGGGCCGCACCAGGACGGCCGGGACGTCCAGCTCCGCGGCGGGATCGGTGACGAGGTCCACGCGGTCCCGCCAGGCCCCCACCGCCAGCCGTCCGGTCCGGTCGAGCACCAGGCCGCGGCCCTCGCGCAGCCGCTCGTGGAGCCGGCCCTCCTCCAGGGTGACGTCCGGCATCCTGCGCCCGACCAGGTCGTGGCCGGAGCCCAGGTCGTAGCGGATCCCGAGCCCCGTGATCTTCTCGGTCAGGTGCCGGTTGACCTCCTCGAAGCCGGCCAGTTCGGTGAGCAGCCGCCTCAGCGCCCGCGCGCCGGGTTCGGGGGAGTGCAGCGCCACCTGGGCGCGGGTGTTGTCGAGGACGTCCGCGGCGACCGGGTGGCGTTCGGCGTGGTAGGTGTCGAGCAGCGTCGCGGGCGCCCACCCGCGGACCTGCGCGGCGAGCTTCCAGCCGAGGTTGACGGCGTCCTGCAGGCCCAGGTTCAGGCCCTGGCCACCGGCGGGCGGGTGGACGTGCGCCGCGTCGCCCGCCAGCAGCACGCGTCCGACCCGGTACCGGTCGACCAGCCTCGTCGCGTCGCCGAATCGGGACAGCCAGCGCGGCGAGTGCACCCCGAAGTCCGTTCCGGCGACGGCCCGCAGCTCGCGGCGGAAGTCGTCGACGGTGGGCGGTTCCGCGCGGTCCTCGCTGACCGCCGCGCAGGGGACGACGACCCGGTAGATCCCCTCGCCGAACGGTGCGAAGGAGAACGCTCCACTCGTCCGGCTGACCTCGGCGACCCGGGCGGCGATCTCCTCCGGCGGCACGCTCGCGGCCATCTCGCCCATCAGCGTGTCGTTGCGCGAGGGTTCGCCGGGGAAACCGACACCGAGCAGCTTCCGCACGGTGCTGCGCGCGCCGTCGCACCCGACGAGGTAGCGCGACCGCAGCCGCTCGCCGCCCGCCAGAGCGACCGTGACGCCCTCGTCGTCCTGCTCGACACCGGCGACCGCGCTGCCGCGCCGGACCTCCGCGCCCAGGGCCAGCGCGTGGTCCTCGAGCAGGCGCTCGACGACCGGCTGCGGGATGCCGAGCAGGTGGGCGTGCGCGGAGTCGAGGCCTTCGGGCGCCGGCGCCGGGATGGCGGCGAAGAGACCACCGGCCGGCCGCCGCCTCCCGCGTTCCAGGAAGCGGTCCAGCAGGCCGCGCATCGCCAGGATCTCCAGGCTGCGCACGTGGAGGCTCACCACGCGCACGAACGACGACGCGGACTCGGGCTCCTTCTCCAGGACGAGCACCCGCACGTCGTGCAGCCGCAGCTCGGACGCGAGCACCGCACCCGTCGGCCCGCACCCGGCGATGATCACATCGAACATGAACCACCCGTTCGCACAGAGTTCCCCTTGATCGCGGCGGCCGATTGTTCGGCAGCCCGGTGACCGGTCGCAACCGATATCGCGCGGTCCGGCGTGCGGGGCCGGGGCGCACCGGAGATCCTGGACACGACGGAGGAGGTCACCGTGAAACGCGTGGGCGTGGTCGTGCTCGGAACAGTGCTGCTCCTCGTGGGGATCGCGTTGCTCGTGCTGCCCGGCCCCGGCCTGCTGCTCGTGCTCGCCGGTCTGGTCACGCTCGCGTCGGAGTTCCCGAAGCTGGAGCGCTACGTCGACCCGGTCCGCGACCGCGCGATGAAGGCGGCGGAGGACAGCGTCTCCACGCCGCTGCGCATCGCCTTCTCGGTGGCGGCGGGCTTGGGGCTGATCGCGGCGGGCGTGGTGTGGGGCGTCGTGGAGTGGATGCCCCTGGCGGGGTGGAGCACCGGCACGAGCCTCATCCTCTCCGGGCTGGTGCTGCTGGGCCTGCTGGGGTGGAGCTACCGCAAGGTCCGTGCGCGGCGCGGCACCGCGAGGTCACGCGGCTGACCGGTCCGGATCACCGACGACGACCTCGGTGGCGGGGTCGTGCCGCAGCCGCGCCGTGCCGTCCACCACGAGCGTCGCCCTGCGCCAGGGCTGCTCGCGGAGCAGGAACGGCAGCTCCTCGGCCAGCCACCCGGCGACGTGCCGCCGTTGTCCGGGGGAGTCGCCGTCCCGCGCCACCAACCGCCGTTCCTGCTCGTCCAGGTCGCCCTGCACCCAGAGGGCGGCGTCGAACCACGGCGCGAGCGCTTCGCGGACGACCCCCGTGCCCTCCACCCACACGACGTCCACGCCCGCGGGGACGCCGATCGCGCCGGGCCGGCCGTGCGCGGCCCAGGCGGGCGGCCGGAACCGCACCGCCTCGCCCCGGTGCAGCGGCCGCAGCACGTTGTCCGCCAGCAGGTCCGCCCAGTCGAAGAACGCCTGGTGCCACGCGATGTCGTCGGTGTGCACCACCGCGGACGGGGTGACGACCGGCCGCAGCCGCCGCACGAGGGTGGACTTCCCGGCGCCACCGCGCCCGTCGACGGCGATGAGCACCGGACGCCCCTCCACGCCGGGCGGGCGCAGCCGGGCGACCACGTCGGACAGCCGCTCGACCCGCCAGCCCGTCGCCTCGGTCTCCCCGGGGTGCAGCCGCACGTCATCCTCCCCGTCAGCGGTGGGCGACGGCGAAGTCGTCGAACGCCGCACCGGTGTTGAAGACGCGGACGCCGTTGGCGCCACTGGCGAAGCTGGTGTCCGTCACGGAGATCCTGGGCGTCGTCAGGTCACCGGCGTAGACCTTGATCGTCGAGCCGATCGCCTCGACCCGCAGGTGGTGCCGGGCGTTCGGCCGCACGGTCAGCGGCGCCGACGCCAGTTGCGTCCAGCTGCCGTCCGCCTTGCCGAGCACGACCCGCCCGTTGCCGGTGATGCCCGCGTAGTAGCCGCGGTAGGCGTCGGTTCCCGTGCTCGCGGCCGTCGCGCGGAACACGACGCCGCTGTCCCCGGAGGCGGACCTCGGGATCACGGTGACGTCCTGGACGAAGTCCGAGAAGTTCGTGTCCAGCAACGACTTCCCGCCGAAGGAGTGACCGGTCTCGTACCGGCCGGTGCTCGCCGACCAGGTGCCGCCGTGCGTGGTCCAGCCGAGGGCGTTGCGGTCGTCGAAGTCGTCCTGCACCCGCATGGTGACCGGCTGGATGGTGCCGTCGGCGTTGAACGTCATGCGGTCGTAGGCGAGCTGCCGGTCGTTGGCGCCGGTGCGGCTCAACGGCCTGCGGTGGTAGACGATGTACCAGATGTCCGTGCCCGGCACGTTGATCACGGAGTTGTGGCCGGAACCCCGTGCCACGGCGGCGTCCTGGGCGAGCACCCGGCTGATCTTGGTGAACGGGCCGGTGGGGGAGTCGGAGATCGCGTAGGACACCGCGTAGTTCGGGCCGGTCCAGCCGTCCTCGGACCACATGAAGTAGTACTTGCCGTCGCGCTTGAACATCTGCGAGCCCTCGGTGAAGTTCGCCGGGGTGATCTCCTTGTACGTGCTGCCGTCCGGGAACTGGCCCAGGCTCGTCATGTCCGCGTTGAGCTTGACAACGTTGGCATGACCCCAGCCGCCGTAGTACATGTACGCCTGGCCGTCGGTGTCGATGAAGACGTCCTGGTCGATCGGCTGCGCGCCGTTGACGAACTGGCTGATCAACGGCTTGCCGATCGCGTCCCGGTACGGGCCCTCCGGCCGGTCGGCGACCGCGACGCCGATGCCGCCGAGCTCGGAGTTGCTCTGGATGTCGTTCGCGCCGAAGTACAGGTAGTACTTGCCGTTGCGCTGCACGGGTGCGGGCGCCCACACGGCCCGGCGTGCCCACGAGACGTCCGCCTTGGTCAGGACGTCGGGGTGCTTGGTCCAGTTGACGAGGTCGGCCGAGGAGAAGGCGTCGAGGTAGGTCTGCTCGTCGTAGGGGCGGGACGACGTGGGGAAGACCCAGTACCTGCCGCCGTAGACGGCCACGTCGGGGTCGGCGTACCACCCGTCCACGAAGGGGTTGCCGGCCTCCGCCGTCGAGAAGTCGGGCACGGCGGCGGCGGAAGAGGCCACGGCGGGCACACCGCCGAGCAGCAGGGCGGCCAGAGCGGCGCTGATCAGCCTTGACGTCAACGTCTTGTCCAATCTGCAGGGGCGGACAGCTTTACAACGTTGTAAGCACGCTGTGCATCGATCCAAACACCCGCCGTGCTGTGCTGTCCAGGCCGGAGAACGACAACGCGGTGACCGGCAGCCCGCCGGTCACCGCGTCGCAGGTGCTCCGGCGTCAGATGCCGCAGCTCGGGGCGGACCAGAAGCGGGACGACCTGTGCGCGACGTGCACGTGGTCGTTGTGGCCGGTGTAGCCCGGGCCGAGGATCTCGTTGAAGCCGTGGTTGCGGGCCTGCCGCGCCAGCGCGCAGAAGCCCTGGGCACCGGCGCCCAGGTCGACGGCGTCGCCGTAGAGGTGGCGGCTGCCGGTCGCGCCGCCGACGGCGTTGTTGCAGGAGACGCTGCGGAAACCGCCGTTGACGTCGATCGGGCGGTCACCCATGGCGTGCCGCATGGCCTGCAGCTTCCACATCGACACCAGGGCGTTGGCGCGGGCGGTCGCGGCGGAGACGTTGCCGCCGGACCAGTCGGAGTTGCAGTTGTTCAGCTCGTCGTAGGAGAAGTTGACCGGCGTGCAGTCGTCGTCCTGCAAGGCGTAGAGCTTCGAGAACGTCGCCGACCCGGCGATGCCGTCCGCGCCGAGGCCGTAGGCCTGCTGGAACCGCGTGACGGCGGCCTTCGTGGCGGGCCCGAACTGGCCGTCGATGCCGAGCACGGCGCCGTAGCCCGGGTAGCCCGCCACCCGGATCTGCAGCTGGCGCACGTCCTCGCCCGACGCGCCTTCGGACAGGGTGCGTCCCCAGGTGTAGCAGGCGTCGGCGGCCGTCACAGGGTCCGCCTGTGCCGCCGCGGCGGGGGCGACGACGACGGCGGAGAGCAGGGCGGCGACCGGTAAGAGGAAGCGGAGTTTCATGACAAGCGGCACCTTTCGATCACAGGGAGGTGCAGCTTTTCGAGTCCGCGCCGGATCTGTCAACGAGCCACCAAATGAACTCCGAGTTCGACGAAGAGGAACCACCTGGATGGCCCTGTCACGCCGGCTGGTCGCGGCGCCGGACCAGGTGCGCGATCTCCGCCGTGTTGCCCGTCAGCTCGACGGCCCGGTCGTAGGCCTCCCGGGACTCCGCCGTGCGTCCCAGGCGGCGCAGCAGCTCGGCGCGCGTGACGTGGAACGCGTGGTAGCCGGCCAGTTCCGGCTCCAGGCGGTCGACGACGGCCAGCGCGACCTCCGGCCCGTTCAGCTCGGCCACCGCGACGGCCCGGTTGAGCGCGACCACGGGGGAGGGGTCGATGCGGACGAGCTGGTCGTGGAGCGCGAGGACCTGCGACCAGTCGGTGTCGTGCATGTGACGGGCCGAGATGTGCACGGCGTTGATCGCGGCGAGGACCCGGTAGCGGCCGGGAGCAACCCCGGAGGCGAGCCGCTCCCGCACCAGCGCGTGCCCCTCGTCGATCAACGCGTGGTCCCAGGCGCCGCGGTCCTGTTCGTCCAGCGGGACCAGCTCGCCGCCGGCGACGCGGGCCGGGCGGCGGGCCTCGGTGAGGAGCATCAGCGCCAGCAGCCCGGTCACCTCGCCGTCGTGCGGCAGCAGCGCGTGGAGCAGCCGGGTCAGCCGGATCGCCTCGGCGGTCAGGTCCGGCCGCACCGGGCCGGTGCCGGGTCCGATGGCGAGGTAGCCCTCGTTGAACACCGGGAAGAGGACGGTGAGCACGCTCGCCACGCGGGCGGGCAGGGATTTCTTCGGCGAACTTCTCGCGGCGGCTGCTGGAGGACGACACCGGACGACTCGCCTCCTGGTCGCGATCACTGCCAGGATCGGAGACCGGTGACGCGACCATCCGGAGGGGCAAGTGGTGCGGAACAAACGCCGATCGGCACGCGCGACCAGGAGGGTGGCGGCCGTCCTGGCGGCGTTCGTGGCGATGTCCTCGGCAGCTGCGCCGGTACGAGCGGCGACCGGCTCGGTCGAGTACCTCCCGGCGACGCCGGTGGTGGTCGCGCCCGCCGGGGAGGCGGTGGGCACGGCCGCGGAACGGTTCTGGGAGCTCCAGCTGAACCTGTGCAACAGCGGGATCGCCGGCTGCTACTCGCAGGGCCGGGCGATCCCCGAGGCGGCGGACCTCATCCGCCAGGTGCGCCCGAACCTCGTGACGCTCAACGAGATCTGCTCCGGCGACCTGCCCGCGCACCTGGTCCCGGCGATGGTGCGGGCGTGGCCGGGCGACGTGGTCTACCAGGTGTTCGCCCCGGCCGTCCGGCGCGACACCGGCACGCCGGTGAAGTGCGCCAACGGCCAGGACTACGGCAACGCGGTCGTCGGTCGCGTGGCGGCGGCGAACCACCGGGGCGTGAAGGCTTGGACCGGCCGCTACACCAGCCAGGACAGCGGCAACGAGCAGCGCACGTTCGCCTGCGCGTACGCCGTGGGGGACCACCTGGGCTGCGCGACGCACCTCTCGGCGAGCAGCGAACCGGTCGCGCTGGCCCAGTGCCGGGCGCTGCTGTTCGACGTGGTCCCGGACATCCGGTCCGCCGAGGGCCTGAGCGGGAAGACCGTCGTGGGCGGCGACTTCAACCTGGAGTACGACACGTCCGACCCGGAGAACGCGCAGAACTGCGTCCCGCCCGGCCACGTCCGCAAGGGTGACGGCGACGTGCAGCACGTGGTGTTCTCCAACGACAACGCGTTCGTCAGCACCTCGAAGTACGGCCTGGCCCACACCGACCACGACGGCTGGCTGGTGCGGCTGACCAAGCCGTGACCCGGGGCGTGTCAGTCCATTCCGGACTGACACGCCCACCCCCGGGGGTCATCCGCGTTTGCCGTGGCGCTCCAGCAGTGCGCGCAACGCGGACATCTCCTCGGCCAGCGCGGTGCGTCCCGCGGCCGTGATGCTCACCCAGGTCCTCGGGCGCTTGCCCTCGTACCCCTTCTCCACCACGAGCAGCCCGGCCTCCTCCAGCACCGCGATGTGCCGCGACAGGTTGCCCGCGGTGAGGCCCAGGGTGGACTTCAGGTACCCGAACTCCACCTTCCCGGCCTCGTCCGCGATGGTGAGGATGCCCAGCCGGTGGCGCTGGTGGACGACGTCGTCCAGCGCCGCCGTGGGGTGCTCGCTCATGCGGCGCCCCGGCGCGCGGCGAGCGCACCCAGGCCGCCGAGCACGAGCACCGTCGCGGGGAGCAGGACGTCCTGGGCGAAGCCCAGCGCGGGGAGGGTCACGGCTGAATTGTTGACGATCAGCACCGTCGCCGTGAACACGGCCGTGATCACGGCGCACAGCACGCTGCGTTCGAGCCACGCCAGGGTCGCGAGCCCGAACGCCATCACCGTGAACTGCGCCATGCCGCCCATCCCGAGGTCGACGTCGACGTCGGGCACCTGCAGCAACGACAACGACATCGACAGCAGCAGCAGGCCCACCGGGACGAACAGGGGCCTGCGGTGCCGGGCGCGCAGGGCGAACACGGCCGGCACGAGCAGCAGCGCCATCGCGATCGCGACCACGAGCGGGGTCGGGTAGACCGGGCTGTACTCGTAGAACAGCGTGAGGCTCAGCGGCAGCCCGAACAGCACGGCGACCATGCCGAACACCGCGGCGAGGACGTACGTGCGGGTCGGGGTCTCCACCCCGACCCGCCGCGCCCGCCACCGGTACCACCAGACGGTGGCGACCACCCCGGCGACCAGGACCGCGAGCCAGTAGAGCGAGAGCGGCAACGGGTGCAGCACCTCAAGCTGAGACCTCGGCCCGAGATGGACCAACGGGTTGAGGAAGCTCCACGGATCGCCCTGCGTCATGTGGTCGGTCGGGTTCGGATCGGGCCGCGTGAGCGGCATCGCGCCGAGCGACAGAACACCGAGGAGCAGCAACGGGAACCAGTACCCGTGCCGGTCGTCGCGCGCCCGCCTGCGCAGCCCCGCCAGTTCGTCGAGCAGTTCCGCCGGATCGTCTGCCATCGTCATCCCCCAAGTTGACTGTGATGCCATCAGGTTTGCATCGCAAACCTGGTTCGTCAACCCGGAGGAGCGCGGGGTTCGCCTCGATGTGGGCCGGCCACCGCGTCCAGGTCTGTGCCACGGCGGTCTGCGGCATGCGGCACCCGGTGGTGGGGCCGCTGGCGGTCGCGCAGCAGATCCCGGGCAACGGAACCGGGCCGAACGCCGTGGTCGCCACGCTGTGCCAGAGCGCTCTCCCTGGGCGACGCCAGCCTCGTTGTCACTATTACTTCAGTGTTGACCAAAATCAAACGTCATCCGAGGGACGCCCACGCCACCACCCACCGGTCACCGCACTGCCACGACGAAGGACGCCGGCTGACGTCAGGTGGACACCGGCCGGTGCTCGCCGAAGATGAGGTTCCAGTCCAGTTCCGGCGCGGGCGCCGGGCGTGGTTCGGGGATGTGGCCGTGCGCCGGGACGATCGAGCCGTTGAGGAACTGCCACACCTCGTCACCGACGCGCTGCTGCGCGAGGATGGCGGCCGTGCGCTGCTGGGGGATGCCGGTCGGGATCGTCGCCACGAAACGGATTCCGCGGAACCCCTCGGCGTCGGTGGCCTCCAGCGTGCCCTGGTGCCGGGTGGCGATGCGCCGGGCGATCGCGAGCCCGAGGCCCGCGCCGCCCGCGGCACGGGTGCGGGCCTCGTCGAGCCGGGTGAAGCGGTCGAAGACGCGTTCGCGGTCGGCCTCGGGGATGCCGGGGCCGTCGTCGATGACCTCGAGCGTCGCCGTGGTGCCGCCGCGCAGCCGCACGACCACCGCGGTGCCGGCGTGGCGTTCGGCGTTGTCCAGCAGGTTGCCGAGCAGGCGGGACAGCTGGGCGCGGCGGCCGGGGACGAGCACGTGCTCGTCGGCCTCCAGGGTGACCATGGCCCGGCGGGAGACCTCGCGCGCCACGACGGCGCTGAGGTCGACGGTGTCCTGCTTGTCGAGGGCGTCGGCGTCCAGCCTGGCCAGCAGCAGCAGGTCGGTGGTCAGCTCCTGCAGCCGTTCGGCGTCCTCCAGCGCGGCCTTGACGACCGTGGGCCAGTCCGCCATGTGCGGGTGCGACAGCGCGATCTCCAGTTCGGCCCGGAGCGCGGCCAGCGGGCTGCGCAGCTCGTGCGAGGCGTCCGCGACGAACCTGCGCGTGTCCTCGACGCCGCGGTGGACCCGGTCGAGGGTCTCGTTGAGCGTGGCGCCGAGGCGGGCGATCTCGTTGTCGGCGGACGGCACCGGGACGCGGCGGGTGAGGTTGTGCTCGTTGATCTCGGCCAGTTCGGCGCGCATCACCTCCATCGGCCGCAGGACCCGCACGGTCGTGGCCAGCACCGTGATCGACACCAGGGCGGTGACGGCGGCGAGCACGCTGAGCAGGGTCAGCGTGGCGCGGTTCAGTTCGTCCTGGGCCCGCGACGCGATCGACCGGGCGTTCTCGGCGACGGGCTCCGGTCCCTCCCCGACCACCTGGTACGGGGTCCCGGCAGGGTCGGAGAGCGGCCACAGCGACAGCTTCGGCCGTATCTCGGTGCTCGCGTAGTGGACGGGCGACACGGGGGTGGTCGCCGGCGTCCGCGTGTGCAGCGGCACGCAGACCACGACCGAGCACATGTAGTGCCGGCGCGAGCTGTCCGCGGTCTGGGCGGCGATCTGGTCGCGCTGCGCCACGAGCATCAGCGACCCGGCGAGGGCGATCAGCAGCGCGGTGATCACCGTGGCCAGCGCGGTGACCTTGAACTGCAGCGACCTCACCGGTCCACCAGCCGGTAGCCGACACCGCGCACGGTGGTGATGCTCCGCCGGTCGAACGGGGTGTCGATCTTGCGGCGGAGAGCGCTGATGTAGACCTCGACGAGGTTGGGGTCGGGGTCCTGCGCCGAGTCCCACACGCCGTCGATGATCTCGGACTTGGTGACGACCTCGTTGGTGTGCCGGAGCAGGAAGTTCAGCACCGAGAACTCCTTCGCCTTCAGGTCGATCCGCGTGGTTCCCCGGTGGCACTCGCGGCTGACGGGGTCGAGCACCAGGTCGCCGGCCCGCAGCAGCACCGGCTGGGCGGTGCGCGACCGCCGCGCCAGCGCCCGCAGCCGCGCCACGAGCACCACGTAGGAGAACGGCTTGGTCAGGTAGTCGTCCGCGCCGGTGTCGAGACCCTCCGCCTCGTCGAACTCGCCGTCCTTCGCCGTGAGCATGAGGATCGGCGTCCACACGCCCGCGTCCCGCAGCTCCTGGCAGACCCGGTAGCCGTTGAGGCCGGGCAGCATGATGTCGAGGACGATGACGTCGTACGGGTGCTCGCGCGCCCGCCACAGCCCGTCGGTGCCCGTGCGCTCCACGTCGACGGCGAACCCCTCGGCGGTCAGGCCGCGGGTGAGCAGGTCGGCGAGGCGGGGGTCATCTTCCACGACGAGCACGCGCATGGGAGCAGCGTGCCGCATCGATCATGATCGCGTCCTGAAATCCGGTTCAGGATCGTTCAGCGTCCCTTCAGGTTCACCCTGGCAGGCTCTGCACCGTGGACGAGGGGGGCCACGATCGGGGGAGGAGGTGGCGGCGCGGTCCGGGGGGAAGCGGCGCCGCCACCTCCTGGTCGTCGGCGGGGCCGGTGACCGGATGCGTGCGCCCGTCTGCCGCGTCCGGCTCGCCCACCACCTCGCCGCGGCCCGCGCTCGCTTCCGCGGCTCCGCCCGACGTGGCGGACTGGCCTCCGCCACCCCTTCCGGTCAAGGGAAAAGATGGCCGATATGTGCCACTTCAACTACCTTGACCGGCTGAAAACCCGCTCCTACGGTGAGTCCTCGTAAGGCCGAATTCCTTCTGGCACAACGGTTGCCAGGCCCCCGGAGGACTCAATGGCGAGCTCACCCGCGCGTTGCCGCGCGCTCGACCGGCCGTGGACGGGAGCGTCCCGATGACGGCCGCCGCACTGCTGTCCGTCCGGGGGGTCGTGAAGCGCTTTCCCGGCGTGACGGCCCTGGGTGGCGTGGACTTCGAGGTCCGCGCCGGCGAGGTGCACTGCCTGCTCGGGCAGAACGGTGCCGGCAAGTCGACGCTGATCAAGGTGTTGTCCGGTGCCCATCGGCCCGACGAGGGGGAGATCCGCTGGCGGGGCGAGGTCGTCGAGTTCGGCAACCCGACCGCGGCGATGCGCAGCGGTGTGGCCGCGATCTACCAGGAGCTCGACCTCGTCTCGGGGTTGTCCGTGGCGGACAACGTCTTCCTCGGGCACGAACTGTCCACGGCGGGCTTCACTAAGCGAGCCGACGCACGGCGCAGGACGCGGGCGTTGCTGCGACGGCTCGGGCACCCGGAGATCTCGCCCGACCGCGACGTCGGCCGGTTGTCGGTGGCGCACCAGCAGATCGTGAGCATGGCGCGGGCGCTGTCGCTGGACGGGCAGCTGCTCATCATGGACGAGCCGTCCGCCGTGCTGGACCCGGACGAGGTGCGGGTGCTGTTCGGGATCATCAGGGAGCTCACCGCCCAGGGGGTGGCGGTGATCTACATCTCGCACCGGCTGGCCGAGATCAGGGAGATCGGCGACCGGGTGACCGTGCTCAAGGACGGCCGCACCGTCGCGACGGGACTGGACGCGCGTGAGGTCAAGACGGCGGACCTGATCGCGTTGATGACCGGCAGGGTGCTGGAGAACGTGTACCCGCCGCGGAAACCGGTCGACCCGGCCGCGCCCGTGGTGCTGGAGGTGCGCGGGCTCGCCGACGGGGACCGCTTCCGCGAGGTGGACCTCACCGTCCACGCCGGGGAGGTGGTCGGGCTCGCGGGCCTGGTGGGGTCCGGGCGGTCGGAGATCCTCGAAACCGTATACGGCGCAAGGAAAGCGGCCGAGGGGACCGTCGTGGTCGACGGCAGGAGGCTGCGGCGCGGCAGCGTCGGCGCGGCCGTGCGCGCGGGGATGGGGTTGTGCCCGGAGGAGCGCAAGAGCCAGGGGCTGCTGCTCGACCAGGCCGTGTACCGCAACATCACCGTCAGTTCGATGTCGTCGTTCGCCCGCTTCGGGTTCCTGGACGACCGCGCCGAACGCGCCCGTGCGGCCACGCTCACCGAGTCGCTCGACGTGCGGCCCGCCGGCGTCGACCGCGTCGTGCGCGGGCTGTCGGGCGGCAACCAGCAGAAGGTCGTGCTCGCGCGGTGGTTGCTGCGGGAGTGCCGGGTGCTGCTGCTGGACGAACCCACCCGCGGCGTGGACGTGGGTGCGCGCAGCGAGATCTACGAGCTCATCCGCGCGCTGGCGGACTCCGGTGTGGCCGTGGTCGTCGTGTCGAGCGACGTCGAGGAGGTCCTCGGCCTGGCCGACCGGGTCCTGGTGGTGCGCGAGGGACGGGTGGTCCACGACGGCCCGGCCGACGAGATCGACGAGTCCCGGGTCCTCGACCTGGTCATGGAAGGACACGCCGCATGAGCGAGGACACCGCCGCCGTGCCCGCGCAGCAAGTGGGAAGTGCTCTGGCGAAGAAGGAATCCGGCATCTCGGCGCTGCTCGGTTCGCCGGCCGGGCGCAACACGGGCCTCGTGGTCGCCCTGGTCCTGCTGTGCCTGGGCGGTGTCGTCACCGCCGGGGACCGGTTCGCCGACGTCGACAACCTGCTCACCATCCTGCGGCTCGCCGCCGTGATCGGGGTCGTGAGCGTCGGCATGACGTTCGTGATCACCGGCGGCGGGATCGACCTGTCGGTGGGCGCGATCGTCGCGCTGTCCTCGGTGTGGGCCACGACCCTTGCCACCCAAGGCATCGCGAACGACTCGCACTGGATCGTCATGGTGTTCACCGCGTTGCTGGTGGGGGGTGCGTGCGGGCTGGTCAACGGCGCGCTCATCGCCTACGGCCGGATCGTGGCGTTCATCGCGACCCTGGCGAGCCTCGCCGCCGCACGCGGGCTCGCCGAGATCATCTCCAACCGCAAGACGCAGATCGTGAACGTGCCCGGCTTCACCGCGTTCTTCGACGCGTCGGTGCTGGGGGTACCGGTGCTCGTGGTGATCTTCGTGCTGGTCGCCGCCGGTGGCTGGGTGCTGCTCAACCGCACCACCTTCGGGCGCCGCACGTTCGCCGTCGGCGGCAACCCGGAGGCGGCGCGCCTGGCCGGCATCGACGTGCGGCGTCACACCGTGATGCTCTACACGCTGCTCGGTCTGTGCTGCGGGCTGGCCGCCGTGATGCTCATCGCCCGCACCACCACCGGAAGCGCGACGCACGGCGGTCTGTACGAGCTCGACGCCATCGCGGCGGTCGTCATCGGCGGCACGCTGCTCTCCGGTGGGCGCGGCACGATCGCCGGCACCGTCTTCGGCGTCCTGATCTTCACCACGCTGTCGAACGTCTTCACCCTCAACAACCTCTCCATCTCCGCCCAGGCCGTCGCGAAGGGGGCGATCATCGTCGTCGCCGTCCTCCTGCAGCAGCGGCTCGCCCGACGCAGCGGCGCTTGACGCCGCACCTCACGACCGCTGCCACCCGAGGAGACAAAGAAACCCATGCAACTCAAGAGAGTCACCCTTCTCGTCGCCGCGTCCGCGCTCGCGCTCACCGCCTGCACCGGCAACACGCCGCAGAGCCAGGGCGGTGACCAGGGCGGCGGCGCGAGGGTCGCCAACGACGAGCCCGGGGACAAGGTCGTCATCGGCTTCTCCGCCCCGGCGGCCGACCACGGCTGGATGGCCGCGATCACCGACGCCGCGAAGAAGGAGGCCGGCAAGTACTCCGACGTGGAGCTGCGCGTCGTCGAGGGCACCAACGACGTCAACCTCCAGATCAGCCAGGTCGAGACGTTCATCAACGACAAGGTGGACGCGATCGTCCTGCTGCCGTTCGACGGTGCCGCGCTCACCCCGGTCGCGCTCAAGGCCATGAAGGCCGGCATCACCGTGATCAACGTCGACCGGCAGTTCGACAGCCCGTTCGCCGCCCGCTCCACGGTGCTGGGCGACAACTACGGCATGGGCGTCTCCGCGGGCACGTACGTCTGCGAGCGGCTCAAGGACAAGCCGAACGCCGTCGTCGCCGAGATCGCGGGCATCGACTCGCTGCCGCTGACCCAGGAGCGCAGCAAGGGCTTCGCGGAGGCGCTCTCGGGCTGCGGGCTGAAGGTCGGCAACCGCGTCGCCGCCGAGTTCACCGTCGAGAGCGGTGAGCGGGCCGCCGCGAACCTGCTGCAGGCCGCGCCCAAGATCGACGCGCTCTGGAACCACGACGACGACCAGGGCGTCGGCGTCACCGCCGCGATCAAGAACTCCGGCCGCAGCGAGTTCTTCATGGTCGGCGGCGCGGGCTCGGCGAACGTGATGCGCGAGATCAAGGCGGACAACGGCCCGCACAAGGCGACCGTCATCTACCCGTCCACCCAGGGCGCGGACGGCATCCGCCTCGCCCGGCTCGCCGTGCAGAACAAGAGCCTCGGCGACCTGGTCGAGGTGGAGATCCCGCGCCAGGTGCAGCTCTACGCGCCTGTCGTGACGAAGGACAACGTCGACCGCTACCTGCCGACCGCCTTCGAGTCCTGAGAACCTGAGAGGACCGCATTGTGACGACGCAGGACCTTGGCATCGCGATGATCGGCCACGCCTTCATGGGAGCCGCGCACTCCCAGGCGTGGCGGGTCGCGCCGCGCTTCTTCGACCTGCCGCTGCGGCCGGTCATGTCCGTGCTGGCCGGCCGCGACGCGGACCGCACCGCGGCGGCCGCCGAGCGCCTCGGCTGGGCGGAGGCCGTGACCGACTGGAAGGCCGTGCTCGACCGCGACGACGTGCACGTGGTGGACATCTGCACACCGGGCGACACGCACGCCGAGATCGCGATCGCCGCGCTGGACGCGGGCAAGCACGTGCTGTGCGAGAAGCCGATGGCCAACAGCGTCGACGAAGCGGTCGCGATGGCCGAAGCCGCCGCACGCGCCGCACAGCGCGGTGTGCGCGCGATGGTCGGCTTCAGCTACCGGCGGGTTCCCGCCCTGGGCCTGGCCCGCGACCTGGTCGCGCAGGGCAGGCTCGGGCGGATCCACCACGTGCGCGCCCAGTACCTGCAGGACTGGATCGTCGACCCGGCCGCGCCGCTGTCGTGGCGGCTGGACAAGGACAAGGCCGGTTCCGGCGCGCTCGGCGACATCGGCGCGCACATCGTGGACGCGACCCAGTTCATCCTCGGTGACACCATCGGCGAGGTGATGGGGACGCTCGTGACGTTCGTGCCGGAGCGCCCGCTGGCGGCCAGCCACTCCGGGCTGTCCGGCACGGCTTCCGACGAGACCGGGCCGGTCACCGTGGACGACGCCGCGTTGTTCCTGGCGCGGTTCACCGGCGGAGCGCTCGGCTCGTTCGAGGCCACGCGGTTCGCCAACGGCCGCAAGAACGCGCTGCGCATCGAGGTCAACGGCTCGGCGGGCAGCCTGGCGTTCGACTTCGAGGACATGAACGTGCTGCAGTTCTTCGACGGCGCGGAGGACTCGTCCGTCGCCGGGTTCCGCCGGATCGTGGTCACCGAACCGGAGCACCCGTACGTCGGTGCCTGGTGGCCCGCCGGGCACGGGCTCGGGTACGAGCACGCGTTCACCCACCAGGCCGTCGACCTCGTGCGGGCCATCGCCGAGGGCACCGACCCCGCACCGACGTTCGCCGACGGGCTCCAGGTGCAGCGCGTCCTCGCCGCCGTCGAGGCGAGCGCGGAGTCCCGCACCTGGCAGCAGCTTTGAGGAGGAGACCCCAGATGGCACGTCCGATCACGCTGTTCACCGGCCAGTGGGCCGACCTGCCGTTCGAGGAGGTCTGCCGGCTCGCCTCGGGCTGGGGCTACGACGGTCTGGAGATCGCCTGCTGGGGCGACCACCTCGACCCGTGGCGCGCGGCGGAGGACGACGACTACGTCGCCGACCGGCTCGCGATCCTCGCCAAGCACGACCTGCGGGTGTGGGCGATCTCCAACCACCTCACCGGCCAGGCCGTGTGCGACGACCCGATCGACGAGCGGCACCAGGGCATCCTGTCCGCCCGCAACTGGGGCGACGGCGACCCCGAGGGCGTGCGGCAGCGCGCGGCCGAGGAGATGAAGATGACCGCGCGGGCCGCGGCGAGGCTCGGCGTCGACACCGTCGTGGGCTTCACCGGCTCGTCGATCTGGAAGACCGTCGCGATGTTCCCGCCGGCGCCCACGTCGATGATCGACGCCGGCTACCGGGACTTCGCCGACCGCTGGAACCCGATCCTGGACGTGTTCGACGAGGTCGGCGTCCGGTTCGCGCACGAGGTGCACCCGTCGGAGATCGCCTACGACTACTGGACCACCGTGCGCGCGTTGGAGGCCATCGGGCACCGACCGGCGTTCGGGCTGAACTGGGACCCGTCGCACTTCGTCTGGCAGGACCTCGACCCGGTCGGGTTCCTGTGGGACTTCCGCGACCGGATCTACCACGTCGACTGCAAGGACGCCCGGCGTCAGGTCGGCAACGGCCGCAACGGCCGGATGGGCTCGCACCTGCCGTGGGCGGACCCGCGGCGCGGCTGGGACTTCGTCTCCACCGGACGCGGCGACGTGCCGTGGGAGCAGTCGTTCCGGATGCTCAACACCATCGGCTACTCGGGGCCGATCAGCGTCGAGTGGGAGGACGCGGGCATGGACCGGCTGGTCGGCGCCCCCGAGGCGCTCGAGTTCATCCGCCGCAACGCCTTCGACCCGCCGTCGGCGTCGTTCGACGCCGCGTTCAGCTCCGGCGGCTGACCGGGGCGCGGGACGACGAGCCCCGCCTCGCGGAGCCGATGGGACAATTGATCGATGGAGAGCACCTTGGGTGTCGAGGCGGGATCGCCGGCCGCTGTGCTGCGCATGCTGATGGACGGCGGCCCGAGCACCCGTGCGGAGATCGTGGCCGCGACCGGCCTCGCCCGGTCCACGGTGCGGGCGAGGCTGGACCTGCTCGTGGCCGCGGGCCTGGTGACCGCCAGCGGTACGGGGGAGTCGACCGGCGGCCGTCCCGCCGGCCGGTTCGGCTTCAACCCCGGCGCCCACCTGGTGCTGGCGGCCGAGGTCGGCGCCACCCACGCCACGGTCGCGGTCTCCGACCTCTCGTGCCGCCTGCTCTCGGTCGACCAGGTGGACCTCGACGTCGCGGACGGGCCGGAGGCGATCCTGCCGCTGCTCGTCGCCACCTGGCGCTCGTTGCTGAAGACCGTGCCCGCCGCCGAGGTGGCGGGCGTGGGCATCGGCCTGCCCGGCCCCGTCGAGCACTCCACCGGCCGCCCGAACAACCCGCCCATCATGCCCGGCTGGGACGGCTTCGACGTGCCGGCCGCCATCACGGCGGAGTTCGGCGTGCCGGTGCTCGTCGACAACGAGGTCAACCTGATGGCGCTGGGCGAGCACACCGCCTCGCACCCGGACGTGCGCCACATGATCGTGGTGAAGGCGGCGACCGGCATCGGCGCCGGCCTGATCAGCAACGGCGTGCTGCACCGCGGTGCGGCGGGTGCGGCGGGCGACCTCGGGCACATCAGGGTTCCCGACGACGGCGAGGTGCTCTGCCGGTGCGGCAACACCGGGTGCCTGGAGGCGGTCGCCGCCGGTCCCGCGCTGGCCGCGAAGCTCCGCGGCCTGGGACATCCCGCGCACTCGACGGCCGACGTGGTGAACCTGGTCCGCGGCGGCAACCTCGAGGCGGGCCGCGTCGTGCGGCAGGCGGGCCGTGACATCGGCGAGGTGCTCGCCGGGTGCGTGAGCATGTTCAACCCGTCGCTCGTGGTCATCGGCGGTCTGCTCGCGGAGGCGGGCGAGATGCTGCTGGCGGGCGTGCGCGAGTCGATCTACCGCCGCTCGCTGCCGCTGGCCACCGAGAACCTGCGGATCGTCGCCTCGGGCGCCGGGGTGACGGCCGGGGCGCTGGGGGCGGCCGCGATGGTGGTGCGGCACGTGCTGTCACCGGAGGTGCTGGACGCGCGGCTCGGTGAGGTCGCGGCGGGTGTCTCGACGCGTGAGGTGCAACTGTCGTCCCACGCCACCTAAGCCACGTTGTTGCTCGTTCAGGAAGGCCTTCGTGCAACCGCACGGAGGCCTTCCTGGCGTTCGCGCACCTGAGTAATGACGGCGCTCATCCTTAAGATCGCTGCGATATGACAACAAGGCGGTGACTTTTGATTGACAGCCGCCAATAGTCTGCCTACCGTCACCTCATGACTGTGACCCGCGCTACACCGGGGGTGGCCGCACACCCCGCTGGGCGAACGCGCGCGCTCGTGGCAGCCGTGGGCAAGGAGCCCACGACGGCGACCCAGCACCTGCTGGGTCTCATGCGCACCGGCGCGACGGACCGGGCGATCGCCCGTGAGCTCGACGTCAGCCTGCGCACCTTGAACAGGCGGATCTCGCGACTGCAGTCGTTGCTCGGCGTGCAGTCGCGGTTCCAGCTCGGCGTGCTCGCGGCCGAGCTGGACTGGCTGTCCGCGGTGCCGCCGCGGGCAGTGGGGGAGTAGGGGCTCAGGCGCCCGCCGGCCGGTGGCCGTCGAGGAACCGCCGCACCACGGCCACGGGGTCGGCGGGCGCCTGGGTCGCCCGCCGGTCGACCCGCCGGGCCAGCGACCGCATCATCAGCGGGCCGACCAGCGCGAAGAACGTGTGCCGCGGCGGTTCCACGACCAGGGCGCCTCGCCGCTGGTGGTGCAGGATCACCTCGTCGACCCGTTCGAGCAGCTTCTCCGGCTCGGCGAGCACCGCCGCCACCTCGGGGCTGAACTTCGCCTCCCGCATCAGCGTGAGCACCACGCCGCCCCGCGTCTCGTAGAGCCTCGCGTAGTAGCTCACGATCGTGACGAGATCGGCCTCCACGTCGTCGCCCGGTGAGCCGAGGTCGAGCGCGAACCCCTTGAAGTTGCCGCGCACGGCCTGGCGCAGCAGGTTCTCCTTCGAGGTGAAGCGCCGGAAGAGCGTGGCCTCGTTGATCCCGGCGGCGTCGGCGATGGCGCGCGTGGTCGCCCGCTCGTAGCCCTGCTCGGCGATCACCGCCAGCACGGCGTCGAACACCTTCTCGTCGGGCACCCGGCCGGCCACACGCTCCTCCTCGCTCGAATGCAAGTGGGCACTTGCACAAGCGTGGCCGGGTTGGCTACCTTGATTGCAAGTGACTGCTTGCAATTCAGCCTAACGAAGGACAGGGCCATGGCCGACACCAGCCTCCCCGCACGCTCCTCGGTTCTCGCGCCCTCCGCCGGAGAGATCGCCGTCGGCCTCCTCGGCGCCGCGGTCGTTGCCGTGGCCGTCAACGCACTGATCGCCTTCCTCGCGGGCAGGTTCATCCCCGAGGGCACCGAACGCGTGGGGCTCGCGCTGGCGGAGTACGCGCCGGCCACGGTGATCGGGATCCTGCTCGGCACGCTCGGCTGGTACCTCGTCCGGCGGTTCGCCGTCCGCCCGCGCCGGGTGCTGCGGACGCTCGTGCCCGCGGTCGTCGTGGCCTCCTGGATTCCGGACCTCAGCATCCTCGCGGGAGGCGCGAGCATCGTGAACTCGCTCGCGCTCATCGCCATGCACGTCGTCGTCGCGGCGGTCGCGGTGCCCACGCTGTCGCGCGTTCTGCCGCTCGGCAACAGGAGCTAGCCGGCGACGTCCTCCCGGCCCGGCGGCTTGGTGCCCACCCGGTGCAGCCAGCTGTCGAACAGGTCCCGGTAGCGCGCCGCGCGAGGAGAGGGGTCGTCGGTGCCGATGCGGTCGTAGAACTCGAACGGCCGGATGCGCCCGTTCTCGGTCCATTGCAGGTACGACAGGAAGACCGTGCCGTCACCGAAGCGGAAGCCGTGCACGACGGGCACGCACGCGTAGGGCTTCAGCTCCACGGTGATCTTGCGGCGCGCGAGGTCGTCGGCCTCGTCGGCGAGGAACGACCGGATGCGGTGCTGGCTGCGCCGCGCCTCGGCGGCCCAGTCCTCGGGCAGTTCGCCGCACCGCGCGAGGAAGTCCGGGTCCAGGCAGTGCAGCGTCACCTTCCAGCCGTGCGGAGGGTCGTTCGAGGTGAGCCACGCGGCCAGCGCGGGCCACGTCGTGTTCAGCGTCAGCCCCAGCACCTCCACCTGCCGCGCCCGCCGCCCGGTCCCGGTCCCGCCCATGACCGCCAGCACGTCGGCGAGGGAGTGCGTGACGTCGCGCCGCTGCCGTTCGGTGATCAGCGCCCGCAACGCGCGGACGTCCCTGCCGTGCTGGTAGATCGCGATGGTGGCGATCTCCAGCATCACCGCGACCAGCGCGACCAGCCCCTGCAGGTCGAGCTTGCCGACGTAGCGCTCCAGCACGATCCGCGTCGGCTCGATGGTCGTCAGGACCAGGTAGACGCCGGCGAGCAGCGCCAAGGCCGTGGTGACGAGCTCCCACCCCCGCCGAACCCGAGCCGAGATCCCGCCGCGGACCCGCCGTCTCCCGATCGCCACCGTCGCATCCTCATCCACCCGGCCGCGAGGCACGACGTCCGAACGGATGAGACCGGTTCTCGCACTCCGCCACCTCGGCGGATCACGACTTTGTAGGCTGCTCCCCGCAGGTTGGGGAACCCGAGCCGGTCGGCGCGCGTCGACACGGACGGACATGGCGCTCGGGACTACGAGGACGATGACGGAAGAGACGTTCGGGCCGTACCGGATCGAGGAGCTGCTCGGTCGCGGCGGGATGGGCGAGGTGCACCGGGCCTACGACACGGCGCACGACAGGATCGTGGCGCTCAAGAGGCTGTCGCCCGGCTACCACGACGACCAGGAATTCCGCGCCCGCTTCCGCCGGGAAGCGCAGATCGTCGCACGGCTGCGCGAGCCGCACGTCATCCCGATCCACGCCTACGGCGAGATCGACGACCGCCTCTACCTCGACATGCGGCTGGTCGAGGGCGCCGACCTCTCGGACCTGATCAGCGACGGCCCCATCGACCCGTCCCGCGCCGTGCGCATCGTCGAGCAGGTCGCGAGCGCCCTCGACGCCGCGCACGCCGACGGCCTCGTGCACCGCGACGTGAAGCCGTCCAACATCCTCGTGACCTCCGGCGACTTCGTGTACCTGGTGGACTTCGGCATCGCCCGCAGCGCCTCGCCGGCCGCGACGAGCCTGACGGCGTCCGGTTCCGTCGTCGGCACCCTCGACTACATGGCCCCGGAACGCTTCGAGAGCGTGCCGGTGGACGGCCGCGCCGACGTCTACGCGTTGGCGTGCGTGCTGTTCGCCTGCGTGGCGGGGCGGCGCCCGTTCACCGCGGAGGGCACGGCGGCGCAGATCTGGGCGCACATGAAGGAGGAGCCGCCCAAGGCCTCGCCGTTGAACCCGGCGGTCCCGGCGGCCCTGGACGACGTCATCGCGAAGGGCATGGCGAAGGACCCGGCTGACCGGTACGCCACGGCCGGGGAGTTCGCCCGTGCGGCGGCGCTCGCCCTGACGGCTCCGGCCGCGGGGTTCGGGCTGCCGGGCGCGCCGGTGACTCCGCCCGGTGGGCAGCCGGGGTTCGGCGCTCCCGGGACTCCACCGGGGTTCGGCGCGGCGGCACCGTTCGGCGCTTCCGCTCCCGGCCGGCCCGGTGCTCCCGCCGGATCGCGTGGCCCGTCGGCCCCCGGCACCCCACCCGGCGGTCAGCCGATGCCCAATGGCCTCGGCACCCCGCCCGGCGGTCAGCCGATGCCCGGCGGCCCCGGCACCCCGCCCGCGGGACTCGCCACCCCGCCCGGCGGCCAGTTCCCGCCCGCCGGCCGACCCCCGCTGACCGCTCCGCCGCACCCCGCGACGACCGGTCCGCAGCACCAGCCCTCGTGGCCCCCGCCCGGCTTCCAGCACACCACGACCGGCCCCCGGCCCCAGTACCCGCCGGCCCGGTCCCAGCCCGGTTCCCGCTCCCGGGCCAAGCAGCTCGCCCTCGTCGGCGGCGCCCTGGCGGTCGTGGCGGCGGTCGTGACAACGCTGGTGATCGCCGCGAACCGTGACAAGAAGCTCGGCTCCGGCACCTCCAGCACCACCCCGACCAGCTCCACGACGACGACCACGACCACCACGACCGCGTCGAAAACCACCACCACGACCCGCTCACCCCAGGACGACACCCTGATGAGCGCCCTGCCGGGCGTCTACAAGACCGCCAACTCGTGCGTGTCCGCCGCCCCGGAGAACGGCGTGGCCGCCGCGGTCCGCTGCGGCAACCCGAACACCGCCGACGACCCCAGGCTCGCCACCCCCGAGGTGGCCGAGTTCCGCCTCTTCGCCGACCGCGCCGCCCAGGACGCGTACTTCCAGGCGCTGGTGACGAGCCGGGGCATCCCGCGCAGGGACGACCGCGGCGGCTGCCGGCCGCAGGACGACCCCGTCCACTACGCGCTCTTCTGGCGCGACACGTCCGGCCCGCTGCCGGGCGAGTTCACGACGTGCTTCCTCGAGGCCGGCACCGCCCAGGTGTGGTGGGTCGACTCGAAGACCCTCACGATCGGTGCGCTGAAGAAGCCGGGCGACATCAACGTCCTCGACAAGCTCGGCCTGTGGTGGAACACCTCGATCCTGACGAAGTACTAGACCCGGTCCGACCAGCTCCGGTAACACCTGCAAGGGCCACCTGCGACTGATTGATGCGCCCGACGCCCGTGCGCGAGGCGATCCGGCGCCTGGAGCAGGACGGCCTGATCAGGCGCACGGGACCGCGCACGGTGGTCGTCGCCGACATGGGCACGTCCGCCGTCGAGGACCTGGCCGAGGTGGAGATCGCCCTGCGCGGCCTGATCGCCCGCTTCGCGGCCCGGCACGCCACGGCCGCTCAGCTCGACGCGCTCGACGCCGTCCTCGACGAGGCCGACGACCTGCTGGTCGTCATCAAGCAGCGCGACGCCGAGGCCGGCCCGTCGAGAAGCACCTCGACGCGCTGCTGGACACCGTGCAGCGCTTCAACGACGCCGTGGCGGAGTGCGCGGGCAACGCCGTCCTGGTCCGGCTCCTCGACCGGACCAGGGTGTTCACCCGCGCGGAACGCCGCACGCGGACGGTGGAACGGGTGCTCGCGGACCACCGGGACGGGCTCGACCGCTGCACGAAGCACCGCGCGTTGGTGCGGGCGTTGCGGGCGGGGGACTCGGTGGCCGCGGGCGGCTACCGAGTCCCGGCCAGGGCGCGCAACGGCGTGGGCCCGCGGTACTCGGCGAGCCTGCGCCGCGACTGGTTCTCGTCCAGCGCGACGGCGTCGAGGAGGTCGAAGAGGTTCCTGGTCCGCTCCACGGCCGCCTCGTCCTGCGCGAACACCTTCGCCAGGTCGGACTCCGCGTAGACCAGCGGCGTCGCCTTCTCGAACTCGAACAGCGTGCACGTCGACTGGAACGCGGCCGTCGCGGCCTCCGCGGGCACGATGCGCACGAGGTTCGAGTTCGCCATCAGCCACGCGCACTGCTCCGCCATCACGTGGGCGTCCCCGAGCCGCAGCCGCAACGCGAGCTCGTGGAGGTAGAAGACGCAGTCGGGCCGCGTCGGCCGGCGCAGCACCGCCTGCCGGTCGACGTCGTCGGGCGTGGCCCCCGTCGCCGCCTGCAGGGCCTGCGCGTAAGCGGGTGTCTGCAGGAGGCTGTTCACGGTCAGCACGTCGTACGCCGTGATCTTGGTGGCCATCGCCTCGGTCATCACGAGCGTGCGCGGGTTGTCCGGCACCTGGGCGAGGTAGGGGTCGAAGGCGTTGCGGTAGCGGCGGAAGAAGTCCTCGATGAAGTCGATGTCCTTGCCGCAGGCCGTGAGGTACTGCACGAGGTCGATCTCGCTCGCCCGGACCTTGCCGTGCTCGATGTTGGACACCTTGCTGGGATCCCAGCCGAGCTGCACGGCGAGCCCGCGGCCCCTCAGCCCGGTGAACCTCTGCCGGAGCCGGCGCAGTTCGTCGCCCAGATCCCTGCTGTACGCGGTGGAAGTCGTCACGGTCACGACCTCGAACGTATGGGTTGGAAACAGTCCAAGGTACGCGCTCGTTCGGGTGAAAACGGGCTCCGTGACGCCCTAGTCGAGCAGCTTGCGCAGCTCCGCGTCGAAGTCCACGAAGTCGTTCTCGCAACCGGGGGCGACCACGTCGTAGGTGGAGTTGAGGAACTCCTGCAGCTCGGACGACCGCACGTGGAACACCGCGTGCGACACGTCGGACTGCAGCTCGAGCACCGCGGTCGTCGAGTTGTGCGGACGCAGCCGCACGTCACCCGCGCCGCTGGTGGTGATCAATCCGTCGGCGAGCAGGTCGCGGCTCACGAGCCACACGGTCTCCTGACGGCCCATGCGGAACGTCATGGTCACGGCGTGCGGGTCGTCGGCGCGGTAGCCGAGCTCGACCTCGACGGGCATGGGGCGCCCGGAGGGGGCGATGAAGGCGAAGACCGACTCGGCACCCACTCGTGTCACGTTCGTCATGCCCCCTTGGACGCGCGGCACCCTCCGTGGATGCCTCGATCAGGAAAAGCGATCGGAACGTGATTTTCAATGGTCCCGAAGTATGACTTTTGACAACCGGGGCCGGCCGCCGGGTGAGACGGGTCGGCTCACCCGGTCTGACCTGGCATTTTCATCACTTTGCGCTGGTGGGGTTCGGTCATCTGTGGATGGCGTCACGGCCTCGGTTGCCCGAATGTCGAGACCACGGGATGACGCCACCTCAAATTCGACTCAAGCAATTCGACGCTTTCCGTAGGTGATTCGGCACGGAAAGTGAGGGGTGCTCAGGTGGCGCCGACAGGCCGTCGGCGGGCGGTTGCACCCCTCCGTCAGGCCGGGTTACCGCGCGGCCGCAACCGCCCGCCCGGCAGCGGCGGCGCCGGCAGCCGGTCACCGGGGTAGCCCTCGACCCGGCCGAACCGGTCTCCTCCCGCCTGCCACTCGTCGCGGAACACCACGATCTCGTCGTGCGTGCGGCCGACGAAGTTCCACCACATGACGATCTCCTCGCCGAACGGCTCGCCGCCCAGCAGCACGATCCGCGCGCCCGCGGCCGACGACAGGGTGAGCGTGGAGCGGCCCGTGCCGACGTACCCGAGGTCTCCCGGCCGCAGAGCGGTCCCGCCGACCGCCACGTCACCCGTGTCGAGCAGGGCGCCGTGTTCGAACGCCGGGTCGACGTCCAGGGTCAGCGTGCTCCCGGCGGGCAGGACGACCTCGGCGCCGAGCAGCGGCGTGAACGTGCGGACGGGGGACGTCGAGCCCGCGAGCGAGCCGAGGAACACCCGGACGGCGGCGCCGTCCACCTCCACGGCCGGCGGGACGTGGTGCTGGAAGTCGCGCGGGGCGTCGCGGTGGGCGTCGGGCAGGGCCAGCCAGAGCTGGACGCCGTGCAGCACGGTGGAGGACGGCGTGGACACCTCGGAGTGGGCGATGCCGTGGCCGCCGGTCATCAGGTTCAGCTCGCCGGGGCGCACGTGCGCGTGGACGCCGAGGCTGTCGCGGTGCTCGATTTCCCCGGCGAAGAGCCAGCTCACGGTCTGCAGGCCGGTGTGGGGGTGCGGGGCGACGTCCATGCTGACCTCGTCGGGGCCGTAGTGGTCGCAGAAGCACCAGGCGCCGATCAGCGAGCGCTGCTTCTGCGGCAGCGTCCGGCGCACCCTCATCGCGCGCGGGCCGCCCAGCGGAACGTCGCGGGGGCCCAGGACCTCCACGCCACCGGGGGTGGAGGTGCACGTCACTTCTGCGGGCTCGGCCTCGACATTGCTCACGGGTCCGATCGTAAGCTGGCGCGGGGGTGGCTGTGGATCTTCGGGCACACGTGTCGGGCAGCGGGTACGTGCTCGACGAGGCGCAGCTGGCGGTGGTCGCGCGGCTGGAGGAGCTGGGGCGGCGCCGCCGGGGCGTCTACCTGCACGGCCCGGTGGGGCGGGGCAAGAGCTTCCTCGCGGACGCGTTGTTCGACGTGGTGCCGGGACCCAAGAAGCGGGTGCACTTCCACGCGTTCTTCCGGGAGCTGCACGCGCGGATCTCCGAACGGCTGCACCGGCGCGGCGCCGTCGAGAAGGCGGTGGAGGAGCTCGTCGGCAAGGCCGAGGTGCTGGCGTTCGACGAGTTCCACCTGCACGACGTCGATGACGCGATGCTGATGACCCGCCTGCTGGAGGTACTGCGACGGCGGCGGGTGATGGTCATCGCCACCTCCAACCACCCGCCGGACGGCCTGCTGCCCAACGCGCTCTACCACGACCACTTCCTGCCCGGCATCGCGCTGCTGAAGGAACTGGCGGACGTCGTCGAGCTCGACGGCCCCACCGACTACCGGCACCTGCACGGGACACCGCGGTCGCGGTTCGAGACGGGGGAGATCCGCGGGCACGCCGCGGTCCCCGCCGCACCCGTCGCGCTCGGGGTCCACGGCCGGGCGATCACCGCCCTCGGCGTCGAGGGGTCGCGGGTCTGGTTCGGCTTCGGCGACCTGTGCGAGAAGCCGACGTCCACGCACGACTACCTCGCGCTCGCCGCGCGTTTCGACGACTGGGTGCTCGTCGGCGTACCGCGCATGAGCACGTGCGGCCGCGAGGCGCAGCAACGGTTCGCGAACGTCGTGGACGTCCTCGTGGACGCCGATGTGCGGCTGACACTGGTGAGTGACCACGCCCTCGCCGAGATCATCGGCGGCGACGCCCTCGACCTCGCCCGCACCGCCAGCCGGTTGGAGCTGATCAACTCGACCGGGTGAACAGTGGGGCCGCTCCCACCGCCGACAGGGAGCAAAACCCCTGTCATAGGAGCAGCAAGTGAAGATGGTGCGCGCCCGCGTCGGTGAGCTCGTGGAGAGCAACCGGTTCCAGATGTTCGTCATCGGCGTGATCGTGGTCAACGCGATCACGCTGGGAGCCGAGACGTCGACCGTGCTGCAGGTGGAGTCCGGGCCGCTGCTGACGACGATCGACCACCTGGCGCTCGCGATCTTCGCGTTCGAGCTCGCGGCGAGGCTGTACGCGTCCGGCTGGAGGTTCTTCAAGGACCCGTGGAACGTCTTCGACTTCGTGGTCGTCGCCATCGCGCTGATCCCGACCGCGGGGCCGCTGTCGGTGCTGCGCAGCCTGAGGATCCTGCGCGCGCTGCGGCTGGTGGCGATGGTGCCGAGCATGCGCCGCGTGGTGGCGGCGCTCGTCCGGTCCGTCCCCGGCCTGCTGTCGCTGTCGGGCCTGCTGGTGCTGCTGGTCCACGTCGGCGGCGTCATCGCGAGCAACCTGTTCGGCGACACCGGCGACCCGCGCTTCTCCGGCCTCGGCCCGACGCTGCTCACCCTGTTCCAGATCACCACCGGCGGCGGCTGGTCCGACGTCCTGCGCGACCTCATGAACCAGAAGCCGTTCGCGTGGATCTTCTTCCTGGTCTACCTGGTGGTCGGCTCGTTCACGGTGCTCAACCTGTTCATCGCGGTGGTGTGCAGTGCGATGCAGGAGGAGATCACGGTGCCGGCGCCGCGGTCGGCGTCGCACGACGACCTGCTGCTGCGGGAGGTCCGCGCGCTCAGGGAGGAGGTGCGGGCGATCCGGCAGAACGCCTAGGAGCCGGGAGCCCGTTCTTCTCGAACCGGCGCCGGTTCCCCGCCCGTCCTGTCATCCGGTGGAGCGCGGGAACCCCACGAAAGTGGGTCTCCGAGACCCGTCGGCCAGGTTAAGAGCCCTGTACGCAGAAGCATTCCGGCCTACCCGTTCGTGTCCGAACCAAGCCTGAACGGCGGATCGCCCGTTGGGCCGGAAGCTGCAAAGGTCAGTTGCTGTTCGGCAGTGAGCGTTACAACGAACAGGAGCCACCCAGGTATGGCGAGCCCCACTGTGAAGCCGGTCCTGCGCACCGACTACCAGCGTTCCGTCGCGGACTACTGGAACAGGGAGAAGGACCCGGTCAACATCAAGCTCGGCGAGGTGGACGGGCTCTACCACCACCACTACGGGCTCGGCCAGTACGACCCCGCGGTGCTGGAGGCTCCGCTCTCGGTGCGCGACCAGGTGATGATCGCCGAGATGCACCGGCTGGAGACGGCCCAGGCGGAGGTGCTGCTCGACGCGTTCGGCGACCTCCCGGCCAACCCCCACCTGATGGACGGCGGCTCCGGCCGCGGCGGCACGAGCTTCATGGCCAACGCCCGGTTCGGCGCCCGCATCGACGGCGTCAGCATCTCCGAGGAGCAGGTGGCGTTCGCCAACAGGCAGGCCGTCGAGCGCGGCGTCGCCGACCAGGTGAAGTTCCACTTCAGGAACATGCTCGACACGGGCTTCGAGACCGGCTCGTTCGACGGCATCTGGACCAACGAGACCACGATGTACGTGGACCTCCAGCAGCTGTACGGCGAATTCGCGCGGCTCATCGCCCCCGGCGGCCGGTACGTCTGCATCACCGGCTGCTCCAACGACCTGACCGGCCTGCGGTCGCGCGCGGTCAGCCAGATCGACCAGCACTACATCTGCAACATCCACCCGCGCAGCGAGTACTTCCGCGCGCTGGCGGACAACGGGTTCGTGCCGATCAGCGTCGTCGACCTGACGCCGGACACCATCCCGTACTGGGAGCTGCGCGCCCAGTCGTCGGTCGCGACCGGGGTGGAGGACCCGTTCCTCACCGCCTACCGGGAGGGGTCGTTCCACTACCTGCTGATCGTCGCCGACAGGATCTGACGCCACCGTGTCCGACTTGAGGGATCTCCTCACCAGGCCGTCCGGGCTGGGCACCTCCGCTGCCCGGTTCGGACGGCCCGCGGCCGTCGAGCTGTCCGCGGACGCCGGCTACGCCGAACGCCCGTGGGGTGACGGCACGGCGCCACCGCTGTACGTGCCGGTGCCTGAGCGCGAGGACGCCCTGCTGGCGGCCGCCGTGGACGAACGGCTGGTCACCTGGGCGCGGGAGTGCGGTTTCGAGGAGCCGGAACGGTTCCTGGCCGGCCTCTTCGGCCGGCTCGCGGTGCTCACGCACGTGGACACCGACGACGTCGGCCAGCTGCTGATCGCGGCGAAGCTGAACGCGGCCTGGTGGGCCGCGGACGACCTGTACGCCGACGACACCGAGATGGGCGCCGTCCCGGCCGAGCTGCCGCCGCGCCTGGCACTGGCGATGGCCGCGATGGACCCGGTGGCGCCCGCCGCAGAGTTCACCGAGGACCTCGAGGACAGGATCGGGTCCGACCCGGTGCTGGTCGGCCTCAGATCGGGCATCGCGCACCTGGCTTCGCGCAGCACGGCGACCGTCGTGCAGAGGGTCTGCTACTCCACGTTCGCGATGTTCGTGTCGTGGGGCGCCTACGCGGCCTGGCGTCACACGGGCAACTACCCGCCCGCGTGGCAGTACCTCGCGACAAGGCAGCACGACACCTTCTACACGTCGATGACGCTGATCGACGCCGTCGGAGGCTACGAGCTGCCCGCGCCGCTGTACTACGACCCGCGCGTGCGGCAGCTGCTCACGGCCGCGGGCACGGCGTCGGTGGTCGTGAACGACCTGGTGTCGGTGGAGAAGGACGCCGCCGACGAGAAGCCGGTCTGCAACATGGTGCTGCAGATCGCCGCGGACAGGGGCTGCTCGATCGCCGAGGCCACCGCGCGGACCGTCGAGCTGCACAACCAGCTGGTGCGCGACTTCGAGGCCGGGCACAGGGCGCTGCTCGCCGTCCCGTCGCCGGAGCTGCACCGGTTCCTCAAGGGCGTCAAGGCATGGATGGGCGGCGGCTTCGAGTGGCACACCACCCACCCGCGCTACCGGTAGCCGCCACGCCCCTCGCGGAATCCGCCCGCGAGGGGCTCGGGCGAGCGAGCAGACCCACGCACCGGCCGGCCGCACGAGCACCGGCACGCCGTTCGCATGCCCTCGGTGAACGTCGCCGCGCCACCCCGGGGCAGCCCGGCGTCGGTGACCACCCGCCCGGAGGCTCACCGTTGCGCGACGGGATCGATCACCCCTTCACGCCCGTGTGCGCGAGACCCTCGATGAACTGCCGCTGCGCCAGCACGAACACGACCAGGATCGGCACCGCCGTCATCGTGGCGGCGGCCAGCTGCACGTTCCACATCGGGCCGCCGTAGATGTCCACGAACTGGGTGAGCGCCTGCGGCAGCGTGAACATGTCCGGTGTGGACAGGTACACGATCGGTTCCAGGTAGAGGTTCCACGAGTGCAGGAACGTGAAGATCGCGACCGCGCCCAGGGCGGGCCGGGACAGCGGCAGCGCGATCCGGTAGAAGATCCCGGCGCGGCCGAGGCCGTCCATCCGCGCGGCCTCCTCCAGCTCCGGCGGCAGCGCGATGAAGAACTGGCGCATGATGAAGATCGCCAGCACGCACGGCGCACCGAAGACCGGCACGACGATCAACGGCCAGTGCGTGTTCGTCAGCCCCAGCGTCTGGAAGAGCTGGAACAGCGGCACGATCGTGACCTCGCTCGGGATGAGCAGACCGGTCAGCACGACCACGAACAGCACGTTCTGGCCGGGGAACCGGATGCGGGCGAACGCGTACCCCGCCATCGCCGCGACCGCCATCGTCCCCGCCGTGACGATCACGGCGATGTAGAGGCTGTTCCAGTACTGCTGCCCGAAGGGCTGCATGCGGAACACCTGCTCGTAGGTGGAGAAGGTCCACTCCGACGGCAGCAACGACTCCGAGAAGATCTCGCTGATCGGCTTCATCGACGAGGTGACCATCCACCACGTCGGGAACACGAACGGCACGCACAGCAGGCACAGCAGCCCGTAGAGCGCGACCTTCCGCTTCGAGGCGCTACGACTCATGGAGCACCCACTTCCGGCGCATCCGCCACTGCAGCAGGGTCAGCGCGGCGACGATGGCGAACAGCAGCACCGAGATCGTCGCGCCGTAGCCGAAGTGGTGGAACTGGAACGCCTGCTGGTACAGGTAGTAGATCAACACGGTCGTGGACGTGCCGGGGCCGCCCTGGGTGAGGACGGCGATCTGCGCGAACACCTGCAGCGAGCCGACGATCGTGATGATCGACGTGAGCAGGATCGTCGGGCTGATCAACGGGATGGTGATCCGCAGGAACCGCGTCCACGCGCCGGCACCGTCGATCTTCGCCGCTTCGTGCAGCGGCGCCGGAACGCCCTGCAGCGCCGCGAGGAACAGCACCATGTTCAGACCGACGTTCTTGATCACCTGCACCACGACCACCGAGATCATCGCGGTCGACTCGCCACGCAGCCAGTTCGGCCCGTCGACGCCGAAGAACCCGAGCAGCCCGTTCACGCTGCCCTCCGGCTGCAGCATGAGCTGCCAGACCAGCGTCCAGGCCACCAGCGACACCAGCACGGGGGAGAAGAACAACGTGCGGAACAGCGTGGTGCCGCGCAGCTTCTGGTTGAGCAGCACCGCGAGCAGCAACGCGAGCGACAGGTTCAGCACCACCAGCCCGGCCGCGAACCACGCGGTGGCGACGAGCGACTCGCGCAGCTTCTCGTCGTCGAGCAGCTGCTTGTAGTTGCCGGTACCGACGAACTCGAACGTCCCGCCGAGCACGTTCCACTCGTTGAGGCTGTACCAGCCGACCATCGCCAGCGGGACCAGCACGAACGCGAGGCTGCCGAGCAGAGCGGGCGTGACGAACAAGTACCCGGCCAGGGTGTCGCGCCTGCGATGCGTCCAGAACGTCACGAGCGCTCCAGCAGCGGCTTGATCTTCGCGCACACCCCGTCGAGCACCTCGCCGACGTTCGCGTCCGGCTTCCACAACGGGTCGAGCGCGGCGCGGATCGTCTGGTTCAGCTCCTCCTGGCCCCGGTGGCTCGGCTTCACGACGCCCTTGCCGATGCCGTCGACCACCACGGACTGCAGCTGCTCGGGCTTGATCAGCGGGTTGCTCTTCGCGAGCGTGTCCGCGTTGAGCAGGGACCGCCGCGCGGGCGGGAAGAACTGCGCGAGCTTCGCGGAGTTGGCGGCGTTGGTGAAGAAGCCGAGGAAGTCCGCGGCGGCCTCGGCGTTCTTCGAGCGCTTCAGCACGCCGACACCCGCCTGCCCGATCACCGCGTAGTCCCCCTTCGGACCCTTCGGCAACGGCAGGAGCGTCCAGCCGAACTTCGCGTCCTTCAAGGCACCCGCCCGCGAGATCTGGCTGATCGCCATCGCCGCGTCGCCCGAGAAGAAGTCGACGGTCGTGCCGGGGCCGGGGATCGCCTTGTCCGTGAAGATCGCCTTGTGGATGAACGCCATCGCGTCCTTCATCTCGGGGTCGGCGAAGCCGCACCGCCTGCCGTCCTCGCTCCACGCGTTCGCGCCCCAGCCGCGCCAGATCGCCGACAGCACGGCCCAGTTCTGGTACTTGAAGTCCGGCAGCACGAGGTTCTTGCCGGCCGCAGCCGCGACCGCCTGCTCCCAGGTGGCCGGCAGCTCCTTCACCAGGTCGGTGTTGACGAACAGCCCGAACGGCGAGGTGGAGAACGGATAGGCGTAGAGCTCGCCGTCGGACTCCCACAGCTTCGTGGCGGACGGCACCAGCTCGTCGGCCTTCTCGACCTCGCCCCTGATCGGGGCGAGCGCGCCGGAGGAGACGAAGTCCGGTGCCGACTCCTCCAGGATCCACGCGAGGTCCGGCGCGTTGCCCCCGGCGATCTGCGTGGTGAGCGTGGTGGTGTAGCCGTCGGCCGGGATCGTGTCGAACTTGATCTCGGCGACGTCCGGGTGCGACGCCCTGTACTCGGCGGCGATGTCGCCGAGCAGCTTGAGGTGTGCCTCGTTGGCGGTCCACACGGTCATGCGCAGCGACTTCGGACCGGACCGGTCGGAGGACCCGCCGCCGCACGCGGTGAGGGCGAGGGCGGCGGTGATGACGAGCGCGAGAAGTCGGGACATCGTTGTCTCCCAGGGCTAGTAGCCGGACACGTCCGGCCAGCGGAGCTCGACCCCGTCGCGTTCCAGGCGGTGCTGGAAGTCCGCGAGCAGGCCGGGGGTGTTGCGCACCGCGCGAGGGGTGACCCGGTGCGCCAGGCAGAAGTCCGCGAGCGCGCCCGCGACCTCGCCGACGTTCCACTCGACCGGGTGCAGCCGGTGGGAACCGTTGGTGATGTGGGTGGTGCCGATGTTCTTGCCCGCGGGCAGGAGGTTCTCGACTCGCTGGTGGACGAGCGCGCCGAGCGGGATCTCGAACGGGCAGCTCGCGATGTCGAGGTAGTTGTCGCCGCCGGTCGAGGGGTGCAGGTCGATGCGGTACATGCCGACACCGACGGCGTCCGCGTGCCGCACCGCGCCCCTGTCGCCGCGCACGGCGAGCGAGAGGTCCTGCTCGACGATCGTGTACTCGGTCCTCATCCGCCGCGACTCGCGGATGTAGGGCGCCTGGGCGAGGCCGTCCGCGCTGCCGGTCACGTCACCGCGCAGGCGCAGGCCGGGGAAGCCCGTGCCGCCGTCCGCGCGGGGCGCCTCGGTCTGCAGCCAGTACAGGACCGACCTCGACAGCTCCCGCGCCGCCGCGACGTGGGCGTCCGCGTCCGGGACGTCGATCACGGGCGACTCGAAGTAGTCGATCATCGGCCAGTTCACCAGGCAGATGTCGCTGTCGTAGGCGCCCTCGACGAAGTTGCGCCGCGCGGCGATGCGGCGGAACGTCCACAGGTTGCTGTCGCCCGCGCTGACCCGCTGGTCGGAGACGACGCCGAGCGGGTCGTCGTCCGGGTTCGGGGTGAAGGTGCGCTCGGCGGTGGTCAGCGTGCGCGGGTCGGGGGAGCGGAACGACAGCATCCGGTCGCCCCAGTAGTCCGGCTGGTACTCCCGCCAGAAGCCGTACCGCGCGGGCTTGTCGATCGTGTGGTCGCCGTCGACGTGGTCGATCGCGAAGCACACCGACATCGCCTGCATGTTGGCCGGTTGGGCGACCTCGGGCGCGCTGGGCTCACCGGTGTCCAGGGTGGACTCGAAGCCCGTCACGTACTCCGCGCCGGACAACGGGAGCAGCTCACCGGTCTCGGTGGCGTCGAGGACGTACGGCGCGTGCAGCTCGACCTGCTCGCCGTGGTGCTCGACGGTGACGGACACGACCCGGTCACCGTCGGTGCGCGCGGCCACCGGCCTCGCGGGCTGCAGGACGGTGAGCCTGCCGCTGCCCCGGTACGGCGCCAGCATCTCGTCGATGACGGCGACGGCGACGCGGGGTTCGTGGCAGAGCCTGCTCACGTTTCCCGCGCCGGGGTTCAGCTCCCGCCACGCCCGCGCCCGCGGGGTCAGCGGGTAGTGGCGGCGGTAGTGGTCGCGGATGCCGTCGCGCAACGCCCGGTAGCTCGCCGTCACACCGAAGCGCTCGACCCAGCTGTGCTCGTCCGGCGGCACCGCCTGGCTGGTCAGCTGACCGCCGAGCCACTCGAACTCCTCGGTGAGCACGACCCGGCGACCGGCGCGCAGCAGCGCCAGCGCGGCGGCGACCCCGCCGAGTCCGCCGCCCACGACGACGACGTCAGTGTTGTGCAGCAACAGGTTCCTCCTGATCAGCCGAGCGTCGAGCCGGCGACGGGCTCGCAGGACAGCAGCTCCTGCGGGGTGGTGCCGTTCTCCAGCACCTCGGTCAGCGCCTGCACCGCCCTGCGTCCCATCTCGCGGCGCGGGATGCGGAACCCCGTGAGGTCCACGTCGTCCGGTGCGGGCCGGGTGGCGGCGCCGAGCATCAGGACGGACAGGTCACCGGGGACCGACAGGCCGCGCTGGCGGGCGGCGAGCACGAGCGCGGCACCGTCGGAGACCTCCTCGGTGAGCACGCACGTGACGCCCGCGTCGAGCAGTTGGTCCAGCTCGGCGAACGGCACGTGCGTCCCTTCGACGCCGTGCGCGGCCACGGCCTGCTCGAAGCCGCGCAACCTGTCGGCCGAGGACTCCGCGCCCACGCCGGCGCCCAGGTAGGCGAACCGGCGGTGGCCGAGGGCGGCCGCGCGGTCCACCAGGTCCCGCACGGCCGAGACGTAGTCGGCGCCGACGTGCGGCACCGGGCCGCCCGCGTCGTCGCGCCGGCCGATCGAGACGAACGGGATGCCCTCGCTCACGAGCTGAGCGAGGTCGTCGCGGTCGACCGTGCGACCGAGCAGCACGCACCCGTCCGCGAGGCGGATCCTGCTGTCGTCGCTGAAGATCCGCCGCCGGCCGCCCGCTGCCTTGGCGCTCGTGAACAGCAGCAGGTCGCAGCCCGCCTCCTCCGCCTGCTCCTCGATGCCCTCCAGGAACGGCTGGTAGAAGTCGGCGCGGGTGCTCGGGAAGACGGCCTCGTAGGTGAACACGCCCAGGATCCGGTTGCGCTGGTCGTGGAGCCTGCGCGCGATCGGGTTCGCGACGTAGCCCGTCCTGCGGATGACCTCGAGCACGCGGGCACGGGTCTCCGGCGCGATGCGGACGCCGCTGTCGGTCCGGTTGTTGAGCACCAGCGACACCGTGGCCTGGCTGACGCCTGCCATCCGGGCGATGTCCTGCTGGGTGAGCCTCTTGGCCATGAGCACCTGCCAATTCGAATTGGCACGGAGTCTGCGACACCACCCCGTGGGCGGTCAACCCTGTAATAATTCGAATTAGCACCTTGACGGGCGCGGGTGGCGGGAGGGAGAGTTCCGCGGTCCCGCCCGGCAGGCAGCGGTGACGAGGACGTCCGTGCGGGGGTGAACAACAACAGCTGCGGGCGCTGGCAACTGTGTTCCCCCGGCCGGGCTCCGGACTCGGACAAGCCACGGCGGTCGAAGTCCTCGGCGGTGAGCCCCACCGGTTCCGCTGCCGCACGCCGTCCGGCTCACGTTCACCCGAGGACGCGTCCTCGGGGCGAGCGGGACCTCCGCTCCTGCGACCACAGCGCGTTAGTCCATTGTGGACGGATAGGTTCACTCTGATGTCGCAATGGCAGGAGGAATGTTCGCGCAGCTCACGGGGTATTCGATGGTCCCAAACCCCAGGTCCCCCGTTCGGGTAGCTGCCCGGACGCGTGTGTCCTCCGTCGGTCGTGAGGAGTGGTTGTCATGGCACACGTGCGTCATCTCGTCGACGTTCGCACCGGTGACGAGTTCGATCAGCCGGTTCCCTTCGGCCTGGTGTACCCCGTGTGCACCGCGGACGGCTCCGCGCCGCCCAGCCAGCGCGGGCGGACCTGGGAGCACCTCGTGGCGAGCGACCGCGAGCTGCGCCAGGTCTCGTGAAAACCGTGTGAAGTCCACCCTCGCCGGGTACTGCCTGGTGAGGGTGGCCCTGCCGGGCGCCCGTGCGAAGGGAGCTCGACATGGACTTCCAACAGGGGCTGACCGACGCCTGGCGCGCCGTGGCCACCTTCGTGCCGAAACTCGCGGCGTTCCTGCTGATCCTGCTGATCGGCTGGTTCATCGCCAAAGCGGTCTCGAAGCTCGTCGACAAGGTTCTCGAACGGGTCGGCTTCGACCGGCTCGTGGAGCGCGGCGGTGTCAAGCAGATGCTGGCGCGCAGCAAGTACGACGCGTCCGACCTGCTCGCGAAGCTCGTCTACTACGCGCTGATCCTCATCACGCTGCAGATCGCGTTCGGCGTGTGGGGTCCGAACCCCGTTTCCGTACTGCTGACGGGCATCGTGGCGTGGCTGCCCAGGGCCGCGGTCGCGATCATCATCGTCGTCGTGGCGGGTGCCGTGGCCACCGCGGTGAAGGACTTCATCGGTGGCGCGCTCGGCGGCCTGTCCTACGGCCGGATCCTCGCCAACATCGCCTCGGTGTTCATCTGGGCGCTGGGCATCATCGCCGCGCTGAACCAGATCGGCGTCGCCACCACGGTGACCACGCCGGTGCTGATCGCGGTGCTCGCGACGGTCGGCGGCATCCTCGTCGTCGGTGTGGGTGGCGGTCTCGTGCGGCCGATGCAGCAGCGCTGGGAAGGCTGGCTGGGTCGTGCGGAGCAGGAGCTGCCCCAGGCGCAAGCGCAGGCGCAGGCCTACCAGCGCGGGCGCGAGGACGCCGTGCGCGGTGGGGTCCAGCCGACCCCGGTCCCGGCTGAGCCCATGACCGAGCCGGTTCCGGCGGTGGGCAGTCAGGTGCCGGCGGAGGACCCGGTGCTCGGCACGCGCAGGCCTGACGACCGCTGACCGAGGTTCACCGGACGAGGCGCATCCCGCTCGGGGTGCGCCTCGTCGTTCACGTGAGGCGGGGGAGCGCCACGACGCCGTCGTCCAGCGGCTTCACGTCGTGCAGGTGCGCGAGCTGGCAGATGGCCATGAGCCGGACACCGAGCCACGACGTCGGGGTCCAGTCCGCGTCGGTCACGTCGTCGAGCAGACCACGCCCGTACGCCGCCAGGAGCACGACCGCGCCCACGGTGCCGGCGCCCTCGACGCCGAGCAGCAGGATGTCGCGCACGGCCGCGCCGTGCTGGTCCACCTCGGCGGCGAGCGCGGGCGTCATCGCCAGCGCCGTCCACCCGGCCAGCCCGATCCGGCCCGACAGTTCCGAGATCCACTGTCGCGCGTTCTTCTCACGCCAGGTCGCACGCATCCCGCCACGGTAGCCAAAGTTCCTCCAGCGCCGGTTTCGGGGTGCTCCGAAGGGGGTATCCGGTCCAATTGCGTCAAGCAGTCGGCGCGCACCCACGACTGTGAAGGCGGGCGATGACCGTGACCGCGGAACTCGACGACACATCACTGCGGCGGATTCGCGTGACCGCGCTGGAGAAGCTGGACAACGCCGTCTGCTCGGCGCTGGCCGACGTCGAGGGGGACGATGCGCGAAGAGGCCTCAGGGAGGCCGCGGCCGCGTGCGCCGCTGCCGGGGCTGAGGTGTCCCCGCAGGTCATGGGATGTGTCGAGGCCGCGGAGGAGCACCTGCGCTACAACGAGCGGATGGAGGCGCGGATGCTCCTGACCGTCGCGCACCGCCTGCTGGCCGATGTGCGGCCCGCGGTGGTCGTGCCCGGTCCGTCCACTCCGGGAGACGTCGTCCTCGGCCGGTGATTGAGCCGCCGTCACCCCGGGTATCTCGAACGGGCGTTCGAGTGAAAGGGGACGGCAGTGAACCGCACGCCCGAGAAGGACCCGCAGGACTGGACGACCGGTGACGAGCCGATGACCGGTCCGCAGGAGTCGTACCTGCACACCCTCGCCCAGGAAGCGGGCGAGGAGGTGCCCGCCGAGCTCACCAAGGTCGAGGCGTCGCAGCTCATCGACCAGCTGCAGGAGAAGACCGGCCGGGGGAACTGACCACCCGGACGGACCCGGCCCGACAGCGCCGGGCGGGACGGGCGTCGCCTCGTCCGCCCGGCGGGGCGCGGCCCCGCCGCCGTTTGCTGTGCGTGATCGGGGGAACCCGGTCCGCGTGGACATCAAGCACGAAGTGACCAGGACCGAGTCGAGCCTGCTCGCGACCTTCGCCGACTACCTCGGCGCCCAGCGGCTCGTCGACAGGATGTCCGACGACGGCTTCCCCGTGGAGAGCGTGCGGATCGTCGGCGACGGCGTGCGCACCGTCGAGCAGGTGACCGGACGGCTGACCAGGGGCCGCGCGGCGTTGGCCGGCGCGGCCAGCGGTGCGTGGTTCGGCGTCTTCATCGGCCTGCTGTTCGGGTTGTTCTCCGCCGACACCACCTGGGTGTGGTTCGTGCTCATCAGCCTCGTGATCGGTGCGTTCTGGGGAGCGGTGTTCGGCTTCGTCGCGCACTGGAGCACGCGCGGCAAGCGCGACTTCTCCAGCGTGATGACGCTGGAGGCCCAGCGGTACGAGGTGCACGTCGACCGGGAGCGGGCCGCGGAGGCGGCGCGTTACGTGCTCTGAGCCGTGCAGACCTTCTTGCCGTATGCCGACTTCGCCGCTTCAGCCCGTGTGCTGGACCGGCGGAGGCTCGGCAAGCAGCGGGTCGAGACCCTGCAGGTGCAGCGGGCGCTGGTGGTGCCGGGTCACGGCTGGCGCCACCACCCCGCGGTGAAGATGTGGGTCGGGTTCGAGGAGGCGCTCGTCCGGTACGGCGTCGAGATCTGCGCGGAATGGCGTGCCCAGGGGTTCGCCGACACCTGCGAGGCCACGATGCGCACTGACCTGGCCCAGGCCAGGGGCATCGCGGTGGTGCGCACGCAGGCCGAGCTCGCCGCCGCGGGTGAGCTGCCGGGGTGGCTAGGCGACGAGGCGGTGCACCGCAGCCACCAGTCGGCGCTGGTCCGCAAGGACCCCGGGCACTACCGCCGGTTCTTCCCGGACGTGCCCGACGACCTGCCCTACGTCTGGCCGCCCACGCTCACCCGAACGGTGAACCCGTCGGCGTCACGGCCCATCGACACGTAGTCGCACGTGCGGTGCAGGATCCACAGACCGAGACCGGCCGTCAGGGTCTCGGTGGTCGGCACCAGGCCCGCCGCCGGGTTGGACGGCCCGCTTCCCTGGTCGGTCACCGAGACCACCACGCGCTTCTCGTCCGCCCACAGGCGGAACCTCACCGGCGCGGCGCCGTGCGTCAGCCCGTTCGTGACGATCTCGCTGGACGCGTAGACGACGTCGTGCGCCTCGTCCTGGCCCAGGCTCAGCCGACCGATGACCGAGCCGACGGCCTCGCGCACCGCGCCGGCGGTCGGGTCGACGAGCTCGACCAGCGGACTGCGCCGTTCCAACAGGTCGGGAACCTGCGCCGAGCCGGGGACGCCTTCGCGGTAGCCGGGGTTGACCTCGTGCGTGCCGGGTGCGGTGGCCACGTTCGGGTGCGTTTTGGTGACGTCGGCCAGCACCTCGGGCGGAGTGGTCCTCGTGTCGTAGGGGCACAGGCCCCACACCGGGAACTCCGCGTAGACCTGGTTCACGGCGGCCTCGTACCGGGCCCACCAGTCCCACCGCACGCCCACGCCGGGGTGCGGCACGTCGCCGACCACGCGCATCTGCCGCGAGCCCGCCTCGGTGTGCTCGCGGAACAGGGCGCGGTACTGCGAGATGGCCTCGGACGGCCGCGAGTACTGGTCGGCACCGGGCAGGTAGAGGACAGCCGTGTCACGGCCGAGAGCACCGCGCACCAGGGAGGTGTTCCACTCGCCGCACGCCACCACCGACGGCTCTCCCGCGCGCAGCCCGCTCTCGAGGAACGGAACGACATGCGCGAGGAAGTCGTCGTCGGAGCCGTAAAAGGCGGTCTCGTGGAAGAAACCGGTCACGACGACCGATGTTACCTCGGAATCGGGCGGTCCAATCGCGGCAGCCGCGGTGCGACCGACGCCGGGGAATCCGTCGCACCGCGTGCACACGGGTACTGCGCTACGGTCGGGGCGGGTTGAGCGACCAGCCCGGCCGTTCGCGCCGGTCCGACTGGAGGTTGCCTCGTGCTCACCGACGGCGAAGTCCCGTTCCGAGCCACCCGCGAGCGCGTGGGCGACGCCGTCCTCGTGCACGTCGCCGGCGAGGTCGACTGCACGACGGCCGACCACCTGTCGGAGTGCCTCGCCGAGGCGGTGGGTGCCGTCGTGCCGCCCGCGCCGGTCGTGGTGGACCTGACGGGCGTCACGTTCCTCGGTGCCCAGGGCATCGGCCTGCTGCTCGACCACCAGGACCTGAGCCTGCGCCGCGGCAGCGCGCTGGTGGTCGTGGCGAACTCCGCCGCGGTGCTGCGGCCGTTGCGGGCGCTGGAGCTGACCGGCGTGCTGGGGGTGCGGTCGTCCGTGAGGGACGCGCTCCTGCCGCCCGCCGTGGCCTGATCCCGTCGGGCTCGGCGTTCTTCCCCTGCGCTCAGGAGGCCGGCATCCCCGCCGTGGTTCCGGGTGGCGAGGACGTCAGGCCTCGGTCCTGGCCCGTTCCTCCGCGCTGCGCAGCACGCAGAACTCGTTGCCCTCCGGGTCGGCGAGGACCGCCCACCCGGTGCCGTCGGGGTTGCGGTGGTCGCCCACGAACGTGGCACCGAGGCCCAGCAACCGCTCGACCTCCTCGTCCCGCGTGGTCTCGGGCCGCAGGCACAGGTGCAGGCGGTTCTTGACCTGCTTGGGCTCCGGAACCTGGTTGAAGTACAGCACCGGGCCCTCGGCGAGCAGCACCTCGGTCTCCGCGTCACCCGGCTCGTCGTCCGGGTGCATCGGGCGGCCGGTCACCTCGCTCCAGAACCGGGCCAGCTCGTAGGCGTTGGCGCAGTCGATCGCCACGTTCTGCAAGACCGAGACCATGCGGGACAGCCTAGAACTCCTGCGGAGGACTAGAGCATCGGCGGCATCAGCCGGTAGCTGTCGGCGTAGTACTCGTCGGTGCGGCTGCGGTAACCGTCGTGGTCGTCGGCGTCGTACTCCGGCGCGTTCTTGATCTGCTCCTTGGTGCGGTCGACGTGGACCTTCCGCTCGGCGTGGTCCACGTGCCGCACGGTGCCGACCGGCAGCACCACCTTGCGGCCGAAGATCCACGGACCGGTGTCGACCATCAGGCAGTCGTGCGGGACCTTCGCGTTGTCCTCGTCGACCTTGCCGATGCCGCCGTCGGTGGCCTCGACCTCGTAGCCGATCAGGCCGGTGTCGGGGCGGTCGGCGAGTTCGTCCTGGTCGTGCTCCGGCGGGTCCACCCAGGACGGGTCGCGCCAGACCCACGGGATGAACGGGACGGGTTGCATGTCGGCCTCCTCGATCAGGCTGGTGGTGTCGGGGCTCAGCGGTGGTCGGAGCGCGGCATGCCGTCGATCACGAGGGACAGGCCGATGCCGAGCAACCACGCGTCCTTCGCGAGCCCGATGCCCTCGTCGGTCGGCCAGATGCTGCCCTCCTGCCGCATCCCGGGCGTCTTCGCGTAGAGACCGAGCAGGGCCCCGGCGAAGCCGGTGAGCGCCAGGCCCGCGACGGCCGCCGGGACGAAGGGCGCCAGCAGGACCGCGCCGACGGCGATCTCACCCGCGGACAGCAGCTTCGCGAACCGCTGCGCGTCGATCCCGCGCAGCACCGGGTAAGTGCTGGACGCCCAGCCGTGCATGCGTTCGGCCGTCTCCCGGTCGGCGCCGCGCTTGCCGAGTCCCGAGTGCAGCACGAACGCCCCGGTGACGGCCCGCACGGGCAGTTGCCTCAGCAGTGAGCGGCTGATCATGGCCCGACCTCCTCGGTGGCGTGCCCACCGAGTACCCGTCACATCGTGCCGAGGAACTTCTTCATCATGCCGATCTGGGCCGTGCGGGACTTCTCGATCCGGTCCGCGAGGTCCTTCACCTCCTGGTTCGCACCGCTGCCGACCTCCCACCGCGCCATCTGCACGGCGTCGTCCTGGTGGGCGATCATGACGTTGAGCAGGCGTTCGTCGAACTCCGCCCCGCGCAGCGCCGAGAGCCGCGCGACCTCCTCCGGGTCCGACTGCCGCATGCCGCCGTGGCCCGCGTGGGAATCCGGTGGTGCCGTCAGCGGCTCTCCCCACGACGTGAGCCAGTTCCTCATCGTGTCGGCCTCGGCCACCTGGGTCTTCTCGATGGCGGCCGCGAGCATGCGGAGCTCCTCGTTCCGGGCGCGGTCGCGGGCGAGCGCGACCATCTCCACTCCCTGCCGGTGATGGGGGAGCATCATCTGCAGGAACATCACGTCGAGCGGATCGCCGCGCAACACGGCGTCCGGCTGCGTGGTGGCGCAGCCGGACGCCACGAAGGCGAGCACCAGCAGGAACAACCGCATCAGAGGCGTCGCCACAGGGCGGGCGTGTTCGGCGGTTCCCAGCCGGCGAGGGCGGTGTGCGCGAGCTGGCACTCGTAGTTCACGCCGCCGTAGGTGACGCGGTTGCCGACCGAGTACGTCGTTCCCGCGGCCCACGTGCCCCCGGCGGGCGGGGGAGTCGTCGTGGTGGTCGTGCCCGGCGGGGGTGTGGTGGTCGTCGTGGTCGGGGGCGGCGTGCCGCCACCGCCGTAGTCGACGTCCGAGCAGGTGTAGAAGGCCTCGTTGCTGCCGACCACGCGCTGCCAGATCGAGTAGAGGACGTGGCGGCCGGAGCGCTGCGGCAGGGTGAGCGTCCAGTTGGTGAACGTGCCGGGGTTCTGGTTGTTGAACGTCTGCAGGTGCACGAGGTCCGACCACCGCAGCGGCTGCGTCGGGTTCCAGCCGTCCCTGGTGATGTAGAACTCGAAGTTGCTGTTCGAGTGCGGCGCGGACGCGTGGTAGGTCACCGTGAGCGGCCCGGCGGAGACCCGCTTCGCGGGCCAGTCGGCGCGTTGCAGGTCGAGGCCGCGGTACTTGTCGCGGCCCGCGCTGCACAGCTTGCCGTCGGGGATGAGCTGGCGGTGCCGGGCGCCGGCTTCGAGCAGCGACACCTCGTTCCAGTCGTAGTACGCCTGGGTGCCACCGGCGGCCACGGCCGCCTTGCACGCGTCGGACTTCGGCGTCTCGGGTCCCTCGTTCTTGCACGTGTAGACCCGGCTCGCCGGGTCGGACATGGTGCCGTGCGCGATGGCGGGGGTGGTGGGGACGATGAACGCGACGACCACGGCGGTGGTGGCCGTGAGGCTCGCAAGGGCAAGCCGATTCCGTGTTCTCACAACGCCTCCTGGCAGGCGGAGGTGGCGAACACCCCACGGGGAGGTGGTCGCGCGTCGGGTTCGGCGGCCCTGCTCACGAGTGTAAGGAGGTGGTTGAACCATTTCACTGCACCAACCGGACGAATCGCCCTCGCTCGGGCACCGTCCACAACGCACTCGCGGTGTGCGGCGAGCCGAGGTGCTTCGACGACCGGCCGCAGCCGCGCCCGTCCCCCCGCGAGCGCGGCGGGATCGTCGTAGAGTCGGGCAGATGAGCGACGAGAACGTGCTGGGCCGCATCAACGAGCTGGTCGACGAGGAGCACAGGCTGCGCGAGCAGCTCGCGGCCGGCGAGATCACGTCCGACGAGGAGCACGCCCGGCTGCGGTCCGTCGAGGAGGCCCTGGACCAGTGCTGGGACCTGCTGCGCCGGCGCCGGTCGGCACGGGCGCGGGGCGAGGACGCCGACGACGTCCCCGCCCGCTCGGTCGGCGAGGTCGAGGGCTACCTGCAGTAGGTCAGGCCTTGGCGTCGCGGAAGACGACCCACCGCATCACGCCGTACATGAACGCGGCCTCGCACGCCCCGGCGACGATCCGGGACAGGTGGTACTGCAGGCCGAGCTCGGTCAGCGCGCTGCCGACACCGAGGACGAACGCCAGGTAGTTGACCAGGATCGCGACCGCGTAGAGCCCGGCCTGCGGCCCGACCGGCGCGTGCGAGCGGAAGTTGAGCGCGCGGTTGAGCACGAAGCTCAGACCGAACGCGATCACGTAGGCGGCGGTGAACGCGATCGGCACCGGCAGGCCGAGCCCGCCGCGGAAGAACGTGAGCAGCAGCAGGTCGACGCCGAACGTGAACCCGTTGATCAACGCGAACCCGAGCAGGCTCGGCGCCACGACGCGGGAGAGGCCGAACGGCAGCCACCTCACGACGGCTTCCATCAGGTCGTGGAACCTCGCACCGAGGTCTCGTCGGCCGTCGTGCACGGTGGTGGTGCCGGTCATGTCCCCGACAGTGCCATGCCGCAGCGGGACGAATCCGGCGAACCACGGGTGATCGACAGGCCGTCCCCAGGAGTTCAGCGCCCGTTCAGCTGGTTCGACCCGCGCCACCGCGTCGGGCTCGTCCCGTGCACCTTGCCGAACGTGCGCGCGAAGTAGCCGGCGTCCGGGAAGCCCACCTGCCGCCCGATGTCGCCGATCGGCAGGTCCGTGACCGCGAGCAGCCGCCGCGCCTGCACCATCCGGCGCTCGGTGATCCACTCCTGCACCGTGCGGCCGGTCCGCCTGCGCACCGTCGAGGTGAGGTGACCGGGGGAGAGGCGCACCGCGGCGGCGACCTCGCGCAGCGACAGCGGTTCCGGGTAGCGCCGTTCGATCACGTCGAACACCTCGGCCAGCAGCGGTTCCGCGTTCTCGCGCAGGTCGCCGACGACGTCCGCGGCGAGCCTCGACACCGCGACCAGCAACAGGACGAGGTGGGCCGAGACCGCCTCCCGGTAGCCCTCGCGGCGGTGCCGCAGCTCGTCGTGCAGCGCCTCGAGGCGGGCGGTCCACTCGTCGCGCTGCCGCTCGGGAACCTTGAGCCGCAAGGCGTCGACCGCCCGGCCGTGGACGAACGGGAACAGCAACGGGTGCGTGCGCCAGGCCAGGTGCGCGCCGGGGGTGTCGGGGCCGAGCGCGTCGGCGGTGAAGAAGACGCCCCAGCCGTGCGCGTCGAGCAGGTCGTCGCGGTGGGCCCGGCCCATCACGTCGCCGGGCGCGATGACGAACAGGTCGCCCGCCTCGACGTGGCGGACCTGCTTGCCGGTGCGCACGACACCACCCGGCTCGGCGAAGTACGCGAGGCCCGGGAAGTCGTGGGCGTGCGCCTCGTGAGCGCCGTTGACGTCAGCGCCGTGGCCGAGCCGCATGGCCGCGACCGCCAGCTCGCCGGGGGCGGGTTGCCAGGTGTAGGTGGCGGGCTCGTCGGCGTTCGGTGCCGTCCGTCGGGTGCGCACCGTCAAATCATCCCACTCAAACCGTCAATCGACGCAGAAACCTTGCTGTCATGCGCGCCAGAATGGGTTCATGACCGAAACATCGTCCCAGGAGCGGGACTACCTCCCCGGTATGGGCAAGCACTACCTGCTGCCCTTCTACGAGGTCGTGCACCGGGTCTCCGGTCTGGGACGCGTGCACGGCAAGATGGCCGCGGCGGCGGGACTGCGGCCGGGGCAGCGCGTTCTCGACGTCGGCTGCGGCACGGGGAACCTGTTGCGCACCATCGGCAAGCAGCACCCCGGTGTCGAGCTCGCCGGCGTGGACCCCGACCTGAAGATGCTCGCGAGGGCGGAGAGCAAGCTGCGCCGCGCCGGCCTGCGCGTGCGGCTGGACCGCGGCTTCGCGCAGGAGCTGGACTTCCCCGACGACTCGTTCGACGCGGTGTTCTCCAGCCTGATGCTGCACCACCTGGACACGTCGTCGAAGGACGAGATGCTCCGCGAGGTGCACCGCGTGCTGCGGCCGGGCGGGGTGCTGGTGCTCGCCGACGCCGTGTTCCACGACCACGGGCACATGAGGGAGCACCTGCGCGACAACGTCGGTGACGCGGTGCCGAAGCGGATCGCCGCCGCCGGGTTCTCCGTCGAGCCCACCGCGCGGCACCGGCTGCGGCTGTTCGGCGAGGTCGGCATCGAGGTCGCGACGGCCCGCTAGGTCCGTTGCAGACCGGTGGCCTTCGCGCCGGACGGCAGGAGAGTCGCCGCCGGTGGGAACGACGAGGTCGCCCGGATCTGGACGCCGGGAAGCCGCAACGCCTGGACGCCGGTGAACACAGCGTCATCGTCCGGACACAAATGGTGCGACCGCGCGAAACGAGCGCTTCCTGGCGTCGAGGCCCATGACCGTTGACCAGGTTGTGGATCGCGCGTCGGTCCCCGCGGCGTCCAGGGAGACGCTCGAGGACTACACCCTGCGGTTCGCCCCGAGGACGTACCGGCGCTGGCCGCCGGCCGTCGTCGGGGCGTCCGCGCTGGGGGGTATCGCCTACCTGGCGGACTTCTCGATCGGTGCGGGCATCGGACTCACCCACGGCACCGGGAACGCGTTGCCGGCCATCGCGTTCGCGGCCGTCGTCATCTTCGCATCGTCTTCGCGCTCGAAGGCTCGATCATGGCGCAGGGGCTGCGTCACGCGCTGGGAATGCCGCTGTGGCTCGGCTACCTCGCCTCGACGATCGTGATCATCCCGCTGGTGGTCTACGGGATGAAGGTGCTGGCGAAGCCGCAGAGCTGGACGAACCCGTTGTGGCTGCTGCTGATGGTGGCGCCGCGGCGGTGATGCTCGGGGCGGGCGTGTGCCTGTCGTTGATGGGGCAGATCGGCGAGCAGATCGACTACCTGCGGTTCATGCCGCCACGTACCGACGCGAACCGGCGCGCGTGGTGGACGTCGGTGGTGCTGGCCGGGCCGGGCTGGGTGGTGTTCGGCGCGGTCAAGCAGGCGATCGGCGCGTTCATGGCGGTCCACGTGCTCGACGCGGTCGGCGCGGTCGCCGCGGACATCGCGATCGACAAGTACGTGCTGAAGCTCTCGCCCAGGCAGCCCGAGTTCCGGTGCGGCATGCTGCACGCGGTGAACCCGGTGGGCGTCGGCTCGTTCCTCGCGTCGTCGGTCCTGTCCACCTCGGTCTACTTCGGACTGTTCGGCGCGGCGGTCCGGTCGTACTCACCGCTGGTCGCCGTCGGCATCGCGGTCGTGCTGGCGCCGTCGCCGGCGGTGCTCACGCGCGGCCGGTTCCACCTGCGGCGCACCGACGACGGCATCGCGGAACCGGTGCTCGACGCGGACGGCAACCCGAGCGGCACGCGGTACGAGTGCGTCGTCTGCCGCGAGTCCTGCGAACGGCCGGACGTGGCGGCCAGCGTGGAGGGAGGGGAGATCTGCTCGCTGTGCCTGAGCACCGATCGTGACGGCCGCCACGTGCTCCCCGCTCCCCGACCGGCGTGGCTCCACGGGCAGGTCCGTCCTGATGGGACAAACTGCACGTCATGCAGGAGTGGGCCTTGCTCGCGGTCGCGGCCGTGCTGATCATCGTGGTGGTGTCGTACGCCGCGCCCAGGCTGGGTGTGGCGGCGCCCGTGCTGCTGGTGCTCGTCGGCATGGGGTGCAGCCAGCTGCCCGGCGCGCCGCCCCTGGTCGTGGAACCCGAGTGGATCCTCGTGGTCGTGCTGCCACCGATCCTCTACTCGGCGGCCGTGAACGTGCCGGTGGTCGACTTCCGGCGCGACTTCGCCACGATCGGCTCGCTGTCGGTGCTGCTGGTGGCGGTGTCGGCGTTCGGCACCGGCCTGCTGATCTGGTGGCTGCTGCCCGAGATCGGCTTCGCGGCGGCGCTGGCGCTCGGCGCGGTGATCAGCCCGCCGGACGCGGTCGCCGCGACGTCGATCGGCAAGAAGCTCGGCCTGCCGCCCAGGCTCGTCACGATCCTGGAGGGTGAAGGCCTGGTCAACGACGCGACCGCGCTCGTGCTGCTGCGCACGGCCGTCCTGGCGATCACGGCGAGCGTGACGTTCGGCGGCGCGCTGGGCGACTTCGCGTACGCGGTGTCCGTCGGTGTCGTGGTCGGCGCCGCCGTCGGACTCGTGTCGGTGTGGGCGAGGTCGAGGATCCAGGGCCAGCCGGTCCTCACGACCGCGATCTCCTTCGTGGTCCCGTTCCTCGCGTTCATCCCGGCCGAGGAGCTGCACGCGTCGGGCGTGATCGCCGTCGTCGTGGCGGGACTGATCACCGGTCACCTGAGCGCCCGCCGGTTCAGCGCGCACGACCGCATCTCCGAACGCACGAACTGGCGCACCGTCCAGCTGCTGCTGGAGAACGGCGTCTTCCTGCTGATGGGTTTCGAGCTCACCTCGGTCGTCGGTGCCGCGGCCGGCGACGGCGTGACGAGGGCCCTCGTCATCGGTGTCGTGGCCACCGTCGTCCTCGTCATGCTGCGTGTCGCGTTCATGGTTCCGCTGATCGCCCTGCTGCGCCGCCAGCAACGCCGCGCCGACGCGTTCACCGGCAAGCTCGACTCCTTCGTGGACCGCTTCACCGCCCGCGGGCCTCGGCCCGGTGAGGAGCGCAGGTACGACCGCGGGATCCGGATGCTGCGGCGCAAGCAGGCCGACGTCGCCTTCTACGCGAGCGAAGGCCTGAGCTGGCGCGGTGGCGCGGTGCTCGCCTGGTCGGGCATGCGCGGGGTGGTGACGGTCGCCGCCGCGCAGACGTTGCCCGAGGACCTGCCGTTCCGCTCCGAGCTGGTCCTGATCGCCTTCACGGTCGCGATCCTGACCCTGGTCGTGCAGGGCGGCTCGCTGCCGCTGGTGATCCGCTGGCTCGGCATCCGCGGCAACGACGCCGACCACGAGCGCCGCGAGTACGCCCGCCTCGCCGGGGAGCTCGTGACGGCCAGCAGGACGCTGCTGGAGAGCTCGGCGCTGTGCCGCGAGAACGGCGAGCCGTTCGACGACGAACTGCTGGAGCAGACGCTGGAGCGGACGATCGCGATGAGCGAGAGCATCGAGAAGAAGCTGGTGGAGCAGGACGGGGACAGCCGGCTGCACCAGCGGTTCGAGCTGCAGCGCCTGATGCTGGACGCGCAGCAGAACGCCCTGCTGGACGCGCGGGCGAGCGGGACCTACGCCTCGCACACGCTGGAGAAGGCGCAGAACTTCATCGACAGCCAGAGCGCCCGCTTCACGTGATCAGAACGGGTCCGAGCCGCCGATCCGCGCCTGCACGTCCACGGTGCCGCGCGGCGACGCCCCGAGCGTCAGCCGCGACATGATCCGGTACCGGTCCCCGCGGTAGATCGAGTGCACGTACTCCACCTGCCGCCCGTCGGCGTCGGTGGTCAGCCGCTCGAACAACAGCGCGGGCGCCAGCACGGGCACCCCGAGCAGCGAGGCCTCGGACTCGTTCACCACGGTCGGCTCGATCGACTGCACGGCTTCGAGGACGTGCACCCCGTGCTCCCGCAGCCGGTCGTAGAAGTCGCCGGACTCCATGTCGTGCAACGTCAACGACGGCGCGACGGCGGCGGGGACGTGCAGGTGCTCCAACGCCATCGGCTCGTCGTCCACGAGGCGCAGCCGGGCGATGTAGTGGATCTCGGCGGCGGGGGAGAGGCGCAGGCGCCGGCCCACCCGTGCGCCCGCCGGGATGCGGGCGTGCTCGAGCACGCGCGACGCCCAGGTGCCCGAAGCCCTGGGCAGGGACATGGACCCGGTGCCGGACACCATCTCCTGGGTGATCTTGGCGCGGGCCACGAAGGTGCCGCGGCCGTGCTGGCGGACGAGCAGGCCGGTGTTGACCAGCTCCTCCACGGCCGAGCGGACGGTCGGGCGCGAGACCGAGAGTTGCTGGCACAGCACGCGTTCGGCCGGGATGGGGGCGCCCGCCGGGTGGGTCTCGATGAGTTCGAGCAGGTAGTCGCGGACCCGCTCACGCTTGAGGATCGCCTCGCCCATGCCTCTCCCGCTTCGTCGGCGGCCAGTATGGCATACCACTGGTAAGTAACCAGACTGATGAAGAGAGGAAGCGCTCTCACGTAGCCGAGCAGGGGATTGACCTGAGAAGTGGTCTATGCCACTTTCTACTTCACCCGTCGAGACATGACCAATTGGTCACATCCCAGCGAGAGGTGAGTCGTGCCGCGCTCCGCTGCCCTGTTAGTCCTCGCGCTCACGTTGTCCGCCTGCGGCACGTCCGCGGGAGGGGGTGAGAAGCAGGAGATCACCGTGTGGCTGATGAAGGACACGGCCACCGAGGAGTTCGTGTCGAGGTTCGAGAGCGAGTTCGAACGCGATCACGCGAACCTCGACCTGAAGATCCAGATCCAGGAGTGGAACGGCATCACGCAGAAGGTGACCAGTGCTCTGGCCAGCACGGATCCGCCCGACGTGATCGAGGTCGGCAACACCCAGGTCGCGCAGTACGTGGCCAGCAAGGGTGTCACGGACCTGTCGGCGCGCAAGGCCGAGCTGCGGGGTGAGGACTGGATCCCCGGCCTCGCCGAGCCCGGCGCGGTCGACGGCAAGCAGTTCGGCATCCCGTTCTACGCGGCCAACCGGGTGGTGATCTACCGCAAGGACCTGTTCGAGGCCGCGCAGGTGACGCCGCCGAAGACGCGCGCGGAGTGGCTCGCCGCCACCGCGAAGCTCGACCAGGGCGACCAGCAGGGCATCTACCTGCCCGGTCAGAACTGGTACACGCTGTCCGGGTTCGTCTGGGACGAGGGCGGTGACCTCGCGAAGAAGGACGGCGGCGGCTGGAAGGGCTCGCTGAACACGCCCGAGGCGTTGGCGGGCATGGACTTCTACAAGCAGCTGCAGGCGCTCGGCGACGGCCCGAAGGACTCCGACGAGGCCAAGCCGCAGCAGACCGACGTGGTGGCGGGCGGCAAGGTCGCCCAGTTCATCGCGGTGCCCGGTGCGGCGAAGCTCGTCACGAAGGCCAACCCGGAGCTGGAGGGCAAGATCGGGTTCTTCCCGATCCCCGGCAAGACCGCGGACAAGCCCGGCGCGGTGTTCACCGGCGGTTCCGACCTGATCGTGCCGCTCGCGTCCAGCAGGCAGGAAGGCGCGTACGAGGTCGTCAAAGCGCTCGCCGGCGACAAGTGGCAGGTCGAGCTCGCGAAGGCGATGAACTACGTGCCGAACCGCAAGTCCCTGGCGTCCTCGGTGGGCGACGACCCCGGCACGGCGGCGATGGCCGTCGGCGCGGCCAACGGCTTCGCCACCCCGAACTCGCCCAACTGGACGGCGGTCGAGGCCCGCAACCCGATCAAGGAGTTCCAGACCGCCGTGCTGACGGGCGCCGACCCGAAGACCGCGGCCGCCAAGGCGGACGAGGTCATCACCCAAGCGCTGAACTCGGGCAAATGACGTTGCTCGCCGAACGGCCGGTGCGGGAGACCGCACCGGCCGCCCCGAAACGCCGCAAGCGGCCGGTGCTGCCGTACCTGCTGATCGCACCGACCGTCCTCACCACCGCCTACCTGCTGCTGTACCCGTTGGTCCGCAACGTGGTCATCTCGCTGCAGGAGTTCGGGCTGCCGCAGCTCGTGCGCGGGGACGCGAGGTTCGTCGGCCTCGCCAACTACGCGCGGGTGCTGTCCGACCCCGAGTTCTGGGCGGTGGTGAGGCGGACGCTGTGGTTCACCGCGATCAACGTCGTGCTGATCATGGTGCTGTCCACCCTGGTCGCCCTGCTGCTGACCCGCCTCGGGAAGTGGCTGCGGCTGCTGGTGATGGGCGGGCTCGTGCTCACCTGGGCAACGCCGGTCATCGCCGCCACCACGGTGTTCCAGTGGCTCTTCCAGTCCCGGCTCGGCGTCGTGAACTGGGCGCTGGTCGCACTCGGCTTCGAGGAGTACCGCGACTACACGTGGTTCGCCGACGGCGAGGCGACGTTCGGCATCCTCGTGGCGCTGATCGTGTGGCAGTCGATCCCGTTCGCCGCGCTGTCGCTGTACGCGGCGATGATCACCGTGCCGCAGGAGCTGTACGAGTCCGCGCGGATCGACGGCGCCGGGGCGTGGAGGGTGTTCACCACCATCACCTTCCCCCTGCTGCGGGCCATGTTCGGCCTGATCACGTGCCTGGAGGTGATCTGGGTCGTCAAGGCGTTCGTGCAGATCTGGGTGATCAGCCAGGGCGGCCCGGGCCAGGCCACGACGACGCTGCCGGTCTACGCCTTCCAGGTCGCGCAGTCGTTGCAGCGCTACGACCTCGGCGCCGCGGTGTCGATGCTCATGGTGCTGCTGCTCGTGCTCGCCCTGCTGGCGTACTTCCGCCAGCTCTACCGGCAGGAGCGGGAAGCATGATCGGACGGATCTCCCGCACCACGGCGGCGTTGCTGGTGTTCGCCGTCTCGGTGTTCCCCGTGTACTGGATGGTCCTCACGGCCTTCAAGCCCACCAGGGACATCCAGGGCGCCACCCCGACGTTCCTCCCGATCCCGATCACGTTCGACCACTTCGGCACCGCGGTCGCCGCGAAGGGGTTCTTCTCCTTCTGGCGCAACAGCCTGCTGGTCGCGGGCGGTGCGGTGCTGCTCGCGCTGCTCGTGGCGCTGCTGGCGGCGTTCGCGATCGCCCGGCTGCAGTGGAAGGGGCGCAGGGGTTTCGTGCTCATGGTGTTCATCGCGCAGATGACGCCGTGGGAGGCGTTGCTGATCCCGATCTACGTCATCGCCAGGGACACCGGCATGCTCGACACGCTCTGGATCCTCACGCTGGTCTACTTCATGATGACGCTGCCCTTCACGATCGTGACGCTGCGCGGGTTCCTCGCGGCCATCCCGGTCGACCTGGAGGAGGCGGCGCAGGTCGACGGCTGCTCACGCGGGCAGGCGTTCCGCAAGGTCGTGTTCCCGCTGCTCGCGCCGGGGCTGCTGGCGACGTCGCTGTTCGGGTTCATCACGGCCTGGAACGAGTTCGCCTTCGCCAACGTGCTGATCATCAAGGACCAGGACGACCGCACGCTACCGGTCTGGCTGTCCTCGTTCAACAACACCTTCGGCACCGACTGGGGGGCCACCATGGCCGCGTCGACGCTGTTCATGCTGCCCGTGCTGCTGATCTTCATCGTCCTGCAGGGCCGGGTGACGACCGGCATCGTCGGAGGGGCGGTGAAGGGGTGATCGTCCCGCTTCCCAGCAGGATCGTGCGCCGCGGCAAGGGGTTCACGCTGGACGCCGGCACCGGCGTCCGGGTGACGCCGGGCGCCGAGCCCGCCGCGAGACTGCTGCGCACGCTGCTGCGGCCCGCCACGGGCCTGCCGCTGCCCATCACCGACCACGGCCAGGTCCTCGTCACCCTCGACGCCAAGCTCGTCGGGCTCGGCGCGGAGGGCTACGCGCTGACCGTCACCGAGCACGGCGTCCTGCTGCGGGCCGGCACCGCGGCCGGCCTGGCGCACGGCGTCCAGACGATCCGCCAGCTCCTGCCGGTCGAGGCGCTCCGGTCGCAACGCGTGTCCGATGTGGACTGGACGTTGCCCGGCGCCGACATCCGGGACGTGCCGAGGCTGCCGTGGCGCGGGTTCATGCTCGACGTCGCCCGGCACTTCCAGCCGGTGCCCGTGCTGCGCCGGTTCATCGACCTCATGGCGTTCCACAAGCTCAACGTCCTGCACCTGCACCTGACCGACGACCAGGGCTGGCGCATGCCGGTCCCGAGGCACCCGCTGCTCACCTCGGTCGGCGGCTGGCGCACCGAGACCAACGGCGACGGCGTCCCGCACGGCGGCACCTACTCCCGCACCGAGCTGGAGGGCCTGGTCGCCTTCGCCGCCGAGCGCGGCGTCCGGATCATGCCGGAGATCGAGATGCCCGGTCACGCCCGCGCCGCGCTCGCCGCCTACCCCGACCTGGGTGTCGCGCCGGAACCGCTGCCCGTCTGGACTCGCTGGGGCATCAGCGACGCCGCGTTCGGACTGCACGCCCTGGGGTTCGTCCGCGAGGTGCTGGACGAGGTGCTGTCGGTCTTCCCCGGCGAGCACGTCCACCTCGGCGGCGACGAGTGCCTGCTGCCCGAGGACGTGCACGGCAGCTTCCTGCGCCAGGCCGCCCAGTACCTGCTCGACCACGGCCGCGTCCCCGCCGCCTGGGAACCGACCGGTGACCCGCGCTCGGTGGTGATGCCGTGGAAGGACGAGACCCAGGCGGAGAAGGCCCTCGAACGCGGCCAGCCGGTCGTGATGACCCCGCACACCTCCACCTACCTCGACTACCCGCAGTCGGACGGCACGCACGAACCGCCCGGCCAGCCCGGCTACGTCGTGACCGCCCGCGACGTCTACCACGTGCCGCTGCCCGACGGCGTGCTCGGAGCCCAGTGCCAGCTGTGGACCGAGCACGTCCGCACCCGCAACCACCTCGAGTACCTGGCGTTTCCCCGCCTCGCCGCGCTGGCCGACACCCTCTGGTCCCAGCGCCCCGAGTGGGAGGGCTTCACCACCCGGATGCGCTCCCACTCCTCCAGGCTCGCCGCCCTGTCCATCCCTGCCGAAATGAGGAGAGAACGTTGCGAGCACTCCTAGCCGCGTCCTGCGCGGCGCTCGCCGTGGGGGCGCTGGCCGTCGCGCCGAACGCCTTCGCCGCCGACGCGATCACCGCCCAGTACCGGACCAGCGCGTCCGGTGCGACCGCCGACCAGGTCGAGCCCTGGCTCAAGCTGGTCAACTCCGGCACGACCAGCGTGCCGCTGTCCGACATCAAGGTCCGCTACTACTTCAAGAGCGAGACGCCCGACGTCGGCTACCGCTTCGCCTGCTCCTGGGCGGTGCGCGGCTGCGGCAACGTCACCGGCCAGTTCGGCACGCTCACCGGCGGCCCGGCCGACCGCTACCTGGAGGTCGGCTTCACCTCCGGCGCCGGCACCCTGGCCCCCGGCCGGGACTCCGGTGACCTCCAGCTGCGGTTCTACCGCACGAACTGGGGCCCCATCACGCAGACCGACGACTACTCGTTCCGCGCCGACAGCTCGTACACGGCGTGGAACCGCGTGACGGTCCACCGCGGCGGCACGCTGCTGTGGGGCACCGCACCCGGCGGAACCCCGCCCACCACCACGACGACGTCGTCGACCCCGCCGAACCCCAACGGCCCCAAGATGTTCGACGACTTCGCCTACAACAACTCGAGCGACTCGCGGATCAGCCAGCGCGGCTGGACCGTCCGCTCGGGCGCGGGCGGCCCCGGTGTGCCGGGAGCCGAGTGGGACGCGTCGCGCGTGACGTTCCCGACCGTCGACGGCCAGAAGGTCCTGCGCCTCGACTCGTGGAACAACGGCTCCGCCGCGAAGCAGACGGAACTGTTCCACCAGCGCAAGTTCTTCGAGGGCACCTACGCCGCCAGGGTCAGGTTCAGCGACGCGCCGGTCTTCGGCCCCGACGGTGACCACGTCGTGCAGACGTTCTTCACCATCACGCCGCTCGACGCGCCGATGGCCCCGAACTACGGGGAGATCGACTTCGAGTACCTGCCCAACGGCGGCTGGGGCGAGCAGGGCAACATCATGTTCGAGACCACCTGGGAGACCTACCAGAACGAGCCGTGGGTGGCGGACAACATCCACAACTCCCAGCGCCAGAGCTACAACGGCTGGCACGACCTCGTGTTCCAGGTGTCGAACGGCCGCGTGAAGTACTACATCGACGGCACCCTCGTCGCCGACCACGGCGACAAGTACTACCCCGAGACGCCGATGTCGATCAACTTCAACCTGTGGTTCATCTCGGGCGGCCTGCAGGGCAGCTCGGCCGAGCGCGCCTACCAGCAGGACGTCGACTACGTCTACTTCGCCAAGGACCAGGTGCTGAGCCCGGCCCAGGTGAGGACGGCGGTGCAGGACTACCGCAACTCCGGTGTCACGCACGTCGACAACGTCTGACCGTGCGGGCGCCCCGGGAATCCGGGGCGCCCGTTCACCCGTCAGGTTTGACCTGGCACGCAGTCGCGCACCCCCTGGGGAGTCGTCGGCCGGTGCGGCCGGCCTTGGGGGAAGGGGCGGCTCCGTGCTGCGCAAGATCCGCGTGTGGGAAGTGCTCGGCCTGGTCCTGCTCGGGTTGGTCCTCGGGATGGCGATGGGGCTGCTGGGCGTCGAGGCGCCCTGGACCTACGTCGTGATGGGGGTGGTCGTCGTCATCGTGGTGCCGGTGATGCTGCGCCGGCACGAGCGCTGGTGACCAGGCCTAGGCGCCGCGCTCCAGGTACTTCTTGATGCAGTGCACGACTCCCTGGCGGCTCGCGAAGGCGTTGAAGTCGCCCAGCCGGTGCACCGTGAACCCCAGGCCCGTCCACAGCCGCTCCATCTCGTCGTCGATCGCGGCGAGGTCGGCGTTCTCGCCGTGGCCGAACGTCGGCAGGTAGACGTTCTTGCCTGCTTCGGCGCTGTTCTCGACGAGGCAGTTGTTCCAGGTGATGTGGTGCCACGCGCGCACGTTGATCGTCGTGTCCGGTTGCGCGCCCGCTGCGGCGAACTCACCGACCACCTCGCGCAGTTCGGCACCGTCGGGCGTGTCGGCGAACGCGCGCAGGGCTTCGAACGACAGCCGCTGGGAGATGTGCGGCCGGTGCACCAACGGGTTGCGCACGACCTCGAAGCCGCGCGACTCGAAGTCCGCCGCGATCTCGTCGTAGGCGTTCTGCAACCCGAACGGCGAGGTGGTGCCGAGAACGGCGTCGGCGAGCGCGGGACTGCCGACCAGCACCCGGAAACGCCCGTCCTCCCGGCCCACGAGCGTCACGAACATGTCGATGTGGAAGATCGGCTGGACGTCACCGACACCGCCGCCCGGGATGTCGAGGTGGTACTCGCCGGCCTCGGCGGTCGCGTAGTACGGCTTCAGCCCCAGCGGCCGCTTCGTGCCGACGAGAACCAGGTCACGCGCGCTGTCGACGTGCCGGCGGAACAGTTCGCCGACGAACTCCACCGCGGTCCGGCCCGGCGGCACCGAGATCGGCAGCTCACCGCTCTGCACCAGTTCGAGCGTGTCGAGGAAGTAGTCCGTGCCGAGCAACCAGAAGTCGTCACCCACCAGGCAGTTGCCGCCCTGGAACACGAGCGGCGCCTGGGTCGCGCGCACGGGGCCGTGCTCCTCCACGGCGTCGGCGATCAGCGAGTCGCCGGAGCGCGGGAACGACCACGGCTCCAACAAGTACGTCCCGGTCTCGCCCTGGTCGGTGAGCGCGAGGTAGCCGTCCTCGGCCCAGTCCGTGAAGTCGACGTAGTCGGGCATCGGCACGAGCTGGGCGCTGTGCCCGGCCTCGCGGAACCAGCCCTCGACGGTCTCGCGGTCGCTCTCGTGGTGCACCACCACGAACCCGGTGCCCGCCCGCAGCGCGCCGATCACCGAGCGGTAGCCCGCGGCCAGCTCCGGGCTGTGCACGCCGTAGGACGGGAACGCGAGCAGCACCCGGTCGATCGACCCTGCCCAGGAGGAGACCAGGCTCGGGTTCGCGATGCCGGGCGTGGTGCGCAGCTGGTTCAGCGTGCCGATGCGGGACGGCGCCAGGGCCGGGGCGCCGTCGCCCTCGGTGCGCCGGTGGCGGGGAGCGTCGGGAACGAGGAACCGGAAGGCGGCGTCGCCGTGCAGACCCATGCCCCGATCCTAGTGACCCGGCCGGTGCACCGGGGTCACTTCAGCAGCAGGCGGACCGTCAGCTCCAGGCGGTTCGCGACGTCCGTGGCGGTGGCGCGGCGGGTGACCCAGGCGACCAGGTTGGACAGCCACACGTCGCCGATCACCCGCGCGATCGCCTTCTGCTCGTCGGTCGGCTCGTCGTCGCTCATCGCCTTGGTGAACATGCTCTCCATCAGCAGCGAGACGCGGTCGATCTCGGCGCCCGCGGAGGCGTCGGCGAACGTGAACGCGCGCGTCATCGCCTCGGTGAGGTGCGGGTTGCGCTGCAGGCCGCGGGTGATGCGGCCGAGGACGAACAGCACGCGCTCGTACGGCGACTCGCCGGGAACGGTGGTGCGGTCCATCTTCTCCTGGGCGCGCTCCAGCTCCACGGCGAGGCTCGACACGAGCAGGTGGACCTTCGACGGGAAGTAGCGGTACAACGTGCCCAGCGCGACGTCCGCCCGGTCCGCCACGGCGCGCATCTGGACGGCGTCGAACCCGCCCTTGGACGCCAGCGCGATGGTCGCGTCGACGATCCGCTTGCGACGTTCGCGCTGCGCGGCCGAGCTCAGCTCTTCGCCCGCCATCAGCGCGTCCGCGCGCGACTTCGAAGGTGACACGGAGATGATCCTCCTGGAACGTGTTGCAGCGGCGCGCTCATCGTACTCGATCGGTTTCGCGGCCATGATCTGTTGCCCGAAATAGAACACGTTCTATAAACTTCTTCACGTACTGGAGGAGGCCGCATGCCGATCGCCACGACCGGGGACCAGCGAGCGTTGCGCGACAGCGTGGACGCCGCCGGGGGCGAGTGGGCCGATCTGGCCCGGGTCGGGTTCTTCGAGATCACGCGGGAGGGCGGCACGGTCGCCGATCTCGCGGTGGCGCTGGAGCGGGCGGCGGAGAACCTCGTGCCGGGGCCCCTGCTGCCGACGGCGCTGGTGTCGGTGCTGTTCCCGGACTTCGAGGGCGTCGCCGGGTTCGGCTTCACCTCCCGGCACGTGGTCGGTGCGGCCGAAGCGACGCACCTGCTGCTCAGAACGGACAGGTGGCTCCTCGTGCCGGCCGCCCAGGCCGAGATCACGCCCCTCGAAGCCGTGGACCACTCACGTTCGCTCGCTCGGGTGGTGGTCACCGGGTCCGGTGAGGAGACGGCGGATCCGGCCGACCTCGCGATCACGCTCATGGCCGCCGAGGCGAGCGGGGTCGCCGCGTGGTGCCTGAACACCGCTGTGGAGCACGCGAAGCAGCGCCGGCAGTTCGGACGTGCCATCGGGTCGTTCCAGGCCGTCAAGCACCTGTGCGTCGAGATGCTGTGCCGCGCGGAACAGGCGTCCTCGGTCGCGTGGGACGCGGCGCGTTCCTTCGGGGAGGACGAACACCCGCTGGCGGCCGCCGTCGCCGGGGCGGTGGCGTTCGACGCGGCCGTGCGCAACGCCAAGGACTGCATCCAGGTGCTGGGCGGCATCGGGTTCACCTGGGAGCACGACGCGCACCGGTACCTGCGACGGGCGCTCGCGTTGCGGCAACTCGCGGGCGGTGTCGCGCGGTGGCGCCGGCGCGTCGCGGAACTGGTCCTGGCCGGCGCGCGGCGTTCGCTGTCGGTCCAGCTCGACTCCGACCCGGACGTGGCGGCGTTCGCGCGGGAGATCACCGGGCTCGACCCGGCCGCCCAGCGGGAACGCCTGGCGGACAGCGGGTACCTGGTGCCGCACTGGCCGAAGCCGTTCGGGCGGGACGCCGGTCCCGCGCGGCAGATGGTTCTCGACGCCGAGTTCGCCCGCGCCGGGGTGCGCAGGCCGGACCTGGTCATCGGCGGCTGGGCGGGGCCGACGATCCTCCGCCACGGCACGCCCGAGCAGCAGGAACGGTTCGTGCGGCCGACGTTGCGCGGCGAGCTGACCTGGTGCCAGTTGTTCAGCGAACCCGAGGCGGGCTCGGACCTCGCGTCGTTGCGCACCAGGGCGGTGGAGGTCGACGGCGGCTGGAGGCTCACCGGGCAGAAGGTGTGGACGTCGCTCGCGCACGAGGCCGACTGGGCGATCTGCCTGGCCCGCACGGACTTCGGCGTCCCCAAGCACAAGGGCATCACGTACTTCCTGGTCGACATGCGGTCCGACGGCGTCGAAGTGCGGCCGTTGCGGGAGATCACCGGGGAAGCGCGGTTCAACGAGGTGTTCCTGGACGACGTGTTCGTGCCGGACGACTGCGTGGTCGGCGAGGTGGGCGACGGCTGGCGGCTGGCCCGCACGACCCTCGCCAACGAGCGCGTCGCGATGGGGTCGTCGCTCGGCGAGCCGTTGGAGAACGTGCTGAGGTCACCGGCCGCCGCGGACCACGCGGAGCGGCTGGGGGCGTTGGTGGCGCAGGGACTCGCCGTCTCGGTGCTCGACCTGCGCGCGAGCCTGCGGGTGCTGAGCGGGCAGGAGCCGGGCGCGGAGTCGAGCGTCCGCAAGCTCGTCGGTGTGCGACAACGGCAGGACGTCGCGGAGTTCGCCGTCGAACTGCTCGGTCCGGACGGTGCCGTGGACGGCGGCGAGATCCACGAGTTCCTGCTGTCGCGGTGCCTGAGCATCGCGGGCGGGACGACGCAGGTGCTGATGAACCTGGCGGGAGAGCGGATTCTCGGCCTACCGAGGGAGCCCTAGATGGACTTCGAGCTCGACGAGACCCAGCGCGAGATCGCCGCCCTGGCGGCCGACGTGCTGGGCAGGGAGAGCGGCACCCCCTGGAAGGCGCTGGGGGAGGCGGGGCTGCTGGCCCTGGCCGTTCCGGAACGGCTCGGCGGTGACGGGCTCGGCGTGCTGGAGACGGCCGTGCTGCTCACCGAGGTCGGCCGGCGGGCGGTGGACGTCCCGGCGCTGGCCACGCTCGCGCTCGGGGTGCTGCCGATCGCGCGGTACGGGACGGCCGAGCAGCAGGACGCCTTGCTGCCGTTGGTGACGGAGCAGCACGGGGTGTTCACGGCGGCGTTGAGCGAGCCGTCGAGTCCCCTGCCCGCCGCGCCGCTGACCACGGCGGGACCGGACGGCATCTTCGGCGTGAAGATCAACGTGCCGCACGCCGCCGACGCGCGGCGGATCCTGGTGAGCACCGGCAGCGGCGTGTTCATCGTCGACCCGGCACAACCCGGGGTGTCCACATCGGACGATGTGGTGCGCTTCGAAGGCGCGCGGGGCGAGCTGCTGGAAGGCGCCGAGGAGGGGATCCGCCGGTTCGCCCTCGCCGGGGCCTGCGCGGTGGCGGACGGGGTGCTGGCCGGAGCCCTCGACCTCACCGTCCGGCACGTCGGCACCCGGCACCAGTTCGGCAAGCCGCTGGCGGCGTTCCAGGCCGCCGCCTGCCTGGTCGCCGACGTCCACATCGCTTCCCGCACACTGCACCTCGCCGCGGTGACCGCCTGCTGGAGCCTCGACGACGCCGACCTCGGCACCGCGGCCTACTGGCTCGCGGCCGAGGCGCTCCCGGCCGTGCACACCTGCCACCACCTGCACGGCGGGCTCGGGCTCGACATCACCTACCCGCTGCACCGCTACTACGGCATGGCCAAGGAGCTGACGCGGTTCGTCGGCGGGGTGGAGCACCGCTTGGGGGCCATCGATGTTCATTGACCTCACCGACGACCAGCGCGAGCTCCGCGACGAGCTGCGCGAGTACTTCGCGGGCGTCATGACCGCCGCCGACCGCGAGGCGATGCTGACCGAGCGGCACGGCGAGACCTACCGCGCGCTGGTGCGCAGGCTCGGCCGCGACGGACGGCTCGGCGTCGGCTGGCCGCGCGAGTACGGCGGCCTCGGCTTCGGCCCGGTCGAGCAGCAGATCTTCGTCAACGAGGCCGCGCGCGCCGACGTCCCGCTGCCGTACGTGACGCTGCAGACCGTCGGCCCGACGCTGCAGTCGTACGGAACGCAGGAGCAGAAGGACTTCTTCCTGCCGAAGATCCTGAGCGGCGACCTGCACTTCGCCATCGGCTACACCGAACCGGACGCGGGCACCGACCTGGCGTCGTTGCGCACCAGGGCTGCTCGGGACGGTGACCATTACGTCGTCAACGGCCAGAAGACGTTCACCACCGGTGGCCACGACGCCGACTACGTCTGGCTGGCCTGCCGCACGGGAGCGCCGGACTCGCGGCACAAGGGCATCACGATCCTGATCGTCGACACGAAGGACCCCGGCTACTCGTGGACGCCGATCATCACGTGCGACGGCGCGCACCACGTCAACGCCACCTACTACAACGACGTCCGGGTGCCCGAGAACCGCAGGGTCGGCGAGGAGAACAGCGGCTGGCGACTCATCACCACGCAGCTCAACCACGAGCGCGTGATGCTCGGCCCGTCCGGCCGCCTCGGTGCGCTGGTCGACCGCGTGCACGGCTGGGCCCGCGAGCGCGGGCTGCTCGACGAACCGGACGTGCGGCGGGCGCTGGCGGAGGCCCGGGCCGTGGTCAGGGTGAACGAGCTGCTCAACTGGCAGGTCGCGAGCGGTGAGCTGGAGGTCGCGGACGCCAGCGCCACCAAGGTGTTCGCCGCCGACCGCACCCAGCGCGTCGGCCGGCTGCTGGAGGAGCTCGTCGGACGCCACGGCGCCGACGCGGAACTGGTGCGGTGGCTCGACGTGCAGGCCCGGCGCAACCTCGTGCTGACCTTCGGCGGGGGAGTGCAGGAGATCCAGCGCGAGCTGATCGCGAACATCGGACTGGGTCTGCCACGGGTGGTGCGATGATCGACGTCGAGAAGGAAGCCGCACGCGTCGCCGAACAGGGCGAGAGCGCACCGCGCCTCGCGCGCGATCCGGTCAACCTGCCGATGATCCGCAACTGGCTCGAGGCCCTCGGCGACGAGCACCCCGGCTACACCGAGGTCGCGCCGCCCGCGATGGTCCAGGTGTGGACGATGGCCGGCCTGCACGGCGAGCGGTCGGCGGACGACCCGCTCGGGCAGATGATGGCGATCCTGGACGAGGCCGGGTACACGTCCGTGGTCGCGACCAACAGCGACCAGACCTACCACCGGTACCTCGGGGTGGGCGAGCAGCTGTCGGTGACGACGAGCCTGGAGGACGTGACCGGGCCGAAGAGGACCGGGCTCGGCGAGGGGTGGTTCGTCACGACGCGGAGCACGTGGTGGGTCGGTGACGAGGCCGTCGCGGAGATGCGCTTCCGGGTGCTGAAGTTCAGGCCCGAGCGGAAGCCCGGACCGCGGAGGCAGGAGCCGGCGGCGCAGGCGATCAGACCGACCGTCAACCGCGACACCGAGTACTTCTGGGAGGGCACGCGGCGGGGCGAGCTGCGCATCCAGCGCTGCGGCGGCTGCGGCCTCCTGCGCCACCCGCCGGGCCCGATGTGCCCGGAGTGCGGCGCCACCAAGCCGACGTACCTCGTCTCGGACGGCCGCGGCGTGGTCTACAGCTACGTCGTGCACCACCACCCGCAGGTGCCCGGCAAGCAGACGCCGTTCGTCATCGCCCTCGTGGAGCTGGACGAGGGCGTGCGGATGCTGGGCGAGCTCGACGGCGAACCGGGCATCGGGCAGCGGGTCGAGGTCGTGTTCACGAAGGTCGACGACGAGCTGACGATGCCGAGCTGGAGGCCCCGTGCGGATCGGTGATCCCCTGCCCGAGTGGCACGTCGAGGCCACGCCGACGTTCGTGATCAGCACCGCGCTGGCGACGCGCGACTTCCAGGACGTCCACCACGACCGCGACCTCGCGGTCCGGCGCGGTGCGAAGGACATCTTCGTCAACATCCTCACCACCACCGGCCTCGTGCAGCGGTACGTGACGGATTGGGCGGGCCCGCACGCGCTCGTGCGCCAGGTGGACATCAGGCTCGGCACGCCCTGCTTCGCCTACGACACCCTGAAGTTCTTCGGCCAGATCGTCGGGCGTGAGCAGCAAGAGCTGACCATCGAGGTCATCGGCCGGACCGCCCACGGCGACCACGTCACCGGCACCGTGAGGATCGAGGTGCCCGCGTGAACGCCGCGATCGCCGGGATCGGCGCGACCGACTTCTCCAAGGACTCCGGCCGCAGCGAACTGCGGCTCGCCGCCGAGGCCGTGAGAGCCGCGCTGGAGGACGCCGGCCTCCAGCCGTCCGATGTGGACGGCCTGGTCAGCTTCACCATGGACACCAACGCCGAGATCGCGGTCGCGCGCGAGCTGGGCATCCCGGAGCTGACGTTCTTCAGCCGGGTCCACTACGGCGGCGGGGCGGCGTGCGCGACCGTCCAGCAGGCCGCGATGGCCGTCGAGACCGGCGCCGCGAAGGTCGTCGTCTGCTACCGGGCGTTCAACGAACGCTCCGGGCACCGGTTCGGGCAGGTTCAGACCGCGGCCGCCGCGAACGTCGACAACAGCTGGTCGTACCCGATGGGCCTCGGCACGCCGGCCGCGATGGTCGCCATGTTCGCCCGCAGGTACATGCACGAGTACGGCGCCACGAGCGAGGACTTCGGCAGGATCGCGGTGATAGACCGCAAACACGCCGCCACGAACCCGCACGCGTGGTTCCACAACCGGCCGATCACCCTGGAGGAGCACCAGTCGTCGCGCTGGATCGCCGAGCCGCTCCGGCTCCTCGACTGCTGCCAGGAGAGCGACGGCGGGGTCGCGCTCGTGGTGACCTCGGCCGACCGGGCAGGGGACCTGCCGAACAAGCCCGCGCACGTCAAGGCCGCCACCCAGGGCAGCGGCCCCGGCCAGTTCACGATGACGAGCTACTACCGCGACGACCTGACCGGGCTGCCCGAGATGGGCGTCGTCGCACGGGGTCTGTGGGAGAGGTCCGGCATCGGTCCGTCCGATGTGGACGTCGCCGTGCTCTACGACCACTTCACGCCGTTCGTGCTGGTGCAGCTCGAAGAACTGGGTTTCTGCGGCAGGGGCGAAGCCGCGGACTTCGTCAGGACGGGCGCGCTCGAACTGGACGGGAGCCTGCCGCTCAACCCGCACGGCGGCCAGCTCGGCGAGGCCTACCTGCACGGCATGAACGGCATCGCCGAGGGTGTCCGCCAGATCAGGGGCACCGCGGTGAACCAGGTCGCGAGCGTGGACCACGTCCTCGTCACCGCCGGCACCGGTGTCCCGACGAGCGGCCTAGTCCTCGGCCGGGGTTAGCACCGCGTCCGCGAGAACGGGACGGTCCCCGGCCGACGTGGTCAGCACGAGCCGCGAACCGTCCCTCCACACCCGCGTCGTCAGCGTCTCGCCGGGGAAGACCACTCCGGCGAACTTCGCCCCGAACGACGACACCCGCTCCGGCCCACCGAGCACCGCGTCGACCACCGCCCGGCACACCACGCCGTAGGTGCACAGGCCGTGCAGGATCGGCCGGTCGAATCCCGCGCGCCGCGCGAAGGCGGGATCGGCGTGCAGCGGGTTGCGGTCACCGCAGAGCCGGTAGAGGTAGGCCTGCTGCGGCAGGGTCGGGGTCTCGATCACGAAGTCGGGCTCGCGGGAGGGCGTTTCCACTTTGCCCGACGGCCCGCGGTCGCCGCCGAACCCGCCCTCACCGCGGGCGAAGATGCTCGACCGCGTCGTGAACAGCGCAGTCCCGTCCGGGGTCACGGCCGTGGCCTCCTGGACGATGACCGCGGCCTTCCCCTTGTCCCACACGTCCGCGATCCGCGTCCGCAAGACCGCCTCACCGGAGGCGGGCAGAGGCGTGTGCACGGTGATCTCCTGCGTTCCGTGCAGCACCCGCGCGAGGTCGATGTCGACTCCGGGGAACGACACGACCGGTGGCGCCGTCTCGTGGAACCGGGGCGCGACGACGCCGAACGTCGGCAGCACCCGCAGGCCTTCCTCGTAGACGTAGCGGAGTTCCGAGGCGCCCAGCGCCAGGTGGTAGAGCAGCACGTCCGAGTGCGTCCAGGCGAACTCGACCTCGGGCAGCTCCGCCCCGATCGCGACGGCGGGATCGATCGGCATCAGGCGCCTCTCACTCGTAGGTGATCTTCACGGTGTCGGTGACCGGAACCGACTGGCACGCCAGCACGATGCCCTCGGCGACGTCCGCGGAGTCGAGCACGTCGTTGTTGAGCATCTTCACCTCGCCCTCGACCAGCCGGCACGCGCACGCGCTGCACGCGCCCTCCCGGCACGAGTAGGGCGCGTCGATCCCGTTCTCCAGCAACAGGTCGAGCAGCTTCATCCGCGCGGGCCAGGCCAGCCGGTGCTCCTCGCCGTCGAGGGAGACCTCGACCACCGCGTCCGGCCGGTCGCCGGTCACCGGCACCACCTCGGCGAACGGATCGCTGGACAGTGACACGAACTTCTCGACGTGGACGACCGGGACGTCGTGCAGCGCCTTGCGGGCGGCCTCCATGAACGGCCCCGGGCCGCACACGAACGCCTCGTCGCACGACCGGACGAACGCACGGAGCCCGGCCGCGGAAGGCAGCCCCTGCACCGACTCCAGCCAGTGCACGACGGTCAGCCGGTCCGGGTGGGACCGGGCCAGCGCGGAGAGCTCGCGCGCGAAGATCACCGACGCCTCGTCCCGGTTGGCGTAGCACAACAACACCCGCCCCGAGCCCCCGGTCAGCACGGCCCGGATGATCGACATCACCGGCGTGATCCCGCTGCCCGCGGCGAACGCCAGCAGCGAGGAGTCCAGCGACGACGGCGTGAACACCCCGGCCGGCGCCAGCACGTCGAGCTCCATGCCCGCCCTCAACGACGAGCACATCCACGCCGAGCCGCACCCGTCCGGCGTCCGCTTCACCGTGATCTTCAACGGCTCTCCGGGCGCGCTGGACAGCGAGTAGCAGCGCGCGACAGGACCCGCCCGCACCGTCAGGAACTGCCCCGGCTTCACGTCGAAGGACGCGCCGGACAGCACGAACGAGCGGGCGTCGGCGGTCTCCTCGATCACGGCGTCCACCCGGAGCCTGTGCACCTCAGCCATCGGCGACCTCCAGCGTCCCGTCGCGCACGGCCTTCTCGATGCTGTCGCGCAGCCGCAGGCAGGTCGGCACCAGCGCGGCCCGCGCGCCGCACAGCTCGGGGCAGTCGCGGGTGTCGGACAGCCACTGCACGCTCGTGTGCTGAGGGCTGTTCTTCTTGACCAGAACCCGGTTCCCGCAGTCGCAGCCCACGGGGACCATGCCTCCGGCCAGGAACTCGTCGCGCTCGCTCACGTGGCCTGCTCCTGGGGCTGCTGCCGGGCGAGGTTCTCCGCGACCTCCTTCTCCCACACCTCGATCGCGCGGCTCGTGTCGACCTCGAACTCGAAGCGCCGCACCATGTCGTCGGTGACGTCCTCGACGTCGACGTAGAACTGCTCGTACCAGCGCCGGAGCTGGTAGACCGGCCCGTCCTCCTCGCACAGCAGCGGGTTGTCGACGCGGGTCTTGTTCCGCCAGATCTCGACGTCCTGCAGGAACCCGACGCCGATGCCGCGCGCGAACTTGGCCGCGATCCTGTCGGCGTGCTCGTCGTCCACGCCCGGCAGCTTCTTCACGATCGCGCCCCACTGGAGCTTGAACGACGTCGGCGAGATCGGGTAGTGGCAGTTGATCAGCACCGTCTCGATCTCGAGGCCCTTGTAGTCGTTCCACAGGTAGTCGATCATGTAGGACGGCCCGTGGTAGGCGGCTTCCGACCGCACCTCGACGTCCCCGGTGTAGTTCGAGCCCATCGCCACGTCCGGACGGCCGCGCGTCGTCAGGTACTGCGAGGCGACGTGGCCCTCCATCACGTTCTTGAAGTACGTCGGGAACGCGAAGTGGATGTAGAAGAAGTGGGCCATGTCGACGACGTTGTCGATGATCTCGCGGCAGTTCGCGCCGTCGATCACCACCGAGTCCCACGTCCAGTTGCTCCACTCGTCGCTGAACGCGGCGTCGATGCGCGGGATCGTCACGTGCTCCGGCGGCGGGTTGCCCTGCGGGTCGTTCCACACGAAGAGCTGCTTGTTCTCCTCGAGCGTGATCCACGACCGGGTGCGCGCCCGCAGCGGAACCCTTTTGGCGTAGGGGATGTCGACGCACCTGCCGTTGCCCGCCCAGCGCCAGTCGTGGAACGGGCAGGCGATGGTGCCGCCCTTGACCGTGCCCTGGGTGAGGTCACCGCCCATGTGCCGGCAGTACCCGTCGAGCACGTTGATCTTGCCGTCCTCGGTCGCGAACACCACCAGCTTGGTGCCGAACGCCTCCACGGCGTGGGGTTCGCCGTCGCGGAAGCTGTTCGCGAGCCCGAGGCAGTGCCAGCCGCGCGCGAACCGTGCCGGCGGCGTGCCCGCGTCGATCGTCCGCACGCTGTCCTGCGTCATCGCTCTCCTCCAGAGATGTCGAGGCCGGCGAGGTACCCGAACGTCATCGCCGGTCCGAGGGTGGCGCCCGCGCCCGCGTAGGTGTGGCCCATGACCGAGGCGCTCGTGTTGCCCGCCGCGTACAGGCCGTCGATCACCGAACCGTCCTCGCGCAGCACCCGCGCCCGCGCGTCGGTGCGCAGGCCGCCCTTGGTGCCGAGGTCACCGGGTACGATCCTGACCGCGTGGAACGGGCCGGTGGTCAGCGGTGCCAGGTTCGGGTTCGGCTTGTTCCGGGGATCGCCGTAGTAGCGGTCGTACGCGCTGTCGCCGCGGCGGAAGTCGGTGTCCCGGCCGTCCACCGCCATCGCGTTGAAGCGCCGCACGGTTTCCGTCAGCTCCGGGAGTCCGGCCTGCCGGGCGAGCTCTTCCAGGCTGGGGGCCGTCAGCACGGAGTCCTTCCAGCGCCGGGGAAGTGGGCGGCGGGGCGGGATGCCGCAGAACGGGTAGCGGCCGCGGTAGGTGTGGTCGAAGACGAGCCAGGTGTCGCCGGTCATCGCGTTGACCACGTCGATGTAGGGCGCCGCCTCGTTCACGAACCGGCGCCCGGCCCCGTCGACGAGCACGCAGCCGGGCAGGGAGCGCTCGGCGAGGAGGAAGAACGGGCCGCGCGGCAACGGGACCGACGGCCCCCACCAGGCCTCGTCCATCAGCCCGACCGCGGCACCGGCCCGCTGGCCGGCCTCGATGCCGTCGCCGGTGTTGGCCTTCGCGCCGACCGTCCACTCGGTACCGGTGTTCTGGTGCCGCTTGCGCATCCGCTCGTTGTGCTCGAACCCGCCGCAGGCCAGCACCACGTGCTCGGCCAGGACCAGCCGGTCGCCGGTCAGAACCCCCGCCACCCGGCCGTTCTCGTGGTGCAGGTCGGTCATCGGGGTGGTGAGCCGGACCTCGACGCCGAGCGCCTTCAGCCCGGCGCGCAGGCCCGCGACCAGCGCCTGGCCCATCGTGAGGCGGCGGCCGGGCAGGAACCGGCGGCCGAACACCTTGGCGGCGGTGAGGACGCCGCGCGGGTGGCGGCCGATCAGCGTCAGCCAGCGGTAGTCGGTCTGGGTGATCACGATGCCCGCGGGGGTCGGCACGTACGGCGGTTCGAGGTCCCGGATCTCCTCGCCGAGCAGCTTCACGTTGAACGGCAGCGGTTCCACGGAGCGGCCGCGCGGCTGTCCGCCGGGCGCCTCGGGGTAGTAGTCGGCGTAGTCGCGCACCCAGCGGAACCTCAGCGGCGTGTGGTCCTGGACGAAGGCGAGCATCGCCGGGCCGGCGTCCAGGAACGCCTGCCGCAGTTCGGCCGGGACCTCGGGAGCGATGTGCGCCAGGTAGGTGGCGGCCCGCTCCGGCGAGTCGGCGATGCCGCCGGCGGCGACCACGGCGTTGTTCGGCACCCAGATGCCGCCGCCGGACCGCGCGGTGGACCCGCCGTAGTGCGCGGCCTTCTCGACGACCAGGGTCCGCAAGCCGTGCCGAGCGGTGCAGAGCGCGGCTGTCATGCCCGCCGCGCCGCTGCCGACGACGATCACGTCGTACATCGCACCTCCCCGAAGCCAGGACTAGAACAGGTTATAGTTCTGAGGCGCTTTGGCGCTATGGTGTAGGAGTTCCAGGCAAGTCGACTCACCAAGAACCTGTTTCTGGCAAGAACCTGTTCCAGGAGGGTTGCGTGGAGGTCACCGCTGACGTGGTCGTCGTCGGGTTCGGTGCGGCGGGTGCGTGTGCCGCGATCGAGGCCGCGACGGCCGGTGCGTCGGTGGTGGTGCTGGACCGGTTCGCCGGAGGCGGCGCGACCGCGTTGTCCGGCGGGGTCGTCTACGCGGGCGGCGGCACGCGGCAGCAGGTCGAGGCCGGGGTCGGCGACTCGGTGGACGCGATGGTCGCGTACCTGCGGCACGAGGTCCGGGACGCGGTGTCGCCGCAGACCCTGCGGCGGTTCTGCGAGGACAGCGCCCAGTCGCTGGCGTGGCTGGAGGACCAGGGCGTCCCGTTCGACGCGCGCGTGTCGCCGTTCAAGACCTCGTACCCGACGGACGACTACTACCTGTACCTGTCCGGCAGCGAGGACGCCTGGCCCGACCCGGCGCCGCGCGGGCACCGGACCAGGGCGAAGGGCACCTCGGGCAAGGTCCTCTTCGCCCGGCTGGCCGAGGCGACCCGGCGCGCGGGCGCGCGGATCATGCCGCAGACGCGGGCCGTCGACCTGGTGGTCGAGGACGGCCGGGTCACGGGCGTGCGGTGCCGGACGCTGACCGGACTGCCGCGCGTCCTGCACCGGGCGCTGTCCAGGGCGGGCGCCAAGCCGTGGCTCTACCACCCGCCGTTGGGCAGGAGGCTGTTCGGGCTGGCAGCGCGGCTCGAACGGTTCAGCCGACCGCTGGTGGTCCACGCCGGGCAGGGCGTGGTCATCGCGGCCGGCGGCTTCATCGCGAACCGCGCCCTGGTGCACGAGCACGCTCCGGCATACCGCGGCGGACTCGCGCTGGGCACGCCCGGCGACGACGGCAGCGGCATCCGGCTCGGTGTCGCGGCCGGTGGGAAGACCGCGCGGATGGACAGGATCTCGGTGTGGCGGTTCGTCACGCCGCCCAGCGCATTGCAGCGCGGCGTCTTCGTCGACCCGGCCGGGCAGCGGTTCGGCGACGCGACCCGGTACGGCGCGGCCAACGGGACCGAGATCGTCGAACGCGGTGGCAGGGCCTGGCTGCTGGTCGACGACGAGATCCTCCGGGTCGCCCGCGCCCAGGTGAAGACCCAGACCGCGCCGTTCCAGCGCTGGCAGGTCCGCCACCTGCTCCGCCGCGGCCTGGTCACGGCGCCGACGATCGAGGAGGTCGCGGCGAAGGCGGGCATCGCGACGCCCGAGCCGTTCGGGACGCCGCCCTACTCGCTGATCAACGTCTCGGTGCGCGCCGGGTTCGGCTACCCGTGCCCGATGCTCACGCTCGGCGGGCTCGTCGTGGACGAGGACACCGGTCAGGTGCGGGGCGTGCCCGGCCTGTACGCGGCCGGGCGGTCCGCGGTGGGTGTCTGCTCGGAGTCCTACGTCAGCGGTCTCGCGCTGGCCGACTGCGTCTTCTCGGGCCGCCGCGCCGGGCACCACGTCGTGAAGGAGGTCAGGTGCTGACGACCCAGAACCGGGAGGCGGCCGCCGAGCTGCTGCGGGCCGCGGAACGCGACCGCGTGCCGATCAAGCCGCTGGTCGAGCTGTACCCGGACATCGACGTGGTCGACGCGTACGAGATCCAGCTGCTCAACGTCCGCCACCGCAACCGGGACGTCATCGGCCACAAGGTCGGGCTCTCGTCGCTCGCGATGCAGCAGATGATGGGTGTGGACGAACCGGACTACGGCCACCTGCTCGACGACATGCAGCTCGCCGGCACCGCGGACGCGTCGGCGTACCTGTACCCGCGCGTCGAGGTGGAGATCGCGTTCCTGCTGGCCCGCGACCTGCCCGGCGAGGGGTGCACGGTCGAGGACGTCCTGGAGGCCACGGAGTTCGTCGCACCGGCCATCGAGCTGATCGACAGCCGGATCGAGAACTGGCGGATCGGGTTGCAGGACACGATCGCCGACAACGCCTCCTCGGCCGGGTTCGTGCTCGGCTCCGAACGCGTTCGCCCGTCCGAAGTGGACATCGGCGCGGTCGTCGCCACCCTGCGGCGCAACGGCGAGGTCGTCGCCGAGGGGCGGGGTGACGCCGTGCTGGGCGACCCGGCGATCGCGGTGGCGTGGCTCGCCGCGAAGGTCGCGGGCTTCGGCGTCCGGCTGCTCGCGGGCGACGTCGTGCTGCCCGGCTCGTGCACGCGGGCCGTCGACGCGAGACCCGGTGACGAGTTCCACGCCGAGTTCGCCGGACTCGGTTCTGTCGACCTGAAGTTCGAATAGGGGTGACTGGGTGAAGGCGGCCATCGTCGGCTCCGGCAACATCGGCACCGACCTGCTCTACAAGCTCCGGCGCTCGTCCGTGCTGGAACCCCGCTGGATGGTGGGCGTCGACCCGGCCAGCGAAGGGCTGCGGCGCGCGGCGGACCTCGGGCTCGAGGTCTCGGTCGACGGCGCGGACTGGTTGCTGCGCCAGGACGAGCTGCCGGACGTCGTGTTCGAGGCGACCTCCGCGGCGGTGCACCGGGCCAACGCCCCGCGCTACGCCGAGGCGGGCATCCGGGCGATCGACCTGACCCCGGCCGCGGTCGGGCCGTACGTCGTCCCGCCGGTGAACCTCGGCGAGCACCGGGACGCGCCGAACATCAACCTGATCACGTGCGGTGGCCAGGCCACGATCCCGATGGTGCACGCGGTCTCGCGGGTGGTCCCGGTGTCGTACGCGGAGATCGTCGCGAGCGTGGCGTCGGTGTCGGCGGGACCGGGGACACGGGCCAACATCGACGAGTTCACCCGCACGACCAGCCGCGGCATCGAGGCGATCGGCGGTGCCGCGAAGGGCAAGGCGATCATCGTCCTGAACCCGGCCGACCCACCGATGATCATGCGCGACACGATCTTCTGCGCGGTACCGGAGAACGCCGACCCCGACCCGATCACCGACTCGATCGCCCGGATGGAGACCGACATCCGGTCGTACGTCCCGGGATTCCGGCTGGTGCGGGAACCGCAGTACGACCCCGGCCGCGTCGCGATCTTCGTGGAGGTCGCGGGCGCGGGCGACTTCCTGCCGGAGTACGCGGGGAACCTCGACATCATGACCGCCGCCGCGACGAAGGTGGGGGAGGAGATCGCCCGTGCAGCTCAGGTTGACCGACACGTCACTGCGTGACGGCTCGCACCACAAGCGGCACCAGTTCACGGCCGACGACGTGCGCTCGATCGTGGCGGCGCTCGACGGTGCCGGCGTGCCGGTCATCGAGGTGGCGCACGGCGACGGGCTGGGCGGGTCGTCGTTCAACTACGGCTTCAGCCGCACGCCGGAGCAGGAGCTCATCAAGGTCGCGGCCGAGACGGCCACGCGGGCCAGGATCGCCGTGCTGATGCTGCCCGGGGTCGGGGTGAAGGACGACATCCTGGTGTCGCAGGACAACGGCGCGTCGATCGTCCGGATCGCCACGCACTGCACCGAGGCCGACGTGTCCGTGCAGCACTTCCAGCTGGCCCGCGACCGCGGTCTGGAGACCGTCGGCTTCCTGATGATGGCGCACTCGCGGCCACCGGAGGCCCTGGCGAAGCAGGCGCGCGTCATGGCCGACGCCGGCTGCCAGTGCGTCTACGTGGTCGACTCGGCCGGAGCCCTCGTCCTGGAACAGGTTTCCGAGCGCGTCGAGGCGCTGGTCGCGGAACTGGGGGACGACGCCCAGGTCGGCTTCCACGGGCACGAGAACCTCGGGCTGAGCGTCGCGAACTCCGTGGCCGCGGCACGGGCGGGCGCGAGGCAGATCGACGGCAGCGTGCGCGGGTTCGGTGCGGGCGCGGGGAACACACCGCTGGAGGCGTTCGTCGGCGTCTGCGACAAGCTGGGTTTCACCACCGGCGTCGACTTCTTCGAGATCGTGGACGCGGCCGAGGACGTCGTGCGTCCCGTCATGCCCGAGGAGTGCCTGCTCGACCGGATGGCGCTGATGATGGGGTACGCGGGCGTCTACTCCAGCTTCCTCAAACACGCGTACACGCAGGCCGAGCGCTACGGCGTGTCCGGCGCGCAGATCCTCGTCCGCGCGGGCGAGCGCAAGCTCGTCGGCGGGCAGGAGGACCAGCTGATCGACATCGCACTGGAGCTGAGCAGGGAGAACGTCCGATGAGCGAGGAGATCCTCGGCAAGGTGCGGGAGCTGCTGCCCTCCCTGAGGGAACGCGCCGCGGAGGCGGAGGAGCTGCGCAGGGTGCCGCCGGAGTCGGTGAAGGCGTTGCAGGAGACCGGTTTCTTCCGGATGCTGCAGCCCGCCCGGTACGGCGGCTTCGAGTCGCACCCGCTGGACTTCTACACCGCCGTCAGGCTGATCGGCAGCGCCTGCGGGTCGACGGGCTGGGTCGCGTCCGTGCTGGGCGTGCACCCGTGGCACGTCGGGCTGTTCGACGTGAAGGCGCAGGACGAGGTGTTCGGCGAGGACCAGGACACCCGGATCTCGTCGTCCTACGCGCCGACGGGCCGCGCGACGCCGGTCGAGGGCGGCTTCCGGTTCAGCGGCAAGTGGAGCTTCTCGTCCGGCTGCGACCACGCCACGTGGGTGCTGCTCGGCGGCCTGGTGATGAACGACGAGGGCAAACCGGTCGACTTCAGGACGTTCCTGCTGCCGATCTCCGACTACCTGATCAACGACGTGTGGGACACGGTCGGCTTGCGGGGCACCGGGAGCAACGACATCGTCGTGGAGGACGTCTTCGTGCCGGAGCACCGGGCGCTGAGCATGGTGCACACCGCGCGGTGCAGGTGCCCCGGCCAGGAGGTCAACCCCGGCCCGCTGTTCCGCATGCCGTACGGGACGATCCACCCGTACGCGATCACCGCGCCGATGATCGGCATGGCGACCGGCGCGTACGAGCTGCACGTCACCGCGACCCGCGAGCGCGTCCGGGCCGCCTACCTGGGCGAGAAGTCGGTGGACGACCCGTTCGCGCAGGTGCGCATCGCCACGGCGGCCGCCGACATCGACACCGCGTGGTGGCAGCTGGAGAAGGACATCACCGAGGAGTGGGAGCACGCCGTCGCCGGCACGAAGATCCCGGTCGAGCTGCGCCTGCGGGCGCGGCGGGACCAGGTGCTGGGCAGCGCGCGGGCGATCTCCGCGATCGACCGGCTCTTCGAGAGCGCGGGCGGCAAGGCGATCAACGCGGGGCTGCCGCTGCCCCGGTTCTGGCGCGACGCGCACGCCGCACGGGTGCACGCGGCCAACGACCCGGAGCGCGTGCTGGTGCTGTACGGCAAGAACGAGCTCGGCATCCAGGTCCGCGACGGGTTGTTCTGAGAGGGCGTCGATGAGCGTGCGGTTGCACTACCACGAGGCGGGTGCGGACAACGCCGAGACGCTGGTCCTGCTGCACGGCGGCGGGCCCGGTGCGTCGGCGATGTCGAACTTCCGCGCGAACATCCCGGTGTTCGCGAAGTCGTTCCGGGTGTTGGCGGTCGACCTGCCCGGCTACGGCCGGTCGGACAAGCCCGCCGAGCACGACCAGTACTTCTCCTTCGCCGCCAGGGCGTTGAAGGACCTGCTGGACTCGCTGGAGGTCGAGCGGGCCCACCTCCTCGGCAACTCGCTCGGCGGCGGGACCGCGGTCCGGTTCGCCCTCGACCACGGCAAGCGCGCCGGGCGGCTCGTGCTGATGGGGCCGGGCGGGCTGTCGTTGAACGTCTTCTCACCGGATCCGACCGAGGGGGTGCGCAAGCTCGGCGCGTTCGCCAGGACACCCACGCGGGAGAAGATCGAGGAGTTCCTGCGGATCATGGTCTTCGACCAGTCGCTGATCACCGACGAGCTGGTCGACGAGCGGTTCGAGGCCGCGTCGAGGCCGGAGTCGTTGCGGGCCATGGCCGCGCTCGGCAAGTCGTTCTCCGGCGCGGACTTCGAGCAGGGCATGCTCTGGCGCGAGGCGTACAGGCTGCGTCAGCGCGTGCTGCTCGTGTGGGGCCGCGAGGACCGGGTCAACCCCCTGGACGGCGCGCTGGTGGCGCTGAAGCTGATCCCGCGCGCCCGGCTGCACGTGTTCGGCGGCTGCGGGCACTGGGCGCAGCTCGAGAAGTTCGACGAGTTCAACAGGCTGGCGCTCGACTTCCTCGGGGAGGCGTGATGGGCATCCGTTCACTGGGCTACCTCAGGATCGAAGCCACCGACATGGCCCGGTGGCGCGAGTTCGGGCTGAAGGTCCTCGGCATGGTCGAGGGCAAGGGCTCGGCGGAGGGCGCACTGCACCTGCGCATGGACGACTTCCCGGCGCGGCTGGTGATCGTGCCCGGCACCCGGGACCGCCTGCAGGTGTCCGGCTGGGAGGCCGGCACCGAGGCGGAGCTGGAGGACGTGGCGAAGCGCCTGGCCTCGGCCGGGGTCACCTACGTCGAGGGCACGGCGGAGGACCTGGCGGAACGACGGGTGAACGGGCTGATCAGGTTCGACGACCCGTCCGGCAACACCCTGGAGGTGTTCCACGGCGCCGCGCTGGAGCACCGGCGGGTCGTCTCGCCGTACGGGCACCGGTTCGTGACGGGGGAGCAGGGGCTCGGGCACGTCGTGCTGTCCACTTCGGACGACGAGGCCGCTCTGCGCTTCTACCGCGACGTGCTGGGCTTCCGGCTGCGCGACTCGATGCGCCTGCCGCCGCAGTTCGTCGGCAGGCCCGAGGACGGCCCGCCCGCGTGGCTGCGGTTCTTCGGCTGCAACCCGCGCCACCACAGCCTCGCGTTCCTGCCGATGCCGACGCCGAGCGGGATCGTGCACCTCATGGTCGAGGTCGAGAACACCGACGACGTGGGCCTGACGCTCGACCGCGCGCTGCGCCGCAAGGTGCCCCTGTCGGCGACCCTGGGCCGGCACGTGAACGACCTGATGCTGTCGTTCTACATGAAGACACCCGGCGGGTTCGACGTCGAGTTCGGTTGCGAGGGACGGCAGGTGTCCGATGAGGACTGGATCGCACGGGAAAGCACGGCGGTGAGCCTGTGGGGACACGACTTCAGCGTGGGGGTCCGGAAGTAGCGGCCCGCTACCGCTCCGTCCTCGGCCATTTCTGCACGGGGGTGACCGTGGTGACCGGCACGTCCCCGGACGGGCCGGTCGGGTTCGCCTGCCAGGCGTTCGCCGCCCTGTCGCTCGACCCGCCGCTGGTGCTGTTCTGCCCGCGACGGACCTCGCGCAGCTGGTCCGCGATGGCGCCGGCCGGCTCGTTCTGCGTGAACGTGCTGGCCGAGGACCAGCGCGAGGTGTCGGCGGTGTTCGGCCGGGCGGGCGCGGACAAGTTCGCCGGCACCTCCTGGACGCCGTCGCCCACCGGGGCCCCGGTGCTCGACGGCGCCCTGACGTGGGTGGACTGCCGCGTGACGGCCGTGCACGACGAGGGTGACCACCACGTCGTCATCGGCTCGGTCGTCGAGCTGGGCCCGGTGCGCGAGGCGCGGCCGCTGCTGTTCTACCGCGGCCGCTACGCCTCGCACGCCGAACTGGACCCGCGCGGCTGGTCCGGCGAGGTCCTCGACAACCTCCTGACCTGGCAGCGCCAGTCAGAGTGGAGCTGACGCCGTGACGTGCCAGCACGCGCCCGGGATCCGCACCTCGTCGTCGTGCACGAACCCGTCGAACGCGCTCCTCACGCCGGCGAGGATCCCGGCCCTGTCCTCCTCCGGAGCCTCCCGCAGCGCGCGGGCGATCGGGCCGAGGTTGCCCAGGTACGTGCCCAGCAGCTTCTCGGGCATCGTGCAGGTCCGGTCCACCGGGCTGAGGCCGACCTCGCCCCACCCGGCCCGTTCGAGGATCTCGCGGGTCCTGCCGGCGTCCGCGAGCGAGAACGGTCCCGGCCCGTCCGGGTCCGGCGCGGGCGCGTCGGGCACCAGCTCCGCCGCGGCCTTCGACGCGGTGGTCATGAACGGGTTCTCCTCCGCCGTGCGCCAGACGACCAGGCTGAGCTCACCGCCCGGCGTGGTGGCGCCGAGCAGGTTGCGGAAGGCCGCCTCCGGATCGGCGAAGAACATCACCCCGAACCTGCTGAGGACCAAGTCGAAGCTCTCGCCGAACGCGTGCACCTGCGCGTCGGCCTCGATGAACCGCGCCACGCCGTGCTCGCGTGCCGCGGCGAGCATCGTCGAGGAGATGTCGACGCCCAGGCAGTCCGCCCCGGTGGCCTCGGTGACCGCCCTGGTGACGCCGCCCGTGCCGCACCCGACGTCGAGGACCTTGACGCGCGGCCGTTCCAGGGCGTGCCGCACCAGCACGTCCTGGAACGGCCGCAGCACCATCTCCACGACGTCCTGCGCGTTCGCCCAGCCCCGGCCCGCCGCGTTCCACCAGGCCGCCTGCTCGCTGTTGACCTCAGATGTCATGCTCACACCGTCCTACTTCAAGTCGGCTTGAGGTCAAGTGTCGTGGACTTCGCGGAAATCGGCATCGGTGAGGTCGTCCGCCGCTCCGGCGTGCCCGCCTCGACCCTGCGCTACTACGAGGAACGAGGCCTGATCGCGTCCCTGGGCCGCCGCGGCCTGGCCCGCGTGTTCTCCTCGGCCGTGCTGGAACAGCTGGCGCTGATCGCAGTCTGCCGCTCGGCGGGGTTCTCCCTCGACGAGATCACGCTGATGTTCTCGCCCGACGGCCGTCCGTCCCCGAACCGCGCGATGCTCGCGGCCAAGGCGGACGAGCTGGACGTGACCATCCGCAGGCTCACCTCCATGCGCGACGACCTGCGGCACGCCGCGGCCTGCCCGGCGCCGTCGCACCTGGAGTGCCCGACGTTCCGCCGCGTGCTGAGGGAGGGGTTCAGGCGGCCGGACGGCGACGCGGGTCCGTGACCGCCGCGATCACCCGCGGGTGAGGCGGGTGAGTCGTTCCAGGTGGACCTGCGGACTGCCGAACAACTGCCCGCTCCCGTGCGCCCGCTTCAAGTACAGGTGTGCGTCGTGCTCCCAGGTGATCGCGATGCCGCCGTGCATCTGCACCATCTCGGCCGCGACCTTGAAGAAGGCCTCGGAGCAGTACACCTTCGCCACCGCCGCCGACACCTCGTCCACCGCCGCGAGCGAGGCCGACCGCGCCGTCTCCACGAGCACGTGCAGATCGGCCATCCGGTGCTTCAGGGCCTGGAACGACCCGATGGGCTTCCCGAACTGGACCCGCGTCCTGGTGTGCTCGACGGTGAGCTCGAGCGCCCGTGCGGCAGCACCTACCTGCTCCGCGCTCAACGCCGCCAACGCGATGTCCCGCACGCCGGGGGACCACGGCCCGAGGTACGTGGCGGCACCACCGGTCAGCCGGACGGCGGCGAGGCGGCGCGTCGGGTCCATCGCCGGGGTGTGCGAGCGGGTGACGCCGGCCGGGTCGGCCTCGTACAGCGAGACGCCGTCCGTGACGAGCAGGATCTCGGCGGTGTCCCCGTCCAGGACGTAGCGGACGCCGCCCTCCAGCGCACTCCCGGAGGCCGTCGTGGTGATCTCCGGGTGGTCGGGTGGCGCGGCGGTCACCCCGTCGCCGGCGGCCCACGGCCAGACGAGGGCGGCGATCTCCCCGCCGGCGATCCGGGGCAGCAACCGGGCGCACGCCTCGGCGTTCCCGGTGGCCAGCAACGCCTGCGAGGCGAGCGTCGAGGCGAGCAGCGGTGCCGGGGTGAGGGTGCGGCCGAGTTCCCCCAGCGCCACGTGGGTCTCCGGCAACCCGGCGCCGGAGCCGCCGTACTCCTCGGGGATCGGGAGCACGCCGATGTCGCACAGCCGTGCCCAGAGAGCCTTGTCGTGGCCGTGCGGTGCCTCGATGGCCGCGCGGACGTCCGAGTGCCTGTCGAGCACGCCGCGGACGGCGTCGCGCAACGCCAGTCGTTCCGGTGTCACAACGCCTCCAGCACTCGGGCCCGGTGCGTCGACGGGCTGCCCCACGCCGTGCGCAGGGCTCGGGTCTGCAGCAGGAACCTGCCCAGCTCGTGCTCGGCGGTGTAGCCGATGGCGCCGTGCACCTGCAGGGCGGTGCGGGCGGCACGCCAGGCGGCGTCGGAGGTGGCCACCTTGGCGGCGGACACGTCCCTGGACGTCAGGGTCACGGCGGCGCCGAAGACCAGGGGCCGTGCCATCTCCAGGCCGACCAGGACGGTCGCGAGGTGGTGCTTGACGGCTTGGAACCGGCCGATCGGCTGGCCGAACTGCGCGCGTGCCGCGGCGTACGAGGTGGTCATCTCCAGCATCGCCCTGCCCAGGCCGAGGAGCTGGGCCGAGCAGGTCAGGACACCCAGGTCGAACGCGCGGGCGGCCTGCACACCGGTGGCGACGACCGGGCCCGCCGCCAGTTCGGCCAGGCGGCGGGACGGGTCCACGGACCGCAGGAACGAGGTGGGGGACGCCTCGTGCACGTCGGAGCCCTGGACCAGGAAGTACCGATCGGCCTCGACGGCGTGGGGCACCAGAGGCGGGAAGGCGACGGAGCCGGCACCCACCCCCAGGGCGGGCAGCACCGCGAGGGACTCGACCAGGGGCCCGGCCGACGCGTGGTGCCCCAGCTCCTCGAACACCACCACCAGGTCCACCGGGTCGGTCACCTCGTCCAGACCCAGCGCACCGAGGTCGGTCCGGCCCGCGGCCAGGAAGTCGTGCAGCACGGAGGCGAGGTCCGCCTGCTCGGCGGACAGCGTGAACATCATCGCGGCAGCCCCAGGAGTCGTTCGGCGATCACGTTGCGCTGGATCTCGTTGGTGCCGGCGTAGATCGGTCCCGCCAGCGAGAACAGCCACCCGTCCCGCCAGCCCGGCGCCACCTCGCCGAGCAGGTCGAGCGCGGTCTCGTGCAGGGCCACGTCGAGCTCGGACCAGAACACCTTCGTCACGCTCGCGGCAGGCCCGCTCAACGGCTGCGCCAACGCGCCGTACGTGTGGAGGCGGTAGGCCTGCGCGCCGATCCACGCGTCCACGACCCGGTCGCGCAACGCCGGATCGGGGTTCTCGCGGTACAGCTCCACCAGGCGCGCGGCCGCGGCGGTGAAACGGCCGGGGCTGCGCAGGGTGAGGCCGCGCTCGGTGCCCGCGGTGCTCATCGCCACGCGCCAGCCGTCGCCGGGTTCGCCCACGACGTCGTGGTCCGGCACGAACACGTCGTCGAGGAAGATCTCGGCGAAGCCCGGCTCACCGTCGAGCTGGGCGATCGGCCGCACCGCCACGCCGGGGGCGCGCAGGTCGAACAACAGGTAGGTCAGGCCCCGGTGGCGTTCGCCGGGGCCGGTGCGGAAGAGCCCGAACGCGCGGTCCGCGAACGCCGCCCTGGAGCTCCAGGTCTTCTGGCCGCGCAGCAGCCAGCCGCCGTCGCGGCGGACGGCCGTGCTGCGCAGCGACGCCAGGTCCGACCCCGCCTCGGGTTCGGACCAGGCCTGCGCCCAGACCTCGTCGGCGCGGGCCATCGCGGGCAGGATCCGAGCGCGTTGCTCGTCCGTGCCGTGCGCGAACAACGTCGGCGCGAGCAGGAAGATGCCGTTCTGCGAGACGCGGCCGGGTGCGCCGGAGGCGTGGTACTCCTCCTCGAACACCAGCCACTGGAGCAGCGAGGCCGCCCGGCCACCGAACTCCTCGGGCCACGAGACGACCGACAACCGGGAAGAGGCGAGGAGGCGTTCCCAGGACCGGTGTTCCTCGAAGCCCTCCGCGGTGTCCATCGAGGACAGCGGACGGACGTGCGCCGCCAGCCACGAGCGCACCTCGGCCTGGAACTCGAGGGTCGACGCGTCGAGGGAGAGGTCCATCAGCCGGAGGCCTTCTTCATCGCGCGGGCGTCCATGCCGGCCAGCGCGTCGGTGCCGACCTCGGCGTTGTGCGCGTGCGCGAAGTGGTGCAGCCCGAACACCGAGTCCATCCCGGCACGCATCCCCATCAGGTCCTCGGCTTGGTTGACCGCCTTCTTCGCGAGAGCGAGCCCGAACCGCGGCATCGCCGAGATCCGCCCCGCCAGCTCGAAGACGCTCGCCTCCAGCGACTCCCGGGGCACGACGCGCGACACCATGCCCCACTCGTGGGCGCGCTGGGCCGAGAACCGGTCGCCGGTGAAGAGCACCTCCTTCGCGGCACGAGGGCCGAGGACCCACGGGTGCGCGAAGTACTCGACACCGGGAATCCCCATGCGCACCACGGGGTCGGCGAAGAACGCGTCCTCGGAGGCGACGACCAGGTCGCAGACCCACGCCAGCATCAGGCCACCGGCGACGCACGCGCCCTGCACCATCGCGATCGTCGGCTTCGGGATCTCCCGCCACCGCCGGCACATCCCGAGGTAGACCTCCATCTCGCGCGCGAACCGGAGTTCGCCGCCCTCACGGCCGACGTGGTCCCACCACAGGACAGCCTTGCGCTCGAACGAGGTGTCGACGTCACGCCCCGGTGAGCCGATGTCGTGGCCCGCGGAGAAGTGGTCGCCGGCACCGGCCAGGACGACCACCTTGACCTCGTCGTCGTCGACCGCGCGGGTGAAGGCCTCGTCCAGCGCGTAGGTCATCGCCGAGTTCTGCGCGTTGCGGTACTCCGGGCGGTTCATGGTCACGACGGCGACCGCGTCCCGCCGCTCATACGACACAGTCACGCGTTCTCCTTGCGCAGTCGGATTTTGAGGACCTTGCCCATGGCGTTGCGGGGGAGCGCGGGGTGGAACTCCACCGCACGCGGCACCTTGTAGTTCGCGAGCCGCTCCCGGCAGAACGCGATCACCTCGTCCGCCGTCAGCGCGGAACCGGGCGCCGTGACCACGTGCGCCACGCCGACCTCGCCGAGCCGCGCGTCGGCCGTCCCGACCACCGCCGACTCCGCGACCCCCGGCAGGCGGGCCAGCGCCTGCTCGACCTCCGCCGGGTAGACGTTGAACCCGCCGCAGATGTACATGTCCTTGAGCCGGTCGGTGATCGAGAGGTACCCGTGCTCGTCGACCGTCCCGACGTCACCCGTGTGCAGCCAGCCGTCGGCGTCGACCGCGGCGGCCGTGGCCCCGGGATCGTCGAGGTAGCCGAGCATCACGTTCGGGCCGCGCAGCAGCACCTCGTCCCGCTCGCCCAGCCGCAGCTCGAACCCCGCGAGGGGGCGCCCGCACGTGTGCGCGACGGTCTCCGGCGAGTCACCGGGCCGGCACATGGTGGCGACGACCGCCTCCGTCAGCCCGTAGGCGGTGAGCACGGTCAGCGACAGCTCCGACCGCATGCGCTCGACCAGCGCCACCGGGACGACCGCGGCACCGGTGACCGCCAGCCGCAGGCTCGACAGGTCGAACGAGTCGCGCCCGGGGTGGTCCAGCAGCGCCTGGAAGATCGTCGGCGGCCCCGGCAGCACGGTGATCCGCTCCCGCTCGACCAGCCGCATCGTCTCGACGACGTCGAACACCGGCTGCGGCACGATCGTGGCGCCGCTCGACAGGCACGCCAGGATCCCCGCCTTGTAGCCGAAGGTGTGGAAGAAGGGGTTGACGATCAGATAGCGGTCCGCCGGAGTCAGTTCGCCGCACGAGGCCCACGCCTCGGCCACCCCGAGCGACTGCCGGTGCGCGCTCATCGCCCCCTTGCTGCGCCCGGTCGTCCCGGACGTGAACACGACGTCGCACAGCTGGTCCCCGGTCAGAGTGGGCAGGTCGACGTCGGCCGGGACCCAGGACGCCGGCAGCCGCACCACCTCCGGCAGGTCCGGCGACAACGCCCGCAGCTCCGCCTCCCTGTCACGCCCCAGGAACTCGCCCTCCACGACCAGCACGCGGGCGGCGCTGCGCCGCAGCACGTCCAAGGTCTCCGTCGCGGTGAACCGCGTGTTGATCGGCACGAGCGCCGCGCCCGCGTGCAGCGCCCCGAGCCCCGCGACCACCCACTGGGCCGAGTTGGGCGCGCACAGGGCGACCCGGTCACCCGGCCGCACGCCCATCCCCACGAGCGCGCGAGCGGCGTCCAGCACCGCGCGACGCAGCTCCGCCCAGCCGATCCGGACTTCACCGTCCACCAACGCCTCCGCGTCGATGTACGAAGCAGCGGCCCGGTCGAGCAAGGCTGAAACCGTGTGCCTGCTTGGATCTACGGCCACAACGCCTCCAAAGCAAGTGCTTGGTAGGTTAGAGTATGGCGCATGGAGTCCTTCCGGCGCGAGGTGCGGGAATGGTTGTCCGCCAACCTCGTCGGTGAGTTCGCTGAGCTGCGCGGCCTGGGGGGACCGGGCCGCGAGCACGAGGCGTTCGAGGGGCGGTTGCGCTGGCACCGGCACCTCGCGCGGAGCGGGTGGACGTGCCTCGGCTGGCCCGGCGAGCGCAGCGTCGAGGAACAGGTGGTCTTCCACGAGGAGTACGCGCGGGCCGACGCCCCGGCGAAGGTCGACATCGTCGGAGAAGGCCTGCTGGGCCCGACGCTCGTCGCGTTCGGCACGCCGGAGCAGAAGGAGCGCTTCCTGCCCAGGATCCGCACCCTCGACGAGCTGTGGTGCCAGGGCTACTCCGAACCGGGCGCGGGATCCGATCTGGCGTCCGTGCGGACCAAGGCGCGGCTCGAAGGCGGCCGGTGGGTGGTCGACGGCCAGAAGATCTGGACGTCGAACGCGCACCACTCGGACTGGATCTTCGTGCTGTGCCGCACCGAACCGGGCTCGCGGCGGCACCAGGGCCTGTCGTACCTGCTCGTCCCGCTGCGCCAGCCGGGGATCGAGGTGCGGCCGATCCGCCAGCTCACCGGCACGTCCGAGTTCAACGAGGTCTTCTTCGACGGCGCGGTCACGGCGCGGGAGAACGTCGTCGGCCGCCCCGGTGAGGGCTGGAAGGTCGCGATGGCCACCCTCGGCTTCGAGCGCGGCACGGCGATGCTCGGCCACCAGGTCGCGTTCCGGCGTGAGCTCGACGCGATCACGGCGCGGGCCCCGGCCGACGAGAGGCTCACCAGGGCGTGGGTGGAGCTGCACGTCATGCGCTCGCACACGCTGAGGACCCTGAACGACGAACCGGGCCCGGAGGCGTCCGTGCTGAAGCTGTTCTGGGCGGGCTGGCACCGCAGGCTCGGCGAGCTCGCGGTGGACTCGCTCGGGCCCGAGTCGATGATCGACGACAACGAGTGGCAGCGCCTGTTCCTGTTCAGCCGCGCGGAGACCATCTACGGCGGCTCGGACGAGATCCAGCGCGAGATCATCGCCCACCGGATCCTGGGGCTGCCGCGATGACCGGCCACGACCTGCTGACGGGCAAGGTCGTCGTGGTCACGGCCGCGGCGGGCACCGGCATCGGCTCGGCGACCGCGAAGCGGTGCCTCGAAGAAGGCGCCACGGTCGTCATCAGCGACTGGCACGAACGCCGCCTCGGGGAGACCCACGAGGCACTGGGCACCGCCCACGCCGTCCCGTGCGACGTCACCGATGAGCAGCAGGTGCAACGGCTGGTCGACGAGACGGTCGAGCGCTACGGCCGCATCGACGTGATGGTCAACAACGCCGGCCTCGGTGGCGAGAAGTCGGTCCTCGACATGGCCGACGAGGAGTGGTCGCGGGTCCTCGACGTCACGCTGACCGGCACCTTCCGCTGCACCAGGGCCGCACTACGCCGAATGGTCGTCCAACGAAGCGGTGTCGTCGTCAACAACTCCAGTGTGATCGGCTGGCGCGCCCAGAGGGGTCAAGCCCACTACGCCGCAGCGAAAGCGGGGGTCATGGCGCTCACCAGGTGCGCCGCGATGGACGTCGCCGAGCACGGCATCCGGGTGAACGCCGTCGCGCCGAGCTTGGCGGCGCACCCGTTCCTGGCCAAGGTCACCAGTGAGGAGTTGCTGACCGAACTGGCGTCCCGCGAGGCTTTCGGGCGCGCCGCCGAGCCCTGGGAGGTCGCGAATGTGATCGTGTTCCTCGCCAGCGACTACTCGTCCTACCTGACGGGCGAGGTCGTCTCGGTGAGCAGTCAGCACCCGTGAGAGAGGAACGACCGATGAGCACCCGGAGGGCCGAGCTGCTGGAGCTCGCCGCGAAGATGTTCGCCGACCGAGGCTACGGGCAGACCACGGTCAGGGACATCGCGGACGCGGCCGGCATCCTGTCCGGCAGCCTCTACCACCACTTCGACTCGAAGGAGTCGATGGTGGACGAGATCCTGCGGACGTTCCTGGACGGGCTGTTCACCCGGTACCGGGAGATCGTCGAGGCCGGCGCCGGTCCGAAGAAGACCCTCAAGGCGCTGGTCGTGGCGTCGTTCGAGGCGATCGACACGCGGCACGCCGCGGTCGCGATCTACCAGAACGAGGCCAAGCACCTGGCGCCGCTGGAGCGGTTCTCCTACATCGAGGACCGCAGCGCGGAGTTCCGCAAGCTGTGGACGGTGCTGCTGGAGGAGGGCATCAGCGCGGGAGTGTTCCGCGCCGACCTCGACGTCGACGTGGCGTACCGGTTCATCCGCGACACGGTGTGGGTGGCCGTGCGCTGGTACCGGCCGGACGGCGACCTGTCCGCGGAGACGGTGGCCGACCAGTACCTCGCCATCCTGCTCGACGGCATCGCCACGGGACGCCGGACGAACTCGAAGACGTAGAAGGAGGGCCCTCGTGGCCGAGGCGTACATCATCGAGGCTGTGCGGACCCCGGCGGGCAGGCGCGGTGGCGAGCTCAGCCACGTGCACCCCGCCGATCTCGGCGCGCACGTGATCACCGCACTGCTCAACCGGGTCGACGTCGACCCCACGGACGTCGACGACGTGATCTTCGGCTGCGTGGACACCGTCGGCCCGCAGGCGGGCGACATAGCGCGCACGTCGTGGCTCGCGGCGGGGTTCCCGGAGCAGGTGCCGGGCGTGACGGTCGACCGGCAGTGCGGCTCGAGCCAGCAGGCGCTGCACTTCGCGGCACAGGCGGTCATGAGCGGCACCGCCGACGTCGTGGTCGCGGGTGGCGTGCAGAACATATCGCAGGTGCCGATCGGGTCGGCCATGACGGCCGGTCCACGGGCGGGCGGCCCGTTCGAGGGCTGCGAGGGCTGGCAGCACCGCTACGGCGACGAGGAGGTCTCGCAGTTCCGCGCGGCCGACCTGATCGCCGTGCGGTGGGACCTGTCGCGGCGCGAGATGGAGGAGTTCGCGCTGCAGAGCCACCTCCGCGCGATCACCGCGATCAAGGAGGGCCGGTTCGACCGCGAGATCGCCCCGGTCAACGGGGTGGCGGCCGACGAGTGCCCACGCCCGGACACCAGCGCCGAGAAGATGGCGAAGCTGGCGCCGTTGCGGCCGGGCGGCCGGACCACCGCCGCGCTGTCGTCGCAGATCTCCGACGGTGCCTCCGCGGTGCTGGTGGTGTCGGAACGGGCCGTGCGCGAGCACAGGCTGACGCCGCGGGCCCGCGTGCACCACCTGTCGGCGCGCGGGTCCGACCCGATCTACATGCTGACTGCGCCGATCCGGGCCACCCGGTACGCGCTGGAACGCGCCGGGATGTCCCTCGCGGACATCGACCTGTTCGAGATCAACGAGGCGTTCGCGTCGGTGGCGCTGGCGTGGGCCAAGGAGCTGGAGATCGACCTCGCCAGGGTCAACGTCAACGGGGGAGCGCTCGCGCTCGGCCACCCGATCGGCGCGACCGGCACGAAGCTGCTCACCACGTTGCTGCACGAGCTGGAGCGGACGGGCGGCCGGTTCGGGTTGCAGACGATGTGCGAGGGCGGCGGCCAGGCGAACGTGACGATCATCGAACGGCTCTGAGCCGGTCGATCGCCGCCTCGGCGTCCCGCACGATCCCCTCGATGAGATCCGCACACGTCGGCAGGTCGCCGAGCAGTCCGGCGACCTGGCCGGACGCGAGCACGCCCGCGTCGGTCCTGCCCTCGACCAGGCCCGCCTTGAGCAGCATCGGCGTGTTCGCGGCCATGACGACCTGCGACCACGTGAGGTCCCTGCCGTGCCTGAGGGCCAGGCCCTCGCGGATCATCGCGCGCCACGACAGCCCGGTGTGCCGCCGGAACCGGGCCGCGTTGGCGACGGCCCTGGCGAGGCCGCTGATCCGGCCGGACCTCTCGAGGCGCTCGACGAGGCCGGACCGCAGGACCCGGTGCGGCAGGCCGTCGACGCGGGTGGTCACGACCGTGCCGTTCAGGTCCCGTCGCAGGTAGGCCTGTTTCACCGCGTCCGGCACCGTGCTCTCCCGCGTGAGCAGGAACCGGGTGCCCATCGCGATGCCGGCCGCGCCGTACGCGAGCGCGGCGGCCAGCCCGCGTCCGTCGAAGAAGCCGCCGGCCGCGACCACCGGGATGTCCACGGCGTCCAGCACGCTCGGCAGCAGCAGGGTCGTCGCCACGCCGCCGGTGTGGCCGCCGCCCTCACCACCCTGGACGATCACGGCGTGCGCGCCCCACTTCGCGACCTTCTCGGCGTGCCGGGCCGCGCCGACCGACGGGATCACGACGACACCGGCGTCGTGCAGCTTCGCGATCATGTCCGGTTTCGGGGCCAGCGCGAAGGAAGCGACCCGGACCCGTTCGCGGATGAGCAGGTCGATCCGCTCCGATGCGTCGTGGGCGTCCGCGCGGAGGTTCACGCCGAACGGCGCGGTGGTGCGCGAGCGGGTCTCCTTGACGGCGGCTTCGAGCTCCGGGTAGGTCATCGTGGCCGAGGCGAGGATGCCGAGCCCGCCGGCCTCGGCGGTCGCGGACACCAGCCGCGGACCCGCGACCCAGCCCATGCCGGTCTGCACGACCGGGTGCCGCACGCCGGCCAGGTCGGTGAGCGCGGTCCTCACCGCGGCACCTCCCCGTCGCGCGTGCCGTGCGGGTCGAGCCTCGTCCTGATCAGGTCGAGCTCCTCGCCGGTCGGGAGCCTGGTCTCGGTGACCCCGTCGGCGGCCAGGGGGAACGACGTCTGCCGCCGCACCTCGTCGACGGACACGCCGGGGTGCGCGGACACGATCCGCATCGAGCGGTCCGGGGTGGCGAAGTCGAGCACGGCGAGGTTCGTGACGACGCGGTGGACGTCGTGGAAGGGCCCCACGGCCCGGTCGTAGCCGACTCCGGACACCACGTCGACCGCCTCGACGAGCACGCGCGGGCTGTGCCGCGGCACCCAGTAGCTGGTGCGGTGGTTGATCGTGTTGCCCGGCGCGCCCCGGAAGCCGAGGAGCTGGCGCGTGGGCCGCGCGTGGTCGCCGATCGCGGAGATGTTCTGGTTGCCGAACCGGTCGACCTGGTTCGCGCCCATCACGACGTGCCGGCGGCCGTGCGCGACGACGTCGAACACCTTCCGGTACGGCAGCCAGCCCTCCACCGCGGACTCCGGCGTGAGCAGGAACGCCTCGCCGTCGCTGAGCAGCAGGCCGGGTTCGGTCGTCAGCCGGGCGAGCTTCGCGCCGAGGGACGGGATGAGGCCCATCGGGCTGGCGAGCGTCTCCCCGGCGCCGAGGAACAGGTCGGCGCACGCGGCGACGCAGACCTCGGCGCGCGTGATGTCGCTCATCCCAGAAACCTCTCGTAGAAGTCCGGCCACTGCTCCAAGTCCGTGGCGGCGTCGGCGTACTCGCGCTGGAGGGCCTCGTCACGGCCGTAGTCGGGCACGCAGCTCGTGAACCCCGCGCCACCTGGTGCCTCCACCACGCCGTCGACCATCATCCGGTTGAGCAGCAGGGTTTGCGGCGGTCCGTCGAACGTCTCGACGACCTGCTCGCACGAGACGTACCTCTTGTCCGCGGCCAGGCAGAACAGGTCGTCGAAGTACGGGTCCGGCCCGAGGTACTGGGCGTTGCCGTGCCTGTCCGCGCGGTTGAGGTGCACGAGGGCCACGTCGAGCTCGAGCGCGGGCATCGCGACCAGTTCCTCGCCGTCGTCATAGGGTGATCGCACGGTCTTGAGCTCCGGCGCGTACGTCAGCACGTCCGACCCCAGGCCCGCCCGGATCGGCAGGAACGGCAACCGGTGCCCGGCGGCGCGCAGCCCCGTCTGGAGCATGCCCTCGTCGAGCTCCAGCACCTCGATCGCACCGGTCTCGCGCGCCCGCTTGAACCACGGGTCGTACGGGATCGAGTCGAGCGAGACGAAGCCGTAGACCAGCTTGCGGACCTTGCCGGCCGCGCACAGCAGACCGGCGTCCGGGCCGCCGTACGTGACGACCGTGAGGCCGGTGACGCCGGACCGCAGCAGAGCCTTGACCAGGGTCATCGGCTTGCGCCGCGAGCCCCAGCCGCCGATGCCGACGGTCATCCCGTCCTCGATCTCGCCGACGGCCTCGTCAGCCGTCATTCGCTTGTCGCGCATGGTCTCCGTCCAGGAAGGCCTGCCGGGCGTGGTCCGACACGCCGGTGAGGTTCAGCTCGAAGGTGAAGCCCTGCTCGAAGCGGTAGCTCCGGTGCACGCGCTGCGGGTCGATGCCGTTGATCGCCTCCTTGGCGGCGCGGATCACCGCGGTGTCCTTCTTCGCGATCTCCTGCGCGATCTCGCGCGCCGCGTCGTCGAGCTGTGCGCGGGGCACGACCTCGACGACGCTGCCGTGGTGGTGCAGGGTTTGCGCGCTGACGTTGCGGGCCGTGTAGTAGAGCGTGCGCATGAGGTGCTGCGGCACGAGCCTCGCGAGGTGGGTGGCCGCGCCGAGCGCACCGCGGTCGACCTCGGGCAGCCCGAACGTGGCGTCGTCGGACGCGACGACGACGTCCGCGTTGCCGACCAGCCCGACACCGCCGCCGAGGCAGAACCCGTTGACGGCGGCGATCACCGGCACCTCGCAGTCGTAGACGGCCGCGAACGCCTTGGCGCACCCGCGGTTGGCCGCCACGAGCGCGTTGTAGCCCTCCGCGCGCTGGATCTCCTTGAGGTCGACGCCCGCGCAGAACCCGCGGTTCTCCGCGCGGAGGACCACCACCCGCGCTCGCGGGTCCTCGCCCGCGGACGTGACCGCCGCGGCCAGGTCGAACCAGCCCCGGGAGGGGACGGCGTTGACCGGGGGGTAGTCGATGGTGACCTCGACGATGCCGTTTTCGGTGTGGCTGCTGGAGATCCCCATCGCGCCGCCTTCCGAACCAAGCGATTGCTTGGTAATTTAGCAGTGCCGGAGCGACCGGGGTAGGTGCTGGTGGAACTGGACCTCGACTCAGCGGTGGTCCTGGTGACGGGTGGCGTGCGGGGTGTCGGTCTCGGCATCACCCGTGCGTTCCTCGCCGCCGGAGCCGTCGTCGTCACGTGTGCGCGGCGTCCCGCGGAGGTCGACGGCGCGTCGTTCGTGCCGTGCGACGTCCGGGACGCGGACCAGGTGGCCGGCCTGGTGTCCGGGGTCGTGGCGGAGCACGGCCGGCTCGACGTGGTGGTGAACAACGCCGGCGGAGCGCCGTTCGCGTGGGCGGACAGCGCCTCGCCGCGGTTCCACTCGAAGGTCGTCGAACTGAACCTGCTGGCGCCGCTGCTGGTCTCCCAGGCGGCGAACGCCGTGATGCAGACCCAGGGCTCCGGTGGCGCGATCGTGAACGTGAGCAGCGTCAGCGGCCGGCGTCCGTCACCGGGAACCGCCGCCTACGGTGCCGCGAAGGCCGGGCTCGACAACCTGACCTCGACGCTGGCCGTCGAGTGGGCGCCGCGGGTCCGGGTCAACGCCCTGGCCGTCGGCATGGTGCGCACCGAGCAGTCACACCTGCACTACGGCTCCGAGGCGGGCATCGAGGCGGTCGCGAAGACCGTGCCGCTGGGGCGCCTCGCCACGCCGGACGAGGTCGGGGCGTGCGCCGTGTTCCTGGCCTCGCCGCTGGCCTCCTACGTGAGCGGCGCGACCCTGGTCGTCCACGGCGGGGGAGAGGCGCCCGCGTTCCTGACCGCAGCCGAGGGGGGACCTGCATGAGCCGGATCGTGATCGTGACGGGGGCCGGCCGGGGCATCGGCCGAGCCCACGCGCTGGCGTTCGGCGCCGCCGGAGCCAGGGTCGTGGTGAACGACCTGTCCGCGGCGGTCGCGGGCGAGGTGGCGGAGCTGATCGGGCCGCGGGCGGTGGTCAGCACCGACGACGTCGGCACGTGGGCCGGTGCGCGGCGGCTCGTCCGGACGGCGGTCGAGACGTTCGGCGGGCTGGACGTGCTCGTGAACAATGCCGGCATCGTGCGCGACCGCATGGTCGTGAGCTGCGGCGAGGACGAGTGGGACGAGGTCGTCCGCGTCCACCTCAAGGGCCACTTCGCGACGCTGCACCACGCCGCCGCGCACTGGCGGGCCGTCCACAAGGCCGGGGGCGCGGTGAGCGGCCGGGTCGTCAACACCTCGTCCGGCGCGGGCCTGTTCGGCAGCGTCGGCCAGGCGAACTACTCGGCGGCCAAGGCGGGCATCGCGGCGATGACGCTGGTGGCGGCCGCCGAGCTGGCCCGCTACGGCGTCACGGTCAACGCCATCGCGCCGGCCGCGCGCACGCGGATGACCGAGGCGGCGTTCGCGCAGGAGATGGCGGCGCCGGAGGACGGTTTCGACGCGATGGCACCGGAGAACGTCTCGCCGCTCGTGGTGTGGCTCGGCAGCGAGGAGGCCGGGGACGTGACCGGGCGGATGTTCGAGGTCGACGGCGGACGCGTCTGCCTGGTGCACGGCTGGCGGCGCGGCCCGGAGGTCGACAGGGGTGAGCGCTGGTCGCCGGACGAACTGGGCGACGTCGTGCGCGAGCTGGTCGCCGTCGACCACCCGACCCCGGTCTACGGCGCCGGGTAACGTCGGCCGCGTGACCCGTCCGGCCTCCCACGCCGCAGTCTCGGCCGCGTTGTCCCAGCTCGGCGACAACGACCTCCTCGCTCTGCTGGAACGGGCCAGACCGGCGGGAAGGGGCATCGGCGGGCCCACGGCGGTGCTGGAGGTCGAGGGCGCACCGGTGTTCGTGAAGCGGTTGCCGCTGAGCGACCTCGAGCTGCGCAACGCCGGATCGACCGCGAACCTCTTCGACCTGCCCGTGCACACCCACTACGGCGTCGGGTTGATCGGGGCGGCGGGCTTCTGGGCGTGGCGGGAGCTGGCCGTGCACACGATGACCACGAACTGGGTGCTGGAGGGCGGACACCAGGGCTTCCCGCTGATGTACCACTGGCGCGTCCTGCCGCACCCCGGCCAGACCTTGCCCGCGGAGCTGGAGCAGGCGGTCGGCTACTGGGGACCGGAGATCGCTCCCCGGATCGAGGCGCTCCGGGCGTCCACGTGGAGCATCGCGCTGTTCCTGGAGCACTTCCCGCACAACTTGCACGACTGGCTGAACGGCGTCGCCGACCTCGAAGGCGCCTGCGAGATGGTCGAACGGGAGCTGGCGGCCGGGGTGGGGTTCATGAACTCCCGCGGCCTGCTGCACTTCGACGCCCACTTCCAGAACGTGCTGACCGACGGCGAACGCCTCTACTTCGCCGACTACGGCCTCGCGATCTCCTCCGCGTTCGACCTGTCCGAGGAGGAGACCGCGTTCTTCGCCGAGAACGCCGACTACGACCGCTGCTACACCGTCACGCACCTGGTGATGTGGTTCGCCCATGCCCTGCGGGCACGGGGAGTCCCGCCGCGGATCGCCGCGGTGCTGAACCGCCACAACGAGGTCGCGGCGGTGATGAAGGACTTCTACCGGCGCTTCCAGCACGAGAGCAGGCGCACGCCGTACCCGGCAGCGGACCTCAGAGCCGTTCGATGATGGTGCCGGTCGCCATCGCCCCGCCCGCGCACATCGTGATCAGCGCGGTCGAGGCGTCCCGGCGTTCCAGCTCGTGCAGCGCGGTCGTGATGAGCCGCGTCCCGGTGCTGCCGACAGGGTGCCCGATGGCGATGGCCCCGCCGTTGACGTTGACGCGGTCGAGGTTCGGCCGGTGCACCGCCGCCCACGACAGGACCACGGACGCGAACGCCTCGTTGACCTCGAACAGGTCGATGTCGGCCATCTTCATGCCGCTGCGCTCGAGGAGCCTGGTCGTGGCGTCCACCGGCCCGTCCAGGTGGTAGTACGGGTCGGAGCCGACCAGGCACTGCGTCACGATCCGGGCGCGTGGCCTGAGCCCGTGCGCCCGCGCGAACTCCTCGCTGACGACCATGACCGCCGACGCGCCGTCCGAGATCTGCGACGAGGTCCCCGCGGTGTGCACGCCGTCCGGGACGACGGGCTTCAGCGCCGCCAGCGCCTCCAGCGACGTCTCGCGCAACCCTTGGTCGGTGTCCACGAGGTCCTCCCCGGCCTTCACCGGCACGACCTCGGCGGTGAACCGCCCGGCCGCCCAGGCCGCCCGCGCCCGGTTCTGCGACTGCACGCCGAACCGGTCGGCCTCCTCGCGCCCGATCCCGCGCCGCGCGGCGACCCGTTCGGCGGCGACGAACTGGTTCGGCAGGTCGACGGCCCACGACTCGGGTCGCGGCGTGCCGGTCTCGCCGATGTTGCTGCGCAGCGGGACGCGGCTCATCGCCTCGACCCCGCAGGCCATGCCGGCGTCGATCGCCCCGGCCGCGATGAGGCCCGCGACCAGGTGGGTGGACTGCTGGGCCGAGCCGCACTGGGCGTCGACGGTGGTGCAGCCGGTGGTCTGCGGCAGGCCGGCGTGCAGCCAGGACGTCCGGGTGATGTTGTTGGACTGCTCACCCGCCTGGGTGACGGTGCCGCCGATGACCTGTTCCACCGTGGACGGATCGACGCCGGTCCGGTCGAGCAGGCCCCGCTGGGCCGCGCCGAGGAGCTCGGCGGCGTGCACCCCGGCCAACCAGCCGTTGCGCCTGCCGATGGGGGTGCGCACCGCTCCCACGATCACCGGACTGCCCACGCGAGCCTCCTCGCCTAGAAACTAGAACACGTTCCTGTGTGGCTCCAGATTGGCCGCATGGGGGCTTCAACACAAGGCGCAAGCGTGTTTGAATCGGATAGAACGCGTTCCACCAAGGAGGTGCCTGTGGGCAAGCCCCGCATCCCGGAAGGCTTCGACTTCACCGACCCGGACATGTACGCGACCCGGCTGCCGTTCGAGGAGTTCGCCGAGCTGCGGCAGACCGCGCCGATCTGGTGGAACTCCCAACCGCTGGGCCGGGGCGGGTTCCCCGACGAGGGCTACTGGGTGGTGACCAAGCACCGCGACGTCAAGGAGATCTCGCGCAACAGCGAGCTCTTCTCCAGCCGGGAGAACACGGCGATCATCCGGTTCAGGGACGACATGCCGCGCGACAACATCGAGATGCAGCGGCTGCTCCTGCTGAACATGGACCCGCCCACGCACACCAAGCAGCGCGGCATCGTCTCGCGCGGGTTCACGCCCAGGGCGGTCAACAGCCTGCGCGACGCCCTGACCGAACGCGCCGAACGCATCGTGTCCGAGGCGCTGGAGAAGGGCAGCGGGGACTTCGTCACCGACGTGGCGTGCGAACTGCCCCTGCAGGCGATCGCCGAGCTGATCGGCATCCCGCAGGAGGACCGGCGCAAGATCTTCGACTGGTCCAACCAGATGATCGCCTACGACGACCCCGAGTTCGAGGTCGAACCGCTCGCCGCCGCCACCGAGCTCCTCGGCTACTCGTGGACGATGGCGGAGGACCGGCGCAGGTGCCCGCGGTCCGACATCGTCACCAAGCTCGTCCAGGCCGATGTGGACGGTGCGGGCCTCGCCTCGGAGGAGTTCGGCTTCTTCGTGCTGCTGCTGGCCGTCGCCGGCAACGAGACCACCCGCAACGCGATCACGCACGGCATGAAGGCGTTCTTCGACCACCCCGAGCAGTGGGAGCTGTTCAAGGAGTCGAGGCCCGCCACCGCCGGGGACGAGATCGTCCGGTGGGCCACGCCGGTCGTGTCGTTCCAGCGCACCGCGATGGCCGACACCGAGCTCGGCGGCGTCGAGATCAAGCAGGGCCAGCGGCTCGGCATGTTCTACTCGTCGGCCAACTTCGACGAGGAGGTCTTCGCCGAGCCGGAGAAGTTCGACGTCCTCCGCGATCCCAACCCCCACCTCGGGTTCGGCGGCAGCGGTGCGCACTTCTGCATCGGCGCCAACCTGGCCCGGCTGGAGATCGACCTGATCTTCAACGCCATCGCCGACGCCATGCCGAACATCAGGCAGGTGGCCGAGCCGCGGCGGCTGCGGTCCGGATGGCTCAACGGCATCAAGGAGTTCCAGGTCCAGTACGCGTGAGAGACGACCGAGGCCCCTCCACCCGCGGGTGGAGGGGCCGCGTCCTGTGACGGGTCAGGATTCGACGCGGAACGTGGCCATCGCGCGTTCGGTCTCCCAGAACGCGCGCACCGACCTGATCAGGCCGTCCTCGCGCACGTTGTAGACGAACACACCCTCGGTGTCGACGCGTGCGCCGCCGGGCAGGAACGCGCTGATGGTGCCGACGTTCGCGCACTCGGAGCCCGCCGCGAACGAGTCGTGCACGGCGAACTCGAAGCGCTCCGCGGCGGCGATCGCGAGGTCCCAGAAGGCGGCGATCGCCTCCTTGCCGTGGTGGCCCTTGCCCTCCTCGTCGAACATCGAGGGGCCCACCGGGTCCTCGACGACGGCGTCCTCGGCGAACAGGGCGAGCCACTCGTCCTTGGCGCCGCGCGTCACGCAGTCCATCGAACGCCACGAGGCCACGCGGGCGGGCGTTTCGGTCTTGGAGGCCGTCCAGGTCACCGCGGTCATGCGAACTCTCCGATCACCTCGTCGGCGAAGCGCCGAAGTCCGTCCTTCTTGGCCTGGAGGCCGCCGTCGAAGCCGACGCCGTAGAACAGCCAGGGCACCACGATCGTGTCGGTCACGCCGATCTCGGCGAGCTGCCGGTAGCCGTCGAGGCCGAAGCGGTCGACGCACACGGCCTGGATCTCGAACGGGCGCTCGAAGGCCCCCAGGTCGGTCAGGTCCGCGACGACCTGCTTCAGGTCGTCGAACTTGATCATCGCCGAGGTCCAGCCGTCTCCGGCGCGGGCCGCGCGCCGCAGCGCCGCGGGGGAGTGGCCGCCGACGTAGAACGGCACCGGCTCGGTGGGGGCCGGCGACATCTGCAGGCGGTCGAAGTCGAAGTAGTCGCCGTGGTACTCGACCATCCCGCCGCCCAGCACCAGCTTCAGGACGTCGATCATCTCGTCGACGCGCGGCCCGCGGTTGCGGTACGGGACGCCGCACCACTCGAACTCCTCGGGCGACCAGCCGAGGCCCACGCCGAGACCGAAGCGGTTGCCGGTCAGGTGAGCGACCGAGCCGATCTGGCGGGCGAGCAGCAGCGGGTTGCGGGAGCCGAGCTTGAGGACCTGGGTGTAGAAGTGGATGCGCGACGTCACGGCCCCCATCGCGGCGGCGGCGACGAACGGGTCCACCCACGGGGTGTCGGCGTTCCACATCCGGGAGCCGTCCGGGGTGTACGGGTAGTCCGCGGACACCTTCTCCGAGAAGAACAGGGAGTCCGGGAGCGCGATCGAGGAGTAACCGCACTCCTCGGCGCACCGGGCGAGCTCGGTCAGCTGGTCGAGCGGGCTCATGGCGATGCCGACGGTGAACTTCATGGCTTCTCCGATCCGACCACCCACATGGCGAAGAACTGCGACCCGCCGCCGTACGCGTGGCCCAGCGCGACCCTGGCGCCGTCGACCTGGTGCTCTCCCGCGGTGCCCATGACCTGCATGGCGGCCTCGGCGAAGCGCAGGAGCCCGGACGCGCCGATCGGGTTCGAGGAGAGCACGCCCCCGCTCGGGTTCACCGGCAGCAGCCCGCCGATCTCGGTCTGGCCCGCCTCGGTGAGCTTCCAGCCCTGGCCGACGTCGGTGAAGCCGAGGTTCTCGAGCCACATCGGCTCGAACCACGAGAACGGGACGTAGATCTCGGCGGCGTCCACCTCGGACAGCGGATCGGTGATGCCCGCCTGCTTCCACAGCGCCCTCGCCGCGTCCCTGCCCGCCCGCGGGTTGACCTGGTCGCGGCCGGCGAACGTCGTCGGCTCCGTGCGCATCGCGGTCGCGCGGATCCAGGCGGCACGCCCCGACGTGGGTGCGGAGGAGATGACCACGGCGCAGGCGCCGTCCGAGGACGGACAGGTCTCGTCGTAGCGGATCGGGTCCCACAGCATCGTGGACGCCCGCACCGACTCGACGGTGATGTCCGGCTGTTTCAGGTGTGCGTAGGGGTTCTTGGCGCCGTTGCGGCGGTCCTTGGCGGCGACGATCGCGCCGACGTGCTCCGGAGCGCCCGCACGGCGGATGTAGGAGCGGACGTGCGGCGCGAAGTAGCCGCCCGCGCCCGCGTGGACGGGCATGGTGAACGGCGTCGGCACCGACAGGGCCCACATCGCGTTCGACTCGGACTGCTTCTCGAAGGCCACGGCCAGCACCCGCTCGTGCACACCGGACTGGACGAGGCTCGCGGCGACGTTGCCGGTGCTGCCGCCGACCGAACCCGCGGTGTGCACGCGCAGCAACGGTTTCCCGACGGCGCCCAGCGCGTCGGCCAGGAACAGCTCGGGCATCATGACGCCCTCGAAGAGGTCCGGCGCCTTGCCGAGGACCACGGCGTCGATGTCCGGCCAGTCGACCCCGGCGTCGGCCATCGCGCGGTCGACGGCCTCGCGGCACAGGCCCGCCATCGACACGTCGAGGCGCTTGGCGGCGTGGTGCGTCTGGCCGGTGCCGACCACTGCTGCCGGTCGCATCACTCACGCCCTTCCATCACGCAGACGAGGTTCTGTTGCAGGAGAGGCCCGCTGGTGGCGTGACCGAGGACCTTCGACGCGGTGCCGTCGTGGACGCGCCTCGCGGCCTCGCCGATCCGCGCGAGACCGGCCGAGAACATCGGGTTGCCGGCCAGCACGCCCCCGGACGGGTTCACGCTCACGTCCTCGCCGAGCCCGAGGGCCTGGCGCAGCAGGATCTCCTGGTGGGTGAACGGCGCGTGCAGCTCCGCCACCTCGACGCCGTCCGCCCCCGCGGCCTTTCCCGCGGCCACGGCGGACGGGGAGGTCGTGAGGTCGCGCGTGCCGAACGACGGCGAGTCGGTCCGGTGCTCGAACCCGGTGATCCACGCCGGGCGCTCGCACAGCTCTCGTGCCCGGTCACCCGCGGCCAGCACGATCGTCGCGGCACCGTCGGTGATCGGCGCGCAGTCGTGGCGGCGCAACGGGTCCACGACGTACGGCAGGTCCAGCAGCTCGTCGGCGGAGACCGTCCCGGACAGCTGCGCCAGCGGGTTGGACAGGGCGGCGGCCCGGCTCCGCGCGGCCACGGCGGCCATCGACCGTTCGTCCCAGAGTCCCGCCTCGATGCCCAGCCGCGCCTGGATCCCGGCGAGGCCGAGCGTGTCCGGCCACAGTGGAGTGACGAGGTAGGGGTCGAGCTGCATCGCCAGGACGCGGCGCAGCTGACCGGCCGACGACTTGCCGAAGCCGTAGACGAGAGCGGTGTCGACCTCGCCGCACAGCAGCTTCACCCAGGCCTCGTAGAGCGCCCAGGCGGCGTCCATCTCGACGTGCGACTCGGCGATCGGGGGGAAGGCACCGATGGCGTCGACCGCCGAGACGAACGAGAACGCGCGCCCCGCCAGGTAGTCCGAGGAGCCCGAGCACCAGAAGCCGATGTCGGCCTTGGTGAGCCCGAGGCCGCCGAGGACCTCGTGGAAGATCGGCACCAGCATCTCGACGCCGTTGGTGGTGCCGTCGGTCTCGCGCACGCAGGGTGTCTGCGCGAAGCCGACTACCGCGATGTCACGCACGTGAGCCTCACAGGTGCCGGGAGTAGGAGTCGAACGGGGCGTCCGGTTCGCCGGAGGGCTTGAAGTGGTCGATGTTCTGCATCGTCGGGCCCCACTCCTCGCGCGGTTTCCACACCGCCTCCACCCGCATGCCCATCCGCACGTCCTCCGGCGCGACGCCGAGCAGCAGGTGCAGGAACGGGATGTCCGCGCCGTCGAGCAGCACGTACGCCGAGACGTACGGCGGCGGGATGCGCTGACCGAGGAACGGCACGTTGACGACGCAGAACGTGGTGACGGTGCCTCGGTCGGCCAGTTCGACCTGGTCCGTCGTCGGCACGCCGTCGGTGGGGCAGGCGGGTCGCGGCGGGAAGTAGACCTTCTCGCACTCCGGGCAGCGCTGCGCGATCAGGCGGCCCTCCACGAGTCCGCGCAGGAACGGGTCCTCGGTCGGTGACGCCGAATGCGTGTAGTGGAGGTGCACCGGCGTGGTGACCATCGTGACGTCGTCCGCCTCGGCCGGTGGGTCGGCGGGGGCGTCGGAGATCTCGAAGCACTCGATGTCGGTGATGGCGCCGACGCGGTCGCCACGCCACCTCGCCCGCACGCGTGCTCCCGTGGAGATCGCGTCCGGAGAGCCGGCGTCAACGGCGTGCAGCAGCGAGGTGTCCGCTCCGTCGAGCTGGATCAGCGCCCACGCGAACGGCCGGTCGAGCGGCTGGCCCTCCAGGGGTTCGGGGATCCACGACCAGCCGCGCACGACGCCGGTCGCCGCCACCTCCACGAACTCCGACAGGCGTTCGGCCGTCACGGGGTCGTACTCGAGCGGCGGCACGTGCACGCGCCCGTCACTGCCGCGGATCCCGGTCACCTTGCGGCGGCGCAGATCGGAGAGGAACCGGCCCAGCGTCGGGCCGAGGGAGCGCGTGTAGTCGAAGCCAACGTCGAGCGGAGCACTCAGCGGCCGAGTCACAGATCAAAGTGAAACAGGTTCTCGAAATGGTGGCAAGATGGGTGCATGAAGCTCGGTTTGCAGCTCGGGTACTGGGGCGCCGGTCCGCCCCGCGACGCCGCCGGACTCGTGGCGGCGGCGGAGGAGTTCGGCTTCGACGCGGTGTTCGCCGCCGAGGCGTGGGGCTCGGACGCCTTCACCCCGCTGGCGTGGTGGGGACCGGGGACGCGGCGGGTGCGGCTGGGCACGTCCGTCGTGCAGATGTCGGCGCGCACGCCGGCGGCCTGCGCGATGCAGGCGCTGACGCTCGACCACCTGTCGGGCGGCCGGTTCGTGCTGGGCCTCGGCGTCTCCGGGCCGCAGGTGGTGGAGGGCTGGTACGGCAGGCCGTTCGCGAAACCCCTGGCGAGGACCAGGGAGTACGTGTCGATCCTGCGACAGGTGATGGCGCGGGCGGCGCCGGTGGTCAACGACGGTCCGCACTACCCGTTGCCCTACCGGGGTCCCGGCTCGCTCGGCCTGGGCAAACCGCTGAAGCCGATCACCCACCCGCTGCGCGCCGACCTGCCGATCTGGCTCGGTGCGGAGGGTCCGAAGAACGTCGCGCTGGCGGCGGAGATCGCGGACGGGTGGCTCGCGATCTACTACGCGCCCCGGCTCGCCGGCATGTACGACGAGTGGCTCGCCGAGGGGTTCGCGAAGTCCGGCCGGAGCAGGGAGGACTTCGAGGTCGCTGCCACCTGCCAGGTCGTCGTGACGGACGACCCGGCCGCGGTCAGGGCGGCGCTGAAGCCGTTCGTCGCCCTCTACATCGGCGGGATGGGCGCCCCCGGCATGAACTTCCACGCCGAGGTGTTCACCCGCATGGGATACGGCGAGGTCGTGCGGGACGTCGGCGGGCTCTTCCGAGCGGGTCGCAAGGAGGAGGCGGCGCGCGCCGTCCCGGACGAGCTGGTGGCCGAGATCAGCATCGTCGGGACGGCGGACCACGTCCGGGCGGAGATCGGCCGGTGGGAGAAGGCGGGCGTCACGATGCTGCTCGTCGGGTGTCGTGACGTCGCTTCGATCAAGGCCGTCGCGGAGGCTTGTCAGTAAGTGAAACGCGTTCTACTTTGAGGGTGTGGTCACAGGACTCTGGAACATCGCCGCCGATCAGCCGGACCTGACCGCGCTGGTGGATCCGAGCGGTCGGGAGATCAGCTACTCCGGGCTCGCGGACTCCGCGAACCGCTACGGGCGGGGGTTCCGGTCGCTGGGGCTGGAACCCGGCGACAGCATCGTGCTGATGCTGCCCAACAGCGCCGAACTGGTGGCGGTGTACTTCGCCGCCTACCAGACCGGCCTCTACGTGGTGATGGCCAACTGGCACCTGACCGGGGCCGAGGTCGCGTACCTGGTGCAGGACAGCGGTGCCAAGGCCTTCGTCGGCCACGAACGCTTCGCGGCGACGGCCGTGGAAGCCGCGGCGAGCCTGCCCCCGGGCGCGCGGTTCGCCGTGGGCGAGGTCGACGGGTTCGAGCCGCTGACCGCGCTCGGCGAGGGCGAGGAGGGCAGGCCCGACGGCCGCACCACCGGTTCTCCGATGCTCTACACGTCGGGCACCACGGGACGGCCCAAGGGCGTGCGCCGGCCGTTGACCGGAGCCGACCCCGACGTCGTCCCGCCGTCCGCGGCCTGGTTCTTCGGCATCTTCGGGATCAAGCCGCACGACGGGCACGTGCACCTGTGCGGTTCTCCGCTCTACCACACGGCCGTGCTCAACTTCGTCACCATCTCCGTCCAGCTGGGCCACACCGCGGTGCTCATGGACCACTGGGCGCCGGAGGAGATGCTGCGGCTGATCGAGCGGTACAAGGTCACCCACAGCCACATGGTGCCGACCCAGTTCCACCGGCTCCTCGCGCTCCCGGACGACGTGAAGTCCAAGTACGACATGGGTTCCCTGCGCGCGATGATCCACGGCGCCGCGCCGTGCCCGGTGGAGGTCAAGCGCCGCATGCTCGACTGGTGGGGGCCGGTCGTGATCGAGTACTACGCCGCCACCGAGGGCGGCGGCACCGCGATCACCGCGCAGGAGTGGCTGCGCAAGCCGGGCTCGGTCGGGCTGCCGTGGCCGACGTCCGAGATCAAGATCCTCGCCGAGGACGGCACGGAGCTGCCGGCGGGCGAGCCGGGTCTCGTCTACATGCGGATGGGCGACTCGACGTTCGAGTACCACAAGGACTCCGAGAAGACCCGCGCCGCGCGCGTCGGCAAGCTGTTCACGTTGCAGGACATCGGTTACCTGGACGAGGACGGCTACCTGTTCCTGTGCGACCGCAAGAACGACATGATCATCTCCGGTGGGGTGAACATCTACCCGGCGGAGGTCGAGGGCGAGCTCGTCTGCCACCCGAAGGTCGCGGACGTCGCCGTGTTCGGCGTCCCGCACCCGGACTGGGGCGAGGCCGTCAAGGCGGTCGTGCAGCCCGCGGACGGGGTCGCCGGCGACGACGCGCTGACCGAGGAGCTGCTGGAGTTCGCCCGCACGCGTCTCGCGAAGTTCAAGCTGCCGCGCACGGTCGAGTACGTGGCCGAGCTGCCGCGCGACCCGAACGGCAAGCTCTACAAGCGGAAGCTGCGCGAACGTGCGTGACGCGATCAGGATGACGGCCGCCGAGGTCGAGGACTTCCTGCGCGGGCAGAAGACGCTGGTCGTGGCCACCATCGGCCGCACCGGCCTGCCGCACCTCGCACCGATGTGGTTCGCGTGGGTGGACGGCGAGATCGTGTTCTGCACCGACCGCAAGTCGCAGAAGGTCGTGAACCTTCGGCGGGACCCGCGCTGCAGCGTGCTCGCCGAGGCGGGGGAGTCCTACGGGCAGCTGCGCGGCGTCCACATGGAAGGCGTCACCGAGTTCACCGACCTCGGCCCGGTCGTGGACGCCGTGGTGGAGCGCAACTTCGGCGAGGTCGGCGACGACCCCCGGGCCCGTGATGCCCTGCGCAAGGCGATGGCGAGGCGCGTCGCCGTGATCTTCCGTTCGACCAGGACCGCCAGCTGGGACCACCGCAAGACGATGCCGGGAGCGACCCCATGACCGTGAACCGCCGCCAGGTGCTCGCCGGAGCCGGCCTCGCGCTGGCCTCCGGACTGGTCAGACCCTCCAGTGCGTCCGCCGGCCTCGGCGAGTTCGACGTCGTCGTGGTCGGAGCGGGCGCGGCCGGCATGACCGCCGCCCTCACCGCCGCGAAGCGCGGCCTGAGCTGCGTGGTGCTGGAGAAGGCGCCGACCTACGGCGGGTCCGCCGCCCGGTCCGGCGCGGGCATCTGGATCCCGAACAACGAGGTGATCCTCGCCGCCGGGGTGCCCGACACGCCGGCCAAGGCCGCCCAGTACCTCGCGGCGGTCGTCGGCGACGTCCCGATGGCGCGCCAGCAGGCCTACCTGGCGCACGGGCCGCGGATGATCTCGTTCGTCATGCGCAACAGCCCGCTGCGCTTCCGGCACATGGACGGCTACAGCGACTACTACCCGGAACTGCCCGGCGGCATCGCGGAGGGACGGTCGATCGAACCGGAGATGATCGACGGCCGCATCCTCGGCGCCGAGCTCGCGAACCTCAACGCCCCCTACCTCGCCACCCCGGCCGGCATGGTCATCTACGGCGCCGACTACAAGTGGCTCGCCCTCGCCCTGGTCAACGCGAAGGGCGCCGCCACCGCCGCCGCCGCTCTGGCCCGGGGTGCCGCCGCGGCCCTGGCGGGCCAGAAACCGCTGACGATGGGCCAAGCCCTGGCAGGCGGTCTGCGCGCGGGCCTGGTGCGGGCCGGGGTGCCGGTGTGGCTGAACACCGGCCTGCTGGACCTGGTGGTGGAGAACGGCGCGGTCAGGGGAGTCGTGACCAGCCGGGGCGTCGTGCGCGCCCGCCGCGGCGTGATCATGGGCTCCGGCGGCTTCGAGCACAACGCGGCCATGCGCGCCCAGTACCAGCGCCAGCCCATCGGTACGCAGTGGACGGTCGGCGCCGCGGAGAACACCGGCGACGGCCACCTCGCGGGCGAGCGCGCGGGTGCCGCCCTCGGCCTGATGGACGACGCCTGGTGGGGGCCGGTGATCCCGACGCCCGGCTCCCCGTACTTCTGCCTCGCCGAACGCACCCTGCCCGGTGGACTGATGATCAACGCGGCCGGTCGCCGCTTCGTCAACGAGGCCGCGCCCTACAGCGACGTCGTGCACGTCATGTACGACAAGAACCCCGCCGACCCCTGCATCCCGGCCTGGCTGGTCGTCGACCAGAACTACCGCAACAGGTACCTGTTCGCCGACGTCGCCCCGGCCCTGCCGCTGCCGGACGGCTGGTACCGCTCCGGTGCCGTGGTGAGGAGTTCCTCGCTCGACGGCCTGGCGTCGGCGATCGGTGTGCCCGGCGCCGCCCTGAAAGCCACCGTCAGCCGCTTCAACACCCAGGCGCTGACGGGCCGCGACACCGACTTCCGGCGCGGCGACAGCGCCTACGACCACTACTACACCGACCCGGCGGTCGTCCCGAACTCGTGCCTCGCGCCGCTGTGGCTGGCGCCGTACTACGCCTTCAAGATCGTGCCCGGTGACCTCGGCACCAAGGGCGGGCTCGTGACGGACGCGCGGGCCCGTGTGCTGCGGCCGGACGGGTCGGTGATCCCGGGGTTGTACGCGGCGGGCAACGTGAGCTCCGCGGTGATGGGGCGGAGCTACGCCGGGGCGGGGTCGACGATCGGGCCGGCGATGACGTTCGGGTTCATCGCGGCCAACGACGTCTGAAGGGGATGGTGGACGGGGACCGGCCTTCGCTACGGTGGTGGCGAGGGCCTCGTCGATCGGGGCTCACCTGGGGGATAGAAGGGTTTTCACGTGAGCAATCGATGTTTCGCCATGCGCGTTTTCGGTTTGCTGGCCGCATTGGCGCTGTTGCTGGGACTGTCACCGGGGATCGCGGCGGCGTCGCCGGCGCGGCAGGGTGACCCCGTCAACGCCGCGGCCTTCACGATCTGGCGCAACGCGGGCTTGCCCGACATGTGCATGGCCAACCACAACCCGAAGGTGTTCATGCACTACGGCCCGAGCACGGGCTCCGGCTTCTGCGGTCAGTACGACGACCAGTTCTGGTCCATCGGCAGCAGCGGCATGATCCAGAACCTGTTCAGCGGCAACTGCCTCGCGACGCACGGAGCCGAGGTCTTCACCTCGACCTGCGACTCCACCTACCGAGACCAGCGCTGGATCGGCTACCCGCCGGACCCGGCGCTGCTGGAGAACCGGCAGTACCCCGGCATGTGCCTCGCGGCGCACGCCAACGGGTACGTGTTCGTCTCGGCGTGCAACCCGAACTACGCGGACCAGCACTGGAACAGGTAGGTCCTCGGTGGAGCACCCGGCCCGCGAGGCCGGGTGCTCCACGCCCTAACGTCCCTTGAACTCCGGCTTCCGCTTCTCCGCGAACGCCCGCGGCCCCTCTTTCGCGTCCTCGCTGGAGAACACCTCCATCCCCAGCCGGGCGTCCACCGCGAACCCGTCGTTCTCGTGCATCGCCTCGGTTTCCCGCATCGTGCGCAGGATGTTGCGCACCGCGATCGGCCCGTTCGCCGTGATCAACGCCGCCAGCTCCATCGCCTTGGCCAGGGCTCGGCCGTCCGGCACGACGTGCCCGATCAGCCCGATCTCCTTGGCCTCCGCGGCCCGGATGTGCCGTCCGGTCAGCAGGAGGTCGGCCGCGACCGTGTAGGGGATCTGGCGCGGCAGCCGCACCGCCGAGCCGCCGAGGGGGAACAGGCCCCAGCGGGCCTCCGATACGCCGAAGCGGGCGCTTTCGCCGGCCACGCGGATGTCCGTCGCCTGGAGGATTTCCGTGCCACCCGCGACGGCGGGGCCCTCCACCGCGGCGATGAGCGGTTTCGTCAACCGGCGACCCTTGAGCAGTGGTTCGATGACGGAGAAGTCGAACTCGCCCGCGTGCTCGCCCGGGTGGTGGGACGTCATGGCCTTGAGGTCGGCGCCCGCGCAGAACGAGCCGCCCGCGCCGGTCAGGACGCAGACGCGGACGTCCGGGTCGGAGTCGACGCGGTCCCAGGCCTCCCGCATGATCGCGAGCATCGGGCCGGAGAGCGCGTTGCGGACCTCCGGGCGGTTCATCGTGACGACCAGAACGTTGTCGACCAAGTCCACCAACGCGTGTGGTTCCGTCGTGGTCGTCATTCGCGCGCCTCCTGGATCGAGTCTGACCGCACGGGGGATTGTCGAGAACAGTAACACGTTCTACTTTGCGTGCTATGGCCCTCAACGTCGCAGACCTCGTTGAACACGCCGCAGACACCGTGCCCGACCGGACCGCGCTCGTGTGCGGGGCCAAGAGGGTCACCTACGCCGAGCTCGAGGCGCGAGCCAACAAACTGGCTCATCACCTGGCGAAGAACGGCGTGGCGCAGGGTGCGCACGTGGGGCTCTACGCGCGCAACTCGATCGAACTGGTCGAAGCCATGATCGCGGTCTACAAGCTGCGGGCCGTGGCCATCAACGTGAACTACCGGTACACCAAGAACGAGTTGCAGTACTTGTTCGGGGAAGCGGACCTGACCGCTCTCGTACACGAACGGCGGTATTCGCCGTTGGTCGCGGAGGTCGGCGTGCCCGGCCACGCGGTCGTAATCGACGACGAGTCCGAGGAACCGTTCGAGGGCGCGGACTACGAGACCGCGCTGAGCGAGGAGTCCGGTGAGCGGGACTTCGGGCCGCGCAGCCCGGACGACCTCTACATCCTCTTCACCGGCGGCACGACCGGCATGCCCAAGGGCGTGATGTGGCGGCACGAGGACGTGTGGCGCACGCTCGGCGGCGGCATCGACTTCGTGACCGGCGAGCGGCTGACCGACGAGTGGCACCAGGCGAGGTCCGGCAAGGACTTCGGGCTCGTCCGGCTGTGCCTGCCGCCGCTGATCCACGGCGCCGCGCAGTGGGCCGTGCTCGGCGCCCTGTTCTGCGGCAGCACGGTGGTGCTGGTGCCCAAGTTCGACCCCGCCGAGATCTGGCGGGTGATCGAACGGGAGAAGGTCCAGGTCGCCGCGATCACGGGCGACGCGATGGGCCGGCCGCTCATCGAGGAGTTCCAGCGCGGCGACTACGACGGCTCGTCGCTGTTCATCCTCAACAGCAGCGCCGCCCTGTTCTCCTACCCCGTCAAGAAGATGTACCAGGAGCTCCTGCCGCACACGACGCTGCTGGAGTCGATCGGGTCGAGCGAGACCGGGTCCACCGGCATCGGTGCCGTGCCCAAGGAGATCGTCAAGACCGACGGCACCAAGGTGAAGCTCAACGAGGACACCATCGTCATCGACGAGGACGGCAACAAGCTCGAACCGGAGCCCGGTGTCGTCGGCAGGCTGGCGCGCGGCGGGCACATCCCGCTCGGCTACTACAAGGACCCCGAGAAGACCGCCCGGATGTTCGTGGAGGTCGACGGCAGGCGGTTCACGGTGCCCGGCGACTTCGCGCGGTTCGAGGAGGACGGCGACATCACGTTGCTGGGGCGCGGCAACACCTGCGTCAACACCGGTGGCGAGAAGGTCTTCCCGGAAGAGGTCGAGGGCGTGCTGAAGTCGCACCCCGACGTGTTCGACGCGCTCGTGATCGGGGTGCCGGACGACCTGCTCGGTCAACGGGTCGGCGCGATCGTGCAGCCGCGCGACGGGGCGACGCCCGCGCTGTCCGAACTGGATGCCCACGTCCGCGAGACGCTCGCGGGCTACAAGGTGCCGCGGTCGCTGTGGCTCGTGGACGAGATCGGCCGCACCCCGAGCGGCAAACCCGACTACCAGTGGGCCCAGCGCCACGTGGAGGACCATGCGCACCAGCCTGTGTGACGAACTGGGCATCGAGCACCCCGTCTTCGGCTTCACGCCCTCCGAGCACGTGGCGGCGGCGATCAGCCGCGCCGGGGGACTCGGTGTCCTCGGCTGCGTGCGGTTCAACGACGCGGAGGACCTCGACCGCACGCTGACGTGGATGGACGAGAACACGGGCGGCAAGCCGTACGGCGTCGACATCGTCATGCCCGCGACCGTGCCGGAGGAGGGCACGCAGATCGACCTCGCCGGGCTCATCCCGCAGAGCCACAAGGACTTCGTGCAGCAGACGCTGCTGAAGCTCGGCGTGCCGCCGCTGCCGGACGGCGAAGGTGGCGAGGGCGTGCTGGGCTGGCTGCACAGCGTCGCCCGCTCGCACGTCGACGTGGCGCTGGAGCACCCGATCCGGCTGATCGCGAACGCCCTGGGCTCGCCGCCCGCCGACGTGATCGAACGCGCGCACGCCCGCAACGTCCCGGTCGCCGCGCTGGCCGGGAAGGGAGAGCACGCACGACGGCACGTCGCCAACGGCGTCAACATCGTGGTGGCGCAGGGCTACGAGGCCGGCGGCCACACGGGTGAGGTCGCGACGATGGTGCTCGTGCCGGAGATCGTCGACGCCGTGGACGTCCCGGTGCTCGCGGCGGGCGGCATCGGCTCGGGACGCCAGGCGGCCGCGGCGATGGCGCTCGGGGCGTCCGGCGTCTGGATGGGCTCCTGCTGGCTCACCACCGCCGAGTACACCCTGGGCAACTCGAGCACCCAGGAGGCGTTGCTGGCGGCAGGGTCCGGCGACACCGTCCGCACCCGCGTCTACACCGGCAAACCCGCGCGGCTGCTCAAGACGCGGTGGACCGAGGCGTGGGCCGCCGCCGAGGCTCCGGAACCGCTGCCGATGCCGTTGCAGAACCTGCTGGTGAGCGAGGCGCACCTGCGCATCGCCCGGTCCGGCGACCCGTCCGTGGTCTCGATGCCGGTCGGGCAGGTCGTCGGGCGGATGAACGAGGTCCGCCCGGTCGCCGAGGTGGTGGCGGACCTGCTGGCGGAGTTCGACGCGGCGGTCGAGCGCCTCACCAAGCTGCGCTGAGCGCGAGGAGCTGGGCGGTCGCCCCGCCCAGTTCGAACTCGTGGCGCTTGGCCGCGGTGAAGTACCGGTGCACGTCATGGCTCATGTCGATGCCCGTGCCGCCGTGGACGTGCACGGCGGTGTGGGCCACGCGGTGCCCGGCGTCGGCGGCCCAGAACTTGGCCGTCGCCACCTCCTCGTCCGCGTCGAGGCCCTCGGACAGGCGCCAGGCGGCCTGCCAGAGCGTCAACCGGATCGCCGCGACGTCGATGTACGCATCAGCGAGGCGTTGCGCCACGGCCTGGAAGCTGCCGATGGGACGATCGAACTGCACGCGGGTCCGCGCGTGCTCGGCCGTCAGCTCCAGCGCCCGTTCGGTCACACCGAGCTGCAACGCGCACAACCCGAGCGTGTACCGCGTGATCAGCCAGCCGGGGGAGAGCCCGGGCACCACCTCGCCGGTGCCGCCGAACTCGAAGCAGCCCGCGTCCGAGCCGTCGACCAGCTCCTGCGGGAGGACCTCCAGCCGGTCAGCCTCGACGAGGAACACCTGTTCCTCGTGCGCGACGAGGAAAGCGGCCGCGGTGCCGGCGAACGGCACGGTCGTCTTCACGCCGTCGGCTTCGGACAACGCGACCGACAGGACGGTTCCGGGTGTCAGCCAGCGCGACCGCTGCTCCGGCGTCCCGAACTCCGCGAGCGCCGACGAAGCCACCGTCGTGGGCAGGTAGGGGACGGCCGAGACCGCACGGCCCAGCTCGACGAGCACGGCGCACTGCTCCAGCACGCCGAACTCCCCGGGCTGCTCCGGTACGACGCCCGACTTCACGAGGTCGGACCACGGCGCGTCCGACGACTCCAGGATCTTGCGGGTCAGGGCGGCCAGCTCGCGCTGCGCCTCGGTCAGCGTGAAGTCCACGGAGTCTCCTTACCGGGGTGCGGCGGGCAGTCCGAGGCCCGCCCGCGCGATGATGTCCCGCTGGATCTCGTTGGTGCCGCCGCCGAACGTGAGGATCAGCGACGAGCGGTGCATGCGTTCCACCCGGCCGTGCAGCACCGCTCCCGGCGAGCCGGCGCGCACGATCCCGTTCGCGCCCAGCACCTCCATCAGCAACCGGTAGCCCTCGGTCGCGAACTCGGTTCCGAACACCTTGGTGGCGGAGGCCTCGGCGGGGGACGGCGCCTCGTCGGAGCCGGACGCGATGCGCCAGTTGACGAGCTTCAGGAACTCGGTCTTGGCGTGGACGCGGGCGAGGTGCAACCGCACCCACTCCTGTTTGACGGCACCGGTTTCGGTCGCCCAGTCACGGACTTCCCGCAGCGCGGTCCGCAACGGCGCGGCCGAGCACAGCGCGACGCGTTCGTGGTTCAGCTGGTTGGTGATGAGCTTCCAGCCCCGGTGCTCCTCACCGATGAGGTTCCCGGCAGGCACGCGCACGTTGTCGTAGAAGGTGGCGCTGGTCGTGGGCCCGGACATGGTCGGCACGGGCGTCCAGGAGAAGCCGGGCGAGGTGGTCGGCACCATGATCACGCTCAGGCCGCGGTGCCGCCGCGAGTCGGGGTCGGTGCGGCAGGCGAGCCACACGTAGTCGGCGTACTGGACGAGGCTCGTCCACATCTTCTGCCCGTTGACCACGTACTCGTCGCCCTCGCGGACGGCCCGCGTGCGCAGCGCGGCCAGGTCGGTGCCCGCCTCCGGCTCGGAGTAGCCGATGGCGAAGTGCAGCTCGCCGGACGCGATCTTCGGCAGGTAGAAGGCCTTCTGCTCGGGCGTTCCGAGCGACATGATCGTGGGCCCGATGGAGTTCAGCGTGAGGAACGGCACCGGCGCGCCGGCCGCGGACGCCTCGTCGAGGAAGATCAGCTGCTCGATCATCGGGCGGTTGCGCCCGCCGTACTCCTCCGGCCAGCCGATCGTCAGCCAGCCGTCGAGTCCCATCTGCCGGACGGTGTCCTTGTAGACCGCGGCGTCGCCGTAGTCGCCGCCCCCGGCGAGGTCCGCCGTGCGTTCCGGCGTCATGAGCGCGGCGAAGTACGCCCGCAACTCCTGGCGCAACTGCTCCTGTTCGGGCGTGAAACCGATGCGCATGCCCGCTACTCTAGAACAAGTTCTACTTGCTGTCAGGAGGCCGCGATGAAGGTCGGCGTAGACCCCTCGCTGTGCGAGGCGCACGGGGAGTGCGTGTCAATCCTGCCCGAGGTGTTCGACCTCGACGACGACGAGGTTTTGCAGATCCGGGACGGTGAGCTGACGTCGGCGGAGGAGGCTCCGGCGCAGCGGGCCGTCGTCGCCTGCCCCAAGGGCGCACTGCGCCTCTCACGCTGATGGGCCTTGTCAAGAACAGGAACAGATTCTAGTGTCCGTCGAGTACGTCGACCGTGCGCTCAGCGAGGAGTGATACCGGTGAAGGCTGCCGTGCTCAACCAGGTAGGCGACGACAAGCTCGAGCTCCGCGACGACGTCACGACCACACCCGTGGGACCGCAGGAGATCCGCATCAGGATCAAGGCGTGCGGGGTCTGCCACAGCGACCTGTCCGCAATGGACGGAACCCTGCCCGCGCTGGCGCCCGGTGTCGTCGGGCACGAGGGCGCCGGTGAGGTCGCGGAGGTCGGAAGCGCCGTGACCTCGCTCGCGGTCGGCGACCACGTGGCGATCACGTTCGTGCCGCCCTGCGGCAAATGCGCTCAATGCGTCACCGGTCAAGCACATCTGTGCCTCGTGCACACCATCTCCGCTTTCACGTCACCGCGGTTCGTCGTCGGGGGCAACCCGGCCTTCGGCTACGCGGGGCTCGGGGCGTTCGCCGAGGAGATGGTCGTGCCGGCGGACGCGGCGGTGAAGATCGACGACGACGTGCCGTGGGACGTCGCCGCCTTGCTGTCGTGCGGCATCCTGACCGGCGTCGGCGCCGTGCTCAACACCGCGAAGGTCGAACCGGGCTCCAGCGTCGCGGTCATCGGCTGCGGTGGTGTCGGCGTGGCGGTCGTCCAGGGCGCCCGGCTCGCGGCCGCGGCGCGGATCGTCGCGGTCGACCCCGTCGAGGAGAAGCACGAGGTGGCGCGGAAGTTCGGCGCGACGCACGCGACGGCACCCGACGGCATCGCGGACCTGAACAACCAGCTGAACATGGGGATGGGCTTCGACTACGTGTTCGACGTCGTCGGCATCCCCGCCACGATCCGGCAGGCGTGGGACCTCACGCGGCGCGGTGGCCACACGGTCGTCGTCGGCGCGGGCCGGGCGGACGCGATGGTGTCGTTCAGCGCCCAAGAACTCTTCCTGCACGACAAGACGCTCCACGGGTCGTTCTACGGGACGGCGAACTTCCGGCGGGACGTGCCGCGCATGATCGCGCTGTGGCGGCAGGGCCGGCTCGACCTCGAGGGCATGATCTCCAAGCGGATCAGGCTCGAGGACGTGAACGAAGGCCTGCAGGCGTTGCGCGGCGGCGGATCGCTGATCCGCCAGGTCATCCTGTTCGACTAGGGAGTCTCCTGTGGACCTCGCGGGGAAGGTCGCCGTCGTCACCGGCGCCGGCGCCGGGCTCGGCCGCGCGGAAGCGCTCGAGCTCGCGCGGGCCGGTGCCTCGATCGTGCTCAACGACCTGCCGGGATCGGCAGGCGCCGCCGCGGCCGAGATCGAGGGGCTGGGCGCGAAGTGCGTCGTGGTGGAAGGGGACGTGGGCGAGCGGAGCACCGCCGACGCCCTCGTCGCCGCCGCGGTGGAGCAGTTCGGCGGGCTGCACGTCGTCGTGAACAACGCGGGCGTGCTGCGCGACCGGATGCTGTTCAACATGACCGACGACGAGTGGGACCTGGTCGTGCGGGTGCACCTGCGCGGTCACTTCCTGCTGTCGCGCAACGCCGTCGCGCTGTGGAAGCAGCAGTCCAAGGCGGCGGGCGAACCGGTCTACGCCCGGATCGTCAACACCTCGTCGGAGGCGTTCCTGCTCGGGTCCGAGGGACAGGCCAACTACGCGGCGGCCAAGGCGGGCATCACCGCGCTGACCGTCGCGACGGCCAGGGGGACGAGCCGGTACGGCGTGCGCGCCAACGCGATCTGCCCGCGCGCCAGGACGGGGATGACCGCGCACGTGTTCGGCGAGGCGCCGGAGGGCGACGACCCGCTGGCCCCCGGACACGTCGCGAAGTTCGTGGCACACCTGGCGGGACCGTCCGCCGAGAAGATCAACGGGCAGGTCTTCGTCGTGCACGGCGGCAAGGTCGCGCTCATGGCGCCGCCGACCGTCGAGCAGGAGTTCGGCTCGTTCACCGATCTCGACGGCCACTTCGCCGACCGGGATCCGCAGAGGACTTTCGCCTGTACGGAAACGATGGCCCTGTAGGAGGAGCTGTGACGCTCACCGTCCAACCGCACCGCGAGACGCTGGGACTGAAGGACGGCCGGCTCCTCATCGGAGGCGAGTTCCGCGAGGCGGGCAAGACCTGGACCCACCGCCACCCGGCGACGGGGGAGGAGGTCGGCAGCTTCGCCGTCGCGTCGGAGCAGGACGTCGACGCCGCCGTGCGCGCCGCGCGCAAGGCGTTCGACGAGGGCCCGTGGCCGCGGTCGAAGGCGGGCGAGCGCATCAAGGTCCTGCGCCGCTACGGCGATCTGCTGCGCGAGCACGCCGACGAGCTGAAAGGCCTGCAGGCGCTCGACAACGGCGTGCCGCTGTCGTTCGGCCAGATCTACGCGACCTCGGTCAGCATCGCGGCCGACATCTTCGACCACCACGCGGGCTGGATCGACAAGGTCGGCGGCCAGACCCTGCCGCCGTACCAGGGCGGCGACCACCTCGCGATGACGTTCCGCGAACCGGTCGGCGTCGTCGCGGCCATCCTGCCGTGGAACGCGCCGTTCGTGCTGTTCGCCCAGAAGCTCGCCCCCGCGCTGGCGGCGGGCTGCACGGTCGTGGTGAAACCGTCGGAGTACGCGAGCTTCTGCGTGATCCGCATGGTCGAGCTGCTGCTCGAAGCGGGCCTGCCCGAAGGCGTCGTCAACCTCGTCACCGGCCCCGGCACCCCGACCGGCGAGGCGCTGATCACCCACCCGCTGGTCGACAAGATCAGCTTCACCGGCAGCCGCGCCGTCGGCCGCCGGATCGTCGAGGCCTCCGCCGGCACGATGAAGCGCGTCTCCCTGGAACTGGGCGGCAAGTCGCCCGCCATCGTGTTCGCCGACGCCCCCAACGTCGGTCTCGCCGCGATGACCTGCATGGGCATGGTCACCATGGGCCTGTCCGGCCAGGCGTGCGTCGCGCACACCCGCGCACTCGTGCAGCGCGACGCCCAGGAAGAGTTCCTCTCGATGGCGCAGGTGCTCGCCGGCGCGGTGACGTTCGGCGACCCGTTCGACCCGGCGGTGCTCGCCAGCCCGCTGATCAACGCCAAGCAGCTCGACCGCGTCCTCGGCTACGTCGAACGCGGCCAGGAGGACGGCGCCCGCCTCGTCACCGGCGGCACGAGGCTCGAAGGAGATCTCGCGTCCGGCAACTTCGTCGCCCCGACCATCTTCGCCGACGCCACCAACGACATGGCCATCGCCCGCGACGAGATCTTCGGCCCGGTGCTGACGGTCGTGCCGTTCGACACCGAGGAAGACGCCATCCGCATCGCCAACGACACCGAGTACGGCCTGGGCGCGGGCGTCTACACCAACGACGTCCGCCGCGCGTTCCGCGTCTCGAAGTCGTTGCGCGTCGGTATGGTCGGCATCAACGGCTTCCAGCTCGAACCGCACATCCCGTTCGGCGGCTACAAGCAGTCGGGCCTCGGCCGCGAGGGCGGCCAGAGCGCCTACGAGGCCTACACCGAGCTCAAGACCGTGATGATGCCGCTGACCGATGAGATGATGTAGATGCGCCTGAACGGGAAGGTCGCCCTGATCACCGGCTCGGCGCGCGGTCAGGGCGCGGCCGCGGCACGCCGGTTCGCCGCCGAGGGCGCGCGGGTGGTCATCACCGACGTCCTCGACGAGCAGGGCAAGGAGCTGGCCGCCGAACTGGGCGCCGAGTACTGCCACCTCGACGTGTCGTCGGAGGAGTCGTGGGCCGAGGCGATCGCGTTCACCACCTCGGTGTTCGGTGACATCACGGTCCTCGTGAACAACGCGGGCGTCCTGCACTTCTCCGCCCTGGCGGAGACGACGCTCGCGGACTACCAGCGCGTGATCGGCATCAACCAGGTCGGCACGTTCCTCGGCATGCGCGCGGTGGTGCCGTCGATGAGGCGGGCGGGCGGCGGTTCGATCGTGAACGTGTCGTCCGTCGAGGGCCTCGGCGGCATGCCGTACCTGGTGGCGTACACGGCGTCGAAGTTCGCGATCCGCGGCATGACCAAGGTCGCCGCGATGGAACTGGGACAGCACGGCATCCGCGTCAACTCGGTGCACCCCGGCGCGATCGACACCCCGATGGTGAGCGAGGCGCTCGGCCGGCCGATCGACGTGTCGCCGATCGGGAAGAAGCTGGCGCTGCGGCGGATCGGGCAGCCGGAGGACGTCGCGAACGTCGTGCTGTTCCTCGCCGGCGACGAGAGCGCGTACTGCACGGGCGGCGAGTTCGTGGTGGACGGAGGGGCGACGGCGACGCACGCGCTGAGCTGATCAGCGCGCAAATGAACGGCCGCGCCCCCGGGTTTGGCCTACGTTGGGGTGCATGCGGAACCCGTTGAGCACCCTGTCGCTGGACCGCCTGCGGCGGCGCACGAGCGTGAAGTGGCGGGAGTTCCCCGACGACGTGCTGCCGCTCTGGGTGGCCGAGATGGACGTCGACCCGGCCGAGCCGATCAAGAAGGCCCTCGTCGACGCCCTCGAACTCGGCGACACCGGCTATCCGGCCGGCACCGCCTACCAGGAGGCCCTCGCGGCGTTCGCGAAGAAGCGCTGGGACTGGGACCTGCCCGTGGACCGCACGGCTCTCGTGCCCGACGTGATGCTCGGCGCCGTCGAGCTGATCAAGCTGGTGTCCGGCCCCGGCGCCCCGGTGATCGTCAGCCCGCCGGTGTACCCGCCGTTCTACCGGTTCATCCGCAGCGCGGGCCGTGCGGTCGTCGAGGCACCGCTGAAGAACGCCCGTCTCGACCTCGACCTGCTGGAGCGGACGTTCCGGCACGTCAAGGCTGACCGGCCGGTGTACCTGCTGTGCAACCCGCAGAACCCCACCGGCACCGTCCACACCGCCGGGGAGCTGACAGCCCTCGCCGAGCTCGCCGCACGCCACGGCGTCCGCGTGATCGCCGACGAGATCCACGCCCCGGTCGTGTCGGGCAGCGCGAGGTTCGTGCCGTACGTGAGCGTCGATCCCCGCGGGATGTCGCTCATGTCCGCGTCGAAGGGCTGGAACCTCGCGGCGGTGCGGGCGGCGGTCGCGATCGCCGGCACCGACGAGCTCGCGGACCTGCCAGAGGAGGTCGGCGACGGGCCGAGCCACTTCGGCGCGATCGCGCACGCGGCCGCGTTCAGGGAGGGCGGCGACTGGCTCGACGCGCTCCTCGGCGGTCTCGACGAGAACCGGGCGCTGCTCGGGGCACTGCTCGCCGAGCACCTTCCCGAGATCGGCTACACGCCCTCCGAGGCGACCTTCCTCGCCTGGCTCGACTGCCGCGCGATCAGCGACGACCCGGCGGCGTTCTTCCTCGAACGGGCGCGGGTCGCGCTGGTGCCGGGCGCCGACTTCGGCAGCGGCGGAGAGGGGCACGTGCGGTTCAACCTCGGCACGTCACCCGAGATCATCACCGAGGCCGTGCGCCGGATGGCGGCCGCTGCCAGGGGCTGACAGCGCGCTGTGCGCGGTCTGCCAGCGCGGCGGCGCAGGCTTCCTCCCGGAACCACAGGGAGGAACGATGGCGCTCGCGATCAGGGCAGAAGGCCTGGTCAAGCACTACGGGGAGACCAAGGCGCTGGACGGTGTCGACCTCGAGGTGCCCCAGGGGAGGGTCGTGGGGGTGCTCGGGTCGAACGGCGCGGGCAAGACCACGGCGGTGCGGGTGCTGGCGACGTTGCTGCGCCCGGACGCGGGGCACGCGACGGTTCACGGGCACGACGTCGTGAAGGACCCGCGAGCGGTCCGGTCGCTGATCGGGCTGACGGGGCAGTACGCGTCGGTGGACGAGGACCTGTCCGGCACGGAGAACCTCGTGCTGCTCGCGCGGCTGCTCGACCACTCGCGGGCGGGGGCCAGGGCGCGGGCGGCCGAGCTGCTGGAGCAGTTCGAGCTCACCGACGCCGCCGGGAGGGCCGCGAAGACGTACTCCGGCGGTATGCGCCGCCGGCTCGACCTCGCCGCCAGCCTGGTCGGCAACCCGTCCGTGCTCTACCTGGACGAACCGACCACCGGGCTCGACCCGCACGCCCGCAACGAGGTGTGGGCGGTGGTGCGCAGGCTCGTCGCGAACGGCGTGACGGTCCTGCTCACCACGCAGTACCTGGAGGAGGCCGACCAGCTCGCCGACTCCATCACGGTGTTCGACCACGGCCGGGTGGTGGCCGAGGGACGGCCGGACGAGCTCAAGCGCCGCGTGGGCGGGCAGACGCTGCAGGTGCGGCCCACGTCGCTGAGCGATCTCGACGTCGTGCAGCGGATCCTCGGTGACCTGACCGGTGCGCGGCCGACGCGCGACGACGACACCGGACTGCTGACGGCGCCGGTGAACGACCCGGTGCTGCTGTCCACCCTGGTCCGCAAGCTCGACGACGCCGGGATCACCGCGGACGAACTGGCGTTGCGGCTGCCCTCGCTCGACGAGGTGTTCCTGGCGCTGACCGGCAAGCAGGCAGAAGGGAGCCCGGCATGAGCACGATCGCGCTGGACCGGGGCGTGCGCCACGGCTTCTCGCTGGCCTGGCGGGGAATCCTCAAGATCCGGAAGAACCCCGAGCAGTTGATGGACGTCACGCTCGCGCCGATCGTCTTCCTGGTGATGTTCACCTACCTGTTCGGCGGCGCGCTCGCCGGCAGCACCGACAGCTACCTGCAGATGCTCGTGCCGGGGATCATGGTGATGAACATCCTGCAGGCCAGCATGACCGCCGGCGTGCAGCTCAACACCGACGTGTCCAAGGGCGTGTTCGACCGGTTCCGCTCCATGCCGATCGCGCGTTCGGCGCCGTTGGTCGGGGCGGTGCTCGCGGACGTCGTGCGGTACGTCGTGTGCATCGTCGTGCTGCTCGTGGTGGCCACGATCATGGGCTTCCGGGTGCAGACCGGGCCGGTCGAGCTGCTGGTCGCGGCGGGACTGACGATCGCGTTCGGGCTGTGCTTCTGCTGGGCCTCGGTCTTCGTGGGCATGCTGCTCAAGACCCCGCAGGCCGTGCAGGGCATGATGTTCGTGCTGATCATGCCGTTGACGTTCGGCAGCAACGTGTTCGTCGGCACCGAGACGATGCCGGGCTGGCTCAAGGCGTGGGCCGACATCAGCCCCGTGAGCCTCCTTTCCGACGCGCTGCGCGGCCTGCTCAACGGGGGCGCGATCGCCGGGCCGCTCACCGGGTCGCTGGTCTGGATGGTCGCCGCCGTGGCGGTCTTCTTCCCGCTGGCGACGTGGGCCTACCGCAAGCGCGTGTGAGCCGAGGGGGACGGGCGGGCTTCAGCCGGTGCTGAAGCCCGCCTCTTCGCGTATCCGCCGCAGCGCCTCGGCTTTGGTGATCGCCAGCCGTTCGGGTTCGCCCAGCTCCGCGACCAGCCGCCGCACGTCCGGGTCGCCCATGTCGAGGCTTCCGCGGACGACCTGGGCCAGGGCGAGCAACCGCGCGGCCGCCCCGGCGCGGCCCTGGGAGTGCCGGACGAGCGCGAGCAGTTCGGTGACCGTCGCCAGGTCCGGCATGTCGGCGCGCTCCGACGTCGTCCCGACCGCCACCGCGGCGAACCCGGCGGCCTCGTCGAACCGGCCGTCGGCGAGGGCGATGCGCGCGTCGAGCATGGCCACCCACTCCGCGATGAACGACCCGAGCGCGGTCGGCGTCGCGACGCGCTGCCTGAACGCCGTGCTCAGCGCACGCGCCTCCTCGACCCTGCCCGCGCGCAGCCGGATCTCGGCCTTGGCGTAGTCGAGCATGATGGACAGCTGCTCGTTGCCGACCGTCCTGACGAACTCCTCGGCGCCGGTGATCTCACGCTCTGCCGCGGCGTGGTCCCCCATCCGCGCGTACTCGACCGCGAGCCGCCACCGCTGCTGCACGGCGTCGTCCTGGGACCGCAGCTCCGTCGCGACCGCCAGCCCGCGCTCGTACAGGTCGATCGCCGCCTGGTTGTCGCCGGTGTGCGAGACGAACGCGGCCTTCATACCGAGCGTCATCGCCGACCCCCACCGGTCGCCGATGGCGGTGAACTGGTCGTACGCGCGGTCACGGGCCCGTTCGGCGCCTTCGAGGTCGCCCTCGTCGACCAGCATGAAGCTCAGCGCCCACTCCGCGCCCGCCCGTGCCCACGGGTCCTCGCTCCGGGCGGCCCGCTCCACCTCGCGCCGGGCGAGCTCGAAGTTCTGGCTCAGGAAGCCGAGCATGGGCAACGCGATCGCGAGCGACGGGTACTTCTGCACGGCGCCGCTGCCGACGCAGTCCTCGATGACCGCCGCGGCCTCGGCGGCGTCCGTGACACCGGGCACCGCGGCCATGATGAGCTGCATCGCCCGGAACGTGGCGTAGCGGTCGGGCGGCAGCAGGTCGCCGAACGCGAGCACGTCGCGCACCGACATCTCCGCGCGTTCGTTGTCGCCCTTGACGAGCCAGTACCAGAACGTGCCGCCGAGCAGGTCCGCCGCCAGCTCGACCTCGCGGTCGTCGATCGCCCCGCGCAGGGCCGCCACGACGTTGTCCTGCTCCGCCTCGTACACGTCGATCGCCTCGAGCTGGCGCGCGGTGCGGGTGAGCGGTTCCCACCGCTGGGTCAGCTCGCGGTAGTGGCGCCGGAACCGGCCGACGACCTCCCGCTTCTCACCGGACGCGTCGAGCTGCTCGTCGGCGTAGACCCTGATGGTCTCCAGCATCCGGTACCGCGGTTCGCCCGCGATCTCGACGACGTCCACTATGGACTTCTCCACCAGGGACGCGAGCACGTACAGCGCGTCCGGCAGGCAGACCGCCTCGATCGCGGCGAGGTCGGCGCCGGCCGGGAAGACCGCGAGCCGCCGTGCGAGCCGCAGCTCCTCCTCGGTCAGCAGGTCCCAGCTCCACTCGACGACCGCGCGCAGTGTGCGCTGACGCGGCAGCGCGGTGCGGCTGCCCGAGGTGAGCAGCCGGAACCGGTCGTCGAGGCGCTGCGTGATCTGCCGGACCGTCATCGACCGCAGCCGCGCCGCCGCGAGCTCCAGCGCGAGCGGCATGCCGTCGAGCCTGCGGCAGATCAGCCGCACGTCGTCCACAGTGGACTCGTCAAGCCGGAACCCCGGTCTCACGGCGCTCGCGCGGTCGAGGAACAACCGCACCGCGCCGAAGCCGGACAGGTCCGCCTGACCGTTCGGCACGGCGAGCGGGCCGACCGGGCACAGCGACTCGCCGTCGATGGCGAGCGGCTCACGGCTGGTCGCCAGCACGCGGAGGTTCGGCACCCTGCGCAGCAGCTCGGTGGTGAACTCGGCCGCCGCGCCGACGAGGTGCTCGCAGTTGTCCAGCACCAGCAACGACTCCCCGGCACCGAGGACCTCGGCGATCCGGTCCATGCCCTCGCCCGCCCGCCGCCGCGGGTCGCCGGCGAACGTCACCTCGAACGCGCTGAGCACCGCACCGGCCAGGTCCTCCGCCGCCCGCACGCTCGCCAGCGCCGCGAACCACACGCGTCCCTTGCCGTGCAACGGATGCCGCGCCGCCACCTCGGTGGCGAGGCGCGTCTTGCCCGCCCCGCCGGGCCCGACCAGCGTCACGAGCCGGGACCGGCCGAGCCGCCCGGTGATCTCCGCGAGCTCGTCGTCACGCCCGACGAAGCTGGTGAGCCGCACCGGCAGCCGGTCGACGACGGGCCGTGGCCCGAGCTCGCCGCGCAACGCCGCGAGGTGGACGTCCTGCAGCTCCTGCGAGGGGTCGACGCCCAGCTCGTCCGCGAGCCTGCCGCGCACCTCGGCGTAGAGGCGCAGCGCCTCGGACTGCCTGCCCTGCGCGCACAACGCCCGCATCAGCAGACCGGCCAGTCGTTCGCGCAGCGGGTGCTTCTCGTGCAACGCCATCAGCGCGGCGACGTCCAGCTCACCGTGGTCTTCCTCGGCGGACAGCCGGGCTTGTTCGAGACGGGCGGCGGTGGGCCCGGCGAACGGAGCCTCCCGCACGTCGGCCAGCGCGTCACCCCGCCACAGCGCCAGCGCCTCGCCCGGCCGTCCGGCGGCGCGCAGCCGTTCGAACCGGAAGACGTCGACGTCCTCGGTCGCGACGCCCAGCCGGTACCCGCCGGGTTCCAGCGCGACCGGGCAGACCTTGCGCAGCCGCGACACGAGCGACTGGAGGGCGTTGCCGGCGTCGGCCGGCGGCTGCTCGCCCCACAGGTCGTCGATCAGCGTCGTCGTCGGCACCGGCCGGCCGGGGTCGAGTGCGAGACGGGCCAGGAGCATGCGGACGCGGGCACCACCGATGTCCACCGGTGTGCCGTCGTCGGTCTCGACCGCCGTGGGGCCGAGCAATGCCACGCGCACAGGTCCAGCTTCTCAGATCACGTGCCGAGGTCAGGCGAGAACGCCGAGTGCGCGCTTGAGCGCGTCGGTGATCATCGTCTCGAACCCGGCGTCGGCGACGCCGCGCGGCACCCGTTCGGTGAGCATGATCGAGTACAGGTAGGCCTGGTAGGCGGCCAGCCGGACGCGGGCCGAGTCGGTGAACTCGAAGCCGTACGCCGTCAGGAAGTCCTCGTCGTCCTCGATCGTCCCGAACAGAGCGAGCGACACGAACTCGGCGACCGGATCGCCCCAGAACGCCCGCTCCCCGTCGACGAGTCCGGTCAGCCCGGTGCCGGCGAGGACGTTGCCGTCCCACAGGTCGAAGTGCACGAGCGCGGGCCGCCGCACCTCGTCGAACGCCTTGGCGTGCTTGCCCAGGTCGGCGGTCGGCAGCCGCACCCCGTACCGTTCGGCGTCGGCCAGCACGGCCTCGAACATGCCGGAGAACGCCCCGGTCCACGTGTCGTGCAGCCCGAGCTGCGGATAGCCGAACCCGGGCCCGGTCACCTCGTGCAGTGCGTGCGTCGTCTCGCCGAGCCGGCGGCGGAGCAGCGGCCGGTCCAGGTCGGACCGGCCGAAAACGGGCGTGCCCGGCAGGAACGTCGTGAGGAGGAACGTGGCGTTGTCGGTGTGCACGACCCGGGGCACCGGCGCGACCGGCGAGGCGAGCGTGCAGAACATGGCCTCGGTGCGGATCAGCTGCCGTTCGTAGGTCAGGCCGGGCTGCTCGCCGGGTGCCACCTTGAGCACGAACTCGCCCTCGTGCGCCGACACCCGGTACACCGAGTTGTACGTACCGCCGCCCAAAGGGCTGGTCCGAGCGCCGGTGAGGCCGGCGGCGGCCAGAATCCGCTCCACAGTCACTCCCGCGAATGTAATCGGGTGCGGGGCGATGTGGCGCCGGGAAGCTGCCGAGGCCGCGTGGTGGTGGGCGCTAGGCGGGCGACCAGCCCAGTTCCGGGCCGAGCCCCGTCGCGATGTCGGTGAGGATCTGCACGTAGTCCTCGTGCTCGAAGCTGAACGGCAGCGCGAACGCCACCTCGTCGACCTCCCGGAACGCCGCGTGCGCGTACAGCTGCTCGGCGATCTCCGCGGACGTGCCGACGAGGTCGCGCTCGAACATCATCCGGCGCGGCCCGAACGTCTTGCCGATGCGCCCGGCCCGTCCCTCGACGTACGCCCGGTACTTCGCGCGCTGCTCGGGCGTGGCCGAGTCGGTCGGGATCACCACGAGGCCCTGCGACACGCGCCCTCCGCCGTGCTCGCGGAACGTCCGGATGTGCGCCAGCTGGGTCTCGGCGAAGTCCTCGGAACCCTCGGACTGGACCACGTTGCTGGTGAGCAGGTTCAGGCCGTGCTCACCCGCCCACGTCGCCGACCGCAGGCTCCCGCCGCCGTACCAGATGCGGTCGCGCAGACCGGCGGCGTGCGGCTGCACGCGGTCCGACCAGACCTCGATGCCCTCGACGCCGCTGAACGACGCGACCTTCTCGCCGCCGACGAAGTCCAGCAGCCGCCGCACGCGGTCGTAGCCGAAGTTCTCGACGTCGGCCGTCTCCGGGTAGAGCGCCTGCTTCACGTCGTCGAAGTGCATCGGCGGGCCGACGCTGACGCCGGGGTTGAGCCGCCCGCCCGACAGCACGTCGACCGTGGCGAGGTCCTCGGCCAGGCGCAGCGGGTTCTCCCAGCCGAGCGGGATGACCGCGGTGCCGAGCTGGATGCGGCTGGTCCGCTGGGACGCCGCGGCGAGGACGGCGACCGGCGACGAGATGCCGAACTGCAGGTGCCGGTGCCGCACCCACGCGCTGTCGAACCCCAGCTGTTCGCCGAGCACGATGACGTCCAGGGTGGCCCGGTGACCGGCTCCCGGATCGTGCTCGTCGAAGAGTCCGATGGTGAGAAAACCCAGCTTCCGCAGCGGCTCTGTCTTGCGGGGCACGGAACCCTCCTCAGTCGTCTGTCCCTAGTTTAGATGACATCTCAACTAGTTCCGGATGCTGGAACCACCGCGTGCAGGGCGTCGAGCACCACGGTGATCGCGGCGCGCGAGTCGCGGCGCACGGCGGCGGTGATCCTCCGCGTCACCGGCAGCTCCTTCGCGACCACGTCGAACCGCCGGTCGACGGCGAGCGCGGGCAGCACGGCGACCGCCAGCCCGGCCTCGACGTGCTCGAGCGTCAGCATGTAGTTGCTGAACCTGCCCACGACCCTCGGCTCGAACCCCGCCTGCCGGCACAACCGGGTCGCGAGGTTCGCCATGTAGGAGCCGGGGACGTCGAACGCCCACGGCTCCTCCGCGCACGCCGCGAGGTCGTTGCGCGGCTGCCCGGGCGGCGAGAGCAGCACGATCGGGTCCTCGCCGAGCGGCACCACGTCGATGTCGCGCGGCACCGGCTGCTCCACGAAGTCGGTGGTCGTGATGATCACGTCGACCTCACCCGCCAGCAGCGCGGGCATGCTCGCGTGCGGTTCCATCTCGACGAGTTCGACGTCGAGGTGCGGGTGGCCGAGCCGCCGCACCGCGGGCACGGCGAGCGTGTGGATCGAGCTCTGGAACGCGCCGAGCCGGATGAGGCCGGACGGTTCGTCGTTCAGGCCGCGCAGTTCGGCCTCGACGGCCTCCATCTGGTCGAGGATGGACCGCGCCCGCCGCGCCAGGATCAGCCCGGCCGAGGTGAGCCGGACGCGCCGCCCGGTCCGTTCGATCAGCTGAGTGCGCGTCTCGTTCTCGAGCACCGCGAGCTGCTGAGACACGCTCGAAGCACTCAGGTTCGCGGCCTGTGCCACGGCCCGCACGGTGCCCAGCGCGTCGAGCTGGCTGAGCAGGCGCAGGCGCCACGGGTTGAGCGTCATGCTGTGCAGTATTTCCGAACAGCGAGCGTGGAATCGTGACATAGACCTGATGCTCGGCGCGTCCTAGCGTCTTCCGCATGGACAACTTCTGGGACGACGTCGACCGCCACCTCGTCCGCTACGGCGGCACGTTCACGCGCGAGATCATCGACAGCGCGTCGGGGAGCTTCCTCTTCACCGAGGACGGCCGCCGCGTCCTGGACTTCACGTCCGGGCAGATGAGCGGGATCCTCGGCCACTCGCACCCGCGCATCGTCGAGACGGTGCGGCGCCAGATCGCGAACCTCGACCACCTGTTCAGCGGCATGCTCAGCCGCCCGGTGGTGGACCTGGCGCGGCGCCTGGCGGAGACGCTGCCCCCGTCGCTGTCCAAGGTGCAGCTGCTCACCACGGGCGCCGAGTCGAACGAGGCCGCGCTGCGCATGGCCAAGCTCGTGACCGGAAAGCACGAGGTGGTGGCGTTCGCGAGGTCGTGGCACGGCATGACCGCCGCCGCGGCCGCCGCGACCTACAGCGCGGGCCGCAAGGGCTACGGCCCCGCCGCACCCGGCAACTTCGCGATCCCGGCGCCGTCGGCCGGGGACTGGCAGGCGCAGCTGGACCTGGCGTTCGACCTGGTCGACGCCCAGTCCGTCGGCTCGCTGGCCGCCTGCATCGTCGAACCGATCCTCTCCTCCGGAGGCATCCTGGAACCACCGCCGGGCTACTTCGCCGCGCTGCAGCGGAAGTGCCGCGAGCGCGGGATGCTGCTGATCTTCGACGAGGCCCAGACCGGCCTGTGCCGCACCGGCACCTGGTACGCGTTCGAGCGCGACGGCGTGGTGCCCGACATCCTGACGCTGTCGAAGACCCTGGGCGCCGGCCTGCCGCTGGCCGCCGTGGTCACCTCCGCCGAGATCGAGGCCGAGGCGCACGCCCGCAACTACCTGTTCTTCACCACGCACGTGTCGGACCCGCTCGTGGCCGCCGTCGGCAACACGGTGCTGGACGTGCTGATCGAGGAACGGCTGGACGAGCGGGCCGCGAAGCTCGGCGCGGTCCTGCGCAACGGCCTGACCGACATCGCCTCCCGCCACCCGCTGGTCACCGACGTGCGCGGGCGCGGGCTGCTCGTCGGACTGGAGATCGCGGACGAGTCGCTGTCCGCGCCGATCACCCGGAGGTGCCTGGAACTGGGCCTGCACATGAACATCGTGCAGATGCCGGGGATGGGCGGGGTGTTCCGGATCGCGCCGCCGCTGACGGCCACGGAGGAGGAGCTGGCGCTCGGCGTGAGCATCCTGGACGAGGCCATCGGCTCTGTAGGCTGAGGGTTGCGGATGGCCATTCGGCCATCCGCAGAAATTTCCTTTGTGATAGTCGAGATTAGTTGTAGTTGCGTCAAAATATCGAGGGGTTCTGAAGTTCGGCGATGTGGTCGGCTTGGCTGGCGAGGTGAGAATGCTGCGCAATAAGGTTATTGGCCATTCTTAGATCCGTGTCGGCTTCCTCTGTCCATCCCATCCGCCTGTAATTTATTACCCTGGTCTTCAATGCCATGATCAAGGTTTCCGTCGGAGTGCTTCTCTGGCTTTCAATTTCAATTATTTTGGTGAACTCGGCAACTGCTTCATGGCTTTTTCCGGCATGGCTTAGCGCGACGCCAAGCTGGTGCCTTAAAACTACATCGTCAGGTGCGTAGTCAAGAGCTCTGCGCAGTGCGGAGATGCGACCGATTTTGTCTTTATTAGCGTTGCTCACTCGCGCTTTTACGGTGTAGGCAAGAGCGCCTGTCAGTTTAGTCGCCCGCGTGCAGGCGATATCCGCGAACTTGAGCGCTTGTCCGATCCGTTGGCGCGCCAATTCGAAGCTGGCGCTCATTGCATAGACATAAGCGCTCGTCGGAGCCATGTCGCGCGCTTGGTTGAAAAGATCGGCGGCGACGTCGAAGTTGCCAGCAAATGTTTCAGATTCACCGCGTCGACACAAGATCACACCGCGTTTTTCGGTCTCGGAAGCGACGCCGAACCGATCGAAGGTGCGATCGAACCCGGCGACCTCCCAAGACTGCATTTCCATCCGCTCCATATACTTTTGCAGACGAGTGCGCGATTCTAACTCAAGAGGCCCAAACTGAGGAAGTCTGCTCATGGAAAAGGAGAGGGTGATTGGGAGTGCTACATAAACTGATTGGCCATCGGTTGGATTGATCTGTTTAGTCAGCAGTGTTGCTTCTTGTAGCTCCACCAGTGCATCTGCCAATCGATCCGCAGATATATCCATCGCGCAAAGCAGGAGTTGCTCAGTCGGAGGTGACTCGAAGATGGACATAACTGCCAGTAGTCGACGCGCATCGGAGGACAGTACGTCCCAGATATTTCTAAAAGTGAATTCAAGAACAGGAGAGTCTGAACCTCGTACAGCGTTGAGGGCTTGCTTAAGGCTTCCGCACAGCTTGTACTGCCCTAATGTCCATTGGATTGCTAACGGCAAGCCCCCAGTCGCAGAAGTAAGCTCTCGCAGCGTCTTGCCATCTATGTTCAACTCGAGGCCAAGTTCACTTGCCTTGGTCTTTGCGAGTTCGCGCGTCTCTTCCTCATCCAGTTCGGGTACGGTTACTGGTAACTCCCAGCCTCCGGTTCTCCTTCGGCTTGTGATTACGAACTTTGCTAGACATGTTTCTGGAAGATTCTGGACAAAGCTTAGTATTCGTCCGTCATCAACCGTCTCGAGATTGTCCAAGACAATAAGGGTGGGTTCCAAAGAGAGCCATTGTGTCGCAAGTTCACGTTTTTTCTCCAGGTCATCGGGGCAAGATTCTCCGTAAAGATTGAGAATTTGATCTAGAAGATCCTCGAGGGAGTACAAGGTGCGGCTAGTGGTCCGCGCAATTCCCGTCGCCGATAGCACCGTTTCTTTTGCTGTGAGTTGCAAAATTGATTCGAAAGTGCGCTTCTGGTAGAAATCATAGACGGCCCAGGTCACTAGTGCTGACTTGCCCACTCCGCCGGGACCATGAACATTAATAATCCAAATTCGAGGGTTCTCGAGGATTGCTTTGACAAGTTTTTGGCGCAGAGTCTCCCTTCCTACAAATAATCTATAGTCAGGCTCAAGAAGTCGGTAGAAGCCTTCATTTACGGCGAATACGCTATGCGTCGACTCATTTACGACGGTCGAGTGATCTGAGCGGTATTCGAGCTCCTCCAGTAAATCTTCAAGTTCCTGGTAGTCATCGAGGCGCACGGTAGAGTCGCCACGGCGAAAATATATCTCGCCTCGGCGAAGTCCGTATTTTTCTTTTGGTCGAAAGTCATTTTTTACAAGTGAAGGTGCTCTGCGTTTAGTGCGTTTTCTTGTCGAGCGAACGTAGATGATTGCAAACCAGCGCGATTCGCCTGGATATCGAAGGGTGTGCTGCACGATGTCTACCGCGAGGTCTAGACCGCTTGCTTTACGGATTTTGTCGCGAAGCATCTTCCCGTCATAAGGCAACTGTTCGGGCAAGCCGACGGGAACCCAAGTTTTGTCCTGGACCCCAACTACTATGTAACCCCCTCCTGCGTTCTTCATGGCGAGAACGTCTTTAGTAAAGGCTGCGGTCTCGCTGTCGTTTTCAAGTGTCAGAAATTCTTTGAAGTCTAGCCATTCGCATTCGCCGCGGCAGTTTATGAAGTATTTGAGTGCGTCGAGGCTCAAGTCCGCCTGGCGCACCATCCGCTCGAGTACGGCGAGATTCAACCTACTTCACCTCTATTTGGGCTAAGGGCAGAAGAGCCCTATCAGTGGCGTCTGCCGAGCGGTGAGTTCTTCGCTGTGGATCTTCGTCGGTGTATCGTCTATGTCGCGTGCTCACTGCATGTGGTTACATGCGTCACCCGTTTGTAGGAACGAGTCATGCGGTTGGCCACTGAGAGCTCGTAGAGATCGGCGTCTGACCACATGGCCACCCGGCCTCGGTCAGCCAGCCGAGGCCGTCCGGCACCCGTGCTCCTACGATCGGACGGGTGGGGGGACTTCGCCGCAGATCACTGCTCATCGCCACCGCGGTCCTGTGCGTCAGCGGCTTCGTGGTCACCGGGCGGATCATCGGCTTCGACCGGGCGGTGCTGCTGCGCAGCAGCCAGGGAGTGGGCGCGGACACCTTCGTCGACCACCCGGTCTACGCGATGGTGGAAGGCGCCGTCGTGCTGGTCGTCGTGTTCCTGCACGCGTGGCGAACCCGTCCGACCGTGGCCGTGCTTTCGATCGCGGCACTCCTGGTCGTCTTCGAGCACGCCGCGTTCTACCGCCCGCACACCATGCTCAGCCGCGCGGACTCCGTTCAGCTGATGCTGATCCTGAGCGCCATCATGGTCGCGGGCGGGATGCTGCTGCGCTTGCGGGAGCGGTCGCGCGAGGCGCTCGCGGCGGCAGCGGAGGAGCGGGCGCGCCGCGACGAACGCCTCGACATGGCCCGCGAGCTGCACGACGTGGTGGCGCACCACGTCACGGGCATGCTGGTGCAGGCGCAGGCCGCCCTGGTGGTGGCGGAGCAGGACAAGGACAAGGCCTGCGCGATGATCCCGGGCATCGTGGAGGGCGGCACGGAGGCGTTGGGGGCGATGAGCGCGATGGTCAGGACGTTGCGGGACAACGGCGCCGCGACCGCCACCACCGACCTCACGGCTGACCTGCACCGGCTCGCGGAGAGGTCGGGGCTGCCGGTGCGCACGACCGTCGAGCTGACCCAGGACGTGCGGCCGGAGCTGGGGCGGTCGGTGCTGCGGCTGGTGCAGGAGGCGTTGACCAACGTGCGCAAGCACGCCTTCGACGCCACGAGAGTGGAGGTGGACGTGCGGCTCGGCGCGAGCGCGGTGCAACTGTCCGTTGTGGACAACGGCCGCGCGCGACCGGCGCACTCGGGCGGGTTCGGACTCGTGGGCATGCGGGAACGCGTGCACGAGCTGGGCGGGCGGTTCTTCGCGGGCCCGACCGGGGAGGGCTGGCTCGTCACCGCCGAGCTGCCGCTGGAGGTGCGCGCGTGATCTCCGTGCTCATCGCCGAGGACCAGGACATGGTGCGGGCCGGGTTCCGGCTGATCCTGGAGGCCCAGCCCGACATCAGCGTCGTCGCCGACGTCCCGGACGGGGTCAGCGCCGTGCAGCGCGCCCGTGAGCTGGAGCCGCAGGTGTGCCTGGTCGACGTGCGGATGCCGGGCCTCGACGGCCTGGAGGTCACCCGCCGGCTCGCGCCGCACACCCGCGTCGTCGTGGTCACGACGTTCGACAGCGACGAGGTGCTCGACAAGGCGCTGGACCTCGGCGCGTGCGGGTTCCTCACCAAGGACGCGAGCCCCGGCCTGCTCGCCGAGGCCGTCAGATCAGCCGCGCGAGGCGACGTTCTCGTGTCGCCCCAGGTGGTGCTGCGCGTGCTGCGGCGTTCGGTGCCGCCCGTGCCGAACGCCGACGCCGGCGTGCTGAACCCGCGCGAGCTGGACGTGGTGCGGCACGTCGCCCAAGGCCTGAGCAACAACGAGATCGCCGCGGCGATGAAGGTCTCCGTGTCGTCGGTCAAGGCCTACCTCGCCTCGGTGCAGACCAAGGTCGGCGCCCGCAACCGCGTGGAGATCGTCGCGTGGGCCTTCCGCGCGCACGTGGTGGCCACCTGACCATGACCGTCCGGCCAGTCCGGGCGTCACGGCTGCCCCTCCGGCCATGATCTCGCCGCTGCCGGGCCGATCCGCCGGCACGTCCGCGCGCGCCAGGCTCGTCCACATCGGATTTCGTTGTGGACGAAGGGTTCTGGCCTGTGAACGACGTGCTCGCGCGCCGCCTCTGGGGTGCCGTGGTCGCCGGTCTGCTCGCCTGGGTGGCCGTGCGGAGCTTCGGCAGCGGTGTCCTGGACCTGCGCGTGTACCTCGCGGGCGGTGAGGCGTGGCGCGCGGGCACCGACCTCTACACCGCCGATTTCCACGGTCCCAAGGAACTCCCGTTCACCTACCCGCCGTTCGCGGCACTGCTGTTCAGCGGCCTCTCCCCGATGCCGCTGCCACTCTCGGCACTGCTGTTCACCGCCGCCGCCATCGCACTGTTCACCGCGGCCTGCCACACCGCCGCGCCGTCCGGCTTCGGCCTCGCCGCGCTGTGCCTGCTGCTCGAACCCGTCCGCATCAGCCTGGACCTCGGCCAGGTCAACCTGGTCCTGCTCGGCCTGGTCGCCGCCGACTGCCTCCTGCCGCGCACGCCGTGGCCGCGCGGCCTGCTCGTCGGCCTCGCCGCTGCGATCAAGCTGACACCTCTGGTCTTCCTGCTGTTCTTCCTGTCCCGCAAGCGGTGGCGGCCCGCGCTGACCGCCGTGGCGACGTTCTCGTCGTGCGGCCTGCTCGGCTGGCTGCTCGCACCGGAGCAGTCCGAGCGGTTCTGGTCGCACGCGGTGCTCGACCCCGGCCGCGTGGGCGGACTCGGCTTCACCGCGAACCAGTCGTTGCGCGGCCTGCTGTTCCGCCTCGGCCTCCCGGAGGTGGTGTGGCTCGTGACAGCGCTGGCAGTGCTCGCTTTCACCGTGGCGGTCCTGCCGAGGCTGCGCGACGACCTCACCGCCCTCGTCGCGGTCGCGGTGACGGGCCTGCTCGTCTCGCCGGTGTCCTGGTCGCACCACTGGGTGTGGATCGCACCCGCACTGGTGCTGCTGCGCGGCCACACCCGCACCGCCGCCGTGGCGGTGTTCGCCGTCGGCCCGCACTGGCTGCTGCCGAGCGCCGGCGACCGCGAGCTCGCCTGGACCTGGTGGCAGCACCTCGCCGGCAACACCTACGTGTGGCTGGGACTCGCGTTCCTCTGCTGGTGCGCCGGCAGCTTGCCGATCAGCGCACGGGTCAGGCGCCGGATGTCGGCCTCCTCGTGGCCGAAGTCCGAGAGGTAGTGGCGCAACGCGTGCCGGAGGAGCACCAGTTCCTCAGGAGTCAGCTCCAGGGTCGTCGTAGTACCCATGGGACCCATGTTAGGCCTGCTCACGGCGTTCTGCGCGCCAGCTTTCCCTGTCGCGACCGGTTGTTGAATTGCATGGCAACGATTTTCTGATTGATTTCGTTGTGTGCAATGTGCATGAATGGTGCAAGTGCGTCGGAAGCCCTGTGCTCGGATCTCGGAGGTGGTCGTGCGCCACGGTGATGTCGACGGAAGTCTGCTCGCTTTTCTCCCGGATGGTGACCGCGAGTTCTTGCTGACTCGCGGCATAGGCCGGTCGTTCGCCGTCAACGACGTGCTGTTGCACCAGGACGACCCGTCCGACCACGTCCAGGTCGTCAAATCGGGATGGGTGCGTGTGTCGACGGTGCTCGAAGACGGACGCGAGATCATCTACGCCTTGCGCGGCCCGGGCGACGTGTTGGGGGAGTTGGCTGCACTGCAGGGGTGGACGCGTACGGCCTCTGTACGCGCGATCGAGCCCGTCGACGTGGTGCAGTACTCCCGCAGCCAGTTCCTCGCCGTGTTGAAGGACAGGCATCAGGTGGCACTTGCCCTCATGAGCACCATGGCGACGCGGCTGCGCGAGGCGGAGCGGGCACGAGTCGGATCAGCGGCGCTCGACGTCAGCAAACGGCTCGCCCACCACCTGGTCGAACTCATCGACGAGCGCGGCATCCGCACGGCCGAAGGTGTAGAGGTCCGCACCCCGTTGTCCCAGGAGGACATCGCACGTCAGCTCGGCGGCTCGCGGCGGGCTGTCGCCAGGGCTCTGGCCGTGCTGAGGTCCCGCGGCGTGTTGAGCACAGGACGCAAGCGCATCGTCGTCCACCGGCCGGAGGTGCTGCGCTCACTCACCCAGATCTGAGCCAAGTGGCACACGGCCTGTGTGTCACGGGGCGCTGTGATCCTCCCGTGGCCCAGTCATTCTGAAGAGGCGCCGTTCGAGCAGAAAAACGGCGAACTCGGAAATCAAATTCGGCTGGAGCTGTGGTCAGGAGTGTGCCGTAGTGGGTGTCTACTGCACGATTTCGTCAATGATTCGAATCGTGGTCATCGCATTTGTTCTCGGTGTCGCCGCCGGTGCTTTCGTGATGGCGAG
>NZ_JAJCXE010000052.1:0-1112 GCF_021056325.1 Lentzea sp. CC55 | reverse complement strand
TGTACTGCCGTGAGAGGTTACGAACGGTCCGACACGTAGTCGGATGATCTTGGAATGAGGGAGGGCCTCCGGGTTCGGTGTGGATTGCGACATCTGCACCGACGACCAGGAGGCCCTCATTACTCACGCTAACGCACCGCTGACCGAGCTGGGCAGGCTGCGTCTGGCCCGGTGCGTCGTCGAGGACGAATGGCCTGTTCGGCGGGCCGCTGAGCGGTTCCAGGTGTCGATCAGCACGGCGCAGCGCTGGGCCTGCCGCTACCGCGTGTCCGGCGCCGCGGGCATGGCCGACCGTTCCTCTCGCCCGCGCTCGAGCCCCCGCCGGACCCCGACGCGTACCGAGCGGCGGATCATCAAGGTCCGGCTGGCGCGGCGGTGGGGACCGGCGCGGATCGCGTATCTGCTGGGCTTGGTGCCCTCGACCGTGCATCGGGTCCTGGCCCGCTACGGCTTGGCCCGGCTCAGCCAGGTGGACCGCGCCACCGGGCAGCCGGTCCGCCGCTATGAACGCGCCGCGCCCGGCGAACTCGTGCACGTCGACATCAAGAAGCTGGGCAACATTCCCGACGGCGGTGGCCACAAGATCCACGGCAGGCACGCGGGTAAGCGCAACAGTTCCGCACATCGCGACCCGGCCCGGCCGCGCAAGATCAGCAGCCGCGCGAACCTCGGCTACAGCTACCTGCACAACGCCGTGGACGACCACTCCCGCCTGGCCTACAGCGAAATCCTCGCCGACGAGACCAAGGAAACCGCCGCCGCGTTCTGGCGACGAGCACAGGCGTTCTTCCACGGCAACGGAATCACAGTCGAGCGGGTGCTCACCGACAACGGGTCGTGCTACCGATCCCGGCTCTGGCGCGACACCCTGACCGCAGCCGGGATCACCCACAAACGCACCCGCCCCTACCGGCCACAGACCAACGGCAAGGTCGAACGGTTCAACCGCACCCTGCTCGACGAATGGGCATACGCCCACCCTTACCGCACCGAGACCGAACGCCGCGAGGCGTTCCCGCAGTGGCTCCACACCTACAATCACCACCGCGGTCACACCGCACTCAAAGGCCAGCCACCCGCCAGCCGCGTTCCCAACCTCACAGGTCAGTACA